>LPNH01000016.1 GCA_001543385.1 Candidatus Hemicellulosilyticus sp. P3
CGGCGGCGTTCAGCGTGCGGGCGCTGACGGTGGCGTCGGCCCAGGCGCTGTATTGCCCTTCGCCGCAGACGGCACGCAGGCGCAGGCTGTAGGTGGTGTAGGACTCCAAACCGGAGAGGGTGTAGTAGACGGAGTCGGCGTCGACGGTGCCGCGGACGGCACCGATGACGGAGACGGTGTCGCGGACGGTTGTGTCGCCGACGGCGTAGGTGCGTTCTAACTGCCACTCAGAGGCTTCGCCATCAATCCAGGCGAGCGGAAGGGCGGCGGAAGAGGTGACGGCGCCGGCGCGGGCGAAGCCTTCGGGCTGGTCGCAAAGGGGCTGGCGCTCGAGGGTGACGTCGTCGACGTAGACGCCGACGGAGGAGGCGGAACTGTTGCGGTTGCCACGGAGGGCTGCGTAGGCACCGGCACCGCTGAGGTTTATCTTGAATTTGGTGTAGGCGGCGGTGAGGGTGAGGTGGGTGTCGGCTACGAAGGTGGCGGCGTCGGACGGATCGGTCATGGTGCCGACGGAGAGCGCCGAATCAAGGGGGTTTTCGGCTTTGACATAGAGGACTAAACGGTTGCCGCTCATGGGACTGGCGACGATGTCTGTCTGCGGCAGCACGGCCAGCTGGGTGGTGGCGGAGACGGCAGAGGTGTTGAACTGCAAGCTGTAGGCGCCGCCACGGGCGTTGCCGCGGCGAGTGGAGGGATAGTCCTCGTCGGCGCTGTTGAGACGCTGCCAGCAGAAGGGCAGCAGGGTGGCGCTGTTGTGGTCGGCGGTTTCGAAGCCGGTGCTGTAGGGCAGACTGAAGGCACCGCAGGCGGTGCGGAAGCTGAGGGCGGAGGTCCACTCGCTGGTGTCGCCCACGCTGCATACGGCGGCGACACGCACGGTGTAGGCCGTGCTGACCGACAGCCCCTGAAGGGTGTAGCCGATGGTGTTGGTGGCCGCATCGTCGGTGACGGCGGAACACGGGACACGCAGGGTGTCGGGGCGGCCGGCACCGGCGGCGGCATATTCAACGAGGTATTGCAGCGGACGGTCGGAGTCGTATTCCCGCCAGGTGAGCGTGACGCGGTCGCTGGCGGGAGCGCCGACGGTGTCGAAGGCCGTGAGCGGCATGCAGGAGGGGGCCTCCTCGATGGCGACGTCGTCGACGTAGGTGGAACTGCTAAAGTAGCTGTGTCCTTCGAAGATAAGATAGACGGTACCGGTCATGTCGGAGGGCCTGACGGGCAGTTTGTACCGGTACCAGCCTCCGGTGCTTTGGATGTCGGGGCAGGGCACGTTGTAGTAGCGCGAGAAGAAGCCCAAGTCAAGGGCGTCGGCATCGATGGCGGCGGTGTTGCTCAGGTAGACACGGAAGCCTTCGTAGTTGGTGACGGTGGCGGCAGCGGCGGTGCCGCGGTATATCCAGAAGGAGATGACGTAGCCGTTGTCAGTGGAGGTGAACTGCATGGGCGGGAAGGTCAGCACGGTCTTGTGCAGGCTGCCGGAAACACCCTTGTCGGGCAACATCAGGGACTGTTTGCCACCGGAACGGACGTAGGATGTGGCGGAGTTCGTCGTCCACAGGCGACCGGAGGTGGTCGCCGTGCCCAGGGTACGCTCGTTGCGCCAGCAGTTGCCGAGGTTGTTGACGGTCGGCGCGGCGGCGGCGGCGGAGACACCGGCAGGGAAGCCCTCGGAGGTCTCGAAACCGTAGGTGACGGGAAAAACGGTGACGGGATTGCACAGGGTGACAACGCCGATGGCGGAGGTCCACGCGCTGGTGTCGCCCTCGCCGCAGATGCTGCGCAGGTCGACGCTGTAGGCGGTGCCGGTGGCAAGGCCGGAGAGGGTGTAGCGGACGGAGTCGGGGTCGACGGTACCAAGGGTGACATCGTCGGCACCGAGGTCGAGTGTCACGTCGCCGTAGCGCAACTGCCAGGATGTGGCTCCGCTACGGTTGGTCCAGGTGAGGACGTTCGACGAGGTGGTCGGCACCCCGGCGGCCAAATTGAGGGGAGCCAGGCAGCGGGGCTCGTCGACGCACATGGAGAAACGGACGTTGGGACGGGACGAGGAGGTGCTGCCACCGCCGCTCATCGCCTCGGTGGCACCGTAGCGGTAGACGGTGCGTGTGGAGGGGGCGTTGGTGTAGCGGAAGGAACGAGCGGGTGAAACGGGATTGAACAGCGCGGTGCGCACCACGCAGAGCTCGAGGCCTCCACCGGTGTAGGCGAAAGGCTCGGTGAACGGCAACTCGGTCCATGGTTCGCCGGCACGGAAGGTGACATTGCCGCTGTAGACCAAGGTCATGGCGGAACGGGCCGCGGTGTCGGAAGCGGAGTAGACGGTCTTGGCGCTGTTGGTTATGTAGATGTTGACGGGGATGGTGAGGTCGACGGCGCAGTCATACGACAGAGCGACACCGTGCAGGTAGCCTTCGTAGAGTTCGAAGGAGGCGAGATCGTCGGCGCTGAAGAGCATCCATGAGCCACCGTAGGTGTAGGTGGTGTTGTTAGGGGTATAAAACGGATATGTACTGGAATTGGAGGTACCTCCGCCGACGCTGAAACGGCGGGAGGTCATCGCGCCGCAGTCGGGCAGGGTGGCGTCGAAGACGGGCAGGCTCCAGGCGCTCGCGTCGGACGGGCTGCAGTTGGCCCGGACGGCGAATTTGTAGGCGGTGTAGCTGTCGAGGTTGGGGACTTCGGCCGCGGATGAGGTGGCGGTGTAGGTGAAGTAGGTGGCCGCGTCGGCAAGGTCGAAGGCGGCAGCGGGACCGTAGGCCACGGTCCACGAGGCGGGCGCGGTCTCGTTGCAGTCGGTCCAGCTGAGGCTGACGGACTCGGCGGCCATGTCGTCGACGGTCAGCCCGACGGGGGTCTCGCAGGAGGGAATGGAGATGACTTCGACATCGTCGACATACCAATAGAAATTGGTGGCGTTGTCTGTCTGCGCCATGACGACACGGGCTCCGTCGGGCACGGCGGTCAACGGGACGATCTTCTTGTCGTAGGCGGTGAAGGTGTTGTAGGCCCACGAATCCAATTCGACGAAGGTGCTGGTGTCGGCAAGGTCGGTCATGTAGCCCACACGGAATGTGCCGCAGGAGTTGTTGGTGAAGTTTTCCGGACGTGTCCAGAAGATGAGCTGCAGCCCCATGTGGGACCCGTCGGCAAAGGCGGGAAGCGCCACGGCGTTGGGCTTGGCGCCACGGAAATCAAGGTAGCCGCTGCCGGTGTGAAGGCCGTTGCCGGAAGTCTTGACGGTGACGTTGCCGTTGAGGACGTCCCAACAATCGGGAAATCCGTTTTCAAAGCCTTCGACGTAGGGGTCGGCAAGGGTGACGGTGATGGCTTCGCACTTGGTGCGGAAGGTGGCCGCGGCGCTCCAGTCGCTCATGTCGGCACCGCCGTTGCAGCGGGTGCGCACGCGCACCTGATATTCGGTGTTGGGGGTGAGGGCGGTGACGGTGGCGGGGTTGTCGTTGACGGGGCCGGTGGTGAGCCATGTCTCGCCGTCGGCGCTGTAGGAGACCTCCCAGGTGTCGTCGGCGGCAAGGCCGACGGTCCAGCCGACGGAGGCCGCGGTGGCGGAGACGTCGGTGACGACGATGGCTTCGGGGGCGACACAGGAGGGCAACGGGCTGACCACGATGTTGTCTACGTACCAAGCGAGGGAGGTGGTGTTCCTTGAATTGCGGCGTAAGGCCAGACGTACACCGTCGGGGACGGTGGCTAAGTTGACGTGTACGGCGGTGTAGACAGTGGAGCTGAGCTCGGTGGAGGTCAGCGTCTTCATCGCTACAAAGGTGGAGGTGTCGGCGGCATTGGCAAGATAGCCGACGTCGAGCGAACCGTAGGAGACGCTTGTGCCGCCCGGCCGGGTGTAGAAGTCGAGCTGGAGGGTGCTGACCTCGGAGAAGACGGGCAGGAGCACGATGTCGGGCTGAGTGCTGTAGAAGCGCAGACACCAGTCGCCTTCGTAGGAGTAGCGGGTGGAGGATGAGTTTTGATAGCGCGCGGCACTGTTCAGCGCCCGCCAGCAGCCGAACTCGCCGGCGGTCTCGAAGCCGTAGGTGTAGGGGTTGTCGTCGGTGACGGTGACGGCGGTGCACTCGGTGGTGAAGGTGAGGGCGGTGCTCCAGGCGCTATGGTCGCCGACATCGCAGCAGGTGCGCACACGCACGCTGTAAGTGGTGTTGGGGTTGAGGTCGCGGAGGGTGTAGGGGTTGGAGCCGAAGGGGGTCGGCAGGACGGTCCAGTCGGCATCGCCACGGGCTTTGTAGGAGATCTGCCATTGGCTGTCGGTCTCGCCACCGGGCTGCCAGGCAATACGGGCGCTGACGTCGGTGAGGTCGACGAGCTCTAAATAACGGGGACGGAAGCAGGTGGGGTAGGTCTCAAGGGTGAGATCGTCGATGTAGACAGAACTGGATCCCGACTCCGGCCGCCGCACACGCAACGCCAGGTGAACATCGCCGGCAGGAGCGTCGGAAAGCGACACCTCGAAGGGCTCGATGTCGTAGCTATTGGTGAGGTTGACGCGCTGGAGGAGCGTGAAGGTGTTGAGGTCGGAGGTGTCGCTCATGGTGCCCACCTCGACGGCCATCGCGACCGTCGCGCTGCTCTGCCGCGCATAGAAGGAGAGCAGCAGGCTGCTGAGCGGGTTGACACCCGGGTCGACCGGAGGCAGGATGGCTATCTCGTTGTCGGGATAGCCGGCTGTCGTCGAAAAGTAAAAGTATAGATATTTGCTACCGGAATGTGCATTGGACGCCCCTGTGGTGGTGTAGGGATAACCTTTGCCGGAGGTGCCGTCGTTGTAGCGGCTCCAGCAACGGGCGGGAGGGACGCCGACATTGTTCAGGCCTCCGGTGGTTTCGGACTCGAAGTCATTGGTGTAGGGAATGGGGAGGTAGCCGCAGTCGGTCGTGAAGGAGATGGAGACGGTGTCGGAATGGTCGTCGGCGGAGCAGCGCGAACGCACCCAGGCGGTGTAGGAGGAGATGCTCTGCAGGCCAGAGATGGTGACCGAGGTGCCGGTGGTGGCGGCAGCTGCCGCCCAGTCACTCTCGGAGGGTATGGTGCCGGCGACGGTGTAGAGCCACTGGTAGGACTCGACAGCCGTGGCTGAAGCGTCCCAGCTGAAGAGCGCCGTGCGGCCGGTCGGCGCAATGGTCAGGCCGCTGGGCGGCAGGCAGGTGGGGATGTGGAGGGTGAAGACGATGTTGTCGACAGCGGGGGCGCCGTAGTTGCCCGAGTTGTCCGACCTGAAAACGAAGAGCAGCCGGTAGGTGCCGCCGGCAGTGAGGGTGACGTTTGAAACGGAGGAGGCGCTCCAGGCGGTCTGGTCGACAAGCGCGGATCCGCCGTCGAGGGCGTACCAGCCGGAAGGCACCGAGGTGGCGGTCAGCCCGGACACCAAGGCGCCGGCGGTCAGCGTGGCACCGGCAGGAGCAAGGCAGACACGCATGTAGTCGTAAACGGTGCCGGAGCTTGACTTTTCTCCCTGGCACAACCAGTCGAATGTGAGCGAGACGCTGGCACCGGCAGGAATGGTCATCTCGCGGTAGGCGTAGACGACCTGGGCGTTGCCGTAGCCGGCGGTGACGCCGTTGTCGGTGCTGGTGTACATGGATTTGGAACCGCCGTGGGCGACGGCGCTCCCGATATGCCAACCGGTGGCGCCGTTGACGAAGGTCCAACCGTCACTGCCGGATTCGAAGTCGCAGGTGTAGACGGTGGTTTGCGCATAGGTTGCCCACGGTATGACAAAGGCCGCGAGCAACAACATCCATTGTAGGTGTTTTCTCATGATACTTGTTTTTTAGGTTAAACATTGCTGATGGCGATTTACGAATGACGAAACACAAATGACAAAATACGGTTGGCGAAAGACTGAATGGAGACTCTGAAGTAAAAGAACAAGTTATCTTGGGATTTTCACCTACTATAGGTTCGGCAAAGATATGAAAAAAATATTTAAATTAAAAATGTTTAAGAAAAAATAACCTCGTCCGCAAGCGTAAACAGCTGCGAATGAGGGTTAACAGGATGCTTATTTAAGTTGATTTATATTGTAGAAAGAACAGAAACGGACGAAATGAACGTCACGGAGTTGTTCGAAACAACACAACGGCTGACGTGGCGTCTGTTATTTTTCTTTCCACCAGGCGACGAGGGCGGGGAGGTCGTCGAGGGGCTGAAAGCCGCTTTTGAGCGGCTCGGCGGGCAGCGGGCAGGTCTCGACGTAGCCTAAGAGGGTGGCGCAGTCGACCTCGCCGATGAGGGCCTCGAGGGTGACGTAGACGCCGACTTCGACGTCGTCGGAAGCGGCGTCGGGCGGAAGGTCGGCGGGGAGGGTGACACGCAGGCCGATCAGGTCGGGGCGGTCGGCGCACTCGAGCTGCTGGAACCACATGCGGGCGGTGGCGAAGCGCAAGCGGTCGAAACGGACGGTGAGGGCAGTGCCCTGCGGCTGACGGAAGGCGACAATGTCCCACCAATCGAGGTCGGGCGCTGCCTCGACGAGGGCGACGACAGCACGGAAGAGCTCGATGTCGCCTTCGGCGCTGACGGTGAGGGTGCGGCCGTTGGGACCGGGGTCGCTGACCTCGCAGGTGAGACCGTCGCAGTAGGCGGTGAGCTGACGCTGCAGCTCGTCGAGAAGGCCGGCACGGCAACGGTCGTCGAGGTCGCCGATCATGGTGAGGGATTCGGCATGGGACTGGAACCATGCCCAGAAGGGTTCAGGGTTCATGTGTAAGGGTATTTGTTTGGGGATTGACGGGTTAACGGGGACCGATCAGGCTTGTTGAGGGTTGGTTAGAGGAATATGGCTTCGGGTTGGAGGGTCACGTGATATTTATTGTATATATCTTTTATTATGGCATCGGAGAGGGCCTGGACTTCGGGGCCGGTGCAGCCTCCTCTGTTGACGAGGACGAGGGCCTGGCGCTCGTAGACACCGCAGCGGCCAAGGGTGCGTCCTTTCCAGCCGGCATGTTCGATGAGCCAGCCGGCGGAGAGTTTGTAGGCCGATGGCGCCAAGGTGGAGGGGGACGAAGTGTTGTCGGAGGAGGGGACGGCGGGAGGGGACGGCGGGAGCAGGGGGTAGGCCACCAGGTCGGGATGGGCGGCACGGAGGCGGAGGTAGTCGCCCTCCCCTACCACGGGGTTTTTGAAGAAGCTGCCGGCACTGCCGATCTCTTCGGGACGCGGAAGCTTGCTCCAACGCAGCTCGGTGAGAGCATCGAGGAGCTGCCCGGGGGTGAGGGTGGCGGCGGATGCGTCGGGGCGGTCGAGGTTGAGGTGCTGACGGAGGGCCTGGTAGTGGAGGCAGGGAGCGAAACGGGTGGAGAGACGGAAGGTGACGCTGAGGACGATGTGGCGGCCGGGTTGGCGCTTGAAGCGAGAGTCGCGGTAGGCGAAGGCACAGGCGTCGGCACTGAAGGTGTGCAGGGTGTGGCGGCAGGTGTCGTAGACACGGACGCTGTGGATGACGTCGGCGGCTTCGCGGCCATAGGCACCGACATTCTGGACGGGAGCGGCACCGACGGTGCCGGGAATGGCGACGAGGTTTTCGAGGCCATACCAGCCCCGGGCGACGCAGTGGCGCACGAAGGAGTCCCAGGTTTCGCCGGCGGCGGCGGTGACGAGAAGGGTGTCAGGGGTGTCGGGGACGGCGGTGACGCCCCGGGTGGTGAGACGGAGGATGGTGCCGGGGTAGTGGCGGGTGAAGATGATGTTGCTGGCGGCGCCGACGATGTAGCAGCGGCCGGGCGCAGGGGGCTGCGACCCCTCGAAGAGGGCCCGCAGGGCGGCGAGGCTGTCGATTTCGATGTAGCGGTCGGCGGTGGCCGGAAGGCCGAAGGTGTTGGGTATCATGGAGGGGTACGGTGTCGGAAAGGAGTGGCGGAGGATGGTGGTGGTGCGGAGGGGTGTCAGAAGTTGTGGCCGAAGGAGAGGTAGAGTTGGGGGGTCGGATGGAGGGTGGAGGCGGCGAGGTCGAGGCTGACGGGACCGAAGCGGGTGGTGTAGGCGTAGCGCAGAGCGGCACCGGTCTGGCCACGGAGGTCGGAGGGGTCGAAACGCATGAAGTGTTCGAGGTCGGGGGTGTGGTAGAGGTAGTTGCCGATGAGGGAGAGGTGGTGGCGCCCCAGACGCAGGCGAAGGTCGCAGCGCAGGATGAGGGCGGCGTCGCCGACGACGTGGGGGGCAAGGAGGCCGAGAAAGGGAAGCTGATGGTCGACGTAGCGTCCCGGCATGACACCGCCGACGAGGTTGCGGTGGGACCGGTGGGGGGTGTCGGAGGTGACGAGCCAGCGCATGGCAAGGGCGGGCACGAGGGTGACGGGACCGCCGCCGGGGGTGAGGTGGGTGGCGGCATGGAGGGTGATGTCGCCCCAACGGCTGTGGCGGAAAGAGGGCAAGCTGCCGGCGGCGGTGTCGGCGTTGAGGCTGACGGCAAGGCTGACGAGGCTGCCACGGGTGGCGAGGAGCGGCGCGTCGAGGTTGTCGTAGCGGGCGTGGAGAAAGAGGGTGAGGGTGCCGTTGTCGTGATGCGACGGGAGGTCGGCGGTGTCGCCCAACAGGGAACGGTAGTGTATGAGACGGTGGGAAAGGCCTCCCGAGAGGGAGAAGCGCAGGAGGCTGTAGTCGCTGAGGTAGAGACGGAAACGGTGGTCGTCGTAGTCGATGTGCTGCTGCAGGCCGGAGGGCTGTGTGAGGGTGTAGTCGGTACGGCCGTAGCGGTAGTCGAGGTTGAGGTTGCCGAGGGCGAAGCCGCTGAGGGAGCCGGCGGCGTAGAGACGCGGATTGTAGCTGAGACGGGCCCGAAGGTCGAGCTTGGCACCGGCAAAACGGTTGCGGCGCAGGCCCAGGTCGAGGAGTATGGAGGCGCTCTCTTCGCTGTCGTAGCGGAAGCCGAGACCGAAGGTGTGGGGCGCCTCGGGCTGGAGGCTGATGTCGAGCCGGTAGGTGTCGTAGCGGTTGGGCAGGCCAAGGACGGCGAGGGTGTCGCCACGAAGGCCGGTGCGATGGACCCGATAGGTGATGTCGCGCCAGGCTCCGGTGGCGGTGAGGATTTCGACGGCGCGGTCGAGGTCGGCGGCGGTGACGGGAAGCCCTTTGTCGAGACCGGTTTTGCGCAACAGCCACGGCTGCTCGGAGACGGGGGCGCCAATGAGGTTGACGGAGGAGAGGAGGATGGTGTCGGCGTAGAGGTTGACGGCACGCCGGCGGGAGCGGCCGCCGGCAGGATGGGCAGGGGCGGGACGACCGGCGAAGGCAAGGACGGCGGCTTCGTAGCCACGGCGGACGAGGGTGTCGACAGCGGCAGGGTTGAAGGAGAGGATGTGGTAGCCGCTGATGTCGGGACGGATGTAGATGTCGCAGAGCTGACGGTTGGAGGAGGTTTTTGCGGAGACGACGATGCTCATGAGCTGGCTGACGAGCTGGGGCAGGGTGCGCAGCCGCGAAGGGTCGGCGACGAGTTCGTCGCCGACTTCGACACCGATGACGATGTCGGCACCCATGGCCCGGCAGATGTCGGCAGGGAAGTTGTTGACCATGCCGCCGTCGGCCAAGAGGAGGGTGTCGAGAACGACGGGGGCGAAGACTCCGGGAATGGCCATGCTGGCACGGATGGCCATGGGCAGACAGCCGGAACGAAGCACGACCTCGCCGCCGGTGCGGAGGTCGGTGGCGACGCAGGCAAAGGGGATGGGGAGACTGTCGAAGGAGCAGCTGTCGGTGTAGCCGACGCTGAGGTTGGCGAAGAGGTTGGTGAGGTTGGAGCCGCCGACGAAGGAGCTGGGCAGGGTGGAACCGACGCTGTCGGGGCTACGGAAGGAGAAGGGAACGGTGAAGAGCAGGCGGTCGGTGCGCTGACGGCTGGAGGAGGGAAGGTAGGCCCGACCGACGCTGCCGGAGAGGTAGTAGGACCAGTCGATACGGGAGATGATGGTGTCGAGCTGGCGGGCATTGTAGCCAAGGGCGTAGAAGCCGCCGATGATGGCGCCCATGCTGGTGCCGACGACGCAGTGGACGGGGATGCCGTGGTCTTCGAGGTAGCGCAGGACCCCGATGTGGGAGGCTCCTTTGGCGCCTCCTCCGCCCAAAACGAGGCCAATGCGGGGAGCATGTGTGACGGTGTCGACAGGCACGGTGGAGACGATGGAACTGACGGGAGCCGTTGGACCCATTGAACCCATCTGACCCACCTGTCCTTTTGCAGGGGCGGCGAGGGTGAGGAGCAGGGCGAGCGTCAGCGCGGCAGCGGTGCCGGAAGGGGTGTGGCTTTTGCGGGGGCCCCGATCGGGGGCGACGTAGCCAGGACGGAAGACGGCCCGCTGGCTGTAGAAGAGGATGGCGGAGAGGAGGGCGCCGAAGATGTCGCTGAGGGTGCAGCTGAACCAGACTCCGGTGAGGCCGTCGGCACCGGAACGGACAAAGAGCAGGGGGACGAGGAACATCATGGGAACGAGAAAGAGCACCTGGCGCGAGAGGCTGGTGACGATGGCTATCCAGGGTTTGTCGATGGATTGGAAGAACTGGGAGTTGATGACGGTGAAGGCGATGAGGGGGAACATGACGGTGAGGTAGCGCATGGCGGGGATGCCGATGGAGATGAGGGTGGCGTCGGTGGTGAAGCAGCGCAGGATGAGGCGCGGGAAGCAGCAGCAGGCCAAGGTGCCGAGCAGACCGGTGAGAAGGCAGACGGCCATGGTGAGGCGGTAGACTTGGCGCAGGCGGTGGGTGTGGCCGGCACCGTAGTTGTAGCCAGCGATGGGCTGCATGCCCTGGCAGATGCCCATCATGAGGAGGAAGACGATGAGGCTGGCGGAGTTGATGATGCCGTAGGTGCCGACGGCAAGGTCACCACCGTAGCGGAGGAGCTGGCGGTTGATGACGACGGCGACACCGGAGGCGGCAAGGTTCATGAGGAAGGGGCTGACGCCGATGGCCAGGATGTTGCGGATGATGTAGGGGCGCGGCACCCAGGCGTGGCGACGGAAGAGGACGGTCGGCTGCCGGGAAGGGTCGCCGGACTTGCGGAAGCAACGGAAGCCGCCGGAGGGGATGAAGTGGAGGACGGAGAAGAGGGCGGCGACGGTCATGGAGACGGTGGTGGCCCAGGCGGCACCGGCGATGCCGAGGTGGAGCAGGGGGATGAAGAGGAGGTCGAGGAGGATGTTGAGGAGGGCGCCTCCGACGAGAATCCACATGGATTTGGTGGGATGGCCGGAGGCACGGATGAGGCCGGTGAGGTTGAAGGTGAGGGTGGTGAGGAACATACCGGGAAGGACGATGTTCATGTACTGGCGGGCGTAGGCGATGGTGTCGGGCGAGGCTCCGAAGGCGGAGAGAAGGGGATTCATGAAGAGGTAGCCGCCAGCGACGAAGAAGAAGCCGAAGAAGAAGGTGAGGAGCATGCTGTTGCCGAGGATTTTTTCGGCCCAGGGGAGGTCTTTGCGCCCGAGAACGATGCTCATACGCGCCGACGAACCGGCACCGACGAGGGAGCCGAAGGCGTGGATGATGTTCATGACGGGCAGTGTGATGGCTAAGCCGGCGATGGCCATGGGACCGACGTATTGGCCCAGGATGACACGGTCGGCGATGTTGTAGATGGAGGAGATGAGCTGCCCGACGATGGCAGGCATGGCGTAAGCCCAGAGCAGGCGCGGGATGGAACGGGTCTCGAAATCGTGCGGAGAGGGCATGGGATGATTGGCGGGGTTGGGATCCAGGGTGACGGTGGTTTGTGCGGGACGGGAAGAGGGAACAGCACGGACGGCGGCGGCTTCTCAGGGTTCCGACGGGACGACGGAGCGGGCGGGGTTGGCGTAGAGGGCGAGGAGGGCTTGTTTTTCTTTTTCGGTGTCGAGGCGGGCCAGACGCCGGTGGAGGAGTTCGGGGCGGAGGTTGGTGGGATGGAGGCGGTAGGCGGCGTGGATGCGGCGGTCGAGGAGCAGGGCGACCTGGCGCGGGTCGTCATGGCAGGCGGCAAGGTCGGCGGGGGTGAGGGGGTCGGCAACGGAGAGGTGGACGTGGCCTTTGGGCTGGGTGAGACCGGTGACAACGCTACGGGTGTCGTCGCCAGGGGCTTTGACGTAGGGCTGCGGAGCACAGGTTTCGCGGACTTTGAGGAGGTCGCAGGGCTCCCACTCGTAGGAGATGGCGACAGGAACGATGCATAGCGGGGCCAGGGCCTCGGCAAGGGTGACACCGCGCGGCGCGGAGAGGGCAAGCATCTTGACGATGGCGGGGTCGGTACGGTCGAGGCCGTCTTTGGTGCGCCCGTTGCGTTGCGCCACCCAGACGGACTGGCGCTCGAAGGTGAGGGCGCGGCGGATGAAGTCGGAGGTGGCGGAAAGGGAACGGTAGAAGTCGCGCGGGGTGCCGCCGCGCGGCACGCTGACAAGTTTGTTGAGCCGGCCGACGTCGGCCATGAGGGGGACACTGAGGAGGTTGGAGCCGAAGAGGACGTAGGGGGTGTCGTGGCCGGACCGGGCCAGGGCGTAGTCGAGGAGCATGGCGTCGAAGACGATGTCGCGATGGTTGGCTAAGAAGAGGTAGTGACGGCCGGGATCGAGATGCGGGGAGAGGGTGTAGGTGAAGCGGCTCATGGTGGTGGCGATGAGGTCTTCGACGCAGGGCAGCATGAGCCGGCGCTGGACGTCGGCGACGGTGTGGAGACCGGGTATGAGCGCCCGCAGGGCGGCACGGTCGGGGTGGTAGCGCCGGATGAGGGGCTCTGCGACGGGGTTGTCGAGGAGCCGCAACAGGGCGGGCTGGATATCGGTGTCGGTGTAGGGAAGGAGCATGGGGTTGGGGTTTGAAGGGAGGTGGGTCAGGCGAGGTTGTGGACCAGACGGTGGAATTCGCGACGGGCACTGTTGCCTTGGTAGAGGATGCGGTAGAGGGCCTGGGCGATGGGCATTTCGACGCCGAGCTGGCGACAGAGGTGTTCGACGCTCTGGCTGGCGTAGTAGCCTTCGGCAACCATTTTCTGCATGAGACGCGCCTCTTTGGGGCTGTAGCCCCGGCCGACGAGCTCGCCGAAGGTGCGGTTGCGGCTGTGTTGGGAGTAGCAGGTGGCAAGGAGGTCGCTGAGGTAGATGTAGTTGCTCATGTCGCGCTGGCGCCCGTCGGCGGTGTAGGCGCTGATGAAGCGCCCCATCTCGCGCAGGACGGCAGCAAGGAGAACGCCGATGAGGTTGTCGCCGTAGCCTAAGGAGAAGCCGATGCCGGCGACGATGGCGTAGATGTTTTTGAGGGCGGCGGCGACTTCGACACCACGCATATCGTCGCTGTAGACGGTGCTGAGGATGTCGCTGTCGAAAAGGTCGCGGATGTGCTCGGAGAGCTGGAGGTTGGAGGTGGCGACGGTGAGGTAGGTGAGGCAGCCCCGCGCCACTTCTTCGGCGTGGGAGGGACCGCTGAGGACGCAGAGACGGCTGTCGCTGACGCCGTAGCGGTCGCTGAGCATACGGGTGACGGTGTGGCATTCCTGGGGAATGAAGCCTTTGACGGCGGAGATGATGTTTTTGCCGTCGATGTCGGCAGGCTGCAGGGGGGCGGCGGCGGAGATCAGGAAGGCGGAGGGGATGACGACGAGGATGTCGTCGCAGGGTTCGACGACGGCACGGATGTCGCAGGAGACGGTGAGCCGACGGTGGCCTTCACGGAGGTCGGCGGCTTTCTCGGGGTCGCGGACCCACCAGTAGATGCGACGACTGCTCTGGCGCATGAGGAGGTGTACGATTTCGGTGGCCCAACTGCCACTGCCAAGGATTGCTATCATGGGTTTTGTGTGTTTCTTTTTTGGAAAGGGGCTCTGTGCGGAAGCACGGAGGCCGGGATTATTTGTCGTGCAGGGGCGAGGCGAGGGCTTGCGCGGCGTTGTAGGCCACGAGACCGGCGGCAAGCTGGAGGCTGCGTTCGTCGATGAGGAGGTCGGGGCGGTGAAGGTTGCTGTAGGGGGTGCCGGGGGTGTGGACTCCGACACGGAAGTAGCAGGCCGGGATTTTCTGGGCGAAGAAGGCGAAGTCTTCGGCGGTCATACGCATGTCAAGCCATTGGACACGGTCGGCACCAAGGTAGGCGACGGCATTGTCGTGGACCCGCTGGGTGCAACGGTCGTCGTTGAAGAGGTAGGGGTAGCCGGGGTCGATGTAGAGGTCGCAACTGCCACCCATGCTTTCGGCCAGGCCGCAGCTGATGCGACGGATGAGGTCGTGGCACTGGTGGCGCCACTGTTCGTCGAAGGTGCGGATGATGCCTTCCATTTTCACTTCGTCGGGGATGATGTTGGTGCGCCCGTTGCCGTTGATTTTGCCGAAGGAGAGGGTGGTGGGCATGAGGGGGGAGGCGTTGCGCGAGACAAGCTGCTGGAGGGCGACGACGATGTGGCTGGCGATGAGGATGGGGTCGACGCTGAGGTGGGGGGTGGCACCATGCCCTCCCCTACCCCGAACGGTCCAGTAGAGCTCGTCGGTGGAGGCCATGTATTTGCCTTTGCGCATGCCGACGTAGCCGTAGTCCATCTCGGGCAGGCAGTGGAAGGAGTAGATTTCGTCGGGTGTGAGGCGGTCGAAGAGGCCGTCGTCCATCATCATGCGGGCACCGCCGGGATACATCTCTTCGGAGGGCTCGAAGATGAGCATGACGGTGCCGCGGAGCCGCGGCTGCAATTCGACGAGGATGCGGGCGGCGCCAAGGAGGGAGGCGGTGTGCATGTCGTGACCGCAGGCGTGCATGACACCGGGGGTCTCGGAGGCGTAGGGCAGACCGGTGGCCTCGGTGAGGGGCAGGGCGTCGTAGTCGGCTCGCAGGGCGACGCAGCGGCTGTCGGGGTCGACACCGCCGCGGAGGAGGGCCATGCATCCGGTGCCACCGACACCGGTGCGGGGCTGCAAGCCCATGTCGCGCAGGCGGTCGGCGACGTAGGCCATGGTGCGGTGCTCTTGCTGCGAGAGCTCGGGGTGGCGGTGGAGCCAGCGGCGCCACTCGACGATGTCGGGGGCGAAACGGGCGGCGAGGGTTTGGATGGAGGTTAACACGGGAACGGTTTTGTTAAGAGGTGGTGTACAAGGCCCGGTGAGGGTCAGACGGTCTCGATGGTCATGAAGTTGCTTTCGCCAGGGGTGGGACGGTTGTGGAAGCCGCCGCAGGTGATGATGATGTCGCCGGGCTGGAGACTGAGCCACTCGACGGCGACACGACGGCTCTGCTCAAGAACGGTGTCGGTGGAACCGAGGCTGTCGACGAGGAGGGTGTAGACGCCGTAGTTGAGGGAGAGCCCCCGCTCGACGTGCTCGTCTTCGGTGAGGACCATGATGGGACAGCTGGGCTCGAGGTTGCTGAGCAGACGGGCGCTGACTCCGCGTTTGGTGGGGACCATGATGACTTTGGCCCGAAGCTCGTTGGCGGAGGCGGCAACGTTGTAGCACATGGACTCGGCGATGGTGGTGGCTTTGCCTTTGGCGAAGACGTTGGCGTATTCGTGGGAGTTTTCGATGTGTTCGCAGATGCGTGCCATGTAGGCGACGGCTTCGACGGGGTATTGGCCGGTGGTGGTCTCGCCGGAGAGCATGACGGCGTCGGCGCCGAGGTAGACGGCGTTGGCGATGTCGGTGACTTCGGCGCGGGTGGGACGGGAGTTGTGTTTCATGCTTTCAAGCATCTCGGTGGCGATGATGCAGACTTTGTTGTGCTGACGGCAGGTGCGGACGATGCGTTTCTGGTAGACGGGAAGGTCTTCCATGGGGGCTTCGACACCGAGGTCGCCACGGGCGACCATGAGGCCGTCGGATTCGAGGACGATGCTGTCGAGGTTGGCGATGCCGGTCTGACTCTCGATTTTGGCGATGACTCGCATGTCGGAACGACCCTGCTCGGCAAGGAGCTGTCGCACCTGTCGCACGTCGTCGGCAGAGGAGACGAAGGAGCAGGCGAGGATGTCGCCGTCGTGGCTGCAGGCGTAGATGATGTCGGCACGGTCGGCGTCGGAGAGGAAGGGGATGCCTAAGGGCACACCGGGAACACTGACGCTTTTGCGGCTTTCGAGGTTGCCGCCTTTGTCGACACGACAGGTGACCCCGTCGGGTTCACAGCTGACGACGCTGAGTTCCATGAGCCCGTTTTCGAGGAGGATGCGGTGGCCGGGACGCAGGTTGTCGAGGACCTGGGGGTGGTTGAGCGAGAAGTGCTCGGCGTCGCCTTCGACGGGGGTACGGACGATACGGACGGTGCGTCCTTCGCAGAGAAGGGCGCCGCCCGGACGCATGGCGCCGTTGCGCAACTCGGGGCCTTTGGTGTCGTACATGATGCCGATGGTGCGGCCGGTGCGCCGGCGTACCTCACGGACGGCGGCGACGGCTTTTTGTTTTTCTTCGTCGGTGGCATGGGAGAAGTTGATGCGCGCGACGTTGGCGCCGGCCACCACCATGCGTTCGAAGATGTCGGGGTTGTAGCTGGCAGGACCGATACTGGTGACAATTTTGGTCTTTTTCAATGTGGGCGGATTTAGGTTGTTGTTTGAGTGTGTGTGAGGACTGCAGGGGCTTTCACCGGACTGCAGGGGGTGTGGGTCTTGACGGGGGACTATTCGACCGGAACCTTGGTGAGGGCAAGGGTGAGGGTGAGGTTTTCGGTGAGTTCGACGGTCTGTGCCAACGGGTCGGCAAGGAGGGCGCCGGGAGGAAGGAGGGTGAGACCGGTGCAGAGGGTCTCGGAACAGATGTAGTCGCGGTAGGCACGGATGGCGTCGTCGGCAGGACTGGAGGTGAGGGTGAGCAGGATGCGGTCGGTGACGTCGAAGGTGACGGCATCGTGACCTTCGGCGGCAGGGAGACCGCTTTTACGGAGGTTCTGGATGCGGTTGACGAGCTCGCGGGCGAGGCCTTCGTGGCGCAGGCTGTCGGTGAGGGTGATGTCGAGGGCGACGGTGAGGGCGCCTTCGTTGGCGACGACCCAGCCGGGGATGTCCTGGGTGGTGATGTCGACGTCGGCAAGGGTGAGCTCGACGGGCTGGCCGTCGACGGTGAGGAGGCAGCGGCCGGTGGTTTCGAGGGCGGCAATCTGCTGCCGGGTGAAGGATTCGACGGCGGCGGCGATGGATTTCATGTTTTTGCCGTAGCGCGGCCCGAGGGTCTTGAAGTTGGGTTTGATGCGCTTGACGAGCATCTGGTCGTCGGGGTCGAGGAACTGGAGCTCTTTGACGTTGACTTCGCTAAGGATGAGGGGTTGGACGGCCTGGACCTGGGCGCGGAAACGGCTGTCGGCGGCAGGCAGGACGATGCGCTGAAGGGGCTGGCGGACACGCAGATTGTGGCGCTTGCGCAGGGCAAGAGTGAGGGAGCTGATGCGCTGGGCCAAACGCATGCGCTGTTCGAGGTCGCGGTCGATGAGGCTTTCGCAGACTTCGGGGAAGGGGGCATGGTGGACGGAGGCAACGGCGTGGCGGCGGGTGACGCTGTTGAGGTCGAGGAAGAGCCGCTCGGCAAAGAAGGGGGCGATGGGTGCCATGAGACGCGAGAGGGTCTCAAGACAGGTGTAGAGGGTCTGGTAGGCGGAACGCTTGTCGTCGGTCATGTCGCCCCGCCAGAAACGACGGCGGCTGAGACGGACGTACCAGTTGCTGAGGCAGGCGTCGACGAAGTCGGCGATGGCACGGCCGGCCCGGGTGGGTTCGTAGTCGGAGTAGGCGGCGTCGACGTCGCGGACGAGGGTGTTGAGCTCGCTGAGTATCCAACGGTCGATCTCGGGACGGCCGGAGGCCGGCAGGTCGGGCTGGCTGTAGTCGAAACGGTCGAGGTTGGAGTAGAGGGCGAAGAAACTGTAGGTGTTGTAGAGGGTGCCGAAAAATTTACGGCGCACCTCGGCGATGCCTTCTATGTCGAATTTGAGGTTGTCCCAGGGCTGACTGTTGGTTATCATGTACCAACGGGTGGCGTCGGGGCCGTATTGGGCGAGGGTCTGGAAGGGGTCGACTCCGTTGCCGAGACGTTTGGACATTTTGTTGCCGTTTTTGTCGAGGACGAGGCCGTTGGAGATGACGTTGCGGAAGGCCACGCTGTCGAAGCACATGACGGCCAGGGCGTGGAGGGTGTAGAACCAGCCGCGTGTCTGGTCGACGCCTTCGGCGATGAAGTCGGCAGGGAAACGGTCGGCGGCAAGGGGGCCTCCCATGTAGTGGTGCTGGGCGTAGGGCATGGCACCACTGTCGAACCAGACGTCGATGAGGTCGGGCTCGCGACGCATGGGACGGCCGTCGGACGAGACGAGGATGACTTGGTCGATGTAGGGCCGATGGAGGTCGAAGGTGCTGCCGGCGTAGCCAAGGCTGTCAACTTCTTGCTGTGTCATGAGACCGGCGGCAAGGGATTTGTCGATCTCGGCCCGCAGCTCGGCGACGCTACCGATGCAGCGCTCTTCTTTGCCGTCGTCGGTGCGCCAGATGGGAAGCGGGGTGCCCCAGTAGCGGCTGCGGCTGAGGTTCCAGTCGACGATGTTTTCGAGCCAGCCGGCAAAACGGCCGCTGCCGGTGGCTTCAGGTTTCCAGTTGATGGTGCGGTTGAGCTCGATGAGGCGCTCTTTGACGGCGGTGGTGCGGATGAACCAGCTGTCGAGGGGGTAGTAGAGCACGGGTTTGTCGGTGCGCCAGCAGTGGGGGTAGCTGTGGGTGTGTTTCTCGCTGCGGAAGAGTTTGCCCTGCTCTTTGAGCATGACGACGAGCTCGATGTCGAGGCTGATGTCTTTGTCGGTTTTGGCAGGGTCGTAGGCGTTTTTGACGTATTTGCCGGCGTAGGGGGCGTAGCGTTCGGTGTCGACGTGGTCCCGGACCCAGGAGGGGTCGAGGGTGTCGAGGGGGGCGAAGCGGCCACGGCGGTCGACCATGGGCATGCGGACTCCGTCGCGGTCGTAGAGGAGGAGTTCGCCGATGCCGGCTTTTTTGGCCACACGGGCGTCGTCGGCTCCGAAGGTGGGGGCGATGTGGACGATGCCGGTGCCGTCGTCGGTGGTGACGTAGTCGCCGAGGATAATGCGGAAGGAGCCTTCGGGGCTGACTTCTGTGGGCTTGACCCAAGGGATGAGCTGTTCGTAGCGCAGGCCTTCGAGGGCGCTGCCTTTGCAGGTGCCGAGAAGGGTGTGTTCGGGCGATTTGCCTTCGGGGAAGAGGGAGCCGACAAGGGCTTCGGCCATGACGATGCGGCAGGGAAGGGAGGTGTAGGGATGGAGGGTCTCGATGAGCACGTAGTCGATGGAGGGACCGACGCAGAGGGCGGTGTTGGAGGGCAGGGTCCAGGGGGTGGTGGTCCAGGCCATGGCGTAGGTCGGAACGACGGGATGGCCATCAGGAAGGGACGCGGCAGCGGAACGGAGACCAAAGATTTGGTCGACACGGGCGTCGTCGCAGACGGTGAACATGGCGACGCAGGTGGTGTCTTTGACGTCACGGTAGCAGCCGGGCAGGTTGAGTTCGTGGCTGCTGAGGCCGGTGCCGGCGGCAGGACTGTAGGGCTGGATGGTGTAGCCTTTGTAGAGGAATCCTTTGTCGTAGAGCTGTTTGAGAAGGTACCAGAGGGTCTCGATGTAGTTGTTGTCGAAGGTGATGTAGGGGTCTTGCAGGTCGACCCAGTAGCCCATCTGACGGGTGAGCTCGTCCCAGAGGTCTTTGTATTTGAGGACTTCGGCACGGCAGGCCCGGTTGTACTCGTCGACACTGATGGTTTTGCCGATGTCTTCTTTGGTGATGCCAAGGGATTTCTCGACACCCAACTCGACGGGGAGCCCGTGGGTGTCCCAGCCGGCTTTGCGCTCGACGTGGTAGCCTTTCTGGGCTTTGTAGCGGCAGAAGATGTCTTTGATGGTGCGCGCCATGACATGGTGGATGCCAGGCTTGCCGTTGGCGGAGGGAGGACCGTCGTAGAAGACGAAGGCGGGATGGCCTTCGGTGAGGCGCTGGCCTTCTTCGAAGGTGTGGTGTTGCTGCCAGTAGCGACGGATGTCGTCGGCGATCTGGGTGAGATTGAGCTCGGGATATTCCGGATAGGTCATAGGTTGAGGTTTTTTGTTTTATCGGTTGGATTGACGGGCCGGGGCCCGGAGACGTGAGGGTGCCCGCAATGGGTCGCGGGCGCTATGCCGCCCCGGGCGCCGCCGGAAGGCTTCGGGGCTTCGCGGTGGAGGCGCCGGGGGATTCGGGGTTGAGTTCTTGGATGATTTCGAGGGCCTGACGGACGCTTTGGATGGCGGCGCAACGGAGGGTGAGCCCGCTGTCTTTTTCGCGCAGGCGCGACGTGGCGGCATGACGCTGGGCATAGGCGATGAGGCGCTGGAAGTGCGACGACTGGTAGAAGGGGTTCTGCTGGTCGGACGGGAAGTGGAGGGTGAGGGCGTCGTTTTTCAGGACGAGGCGCTCGACACCGAAGGCTTTGGCACAACGCCGCAGCGCAACGGTGAGCAGGAGCTCCCGGGTGGGATCGGGCAGGGGTCCGAAGCGGTCGACGAGGTGGTCGCGGAAACGGTCGACGTCGTCGTCGGAGGTGAGCTCGGAGATTTGACGGTAGAGGAGCAGGCGTTCGCTGATGCTGGTGACGTAGTCGTCGGGGATGAGGACTTCGAGGTCGGTCTCGACGGTGCAGTCGCGGACGTATTGCTGCGGCGCCCCGGGCTGGCCGACGAAGAGGTCACGGAAGTCGGATTGTTTGAGTTCGTCGATGGCTTCGGCCAGGATTTTCTGGTACATGTCGTAGCCGATTTCGCTGATGAAACCGCTCTGCTCGGCACCGAGGATGTTGCCGGCACCGCGGATGTCAAGGTCGCGCATGGCGATGTTGAAACCACTTCCGACGCTGCCGAACTCTTCGATGGCCCGGAGACGTTTCTGCGCCTCAGGGGTGAGGAGGCTGTAGGACGGGATGAGCATGTAGCAGAAGGCTTTCTGGTTGCTGCGCCCCACCCTGCCCCGCAACTGGTGGAGGTCGCTGAGACCGAAATGGTGGGCGTTGTTGACGATGATGGTGTTGGCGTTGGGGATGTCGAGGCCGTTTTCGACGATGGAGGTGGCTACGAGGACGTCGAGGTCGCCGGAGAGAAAACGCATGAGGGTGTCTTCGACGGCTTTGCCGTCCATACGGCCGTGGGCGACGGCGACACGGGCGTCGGGGACCAGACGGAGCACAAGGGCGGCCATCTCGTCCATGTTTTCGACACGGTTGCTGACGAAGAAGGTCTGGCCGCCACGGGACATCTCGTACATGACGGCGTCGCGGATGAGCTCTTCGCTGAAGGTGGTGACTTCGGTCTCGACGGGCTGACGGTTGGGCGGCGGGGTCTGGATGACGCTGAGGTCGCGGGCGCCCATGAGGGAGAACTGAAGGGTGCGCGGTATGGGGGTGGCGGTGAGGGTGAGGCAGTCGACGTTGACTTTGAGCTGGCGCAGCCGCTCTTTGACGGCGACACCGAATTTCTGCTCTTCGTCGATGATGAGGAGTCCGAGGTCTTTGAAGCGGACGCTCTTGCCGGTGATGGCATGGGTGCCGATGAGGATGTCGATGCGGCCGGCTTCGAGGTCGCGCAGGAGGGCGGCACGCTCGCGGGCGGTGCGGAAGCGGTTGAGGTAGTCGACACGGACGGGCATTCCCTGCAGGCGCTCGCTGAAGGTGTTGTAGTGCTGGAAGGCCAGGATGGTGCTGGGCACGAGGACGGCGACTTGCTTGGAGTCGGCGACGGCTTTGAAGGCGGCACGGATGGCGACTTCGGTTTTGCCGAAGCCGACGTCGCCGCAGACGAGGCGGTCCATGGGGGCGGTGGCTTCCATGTCGTGTTTGACGTCGACGGTGGCACGCTGCTGGTCGGGGGTGTCTTCGTAGAAGAAGGAGGCTTCGAGCTCGGTCTGGAGGTAGCTGTCGGGGCTGAAGGCGAAACCCCGCGACGCCATGCGCTTGGCGTAGAGGGCAATGAGGTCTTTGGCGATGTCTTTGACCTGGCGCTTGGTGCGCTGTTTGAGGAGCTGCCAGCTGTTGCCGCCCAAGCGGTCGAGGACGGGGGCGACGCCGTCTTTGCCTATGTAACGGCTGATTTTGTGAAGGCCGTGGATGCTGATGTAGAGGGTGTCGTTGTTTTTGTAGAGGAGACGGATGACTTCCTGGGTGTGCCCGTTGGTGGTGATTTTTTCAAGACCGGAGAAACGGCCGACACCGTAGTCGATGTGGGTGACGAAGTCGCCGGGCTTGAGCTCGGCGAGATCTTTGAGGGTGAGGGCCTCACGGTTTTGACGGAGGTCGCGGACGGTGTATTTGTGAAAGCGCTCGAAGATCTGGTGGTCGGTGAAGCAGAGCAGGCGCGCGTCGTGGTCGACGAAGCCGCCGGAGAGCTGGCCGTTGACGATATCGAGACCGTCGGACGGAAGGACTTTCTCGAGACGGCGCCGCTGTTGGTCGCCAGAGACGGTGATGAGGATGCGGAAGCCGCGGTCGCGGTAGTCGGAGAGGGAACGGGACAGAAGGTCGAATTGTTTGTTGAAGCGGGGCTGCGGCTCGGCATGGGCCTCGAAACGGAGGGCGTCGGTGAAGTAGCCACTGCCGCCCAGCTCGACGATGCGGCAACGCAACAGTTGATGCAGGAAGTCGGAGGAGTCGCTGTAGAGGAGGTCGGGGGCCAGACGGGCTACCGGGGCGGTGTGGGCGGCATGACGGGCGCAGGCGTCGGCGTGGAGTTTGTCGAGGCGCTCGGCGACGGACATCAGGTTGTGAAGCCAGACGACGTCGGCAGCACCCAGATAGGCGAGCAGACTGACGTGCTCGGTGCAGGTGACGGTGTCGGCAGCGTCGGCGCCGAGGCGCGGCACGATGTTGACGCTGTCGTGGTGGCGGGCGGAGAGCTGGCTGACGGGGTCGAAACTGCGCAGGGAGTCGATGGTGTCGTCGAAAAGCTCGATGCGAAAGGGCATGTCGCTGCCGAAGGAGTAGATGTCGACGATGCCGCCACGGATGGCGTACTGGCCGGGCTCGACTACGAAATCGACACGCTCGAAACGGTAGTCTTGCATGAGTTCGACGACACGGTCGAGGTCGAGGCGGCCGCCACGGGCGAACTGAAGTGTGTGGCGCGTGAGGGTGCGCGAGGAGACGACTTTCTCGGCTAAGGCGTCGGGATAGGTGACGACGAGGAGGGGACGGCCCGTGGCGAGCTGACGGATGACTTCGGTGCGCCGAAGTTCGACGGAGCTGTCGACGGAAGTCTCGTCGTCATCGTGGACGGAGTAGGGACGGCGACGGGTGGCGGGGAAGATGTGGACACGTTTGCTGTCGGGCGCAAGGGCAGTGTCGTCGAGGAGGGTCTCGAGGTCGTTGGCCAGGTAGTAGGCTTCGTCTTTGTCAGGGGCGACGAGGAGATGGACGGACCGACTGTCGGCACTGAAGACGGCGGCGGCAAGGGCGGCGGCAAGGGAACCGGAGAGCCCGGAGACACGCAGACGCGCCCCGTCGGCGGCAAGGGCGGCGGCAAGGGCGGCAGGAAGGGCCGAGGATCGGTAGTGGTCGAGGAGAAGCATCGATGACGTGACGGAATGTGGCTGTAAGACTGGCAATTCGACGAGGGCCGAAAGGGAATGATATATTTAAAATATAAATTGCAAAAATACGAAAAAAACGGGATATGCGTTATTTATTGGCAGGCCGGGACGAATGGACGCGATCCGGCCGGGACGAATCACTTAATTTTATACCATAAAACTGTTATGAAGATTCTTTGGGCTGACGACGAGATTGATTTGTTGAAACCGCATATTCTGTTCCTGCAGGAACGTGGCTATGAGGTGATTCCGGTGACGAGCGGCAATGACGCGCTGGATGTGATGAAGGAGGAGCAGGTGGATCTGGTGTTTCTGGATGAGCACATGCCGGGAATGGGCGGACTGGACGCACTGTCGGCGATTAAGGAGATCCACCCCACCCTGCCCGTGGTGATGATTACGAAGAGCGAGGAGGAGCATATTATGGAGGAGGCGCTGGGTGGAAAGATTTCGGATTATCTGATCAAACCGGTGAACCCGAAGCAGATACTGCTGACGATTAAGAAACACACGGAGGCCCGGCGGTTGGTGAGCGAACGCTCGATGATGTCGTATCAGCAGGAGTTCCGCGAAATCGGGATGCGGCTGATGGAACCGATGGATCACGCGGACTGGACGGAGATGTACAAGCGACTGGTGTATTGGGAGATCGAGCTGTCGGAGACGGAGGATGAGAATATCCATGGCATTTTCGAGTCGCAGAAGGCGGAAGCGAATGCGCAGTTTTGCCGCTTTTATGAACGGAATTATATGGACTGGCTGAAGGGCCTGACGGCGAAACCGACGATGTCGCCGACGGTGCTGCGGGAACGGCTGATGCCGATGCTGGGGGCAGACAGGCCGACGTTTTTGATTGTGGTCGACAATTTCCGGTATGACCAATGGAAGTATCTGCAGCCGCTGTTTGAGCAGATGTTCAGGGTGGAGACAGACTCGCTGTTCTACAGCATTGTGCCGACGACGACGCAGTTTGCACGCAACGCGATGTTCAGCGGACTGATGCCGTCGGAAATCGAACGTAAGTATCCGCAGTATTGGGTGAATGAGGATGAGGAGGGGTATAAGAACCAGTTTGAATCGGAGCTGCTGGGGGAGAATCTGCGCCGCAACGGCATCGGAATACGGCACAGTTACAACAAGGTGCTGAACGCCCAGTACGGATGGAAGCTGGTGGAGGGTGTGAATAAGCTGATGCACAACGCGCTGAATGTGGTGGTGTTTAATTTTATCGATATGTTGTCGCACGCCCGGACGGATTCGAATATCGTGCGGGAACTGGCAGCGGACGAACGCAGTTACAGGTCGGTGACACGGTCGTGGTTTGTGCATTCGCCACTGGCGGAGCTGCTGAAGGAACTGGCGGCAAGGGAGGTGAACGTGGTGGTGACAACGGACCACGGATCGGTGCGGGTGGACAACCCGGTGCGGGTGCGCGGAGACAGGGACATGTCGGTGAATCTGAGATATAAGCAGGGACGGCTGCTGGAGTATGACGTGAAGGAGGTGTTCGAGGTGAAGGACCCGGCCAGCATTTATCTGCCGAAACGACATATTACGTCGCCTTATATTTTTGCACGCAATAATGATTTTTTCGCCTATCCGAACAATTTCAACCAGTATGTGCAGTATTACCACAGCACGTTCCAGCATGGCGGCATCTCGATGGAGGAGGTGCTGATTCCATGGGTGGTGCTGCGCGGAAGGACGCAGGCACAGTGACCGGATCGGGAAGAAGGCTGTGATTTCTTCCGGCATGAGGCCTGACGACCGGCCGGGGTTAGCGGGGATTGTCCGGGGAGGTGCCGGGCGCCAGCAGGGAGAGGGAGATCCGCTGCCGGCGAAGGTCTATTTCCAAAACCTGGACCTGTACGCGCTGGTGGAGGCTGAGGACCTGGCCGGGGTCGGCGACACGGCGGGCAGAGAGCCGGCTGATGTGGATGAGGCCGTCGTGATGGACGCCGATGTCGACGAAGGCGCCGAAGGCGGTGAGGTTGGTGACGATTCCGGGGAGAATCATGCCGGGACGAAGGTCTTCGAGACAATTGACGTTTTTGTCGAATTCGAATATCTCAAATTCGGAACGCGGGTCGCGGCCGGGCTTGTCCAGCTCGGCAAGGATGTCGTGCAACGTGGGCAGCCCGCAGTCGGCGGTGCAGTAGCGCCGGAGGTCGATGCGTGCCCGCAGCGACCGGTCGTCGACGAGCTGCCGGACGGAGCAGCCCAGGTCGGCGGCGATGCGCTCGACAAGAGGGTAGCGTTCGGGGTGGACGGCACTGCGGTCGAGGGGATTGGCACTGTCGGCGACACGCAGAAAGCCGGCGCACTGTTCGTAGACTTTGGGGCCCAGACGCGGCACTTTGAGGAGGTCACGGCGACTGAGAAAAGGACCCTCTTCGGCACGGTAGGCGACGATGCGGTCGGCCAAGGCGGCGCCGATGCCGCTGACGTAGCTAAGAAGCTCGGGGCTGGCGGTGTTGAGCTCGACTCCGACACTGTTGACGCAGGAGACGACGGTGTCGTGGAGGCTGTCGTGAAGGAGGCGCTGGTCGACGTCGTGCTGGTATTGGCCGACACCGATACTGCGCGGATCGATCTTGACGAGCTCGGCAAGGGGATCCATGAGACGGCGGCCGATGCTGACGGCTCCGCGCACGGTGATGTCGTGGTCGGGGAATTCGCGGCGGGCGACGTCGCTGGCGCTGTAGACGGAGGCACCGCTTTCGCTGACCATGACGATGACGGGGGCGGAACGGAAGCGGCAACGGCGCACCAACTCTTCGGTTTCGCGGCCGGCAGTGCCGTTGCCGATGGCGACGGCTTCGACATCGTATTCGGCAGCCAGGGCCTCGAGCCGCTCGACGGCGGCACGCTCTTCGCGCACGGAGGTGAAGGGGTGGACGGTGTCGAAGTGGAGCAGCCCTCCCCTGTCGTCGAGACAAACGACTTTGCAGCCGGTGCGAAAGCCGGGGTCGATGGCCATGACACGTCGGCGCCCCAAGGGTGACTCGAGCAACAGCTGACGCAGGTTGGCGGAGAAGATGCGGATGGCCTCGCGGTCGGCGCGTTCTTTGACGTGGCGGTAGAGCTCGGTCTCGAGCGAGGGCGCCAGCAGACGCCGGTAGGCGTCGTCGACGGCCATCGCCACCTGGTCGGCGGCGGCGTTGCGTGCCCGCACAAACTGACGGTGGAGCAGGCCCAGCGCTTCGTCATCGGAGGCTGGCAACAGGTGAAGACGCAACAGCCCTTCGGCGGCTCCGCGGAAGATGGCCAACACACGGTGGGAAGGGGCGCGGAGCGCCGGCTCGGACCACTGGAACCACGACTCGTATTTGGCTGCCTGGCCGGCCTTGGACTGCACCACCTTGGAGGTGAGCAGGGCTTTGCGGCGGAACAGACCGCGGATGCGGCCACGCGCGGTGGCGTCCTCGCTGACACGCTCGGCAAGGATATGGCGGGCTCCCTGCAATGCGTCGTCGACGGTGGGCACCTCACGCCCGGCATCGACGTAGGGAGCGGCAAGAGCGGCCACGTCGCCGTCGGCCTGCAGCATCAGCGCGTCGGCAAGGGGTTGCAAACCGCGCTCGACGGCGATAGAGGCGTAGGTGCGACGTCGGGGTTTGAAGGGCAGGTAAAGGTCTTCGAGAAGGGTGGCGCTGCCGGCCTGAAGGATTTGCTGTTCCAACTCGGGGGTGAGGCCGCCCTGGGCACGGATGGTGTCGAGGATATACTGCCGGCGGGCGTCGAGCTCGCGCAAACGGAGCAGATGGTCGCGGATGGCGGCTATCTGCACCTCGTCGAGGGAGCCGGTGGCTTCTTTGCGGTAACGGGCGATGAAGGGAATGGTGGCCCCCTGGTCAAGGAGCTGGATGGTCTGCGCGACCTGGCGCACGCCCAGACCGAGGGCGGCGGCGATGGTGTCGGCGTAATTCATGGCGGACAGGGTGTTTGGGCGACGGCAGAAGGGCCGTGGCGGTGACAAAGATAAGAATTTTTCATTTATCTGTTTTTTTTGTATCTTTGCGCCGTTTATATCACTGTCTGACTTAATATGACTTCTATGAAACGGTTCGCTGTATTTTTTTTGGCATTGGGCCTGGCCGCCACGGCTGCAGCCCAGTCGATTGCGTTTAAACTTGACGGCACTGTGCATCAACACAAAGACACGGTGACGTATTATGTGAACTCAGGCGACAATACGGTGGAAGGATTTGTCTTTCACAACAATACGGAAGAGAATATGACGGTGATGGCGTCGCTGGTGGCGATGGAGGCCGCCAACGGCATGGCTGTGACCGGCAGTTCGAACGCTGTGGCGTCGAACAGCAGTTATTTTACGAACAGTTTCACACTGGCCGCCGGTGCCGATTACAGCGGATGTACGTTTGACTTGACGGTGCCGGGGACGCTGGAAGCGGGCGACACGGGCTGGTTTTACATGCTGGTGTCGGACGCCTCGACAGGCAACCCGGACTCGTCGGCGGGCTCGTATGTGTTTGTGTGTATGGTGGTGGCTCCGGAAGAAGGGTTTACGGTGTTTGAGGAGGATTTCAACTCGATGGTGAACAGCTCGAGTTATTTTTATACGCTGCCTGACGGCTGGACGACAATCGGAGACGGACAGGCGAATTATAGCAATTATTCGGGGTTCGGCGACAGCTGGACAGGACTGAATGTGAGCGGGGATGTCGGACTGGTCGCGGCCAGCACGTCGTATCTGTCCTCGACGGGCGCAAGGGCGAACAGATGGTTGGTGACACCGGCGATCACAATTCCGTATGGCGGTTTGAGCCTGGTGTTCACGCTGTACGGAGTGAGCGACAGCTACCCTGAATCGCTGAAGGTGCTGCTGTCAACGACAACCAATGAGCAGGAGGCGTTTACGACCACGCTGTTTAATATGTCCCGCGTGCAGGCCGGCGGATGCGACTATGTGGTGGATTTGTCGGCATATGCCGGACAGACGGTGTATTTCGCCTTTGTGAATTACGGAAAAAACGGATATTATGTGTTGATTGACAATGTGCGTGTGATGTCGCCTATTCAGAATGAGATTGAGCTGACGGACCTGACGCTGCCGACGTATGCCGCCATGGATGAGGATATGTATGTTACGGGCACGGTGACAAACCGCGGTGTGGCTCCGCTGCACGAGTATCAGGTGCGTTACAGTGCGAACGGCACCGTGTCGGCGGTGTATACGGTGACGGGTATCGATGTGGCGCTGAACG
Organism: Candidatus Hemicellulosilyticus sp. P3; assembly: GCA_001543385.1. Taxonomy (GTDB): domain Bacteria; phylum Bacteroidota; class Bacteroidia; order Bacteroidales; family P3; genus Colimorpha. Next base: position 28,795 of record LPNH01000016.1, read on the forward strand.
GCACGCATACGTTTACGCATAATGTGCCCTATCGCCCCGCCTCGACAGGACAGCATACGGTGGAAGTGACGGTGAGCCTCCCGAACGGTATGGATGACGATGAGGAGAACAATACGCTGAGCCGGGCTATGACGGTGTATGACGCTGCGAATACGCTGAAACGCAATGTGCTGATGGAGAATTTCACCACGGCGCAGTGCGGAAACTGCCCCACGGCGCACTCTCGCATCAAGAATGCGCTCCGCAACCGCAACGATGTGATCTGGGTGGCCCACCACGTGGGTTACGGCACGGACAGCTGGACGCTGCAGGCCAGCAACACGCTGACCCGCTTTTATAATGCAAACAGCACGTATGCGCCGGCGCTGATGCTGGACCGCACCCGCTTCGAGGGCGACGCGTTCACGAACGGCGACGGCGAACAGGCCCCCGGCCCTGTTTTCCTGCCGGCGAGTGATGTGGCCACGGCAATCCAGACAGCCTCGGAGGTGCCGGCGATGGTGCGCGTGGCACTGGACAACACGACCTATGACGCGGAGACTCGCACGGTGACTACAACGGTGAAGGCGGAGTTTCTGAACGACATGAACATGCAGTCGCCACGGGTGACGCTGTATCTGATAGAGGACAGCCTGTACGGCACGCAGTCGGGCGGATCGAGCAATTATCAGCACGACCATGTGATCCGCGCCGCCATCAACGGTATCACGGGCGAGAGCGGTGTGATTACGGCGACGACGGCGGGGTCGACGGCGGAGAAGACGTACACTTATACGCTGAATAACGCCTGGAGGGCGGAACACTGCCGCTTGGTGGCTTTTGTGAATAATTATAACACGGCGAATGTGAATGACTGCAAGGTGATGAATGCGACGATTTCGGATTATCTGCATGACGGCGAGGTGGGCATCGACGCGGCGGAGTATGTGGATTTGCGCCTTTATCCAAACCCTGCGACGGAGTTCTGTGTGCTGGAGAGCGCGGATGGTATCGAGGAGGTGCGTGTGATGAATGCGCTGGGACAGGAACAGATGATGCTGCGCCACGACGGCAGCGGACAGATGTGTCTGGAAACGGCTGAACTGGCCCCGGGAGTGTATGTGGTGAAGGTGAAGAGCAGCCGCGGCACGGTCACGCGCCGGATGGCGGTGGTCCGCTGAGTTGCTGATTGTTTAATGGATTGAAAAACTGAAATGAAAAAGATACTGTTTGCAGTGGTCCTGACGACTACGTTGATGACGGGGGCGGCCCAGGAAGTGAGCGCCCGCGCCAAGGCGATGCGTATGATGGCATTCGCCCGGCCGGAATATATGGTGAAGGATGTCAAGGTGATGGTGGACACCATGACGGTGTATGCACTAGACGAACAGGTGGTGTATCCGTTCGGGAAATGGAACAGCATTGAGCAGTATATCACGGAAGGACAACTGCGCTGGGAACGAGAGGTGGGATATAAGCGGTATCTGGACTCGATGCAGGTGTCGGTGAATACGCTGGCACGGACGGACGGCAGCAAGATTGACGTGTACCGCAGCATCACGACGGGATTGATGGAGGTTCTGAATGCCCGTATCACGGATCCGGAGGTGACGTTTGTGAACGGACTGCACCCCGGCATGACGAAGGAGGATGTGTTTAATGTGTTTTTTGACACATATCCGGTGTCGTACACGGCGGATATCACTGTGTTGAAGGTGGTGTCGGGCGCCCACGAGGTGGAGCAGGTGTATACATTCAAAGGACGGCGGCTGCGCCACATCCAGGTGCGAAGCCGCTATAAGTATTATTGAGTCCGGCCCGGCACTGCCGATATGGCGACGGGCATAGCAGAAGCTGGCGATGTTTCGACGGGTGGGTCTGTTTTTCGGTTCGTTCAACCCTATTCATGTGGGGCATTTGATTATTGCTAACACCTTTGTGGAAAGAACGGATCTGGACGAGGTGTGGTTTGTGGTCTCGCCACAGAACCCGATGAAGCAACAGCAGAGCCTGTTGGCGGACTATCACCGTGTGGAGATGGTGCGACGGGCGGTGGAGGGCAACGACAAGCTGCGTGTATGCGACGCGGAACTGCACCTGCCGACACCGTCGTATACCGTGCTGACGCTGGCACATCTGGGTGAGCATTACCGCGATAAGGAGTTTGCGCTTATTATGGGTGGCGACAATCTGGCTTCGCTGGACCGATGGCGCAATTTTGAGTTTATTCTGGAGCACTATATGATTTATGTGTACCCACGCCCGGGGTATACGGAGTGTGCGCTGCAGAAGCACCCGCATGTGCGGATGGTGGATGTGCCGATGATGGATGTCTCGTCAAGCGATGTGCGCCAGCGCATCCGCAACGGCGAGTCGGTGCAGTACCTGCTGACGGAACCGGTTCACCGCTATCTGCGGGAGATGCACTTTTACGAGACGAAGGGAAGGCAGAAGGCCTTATAGGGTGCAGGTTTGCCGCTGAGACCCATGCGGGCGCGGCAAACCTGCAGGGACCCGGAAGACCGCCCTGGAAAGGAGCTCACGGGCAATCCGCCGGCCTGGCAGACCGATTCATTTCTTTTTGGCAACGGGCTTGGAGGCCGGTCGGGAGACCGGTTTGGAGGCCGTTTTCTTGGAGACAGGCTTAGCCACGGGTTTGGCTGTCGCTTTTGAGACGGGCTTGGAGACGGGCTTGGAGACCGTCTTCGAAGCGGGCTTGGCTGTCGCTTTCGAGGCAGGCTTGGCAACAGGCTTGGCGGCGGGTTGGGCGGCCGCTTTTTTTGTTGTTTTGGAAGCCGGCTTGGCAACGGGCTTGGGGGTGTCGGCAAGGGCGTCGGAAAGAAATTCGGCGTCGATGTTGATGAGGTCCTCGGCTGTGGGTTCGAGGTCGGCGTCGTCATCGAGGTCGGCATCGTCGTCACGATCGTCATCGGCAGAGTCGTCGTCGAAGGTGGACTCTATCTCACGGCCGGTGTCGGCAAACTTGCCGCTGACGGCGGTGTTGTCGGCGGCATTGAAGATGTCATCGTAGTTGCCGTGTTTGAGGACGCGCTCGGTATGGTTGGGACTGTCGTCGTCTTTCTCGATGGATTCGGACAGGCTGTCGAAAGCGTCGTCTTTTTCGTCGCCTTCGAAGAGCCCTTTGTCGAAGTCGTCGTCGCTGACGGCGGTGTCGATTTTGACGTCGAATTTGACCATGTAGGAGCAATCGTCGGTCTCAAAGGGTACGACGAAAATGGGCTCGCCGTTGGGCTTGAGTATGCGCTGCAGGTAGTCGCGGTAGCCTTCGGGATAGGCTTCCTTGAAGCGTTCGAGCAGTTCTTCGCTGAGATTTTTATAACTGACTATCAGCCGTTTTTTAGCATTGGTCGCAGCACTCATGACAGTGGATTTTGGTGCAAGTATAGCAAATGTATTTTAATGGGACAAGGTTTTTCGGATATTTTTCAAACGACGAGAATGCTCTCGTCGTCTTCAACACGGAGGTTTTGCATGATGAAGTCCCGTCGCTCGAGACTGTTTTCCCCCATGTAGAAGCGCAGGACACCGGGAATGTCGAAGTCTTTGTGGAGCATGACGGGGTCGAGACGCATGTCCTGGTCGATGAAACCTTTGAATTCGTCGGGGGATATCTCGCCAAGACCTTTGAAACGGGTGATTTCGGCATTGGGGATGGAGGCGATGGCGGAAACACGCTCTTCGTCGGTGTAGCAGTAGCGGGTGACCTGCTTGTTGCGGACGCGGAAGAGAGGGGTCTGAAGGATGTAGACGTGACCGGTGCGGATGAGCTCGGGGTAAAAGCGAAGGAAGAAGGTGAGCAGCAGCAGGCGGATGTGCATGCCGTCGACATCGGCGTCGGTGGCGATGACGACGTTGTTGTAGCGCAGGTTTTCGATGCCGTCGTCGATGTCGAGGGCGTTGTGGAGCAGGTTGAGCTCTTCGTTTTTGTAGACGTCAACCTTGGAGATGGAGTAGGTGTTTTTGGGTTTGCCCCGCAGACTGAAAACGGCCTGGGTCTCGACGTCGCGGCTTTTGGTGATGCTGCCGCTGGCGGAGAGACCTTCGGTGATGAATATGGTGCTCTCGAGACGACGCGGATGGTTGCTGTTGTAGTGGACGTGGCTGTCGCGGAGCTTGGAGTTGTTGAGGTTGGCCCGCTTGCCGGCCTCGCGCGCCACTTTTTTGATGCCGGCGATTTCTTTGCGCTCCTTTTCGTTGCGGATGATTTTCTGCTGCAACGCCTCGGCGGTCTGGGGGTTGATGTGGAGGTAGTTGTCGAGGTGACGTTTGAGCATGTCGAAGATGTAGCTCTTGAGCAGGGGGCTGTCGTAGTTGCCGTCTTTGTCGGGGGGCGCCATGTGGGTGGAGCCGAGTTTTGTTTTGGTCTGGGCCTCGAAGACGGGCTCCTGGATGCGCACACAGAGTGCGCAGACAAGGCCCTGGCGGATGTCTTCGGGAGCGTATTCCTTCTTGTTGTAGAATTCTTTGACGACCCGGGCGTAGCCCTCGCGAAAAGCACTCTGATGGGTGCCGCCTTCGGTGGTGTGCTGGCCGTTGACAAAGGAGTAGAAGTAGTCGCTGCTCTGCCCGTTTACATGGGTGAAGGCAGCCTCGAAATCGGCGTCTTTGATGTGAATGACGGGATAGAGGGGCTCGGCTTCCATGTTGTTGGTGAGGAGGTCGAGGAGCCCGTTTTTGGAGTAGTAGCGCTTGTCGTTGTAATAGATGGTGAGCCCCCGGTTGAGGTAGCAGTAGTTCCAGATGCGCCGCTCGACATATTCGCCGATGAAGTGGTAGTTGCCGAAGAGCTGGGCGTCGGGGACGAACTCGACGTAGGTACCGTTGGGTTCGGCGCTGGACACGATGCCGCTGTCGGAGACGAGGGTGCCTTTGGCAAACTCGGCGACACGGCACTGCCCGTCGCGGACGGCCATGACGCGGAAGCGGGAGGAGAGGGCATTGACGGCTTTGGTGCCGACACCGTTGAGTCCGACGGATTTTTGGAAGGTCTTGTTGTCGTATTTGGCTCCGGTGTTGAGCTTGCTGACGGCGTCGACGACGCTGCCCAGCGGTATGCCACGGCCGTAGTCACGGATGGCGACACGGCGGTCGGCGAAATGGACCTTGACCTCGATTTTTTTGCCATAACCGGAGGTGAATTCGTCAATGGCGTTGTCGATGACTTCTTTGATGAGGACGTAGATGCCGTCGTCGTGGGAGGAGCCGTCGCCCAGTTTGCCGATGTACATGCCGGGGCGAAGCCGGATGTGCTCCATGTCTTCGAGATGGATGATGCTGGACTCGTCGTAGTTGGCGGTGACGGGGGTGATTTCTTCTTCCATGGCGGTGGGTGTTTGTTTCATGACGGACCGGACGGGGACCAGAGGAGGGTGCGATTGACGGGCGGTCTGTCGTGAACCCGTGGCAGCGCGGACGGCTCCGTGGCCGGTCAGGGGGCTGGTTGCAAAAATACAACATTATGGGGGTATCGGCGACGGCGACGGCAAGTTTTTTTTCAGTCGGATTGTTGAAAAGTGGCGCGTGTCCGGGGACGGGTCGCGGTAGTGTTTTTTTTCGTATCTTTGCACCGCGTAACAGGATGCGGATATGGCGTAATTGGTAGCCGCGCTAGACTTAGGATCTAGTTCTTCACGGAGTGGGGGTTCGAGTCCCCCTATCCGCACAAAAAGTCGGCGGGAGCGGTCTGAACGGACCGCTCCCGCCGTCGTATGGCAGGTTTATCTGCGACGAGATTTTCCTTTTTTGCCGACGGAATGGGTGCGGGGCGGCTTTTGTGTGCTGTAGTGTACACGGTAGGTGACGTCGGTGGTGTTGCCGCAGGCGTCGGTGAGACAGATGCGCAGGGTGTTGCCGCCGACTTTCAACTCTCTGTCCGTGTGAATGAGCAAGGTGGACACTTTGCGGTCGTAAGCGGAGAGCACCCAGCGGCCGTTGACGTAGCATTTGTACCGTGAGATTCCGGAGAGGTTGTCGCCGATTTTCGCCTTGAGAAGTGTGGAATATACTGTGCCTCCGTCGCGGAAATTGGAGGGGGTGAGTTTGGGCGCCTCGGTGTCGGAGGTTATGGCATAGCGGCCAAAACCGTAGACCGTGGCCACGAAGCAGTCGGCACTGTCGCTGACCTGGTAGGGGATGAGCGCATCTTTTTCGTTGAGGAGCACGAGCATCATCTTGCCCGGTGTCAGCTGACGGCACAGGTCGCGGCGAACGGCCACACGGTAGCTGCGACGAGGCGGCAGCGGCAGGTGGGTGGTGCGAAGATGGAAACAGGGCGAGAGGTATTTGTCGGACGGCTCGACGGCGTAGCGCAATGTGTCGTCGTCGAACAGCGTGCCGGCGGCCATGTCGACCTGAAAGCCGTCGCGCTGCAGGCGGAACGGCTGGTTGTAGCGGACGGCATGGCGACTGTAGCGACGGGTGTCGGACGACGGCTTCGGGAACGGATCCGACGGGGGCACCGCATGGATGGTGAAGGTGCGGGTGGATTGGTTCTGCTTGCAGTCGCCGGCGACGACGGTGACACGGTGACCGGTGCCGGGAGCAAAGCGTAACAGACCGTCGTCGGACGAAGACCAGGTGACGGGATTGTCGCGCATGCCCTGCAGGCGACGGGTGAGGATGTAGCCCTCGCGACGGGCGTAGAAAAGGTCGTAGTCGATGAGTGCGTTGACAAGGTTGCCCTCGCCGCTGCACACCGAGTCGAGACGGTAGGTGAAGAAGGGATGTCCGTCGACGCTGACGGCGAGACTGTAGATGCCGTTGCGCGAGGTGGAGCCGGATGAGGCGTCGGTGGCGTAGACCCCGAGGTAGACCGGCCCGCCCACGGTGACGGATTCGGCGGTGAGGTCTATCGGCTGACGCTTGCCGTCGACGGTGGAGACATCGGTGGCGGGATAGATCCGCAGGCCCCGAATGACGGGGCTGACGGCATCTTCGTAGTCGAAACCGAAACGCAACGGATTGAAGGTCCAGCGGCCTTCGGCATCGCGGATCTCGAAATGGAGGTGTGGGCCTGCGCTGCCGCCGGTGTTGCCCACGTTGGCGATGTGCTGCCCGCGGCGCACAGGCAAGGCTCCGGCAGGAAGGACGGTGTCGAGACTGTAGCTTTCGTCACGCCGCTGGACGGCGTCGACCAGCCGCCCGATATCGCCGGCATAACTGTCGAGGTGCATGTAGTAGGTGGTGTAGCCTCCGGGGTGTGCCAATGCCAAGATTTTGCCGCCACCACCCTCCATGACGTGGACGCGGTGGACCCAGCCGTCGGCGGCCGCGTAGACGGGCTCACCGACGACACCGCCGACACGAAGGTCGATGCCGGCATGGAAGTGGTTGAGGCGTATTTCGGAGAAGAGGCCGGAGAAGGCCATGGGCCGCCGCAACGGCGGAGAGAAGTAACCGACAGGATACTGGCGCGGAACGGGCGGGACATCGTCGGCGCCGGCCGGAGCACAACCCGGCACGGGCGGGACGACAGAGAGCAACGGAAGCAGGAGCAGGCCAAGGAAAAGAATTCGCGGCATGAAGGGTATGGAATGTTTTGAATGCTGTCGGGCTTGATTGTTCGCGGAATGCAAAGATAGCAAGAAAAGGCAATAATTGTATCGGATGTGCGTTATTTTGAGGATGAAAAAATTTGCACTGACCGTTTTGCTGTGCCTGCTGGCGGCGATGCCGGCACGGGCGTCGTATCTGCTGCTGCCGATGGACGCGTCACAACAGAACCACCTGAAGGCGTATGGCGTGGCATACTGGGCGCTGCAACGCGAGGTGGAGGTGACCTGGCTGCTGAATTACCGCGGGGGTAGCTTTATGATGAAATTCGCGGAATCATTGGAACGCGAGTGCAGGTTGCGCGGCGTGCGGTGCGAGGTGATCGCCGACGGGCAGAGCAGCGCCATCTTGTCGGAGATTGCCGACCCGGAGGTGAATATGGATGCGGTGAAACTGCAGAAAGCCCCGAAGATTGCTGTGTATTCACCGAAGAACAAGCTGCCGTGGGACGATGCGGTGACGCTGGTGCTGACGTATGCGGAGATTCCGTATGAGGTGGTGTATGACGAGGAGGTGCTGGCCGGCGTGCTGCCGGTGTATGACTGGCTGCATCTGCATCATGAGGACTTTACGGGACAGTATGGCAAGTTCTGGGGGAACTACCGCAACCAGCCGTGGTATATAGAGGATGTGCGCACGCAGGAGGCGACGGCACGCAAGCTGGGCTATGCCAAGGTGAGCCAACTGAAACTGGCGGTGGCGCATAAGATACGCGACTTTGTGGCAGGCGGCGGGTTTCTGTTCGCCATGTGCTCGGCACCGGACAGCTATGACGTGGCTCTGGCGGCGGAGCACGTGGACATTTGCGATGTGATGTTTGACGGCGACCCGATGCAGCCGGATGCACAGGAGCAGTTAGACTACAGCAAGTGTTTTGCTTTTAAGGATTTCCGCATCAGCACCAATCCGTCGGAATATGAGATTTCGACGATCGATGTGGACGACCGCAGCCGCAGCCGTCTGGTGAATGAGAAGAATGATTTTTTCACACTGTTTGATTTTTCGGCAAAGTGGGACTGGATCCCGACGATGCTGACGCAGAACCACACGCGCGTGGTGCGCGGATTCATGGGACAGACCACGGCGTTCCGCCGCGAGACGGTGAAGACCGGAGCGGTGATTCTGGCTGAAAACAAGGCGCTGAACGAAGTGCGCTATCTGCACGGAGAGTATGGAAAAGGGACATGGACGTTTCTGGGCGGGCACGACCCGGAAGACTACCGGCACTATGTGGGCGACCCGCCGACGGATCTGAGCCTGCACCCCAACTCACCCGGTTACCGGCTTATATTGAACAATATTCTGTTCCCTGCCGCCAAGAAGGAGAAACACAAGACGTGATGACAGCCAAAGGATGGATATTCAGGATGCGTCTGCGACTGACGGCCTGCTGGCTGATGGCCACAATGTCCGCGGCGGCACAAGGCAGCTGGACTGTTTATAACACGACGAACAGCAAGCTGGGCGGCAACACGATTCTGGCTTTGGCCGCCGACACCCGGCACAATTTGTGGGTGGGCACGCCGGAGGGCCTGTTCCGTTTCAAAGGACGCACATGGACTGATCTGTCGGCCGACAACAGCAAGCTGGAGGGGCAGTATGTGAATTGTTTTGCGGTGGACCGCGACGGAGTGCTGTGGATCGGCACGGACGATTACGGTCCTTTGGCATTTGACGGCACGCACTGGCTCGAGTTTGAACAGGAGACACGACGGTACAATATGAAACTGATTCACAGCATCGCCATTGATGTCAACGATGTGAAATGGATTAGTGTGACGCTGAACGGACTGGTGCGCTATGACGGCCGTGACTGGGCGAAGTATACGCCCGACGACTCGGAACTGCTGAGCGATTTTGTGCTGTGCACGGCAGTTGACCGCGCAAACAGGAAATGGATCGGGACGAACTCCGGCCTGTGCCTCTACAACGGGCGCAGCTGGACGCTGTTCACGACCTCAAATTCGCATCTGCCGTCGAATATTGTGCCCGCCATTGCGGTGGACGGCGAGAATGTGAAATGGGTGGGGACGGACAAGGGGCTGTGCCGCTTTGACGGTGAACGCTGGCAGGTGTACAATACGGGCAACTCCCCCCTACCCTCCGACCAAATCAACTCGCTGGCGATAGACGCACAGGGGCGGCTGTGGGTCGCCACGACGAAAGGAGGAGCTGTGTTTGACCGCAGGGAACGCTGGGCGGCGTTCACGCCGGAGAACAGCCCGATGCCGGCAGAAGCGGTCCTGCAGTGTGTGGCGGCAGACGAGATGGGTACGGTCTGGTTTGGCAGCGATTTTTACGGACTGTTTGCCTTGCACGGTTTTGAATTTGCCGCACCCGAAGAGAAAGTGGCGCCGAAACCGGCGGAGGCAGTGGCGGCAACCGCCCCGACGGAGACGGTTCCGGCGGCAACGCTGGATGTGAAGGTGGTGCCGTATCTGGATTTAGGATATATCGTACTGAAATACAGCGGTGGAGAAGAGGCGACGATCGCATTTGTGGACAACCGCGGCGAGACGGTGCGCAGGATTGAGCATTATGTGAGCGGGAAGCGCATCGGCATCAACCGGCTGCCTAAAGGCCGCTATACGCTGGAGGTGCAGACGGCAAAGGCCAGGAAGACGCTGAAATATCTGCTGAAGTAGCCGCGGCTACAGGCCGGCGCAGGGTGTCAGCCTCAGCGACGGTCAGTTGAATCTAAAATCTATAAATTATTATCTGGTTCCCATGAAACGTTTTGTACTGTTATTCTTGACCTGGCTGTGGCTGCTGCCGTTGACGGCACAGGTGCTGAACCCCGCGCATTGGAGCTACAGCGCACGCGCATTGTCGAACGATGAAGTGGAGCTGACGCTGTCTGTTCAGCTTGATGCCGGATGGCATATTTATTCGCAGCATTCGAGCGAAGGCGGCCCTATCGCCCTGCAGGTGACGTTTGAAGAAAGCGACGGGTATGTCCGCCTGGGCGCGATGCAGGAGCCGAAACCGCATGAGGAGATGGACGAGGTGTTCGGCGTGGTGGTGCGCTCGTTCGAAGGGACGGTGAAGTTCCGGCAGAAGATACGCCGACGCACGGACAAGGAGTTTGTGGTGCGTGGCAGCCTCTATTACCAACTGTGCAACGAGGGCAGTTGTATCGCCCCGGACGATGTGCCGTTCGCGGTGAAAGTGCCTGCAGCGAAAGAGGCGGCGAGCGGACAGGCGCAGCCGGATACACAGGACACACCGGATGCGCCGGATCAGACGGAACCGGCAACGCTGCCGGAGGGTCCGAACGGGACGGTCGGTACAACCGGGACGGACCAGCCGGTTGAGACGAATGCGTCGGACGGGCTTTGGGCCATCTTTTTCGGGGCGTTGGGGTTTGGTGTCATCACGATGTTCACCCCCTGTGTGTTTCCGATGATACCGATGACGGTGAATTATTTTATGCACGGCAATGAGAATAAGCGCAAAAGCCGCCGGCAGGCAAGGTTTTTCGGCTTGTCGATCGTCTTTATCTTCACCGTGCTGGGGGCGCTGCTCTCGCTGTTTTTTGGCCCGGATGTGCTGAATCTGGTGGGCACTCACGGTGTGACGAACCTTATCTTTTTCGCTGTGTTTTTCATCTTCGCCCTGTCGTTTTTCGGACTGTTTGAAATCAAGATGCCGGAACGGTGGGTGAACAAGAGCGACGAGCAGGCGGACAAGGGAGGGTGGCTGGCCCCGTTTTTTATTGCACTGACGACGGTGCTGATTTCGTTCAGCTGCACAGGCCCTATCATCGGCGGCGCGTTGGTGGGGTTTGCCACCAGTGTGGCCAACCGATGGGTGGCGCTGCTGACCATGCTGGGCTTCGGCATCGGGTTTGCCCTGCCGTTTACATTGCTGGCCATGTTTCCGTCGATGGTGGGGAATATGAAATCGGGAGGATGGATGAATGCGGTGAAGGTGGTGTTTGCGTTTCTGGAACTGGCGTTCGGACTAAAGTTCCTCCAGATGGCGGACCTCTATTGGGGCTGGCATCTGCTGGACCGCGAGGTCTATCTGGCCCTGTGGATTGTGATTTTCGGACTGACGGGATTATACCTGTTGGGCAAGATCCGCTTCAAAGGGGATGAGAAGGTGGAGCATATCGGCGTGGTACGACTGATGCTGGCCATCGTGACGCTGTCGTTCACGGTGTATATGGTCCCCGGCATGTGGGGCGCACCGCTGAATGCTATAGCCGGGTTCCTGCCGCCGATGGACACGCAGGATTTCAATATCGAACGGACGGTGATGGAACACGGCGGCACACGCTCAAACTCGGAGGCACGGCTGCCCGCCGACCGCAAATATGCAGACCGGTTGCACCTGCCGGCCGGCTTCGAGGGATTCTATGACATTGAGGAGGCGAAAGAGTATGCCCGCACGCAGGGGAAACCGGTATTTATTGATTTCACGGGACGCAACTGCGCAAACTGCAGAGAGATGGAGCAGGTGGCATGGGCCGACGCCCGCGCAAGGAAACTGCTGAACGAAGAGTTTGTCATCTGTGCATTGTATGCAGACATGAATGACATCGAACTGCCGGAAGCAGAGTGGTTGAAGGATGCCAACGGACGGACTGTCAAGACTCTGGGCCGACGCAACCTGCACTATCAGATCGAGGCGTTCAACCAAAACGCCCAGCCCTGCTATGTGGTGGTGGACTGCGACGGCAGACAGGTGTCGCCGGAGGTGTATGTCTACGACCCGAAACGGAGCGCCTCGGGCAAAGCCGACAGTTTTGTGGAGTTTCTGGAACGGTCGGTGGCAGCGTTTAAAGATCGGACTGGGAAAAGATAATACAAAATTAAATCCTGACGACTGATCGGGGACTGTCAGAAGACGACGACACGACAGGCCGGGGCATCGTCGACCGAGATGAAGTAGACTCCGGAGTGCGGAACGGGAAAACGCTGCCGGTCGGCAGCGGCATCGGAGGCGGCGACCTGCCGGCCCAGCACATCGTAGACGACAACGCGACGGGCGGCGGCACCGCCGACCACAATGCTGCGGCCTTCGCTCCAAGAACGGACGACACCATCGGAAGCGATGCCGCCGATGGACTGGGTGGCGCTGCTGACGGCAACGTCGTCAAGGAACAGGCAGAGGCCGTCGTGCGTGTAATGGCGGAAGGCCAGCCGGACGGTCTGACCGCTCCAGGAGGCAAGGGAGAGCGTCTTTTGGGTCATCCGGGAGGTGGCGACAGGCATGAGCGAAGTGAGCGCGGTGAACTGCCCGGTGGAGGTGCCTTCGCCGGCGGTGACGAGGATAAAGAGGCTGTCGGGATAACTGTCGTTGCCCGAACGGATGTAGTAAGTGAGGTTGCAGTTGACACCGGCCGGGAGTTGTATTTTGGGCGAGACAAGCCAGTTGTCGGCCTGAAAACCATAGTCGGTCTCGTCCCATGAGTTGGACTGAACGGAACGGCTGCCGGATGCAGCATAGGTGGATTCGTTGTTGAGCTGCCAGTTTTTCCCGTCGCCGTCGGCGTCGATAAACCGCCAGCAGTCGAGGCCGCCCTCGAAGTTTTCGTTCCATGGCAGGCTGGTGATGAGGCAGTCGGCATCATCGGCGGAGCCAGAGGCGGCGAAGACAGCGGTGTAGGTGGCATCGGCGGTGACGGTGACGGTGCGTGTGGCGGAGGTGACGCCGTCGTTCCACCGGACAAAGCTGTAACCGCTTTTGGCGGTGGCACGCAGGGTGACCGTGGTGCCGGAAGCGTAGGCGCCGCCGCCGCTGACGGTGCCCCACGCGGTGTTGTTGGAGAGCACGGTGAGGGTGTAGACGGCCGGGGAGGACGAGGTGCTGAAAACGGCATCCATCATCCAACTCAACGGGTAGCCGTAGTCATTGATGGAAATCCAAGAGGAACCGCTTTTGACCAAGGCGGCGTCAGTGTTGCCGCTATAGTAGCTGTAAGCGACAGGATAGGAGGCCGAGGAGGTGAAGGTGACGAAGAGCGACTGGGTGGCGTCGACGGAGACAGGTGAAGAGAGGGTGAAGTCCACCCAGCCACCGGCGACGGTGCTGGTGAAAGACTGGGTGTGGAGCTGAGTGGAAGGCGTTGCGGCACCTTTGTAGACGGTGAGATTGTAGGTGCCTGCGGAGGGGGTGTAAAGCCGCACTTTCCGGAGTGACGCACCCGATTGGAGCGAGCCGGAAGGGATGCGGACGCCCCAGACAGAAGGCGACCCGAGCTGGCTGCTTCCCAAAAAGGTCCGGCCGCTGTATGTGACGGTGTCGCCGGCGATGGGAGCGAACTGCGCCACAAAACTGTGGGAACCGCCGGGGGCGACGAAACGGCGGGGGTTGTACTTGTAGCCGTCACTCCAACAATCGAACCGATAGCCGCTGGAAGCCGAGGCAACGAGGGAGACGGTGTCGGTGAAGCTGGCATAGGTGCCGCCGCCGTAGACAGAGCCGTAGGCACTGACATTGGCGGAGACGGTGACGGTGGTGCTGCCGGCGGTGGAGGTCATGGGGACAATGCCGACAAGCGCACCGTTGCGCAGGTTGAAGGTGTAAGAGCCGGTGGTGCCGGTGCCGCCGCCGCTCAGGTTGAGGGATCCGATGGCAAAGTAGCCGTCGAACATGCCGCCCCACCCCCAGTTGAAGTGGAAACGGCCGTAGGTGTCGTAGCCGTCGCAGATGAAACAGTGGCCGCCGTCAGCATCGTCACCCCTATAAATGACAGGACGACCGGCATCGAGGTCGGCGCACAGGAGGGCGGACCATTGGGCGTCGGTATAGTCAGACTGGCTGATGCAGTGGAGCGAGGGTTGGTAGCGGAAGTAGGTCACGAGGGCCTGTTCGGTGGAGGGCACGCTGACCGAACCGTAGCACTGCATGGCGGCGGCGCTGCCACCTGCCGACTCGGTGCCGTAGTCCATCTCGACGGCGACACCGATATGATACATCAGCGTGGCCACGGCGTCGACCTGGGTTGAGCTGGAGGCGCCGGTGAGGGTGGCGGGCATAGCGGTCCACTGATATGTAGTGCTGCCAAAGTCGGCGCTCTGGACACCATAACTGTCGTCGGTGTAGCTGTGGGAACCACGGCCGACGGAGGGATGATTCCAATATTTCATAACCTGGGCGGTGGCTGTGGCCACACAACCTGTGACGGCCCGGTTGGCCCCTGTGCCGCTGCCGGGGCAGAGGCTGTTGTAATAGGGGCTCTGGTCCCAGGTGGTGGTGATGAGCGGCGAAACGGCGGCAGGCAAGGTCGCGACGGGCATGGCACCCTCGGCAAGGGAACGCCACCAATCGTCGACAGCAGGCGTCGGGACGATACCGTTGTCACGCAACCAAAAGATTTGTTCCTCGCAGGACTGCAACCAAGAGGCTATCTGCACAGGCATGTCTTTGACACAGACCGGGCTGGTGAAAGAATAGCCTAAAACGGGGATTGCACAATCATCGGCCGAGATGATGACAAAGCCTTTGTCGCCCAGTGAAAAGAGGTAGAAGGCGGTATAGGGGGTGGCCGAAGTGATGTCGATCAGGTCGCCCGGGGCAAGACTGTCGCCGCCGGGGGCCGCAAGACGGCAAAAGGACCATGCGGTGCGACGCGCCCTCTCAGGATGGACCGGGCTGGCTTGGAGCAGACTGCTGAATACCACCAGCAAAAGCATAAATAAAGATTTCTTCATCACGCGATTGAAGTTTGGATTATAGGTTGTTCAATGTATTTTTGACTGGCAAATTTACTATTTTTATCAAATATACAACTTCCGGCCGGCGATGTTTTTTTACCAAAGTCCGCCATCCCCCGTCTACAGACAAACACCGGGTTCATTTCTGAAGTTGACCTGCCCGATGAAGAAAAATTTGGCAGATTGAATTTAAATGCGTACCTTTGCAAACGATTTCCGAAAGCAAGAGAAATCTCCACAGTGCGGGGTAGAGCAGAGGTAGCTCGTCGGGCTCATAACCCGGAGGTCGTTGGTTCGAATCCAGCCCCCGCTACCAAAATCAGACAAGCAGGCTGCATCAGCAACCTGCTTTTTTTATGCAGACACCCGGGCGAAAGCCTGCTTTCAGCGCAAGACAATGGTAATTGTCAAAAAATATGTACATTTGCAAACGGAATTGTCTGCCCGGTACGGGCCGGAATTGCAATTAAGAAACTAATTTACACACCGGCAAGCACTATGAAAACGATGAAGCGGACAGCGGGATTGCTGCTGGCAGCCATCTATCTGTTTTATTTTGCCGGGACACATTTTTTTGTCCACAGACATTTTGTGAACGACCGGGTGGTGGTGCATTCGCACCCCTATTCGAAAAGCAATCATACGCACAGTTCGATAGAGATACTGTCGATTGACGAGCTGTCGAACGACACGTGTGTGACGAGCGACGATGTCCATGTGTCGGAAGCGGTGTGTCTGGGCGATTGGGCGTTCGTATCGGCAACGGTTTCCGCACCTGCTAAGGATGGTGCGACGACACGCCGTCTGCGTGCTCCGCCCCTCGCTGTCTGACAAGCTGTTGTATGCAACCCACCGGCAGGACGGAGTTGCTCTCCCCAATGTTTATTTAACTTTTAACGACGGGCTTGCCCCGCCAAATTATTGATGTATGTATAGAATCACTGTAACAGTTTTATTATGTGTCGGCATGCTGTCCGCCTGTGCCGGCAAAGCAGACAAAACGGAGTACGAAGGAGGCGCTGCCGACGTGGCAGTGGCAGGCGACACGTTGACGGTACGCAATGGATCGCCTGTCGCAGAACGGCTTGTGGTGGACCTGGTGAAGCTGGAAGAGCATGAGGTGACACTGCGCACCTCGGGGGTGGTGACGGCGGTCCCGACAGCGTATGCCGAGGTGGCCGCGCCGTTTGCGGGACGTGTGCACCGCTCATTGGTGCAACTTGGACAACAGGTGCGTGCCGGCGCACCGCTTTTTGAGTTGAGCTCGTCGGACTATTCGGAGGTGGTGAAGGCGTACCGTCAGGCCCAGTCGGAGCTGGCGGCGGCAAAAAAACAGCTGGATCGTGTGAAAGATTTGAACACCAACAAGGTGTCGTCGGAAAAGGAGTTGGAGGAAGCGCAGTTGGACTACCGGAACAAGTTGGAGGAGTACCGCCATGCCGAGGCTGTGGCCCGGGAATATCAGATCGATCTGGAGCATGCCGAGGCAGGGCAGCCCATGGTGGTGCGGACACCCATTGCCGGCCGTGTGCTGCGCAACAATCTGGTGCGGGGAGAATATATCAAGGAGGATGCCGACACAAAGCTGGTGGTGGCCGACTTGAGCAAGGTGTGGGTGCGGGCGAATGTGACGGAGAATGAGGCAGCGATGACGGAGCATGTGGAGCGGATTGAGATTCGGTTGGTGGCACGACCGGACAGCGCCATCGGCGGCAAGCTGGTGTATCGCGGCGGAATGCTGGATGAGGAGACCCGGACGATGCAGACGATTATCGAATGTGACAACGCCAAGGGTCTGATGATACCGAATATGTATGCCAAGGTGGTGATGACAGCGGCAGCCCGCACTTGTGTGACGGTGCCTAAAACGGCCGTGCTCCAAGGCGAAAAGGGACGCTATGTGTTACGGAAGATCGGCGAGAACCGTTATGTGCGGACGACGGTGAAGGTGCAGACGGCGGATGACGAAAGGCTGATCGTGACCGAGGGATTGGAGGCGGAGGATGAGATTATAACGGAAGGTGCTATATATTTGATTGATTACAAGTAAGCAATGATTGAACGGATCATACGTTTTGCTATGCAGCACCGGGCGCTGATCGCAGCGCTGTTCGGGGTGCTGGCGGTGGCAGGGGTCATCGCATGGAGCACGCTCTCGATTGACGCCTATCCGGACATCTCGGACACTACGGTGCAGGTGGTGACCCAGGTGCCGGGCCTGGCGGCCGAGGAGATTGAGCAACAGATTACGGTGGCGGTGGAACGCGCTGTGAACGGCATACCGAACCTTGTCACGATGCGCAGCAAGAATTCGTTTGGCCTGTCAACGGTGATTCTGGTGTTTGACGACGGTGTGGACGATTATTGGGCGCGGCAGCGCGTCAACGAGCGGCTGAACGGACTGGAGCTGCCCTATGGCGCGACACCGGAACTGAACCCGCTGACAGCGCCGACAGGCGAGATTTTCCGCTATATTGTGGAGAGCCCGGACGGCAGCGCCGACTTGCGCGAGCTGACGGATGTGCACAAATGGACGATTATACCCTATCTAAGGCAGATTTCGGGCGTGGCGGATGTGAGCAACTACGGCGGCATCACGACCCAATATCAGATTGAATTGTCGCCGGACCTGATGCGCGAGTACGGCGTGTCGCTGTCGGACATCGCGGAGAAGGTGGAACGGAACAACACGAATGCCGGCGGCAGCCTGCTGATGGAAGGGGATTTGAGTTATGTGGTGCGCGGCATTGGATTGGTGGACGACCTGGAGGGCTTAGGCAACATTGTGGTGAAGTCGCACAACGGCGCACCCGTGTTTCTGCGCCAACTGGGCACACTGAAGTATGGGCATCTGGAACGCAAGGGGGTGCTGGGTTACAGCGACGACGAACGCGATTATGACGACGCGGTGGAGGGCATTGTGCAGATGCTGCGCGGAGAGAATCCGTCGGAGGTGCTGGCCGACATCCACACGGCAGTGGAGGAGCTGAACGGGGAGATTCTGCCTGAAGGGGTGGCGATAAGACCTTTTATGGACCGCACGGAACTGGTGAATGAGACGCTGAAGACGGTGTCGCACACGCTGCTGGTGGGAATGCTGCTGGTGGTGACGGTGTTGATGGTGTTTCTGCGGAACCTGAGGGGGTCGCTGATTGTGGCGCTGACCATCCCGATCGCGCTGCTGATCGCTTTTATATTGATGAAGGTGAGCGGTGTGCCGGCGAACCTGCTGTCGCTGGGGGCCATCGATTTCGGCATTCTGGTGGACGGCGCGATTGTGATGATGGAAACGGTGCTGAAAGAACGTGAGACGAACCCGACGCGCATTCTGATGACGCAACGCACAAGCCAGCGGTTAGGATATGTGATGCGCTCGATTTTCTTTTCGACAATTATCATCATTGTGGCCTATCTGCCGCTTTTCGCGTTTGAACACATGGAACGCAAGCTGTTCACACCGATGGCTTATACGGTGGCCTATGCGCTGCTCGGGGCCATGCTGGTGGCAATGCTGCTGACACCGGGACTGTCGTTCGCCGCTTTCCGCAGACCCGGCAAGACCCGCCGCAACAAATGGCTGGAGCATCTGACACAGAGCTACCGGCACGCCGTGGGAAAGGTGATGGAGAACGGGCGCATGGTGACGGCCGTGCTGACCCTGACGCTGTTGGGATCAGGAGTGCTGTTTGCACTGATAGGCAAGGATTTTCTGCCCCCGTTGGACGAAGGGTCGATCTGGATCCAGGTGCAGCTGCCGTCGGGACTCTCCATGGAGCGTTCGGACAAGATGGCACGGGAGTTGCGCAGGGCGATGAAGCAGTTCGACGAGACATCGTATGTGATGACGCAACTGGGACGCGACGACGAGGGGGCGGAAAGTTTCTCGATGTCGCACGTGGAGGTGGGCATCGGCCTGAAACCGTATAACACCTGGAAAAGCAAACGGACCAAGGCAGAGCTGGTGGAGGCCATGGCGGACACCATTGCCAAGATGCCCGGCTACGCGGCAGGATTCTCACAGCCTATCATTGATATGGTGATGGACCAGGTGGCGGGGACCCACAGCGACCTGGCATTGAAGATCTATTCCGACGACCTGGGTGAGAGCAGAAGGCTGGCTGAGGAGATAGCAGGGGTCTTGTCGGGAATTGAAGGAGCATCGGATGTGGCTGTGGATCAAGAGCCGCCGACACCACAGCTGCAGATTGTGGTGGACCGGGAGCGAATTGCTCAATACGGGCTGAACGTCAGCGATGTGGCGGAATTGATCGAGCTGGCCATCGGCGGCAAGGCGATTTCGCAGATCTATTCGGGCAGCAAGGTGTATGACGTAACCTGCCGCTATGCCGAGGAGACACGCGACTCGCCGGAAAAGATAGCGGCGCTGACCCTGACGAACGCTGAAGGGGTGAAGGTGCCGCTGTCGGCGGTGGCGGAGGTGCACACGACACTGGGACCCAACACGATTATGCGCGAGGCGAACAGACGTTACTGCCTGGTACGCATCAACCTGCGCGGGTCGGACCTGACGACATTCGTGGCCGAAGCCAACCGGCGCATCGCCGCACAGGTGCAATACGACGCCGATGTCACAACACTGCACTGGGCCGGACAGTTTGAGAACAGAAACCGCGCTTTTTCACGGCTGGGCCTGGTGCTGCCGTTTGTGCTGGCGGTGATGTTTCTGCTGTTGATTTTCGCTTTTGGCAATGTGCGTCACGCCACGCTGCTGATGAGCGTGATCCCACTGGCGCTGTTTGGCGGCCTGCTGGCGCTGTATCTGCGAAAGATGACGCTGAATGTGTCGTCGGCGGTGGGATTTATCGCACTGATAGGCGTCGCCATACAGAACGGCGTAATCATGATTTCACATATCAACGCGCTGCGCGACGAGGCGGTGGACCTGCAGACAGCGGTGACCGAGGGGGCCACACACCGGCTACGCGCCATCTTGCTGACGGCGACGGTGGCGGTGCTGGGGCTCTTCCCCGCGTCGATTTCGACCGGCATCGGCAGCGACGTGCAACGGCCGCTGGCCACGGTGATTGTCTATGGACTGATTTTCGCCACGATTGTCACACTGTTTATCCTGCCGACGCTGTATTATATGACGGAACGGCGGAGGGAGGAAAGAAAGGAGAAACGATGAATAAGTTTGTATTCGCGGCGGCCGCCATGTTGGCCGCCATGGCGCAGCTGCAGGCTCAGGAACTGGACTACGCCACTTTTATGAGGGGTGTGATGGAGGGGAACGCAGGCTATCGCGCCGCCAGGATGGAGGTGCCCATCGCCCGTGCAGAGTTGGAGCACGCCCGGAAGTTCAACGACGCGTCGGCGGCATTCGCCTATGGCAACAACAGCGACTGGGACGTCGCCATGGGCCAATCGGCTGAGGTGGAGGTGAGCAAGACATTCTCGATAGGCAAGCGACGCAGCCGCATGGCTGTGGCACGTCACAATATGGAGGCGCAGGAAGCCGGTCTGCAAGATTATGAACGGAACCTGCGTGCCGACGCCACGGTGGCTTATCTGGATGCACTGCTGGCCCGGGAGCTGGCCCGCACCGGAGCAGAATACGCCGAAAACATGAGGGCGCTGTACCGTAGCGACAGCCTGCGCTACAGCCGCGGCGACCTGTCGGAGGTGGATGTAACCCAGAGCCTGCTGGAAGCGGAGATGGCACAACAGGAATGCCTCATGGCCCGGACGGCGTATCGCAATGCGCTGGTGCGGATAGACTGGATGATGGGCACCCCTGCACGGGGCACCCGGACGATAAGCGGCGAACTGACGCGGCAGACAAGGCTGGCGGATTTGCAGCAAATGCTGCAGGAAAGCGCAACCCGACGGCAAGACGTGGTGCAAGCCCGACGGCTGGCCGAGACGGCACAGAGCGAGGTGAAGCTGACGCAAATGGAACGCATGCCCGACATAGATCTGTCGGTGGGTATGAGCCACAGCACACGGGTGCGGAATGAGGAGGCTCCGGCTCCGCCTTTCAACGGCTACACCGTAGGGATCAGCCTGCCCCTGCCGGTCTCGAATATAAACCGCGGCGAGGTAAAGGCGCAGCAATTCCGCGCACAACAGGCCGAGGCCGAAGCCGAAGCCATGTGGCACGCGGCACAGGCCGAGGTGATACAGGCTTATCATGACTATACCGTCGCAATATCACGCGCCGACGCTTACGGCACCTCTATCATGGAACAAGCGCTTGAGGTGCTGAACGGCAAGATGTATGCTTACCAACGGGGAGAGACATCGCTGCTGGAAGTGCTGAATGCACAGCATACGTATATCGGGATACGGCAGGATTATGCGACCAGCCTGTATGAATGCATGAAATGCTGGGTGGAACTGCAACGCAGCTGCGGAAGCACAGAGTTCGGGCTTTAGCCGCCCCAAGAAAAACCGTAACCCCTGACATAGGGGGAGACGCCGACGTTTTCGACAAGCCAAATACAGACCAGCTGGCTCGTATGTTGAGGCGAGAAAACGACTGATGAAATTGAACGATGAAAAATACAGTGCCATGAGCAAACGTCTTTTTACGAGCAATATGAAGCTGGCCGACCTGGTGGCCTCCAACCACAACCTGATACTGATGCTGCCGCGATTCGGTTTGCCGCTGGGTTTCGGCAACCACCGCGTGAAGGAGATCTGCCACGAACACGGGATTGACGAGGATTTCTTCATGCTGATA
Source organism: Candidatus Hemicellulosilyticus sp. P3 (assembly GCA_001543385.1). Taxonomy (GTDB): domain Bacteria; phylum Bacteroidota; class Bacteroidia; order Bacteroidales; family P3; genus Colimorpha. The sequence continues at coordinate 50,713 of LPNH01000016.1, forward strand.
TGCAATATTTATACGTTTGACGACTATCTGCCGGACGCCGACGAACTGTCAAATATCAACCTGCGGCAGTTAGTGCCCTATCTGCAGACGTCGCACCGGTATTATATTGAGGAGCGGCTGCCGCACCTGCAACGGCATTTAAGCCACCTCACCGGCACAATGGAGGCGTCGGTGGCGGCGATGCTGACGCGGTTTTTTGAAGATTACCGACGGGAGCTGGCACTGCATTTCGAGCAAGAGGAACAACGGCTGTTCCCCTATATTGAACGGATGCAGAACGGCGAACGGATTGCCGACAAGGTGACGAATTATTTTATCGACTCGCACCACAGCATCAAGGACAAGCTGAGGGATTTGATGCAGATTCTCTACAAGTATCTGCCCGGCGACAGCATGAATGAAGAGCTGATCGAGCTGGTGTTCGACATCCTGCAGCTCTCAGAGGATTTGGAAAAACACACGGTTATAGAAGAGCGGCTGCTGATGCCTTCCGACGACTATGAGTTGAGCGATCGGGAAAAAGATGTGCTGGTGTTGGTGGCAAAAGGACTGAGCAGCAAGGAGATTGCAGACAAATTGTGCCTGTCGGTGCATACCGTCAACTCACACCGCAAGAATATCACCCGGAAAACGGGCATCAAATCGGTGGCAGGCTTGGCGGCTTATGCGATGATCTGCAAGCTTGGATAGAATGACAAGTCGTATGAAAGCACTTACCTACAGCTCATTGCAGCGCCCGGCACAAAAAAAAATAAAAATATGGCGCTAAATTGAAAAAATAATAGTATTTTTGCACCCGCTTTTGAGAGACAGGCTGTGGATTGTGGATGCTCTTTCCCGGTGCGCTCAAAGCGGTCAAAACCACTTCAAAAGAATAAGTTATGGCAAAGAAAAATAAAGACGCCAGGGTTCAGGTGATTCTTGAATGCACAGAGCAGAAGAACAGCGGTGTGCCGGGCATGTCGCGCTATGTCACCACGAAAAACAAGAAGAACACTCCGGACCGTTTGGAGCTGAAGAAGTACAACCCTTTCCTGAAGAAGGTCACTGTCCACAAAGAAATCAAGTAAATTAGGAGGAACACGATATGGCAAAGAAAGTTGTTGCAACCCTGAAAACATCCACGGGCAAGAGCTTCGCGAAAGTGATTCGCATGGTCCGCTCTCCCAAAACCAACGCCTACATGTTCCAGGAGGAGATTGTTCCCTCTGATGAAGTGCAGGAGTATCTTAAAAAGAAGAATTAAACCCCCTCACCTACCGGCGGCCATTCGGGACCGCCCGGCCAACCAACCTCCGTATGCAAACGCAAAAACGGGTCCGGCCATAAAACCTGAAAAGAAGGATTTTTTCATAAGTTTTTGTTTTTAACCTCTTTGGAGTTTTCTTCAGAGAGGTTTTTTTATCTCGAATCGGTCAATTTCATTTGTCGTTTTCTCGCCATACACAAGTGCAAGCATGCTTGGCTTGGATCATTTGGCTTATTGAAAGCGGCGACTTCTTTGATCCACGGATTACACGGGTGGACACGGATGGGGATTGGGGGGGGGCTCTTTGATCCTTGGATTGCATGAATGGATACGGTGATCTCTTTGATCCACGGATTACACGGGTGGACACGGATGGGGATTGGGGGGGGGCTCTTTGATCCACGGATTACACGGGTGGACACGGATGGGGATTGGGGGGGGCTCTTTGATCCTCGGATTGCATGAATGGATACGGTGATCTCTTTGATCCACGGATTACACGGGTGGACACGGATGGGGATTGGGGGGGGGCT
>LPNH01000151.1 GCA_001543385.1 Candidatus Hemicellulosilyticus sp. P3
GGTGTAGCCCTCGCGCGTCGGATTGTTCAGCGTGATGGCGTCGCTCTCGATAGTGTACGTCGTGGGATTCTCTGTCGCCACGCTACCGCCTGCCAAGTCGTACCCGATGCTATATTGTATAGGGGCTATCGAGATTGTTCCGGTAAACACAGCATTATGTTCATCTTCATATAGGTAAATCGTCAAGTAGTTCGACGATGATGTCTGCGTGCCGATGGATACCTCATCCTGATTCTTACCTTTTATGTTTGTTAGCAAGGTAGCCGAAGTGTTCGCACCGTCATAGATGGTTATTTCAGAATCATCATAATTGCTACCAATGAAATCGACATTTCCCGTAGCCTGCAAACGGTATCCCTCATGGGCTTTGAGTACGGCAGTGGTACTGCTGTTGTTATTCGCAGAGCCTGTGATGTTGAATGACTTTACAATCTCTGGGATGGTGTATGCTTTGACGCGAAGCGGGTCTATCTGCAGCGCCAGCCCGTTGGTTGCGGTCAGGTCGTTTGTAAACTCCGGCGTTACGGTCACGTTCTTGCTCGGCATCTTAAATGTCACAGTATTCTCTTCCGAATACCAATGGTCTTCACCGATGGTTGAAAGAGTTGTGCTATTATCCGTGTCCGTGATGGTGATGCGCTTGAGCAGATAACCGCTTGCGGGATTCACGGTCAGTGTAACTGTCTCGTTGGTATTTACAGAGGTCTTGTCGATGGTGATGTCGCCATTTGTGCAAGTCCCTTTGGTGACGGTGTGCGGCGTGGCTTGAATGACACGCACCGTCAGGTCAAGACCATAATGACCTGTATATACTATTGGAGCGTAAAAGCGCAGCAACATTTTGTTTCCCCCGCTCGCAAATGATATACTCTCGCTATTTCTGTCTATCGAGGTAATTTGTACCGATTCATCCTCGCCTTCGTAAGCATTCAGCGAATTAGTATATACACCTGTTCCAGAATCATAATGGATAGCATCAATCTTTCCCGTAACTTCCAAGGCACAGTCCTCGGGCGCATACAGCATCAGGAATCCGTCGCCCGCCACGACATTTCCGCTTTTCCCCTCGCTGTCATAGACCTTGATGGTCTGACCAGATGAAAGACTGATAGTTTTCCTTCCGGGATTAGGGAAGTTTACATAATACTCGCTGCCTTCCTGAGTCAGTCCAGGGTCTATTTCCACCAAACTAAACGTATATGATTTCGAGCCCGTATAAGCCCCTTTACCCGTAACCGTCAGCGTATAGTCGCCCAACTGGTCAAAGGTCGTCACCTCAGCGTTGCTGCTGTTCCTGATCACCGCCGTATAGTCTGTGCCGAGTGTCAACTCATTTTCGTTGTAGTCATAGACGCTATAATCTACATTGACCGCCGTGCCACTGGTGGTGATATAATATCTCGGCATACGGATTTCTGCCATCGCAAGGGAACTGACCTCCCCTATGGCGGGAACAATCTTCCTGTTCTGCTTATACATGCCGTCCTTAGTGGCATAGTCCGTAGTTTCATAGTAATAGAAACGCTTGCCAGCCACGAAGTTGATATCGCCTACATAACTGCTGGCACTTATGAAGTCCGTACTTTCAGACCACGACAGCGATATTGTTCCTTCTGCACCATCGTTTCCGTAATCAGACTTACCTGCACCGATGCCATAGCCGCCATTACTTGTA
>LPNH01000152.1 GCA_001543385.1 Candidatus Hemicellulosilyticus sp. P3
ACTTGCGCTCCGCTATACGTCGTTTCTCGATGTCTGGAACGAGCTGATGGAGCGGGCCTATTACATGAACCCCGCCACCAAGCACGACATCATCACCCGTTGCCGCCGCCAATGGTGGAACAACGCTAAATCGGTAAGATAGAAATGGAAGAGTCGAAAGAGATACAAAGCATTTACAGCATATTCCGAGTCGTCATCTACGTCTCGCTGGTCGTTGAGTTTTTTGAGTATGCCTGCAATCCTGAGCTGCTCGACACGTTTGCCGGAGTGCTGACAGACCTGCATGAGCGCATGGGACGCTGGCTGATTTACCAGCCCGGTCACCTCGCTTATAGCAAGATTGCCACGCTCCTGCTGGTCATCATCACCTGCATCGGCACCCGCAATAAGAAACAGATTGAGTTCGATGCCCGTAAGATGGTGTTCTGGCCCATCGTCATCGGATTCGTGCTGGTTCTGCTGGCCGTGTGGCTCTACTACACCGACTGGCTGCACTATCGCCTGTGGATATTCCCACTGAGCATCTGGCTCTACATGGTGGCCTCTATCGTCGGCACGGTGTGCGTCCATGTGGCCCTCGACAACGTATCGAAGTACCTGAAGGAGGGACTGATGAAGGACCGCTTCAACTTCGAGAACGAGAGTTTCGAGCAGAACGAGAAACGCGTCGATACCAAGTACGGCGTGAACATCCCCATGCGCTACTACTATCATGGTAAGTTCCGTCACGGCTGGATCAACATCAACAACCCCTTCCGTGGTACGTTCGTGGTGGGTACGCCAGGATCGGGTAAGACCTTTTCTGTTATCGAGCCGTTCATCCGTCAGCACTCGGCCAAGGGCTTTTCGATGGTGGTTTACGATTACAAGTTCCCTACCCTCGCCCAGAAGCTCTACTACCACTACCGCATCAACAAGGCGAAGGGCAAGACGCCGCCGGGCTGTCAGTTCAACATCATCAACTTCGTGAATGTGGAGTATTCGCGCCGTGTGAACCCTATCCAGCATAAATACATCGACTCGTTGGCCGCTGCCCAGGAGACCGCTGAGACATTGGTCGATTCGCTGAACAAAGGCAAGAACGAGGGTGGCGGTGGCTCCGACCAGTTCTTCAAGACCTCTGCAGTGAACTTCCTCGCCGCCTGTATCTATTTCTTCGTGAACTACAAGCGCCTACCCTACGACAAGGACGGCAACGAGCTGGTGCCGGAATATACGGAGGACAAAGAAACGCACCACAGGAAACTAACTGGTCGTGTGTTTGACAAGGCAGGCAATACCGTCACGCCTGCCTATTGGTTAGGTAAATACAGCGATATGCCGCATGTGCTGTCGTTCCTGAACATCGACTACAAGACCATGTTCGAGATTCTGCAGACCGACCCTGAGATATTCCCGCTGATTGCACCGTTCAAGTCGGCTCTCGACGGCAAGGCGATGGAACAACTGGAGGGTATGATTGGTACACTGCGTGTGCAGACCTCGAAGCTGGCCACCAAGGAGGCCTACTGGATATTCCACAAGGATGGCGACGACTTCGACCTGAAGGTCAGCGACCCCAAGAGTCCGTCGTACCTGCTCATAGCCAACGACCCGGAGAAGGAACAAATTGTGGGTGCCTTGAACGCCATGATTCTGAACCGTCTGGTGACGCGAGTGAACAGTGGCCAAGGC
>LPNH01000153.1 GCA_001543385.1 Candidatus Hemicellulosilyticus sp. P3
CTGCCTCTATTGAATATCTTCGGCCCTAAAGGTTCTGGTAAGACTGAACTGGCAGAGACACTGATGTCGTTCTTCATGACTGGCAACGAGCCGCTGAATATTGAAACGGCAACTGTTCCAGCCTTGGCTGATGCTATAGCCAGCGTAAGCAACATGCTTGTCCATGTTGATGAATACAAAAATGGTATCGACATAAAGAAGGTAGAGTTGATGAAGGACGCATGGGCAGGAATAGGACGCTATAGGATGAACATGGACAAGGATAAAAAGCGCGAACAGTCGCACGTAGATTCCTGCATCATATTGACAGGACAGGAAATCCCTACGGCAGACATCGCTCTTTTCTCCCGTCTTATATTCCTGACCTATGAGAAACAGCATCACACACTGGAAGAACGCGATAAGTTCTCTGAGTTGATGCAATACCGACAGATGGGAGCCACTCATATTACATTGGAAATTCTCAAATTGCGTCCTACGTTCATTGCCAACTTCGACAAAGCATGGCAGAAGGCCAGGATAGATTTACATTCCCGTACTGCTGCATACAAAATCAATGATCGCATCGAAAAGAACTGGCTCTTTTCACTTTCGGCATTCCTGACAATTGAGACAGAGATAGATTGCCCATTCTGTTACGAAGAACTTCTGGACATCTGTGCTAAAGGAGCCATCCGCCAGAATGAGCTGATTTCGAGAACAGATGAAGTAGCAGGCTTTTGGGACATCATCAGCAGTGCACAGCAGAAAGGGATTTTTGTCAACGGTCAGGACTATGTTATCAAGCCAAAGACGGCCATTAAGACCTACGAGACAAAGAACACTATTGACTTCGGTGTGCCGAAGGATATTCTTATGATACGCAAGAACAGTATGCTGACCACCTATCGCCAATTAGGTCGTCAGGTTGATGAGCGCATGTTGCCTTCTGAGTCAATCCTTCACTACCTCCAAAACTCACCTGAGTATTTGGGCACTTCGTTCTCGCCAGAGCGTTTCAAGCAGTTCAATGCCAATGGCCAGCCCATTCAGGAATATGTCGAGAAAGAGAACAAGTACAAGACCATCTATCAGCAAGACCGCCCACTCTGTTTTGATTATCAGATGATTCATGAAAGATTTGATATCTGCCTCGATTCTATAGTGGGTGACCAGCCCGTAGAGAAGGAAACTAATGCAGAAGAGCAAAACCTTCCATTCTGACATAGCGTAAAACAGATGTATCAATTGTAGCAATGTGTGCATTGCTGATTTTCAAGAAGATAGCCATCAAATGGGCAGTAGCAAATATGTATAATTATGTAGCACAGATTGAGCATGTTTGCTTGTCTTGTAGCAGGATGTAGCAGAAACAAAAATATAATATTAAGATAGAAATGAGAACAATCCTGTTAATCAATAGGTTACAGTCTTAATACCTATTGCTACAATTTACTACAGTCTCTACAATTGAAAAGAGTTTTGCATGTTGCACACATGAAGCATGTTTAGTCAAGCGATTGAAACGAAAAAAGAGAGAAAGGCTGTGTTTCGCCCTTCTCTCTTTGGTTGTCTTTGACAAATGTCAGTGCTCACCATAAGCTATTCAATTGTTTAATTTAGCAATATTAATTGCACTCGTTCAGTATCACCACAATCTCGTCAGCGGTGAGCTGC
>LPNH01000154.1:0-1653 GCA_001543385.1 Candidatus Hemicellulosilyticus sp. P3
GGTTACTTCTTACGATAATCCATGTACGACTGCCACGCCTCAGTGATGTCCTTTGTATCGGTCTCGTCGAAGAACGTCGCTTGGTAGTCGTCTTTGAAGGGTGACCAATTGCCGCAGATAGAGCCGTCGTAGGCGATAACGGGCTGGAAGATGCCGCTGTTGTTGTGGGCATGATGACGATGCTCAGGAGGGAGCACAATGTCGCGGGACTTATAGCCAATGAGATATTCGTCGTAGGGAGGAATCAGCAGGAACTTACCCTTTCGGAAGCCCCGTGTGCGGCAATCATCTGTCAGATAGAATTCCCTGCCTTTCCACTTCTCAACGTGGATGGAATCGCCCAAGAGCGCAATTCCCTTGCGACAGTCGCTGACGTTCAAGCCTGACCACCAGACGAAATCCTCCAGCGTCGCAGGCTGACGGCTCTGGAAGTACTTGCGGGTAAAGCGCATCAATGCTTCGTCTCTATCAATTGCACCTTGCGACTTCACCTTATTGGCAGTAAGCGCATAGGTGGCCTTCATCGGCAATAGATCTCCGCTACAGAGCGTGCCTGTAAACTCGGCCATGCGGATATGATACGACAGACGATGATCATCCATCTGCAAGCCTCTTTCCTCCAATGCTTGAACAATGTCCTCCTTAGTGACACTTCCTTTGTCTGCTGCCGTTTGGGCGAGGATATCGCGGACTCGAAAGAGTTCATCATCAGGGATTGAGATTTTGTTGCTACTCATCCAGCCCTTTGTCACAGCGATAGACTTGGGACCGCAGAGGGTGATGAATGGCCAGTAGTCCTCGGCAGATACCAGTTGCCAAGTGCCTCGCATCAGGTGCAACCGGATAATCCGCCCGCTGTCAAAAGCCTTCTTGAAAGTCTTGGCTGACGGCTTACGGGTACGCATCTCCACAGCCCATCGCATCATGCGGTACTCTTGCGCCTGCATGGCACCCATGTAGCTGACCACCTCAGCAGGATCACTGAACTGAGGTGCAACAAGCTGTTGGTTGAGAAGTCGGATGGCTACGGGATTTATCATTTCATTCTTTGCCATTTCATTTCTTCACCTTCCTTGTCATACTGTTTCCGCTTTCCCGTAGGAGGCTCTGTCAGGGTAATCTTCACTACGGCTGTACGTTCAATGCTACGCTTGATGGCATCGTCGAAAGCATCCATGTGCTTGGGCAGGAAACGCTGGCAGATGGTTCTTAGTGCCTCGATCTTTTCGTCTCTATCTGTCACCATCTCAGCCTTGCCAACAGCCATTGCCGATTTATACTGGAGCGTGAAACTGCCATCCTTGGGGCCAACTGTCGGGGCGCACTTGGTTACAGCCGACAAAGCCACTGTCGGATTGGCGGCTATGCAGTCCAGTTTGTCACCCTCCAAGGCACAATGGAAATAGAACGTCTTATCGTTTGTACGAGCCAGCGACAGGGGTACACCATAAGGCGTACCATCTGGCCGGGTAAAACTGACGGTGACATACGGTGCCTTATCCAATACCTCCAATGCGAAGGCTGCATCCATTGCTCTACTTGCTTTTCTCATTTTAATTGTTTCTCCATTTTGTAACATGTAAAAGTCTCACCGACTATCTTCTGCGAGTAATCTGCAACATAACCCATTGTTTCATAGAAATGAATTTTGTT
>LPNH01000154.1:1678-2510 GCA_001543385.1 Candidatus Hemicellulosilyticus sp. P3
TTCATTGTCTATGGCATACAACCGGCAAGTGGCTACTGGAAGATAGTCATCAACGACCACAATATACTTGGTCTCTGGCGTATCATGCTCGTCAAACTCAGCATATAGCGTAATCTTGTGCTTACGTGCCATAGCCTGTATGCGGACATAGTAGGCTCCGGCTTGCTCTGCAGTCTTAGTCGCTCTTATTATCTGCATTTGATGCTATTTTATAGGGTCTGCACAATATTCACGTCGGCCACAACCCTTGCAGAACTTGCCAATCCACACATTATCGAACTGCTCGATGGCTGCTTCAAGCATTTCTGGGTCATCGGTCAGGATGCCAGCCTCGAAGTTTCGTTTCTTAGGTGATTTCATGCCCATGCCCGCACCTGTCAGATTCGCGGAACCAACATAGGCAATGGTACTGTCGATGATGATGAGCTTGAAATGAACTCTCGGACATAGCACACGTTCCATACCATCATAGAGGATAGGATGCTTCTCGTGATCCTCTCGCCATGACGTTCCTGGTTCCTTGGCATGAATCAGCCTGACCTCCACGCCTTTCTTCAGCAAAGAGGCAATCAGTGCAAGGAATGGCTTGTCATCGACATACAGATCTTTGATGTCTGCCGTCCCAATCCACACTGTCTGCTTGGCCTTACCTACCAATGACAGGACTTCCTTATAGTGGTTCTCGTCTGCTATGTACTTAATAAAGCTCATTTTTTATTCATGCTCAATCAAAACAGTTTCTTCCAAAGCCACAACACGGTAACAGCACCAACCACACAGAATACGAAGTTGGTGAGATAGCCTTTACCAAGCAGTTCAATGTTCAGCAGAT
>LPNH01000155.1 GCA_001543385.1 Candidatus Hemicellulosilyticus sp. P3
ATTGTACATTGGTTCTGTTGCGGTGAGTTTGTTGTGAGTATGCTACTATTGAAGAAGCTCACTGCAGGTGCGATGCTCCAGTCAACTGTGTATCCTGTCGGCAGGTTGGCTACGCTATATGTTGTGGTTCCACAAGGATGTTCAGGACCGGAAATAGAAAGCAGTTCAGCTGACGAGTGTGTTTGACATATTAAACTATTAGTGTTTTCTGGATCCAACCAATTGCTTAATCTTGTTGAATTTGTCTGTCCTCCTGTCCAAGAGAGATGAAACTTACCTCCATCTGAACGTTTCCTGTCACATAATGGTAAATGATTTTGACTTACTGCCTTTCCATGATTTTGTCCAACAACTAATTTGTTTTGATTAAGAAAAGGCGCGCCGGATGAACCTCCTTGTGTAATACCTTCATCCCAATTAATATACCAATGATTATTATCACCATTCCATGAAGATGTCCCAAAAGATGAATTAACAGTATTAATTTTCATAACATCCCCACAAGGATGGTGGATACAATTACCACTTGTAGGAACATTTCCTGTTCTATCCCAACCTAACCAGCTTAATTCGAGATTATTCTGTAAACTATCGGCAATCTCCATAAGTGCAAAGTCTGTACAATACCAAGCAGACTTAAAATTTGCACTGTTGTATGTAAAACTGTTAGCTAATATGTTGCCATCACATTCTTTCTTCTTATAATTGAACATAAACATCCAGTTTTCAGCCGCTGATATTTCTGCATTAGACAACTCAAAATCATTATCTATATCAATACAATGAAACGCTGTCAAAAAATATGGTTTGAAAGACATGTCAGTTGTCATAAGAAGAGAACCGCTACATAGTTCATATCCACTTGACAGTAGCACTAAACCAATGGCATGTGATTCTTTTTCAAAAGAAGGACGACAAGCCACGTTAATATTACATGGGGCAGAGGCACCATCATTTCCCAAGTATTCTGAGTCAGAAAAAAAGCGATAACCATGAACAATTCTTTTAATTGTCAAATTAGATTTTCCTTTTTCACTTTTTGGCTCATACAAGAAAAACATGGCTTCATCACCAGGTATGATATCAGTAAGAAAGAAACCATTTTTTCCAATATTCTTATTACATACAGGACCATACAAAACATTTTGACTTTTGTTTGTTATAAATAACTTTGCTCCATTAGGAATAAAGAAATCATTTAAAACAAAATTCAAAGATTGAGCTTTTCTGGAAGAGAATGAAATAGACCAAATCCTGCCATCTTCACAATCTTGCCACACTCCGTCTTCTAATGAATACGAAACATCAAATGCCTTTCCAAATCGATATGGGACATCGTAACTGTCTAACCTTTTGTCTTCTTCCATTAGCTTGTCCAAATCAAACTTTGGCATTGTATATGTGGGAGTATTCTCTAACGAAAGGTTTTTCTCCTTGATAATATTCTTTATTGCTGTACTATCCGAAAAATAAGTTTTTGTAACTTGTGAATATACGACAAGCGACGTTAAAGAAAAAAACAAAATAGCAACAAGTTTTTTCATTGAAGTTTCGGATGTTAATTAAAACGTGAATATATAGATGCAAAAAAGGCATTGGAATCTTGCATATGTCGCAAGAATTGAGTACCTTTATGGTGCAAAACAAAAAGA
>LPNH01000156.1 GCA_001543385.1 Candidatus Hemicellulosilyticus sp. P3
AAGATAGTCTTTAAATCTTACAATCAGAACGATAATCTGCTTTTTCCTCCGTGTTTGGGCGACTTTATCGCTGCGAACGATCCCGTACGCGTTCTGAATGCGGTGGTCGACCAGCTCGACATCCGCGGTATCGAGGACAGTTATGCGGGCGGCGGCGCGAGCAGCTATCATCCCCGGATGTTGGTCAAGGTTGTTTTTTACGCCTATCTCCAGAACATCTATTCCGGTCGGAAGATGGAGGAGCTCCTCCGCCGTGATGTGAACTTCATGTGGCTGAGCGGCATGCAGAGGCCGGACTTCAACACCATCAACCTCTTCCGCAAGAACCGGCTCGCTCCGGTGGTGGACAATCTGTTCACCCAGGTCGTGGAGATGCTCGTGGAGAACCGGTTCATCAGCCTGGAGGTGCAGTACATAGACGGGACGAAGATAGAGGCCAATGCGAACAAGTACACCTTCGTCTGGAAGAAGGCGACCAAGACGCACCAGGAGAAGTTGGACAAGAAAGTGAAGTCCGTGTTGTCCGAGGCCGAGCGGCAGCTGAACATGGAGATGGGAGAGGAAAAGGAAGGGGTGATGACCTCGGAGGAGATGGCCGAACGCACGGAGCGGATCCTGGGAAAGATGGAAGAGGCCGGAATCGGCGACAAGGCGCTCCGCAAGGCCGTCGGGACGGTGAAGGAGGAGTCCGTCCCGAAGATGAAGGAGTACGAGGAGAAACTGGAGATCCTGGGGGACCGGAACAGCTACAGCAAGACGGACCATGACGCCTCGTTCATGCGCATGAAGGAGGATGCGATGAACAATGGGCAGACGAAGCCGGGGTACAATGTCCAGATATCCACGGAGAACCAGTTCATCACGCACTTCTCGATGTCCTGGCGGCCGAACGACTGGGGCGTGTTCATCCCTCATCTGGACATGTTCGAGAGGCGGTTCGGCAGGCAAAGCCGGGAGGTGGTCGCCGACGCCGGTTACGGGAACGAGGAGAACTACGAATACATGGACGGGAACGGCATCGAGGGGTACGTCAAGTACCCGATGTTCCATACGGAGCTGAAGCGGGGGTATGCCCGGGACCCCTTCATTCCCGAACACCTGTACTACAACGAGGAGGACGACTACTTCGTCTGCCCGATGGGGCAGCATATGGAATGTATCGGGGAGACACACAGGACGTCGGAGCTTGGATATATAAGCACGGCCAAGAAATACAAGGCACAAAACTGCGAGCAGTGTCCGCTCCGGGGGATGTGCTTCAAGGGGAAAGGGAACCGGGTCATAGAAGTGAACGTCAAAAGCCGCCTGTACAGGAACCAGGCCCGAGAGCGCCTTACGTGTGAGCGGGGACTATACCACCGAAGCATGCGCCCGATAGAGCCGGAGGCCGTCTTCGGCCAACTCAAATACGACTGCGGCTTCAAACGCTTCCATTACAAGGGGAAACGACTCGTTGAAGCCGAGTTTGCCACGCTGGCAATCGCACATAACATCCGGAAAATGATCGCGAGGACGGATGCCGGGGGGCGATGAGAAGGAGGAAAATCTCGCTTTGATCAGAAGCCGCTCGAAAAAGCGACACGGCCGACAAGGAAAAAAGGAAGGTGACCAATAATCACTTATTAGTCACCTTCATTTTTTTTT
>LPNH01000157.1 GCA_001543385.1 Candidatus Hemicellulosilyticus sp. P3
AAATTCTCTGCGTTGGATGATGCCGCCAATATGGGCAGTATCTTTTCTTTCAGCGAAGCGGCTATGCCCTTGTCTGCAACCTGTTTCTTCGACCATGCGAAACGCTTCTGCACTGCCTCGTAGCCGACAGACGGCCCGATCTTGGAAGCCTTGAACGGATTGCCAACCTTGTTGCCGTTGTCATCGGTGGCGGAATAGACCAGTCCGTGATACTCACGGTTACGGGCTATGCCCCGTGTTTCTTCCATATCTATATTATATAAGGAAAGCACGGCACGCAGTTCTCCCATTGTCTGATAGTGGTAGCCACGGACAACCGCCTTGACCGTGTTTGCTATCTGCTTTTTGATGTCACCCTCGCTGGCATTCACCTTTCGGAGAGGAATCTCGGAAATAGCCTGTCCCCGTTCTGCCGTGTGTAGGTTGTACTTCTTCTCCAGTTCCCGTGTAGCCTTCTTGCTCTGATAGAAGTTGTTGCTTGAACTGATGGCCTTTCCGTCCTCCTTGACCCGAATGGTGACGATGTGCATGTGGTGGCGGTCGATGTCCTCATGCTTATAGACCATGTAGGGCTGTCCGCCAAAGCCGATCTTCTCCATATACTCACGGGCGATGTTCTCCATATCCGTGTCCGTCAGTTTGTCATCAGGATGCGGATTAAGGGAGATATGTACCACAGGATTCTCCGTGCGGCATCGGTCGGGGATGAAGTGCATGAAGTCCTCCATTGCCTTGCGTATGTTCACCTTGCCGGAACCATCATCGAAGATACGGTTTGTGGCAAGCAGCTTGCCCTCGTCCTTGTTGATCTTCTCGCCGTTGTAGGCCAGTGCCCCAAAGAGCGAGTTACCGAAACTTATCTTTGCGACCATTTCTGCTGATACTCGTTTGTCAGTTCCACAATCTTCGATGCAATTTCCACAAGTTGCTGCATGTACTTCTCCAATTTGTAGGTCAGAGCCATTGCCCTGCGCTCGGAAAAGTGGCTCTTCAGTTCCTTCAAAGTCTGGTTGTAGTTGTTGCCAACCATACGGAACTGCGCGTGAAAGTCGCTCAGTTTCGTGTAGTATTCGTGCAGGCCCTTGTCGAAAGTGACCACATGGAATGTCTCACCGAAGAACTGTGCCTTGATGAAAACGGACGGATGCGCCATGCCCGAACGCTCGAACATGTGCAGGAAACGCTCATGCTCTTTGCTGTTGAAACGCACATAGTAGCGGTAAACCGCCGGATCAATCTTGGGATTCCTCCCTCCTTTATTCTGTTTTCTGTTCATTTTTGAATCTGTTTTGTTTGACAATATGGTTATCACTCACTGCTTGCATGGACTATCTGCCTACGGCTGTATGGATGGGCAGACCGACTTCGGAGGTCAGCCCCAGACCCTCGGCAGAGCAAGGGGTTTTGAGCGGCTAACGTAGTTCTGAGCGGCTCAAAACATACCTTGCTATGTTCTTTAGAACATTAAAATCCGCTTGCTAAAGCGGACGTGCTCTGACAGGTCTTAAAGACAGGTCAGACGGATTGCTCCCTATACCGCATGTTGCGGTTGGATTAGTTCTTTCTACCGACCTCGGCGGTTGGACTTCTCTCTGTTCTGTGAAAAGAAAAAGACCGTTTCCGCCTTGCGTGAGAGGTAGGAA
>LPNH01000158.1 GCA_001543385.1 Candidatus Hemicellulosilyticus sp. P3
AGCGGATTTTAATGTTCTCAAGAACATAGCAAGGTATGTTTTGAGCCGCTCAGAACTCCGTTAGCCGCTCAAAACCCCTTGCTCTGCCGAGGGCTGGGGCTGTCCTCCGAAGTCGGTCTGCCCATCCATACAGCCGTAGGCAATAAGTCCATGCAAGCAGTGAGTGATAACCATAATGTCAAACAAAACAGATTCAAGAATGAACAAGAAACAGAATAAAGGAGGGAGAAATCCCAAGATTGATCCGGCGGTTTACCGCTATTATGTAAGGTTCAACAGCAAGGAACATGAGCGGTTTCTGCACATGTTCGAGCGTTCAGGTATGGCGCATCCGTCAGTTTTCATCAAAGCACAGTTCTTCGGTGAGACGTTCCATGTGGTCACTTTCGACAAGGGACTGCACGAATACTACACGAAACTGAGCGACTTTCACGCGCAGTTCCGTATGGTTGGCAACAACTACAACCAGACTTTGAAGGAACTGAAGAGTCATTTTTCAGAGCGAAGGGCAATGGCTCTGACCTATAAACTGGAGAAGTACATGCAGCAGTTAGTAGAGATTGCATCGAAGATTGTGGAACTGACAAACGAGTATCAGCAGAAATGGTCGCAAAGATAAGTTTCGGAAACTCGCTGTTTGGCGCACTGGCGTACAACGGGGAGAAGATCAACAAGGACAAGGGCAAGCTGCTTGCCACAAACCGCATCTTTGATGACGGTACGGGCAAGGTGAACATCCGGAAGGCTCTGGAGGACTTCATGCACTTCATTCCAGACCGATGCCGCACGGAGAATCCTGTGGTGCATATCTCCCTCAATCCGCACCCAGACGACAGACTGACAGACACGGACATGGAGAACATCGCCCGTGAGTATCTGGAGAAGATGGGTTTTGGCGGTCAGCCCTACATGGTCTATAAGCATGAGGACATTGACCGCCACCACATGCACATCGTTACCATCCGTGTAAAGGAGGACGGCAAGGCCATCAGTTCCAGCAACAACTTCTATCAGAGCAAGAAGGCTACACGGGAACTGGAGAAGAAGTACAACCTGCACACGGCAGAACGTGGACAGGCTATTTCCGAGATTCCTCTCCGCAAGGTGAATGCCAGTGAGGGTGACGTGAAGAAGCAGATAGCCAACACCGTCAAGGCGGTTGTCCGTGGCTGCCACTATCAGACGTTGGGGGAACTCCGTGCCGTCCTCTCCTTATATAATATAGATGTGGAGGAAACACGGGGCATGGCCCGTAACCGAGAGTATCACGGACTGGTCTATTCTGCCACCGATGATAACGGCAAAAAGGTTGGCAATCCGTTCAAGGCTTCCAAAATCGGGCCGTCTGTCGGCTACGAGGCAGTTCAGAAGCGTTTCGCATGGTCGAAGAAACAGATTGCAGACAAGGGCATAGCCGCTTCGCTGAAAGAAAAGATACTGCCCATAGTGGCGGCAAGTTCCAACGCAAAGGACTTCAAATGCCGCTTGCAGGCTCAGGGTATGGACGTGGTTTTCCGCTACACGGACACGGGACGCATCTATGTAGACACCTTCATTGACCATGACAGCCGCTGCGTTTTGAACGGTTCGCGCATGTGCAAGGAACTTTCCGCTAATGCACTGGAGC
>LPNH01000159.1 GCA_001543385.1 Candidatus Hemicellulosilyticus sp. P3
TTTCAGGTTCAGTTCTGCCATGACGGTGGCAATGGCATCGGGAATGTCCTTGGGCGTGTAGAAGGCAGTGAGGACGGACTGCTTCATGCTGGCGACATATAGTTTATACTCGTCCTCGCTGTCCGTATGCTCACGGATTACATTGTGGAGTTCGGCAGTCAGGTCGTACAGCGGAAGGTCGCTCTTCAGCCATGCTGCCTTGTTGTCCACAGGATTCAGCACACATTTCAGCCCGCCGAAGCCGCAGTAACGAGAGATTATTTCTCGCTCTGCCTCGGTGGGTACACGTACTTCATCGCGCAGGGCGAATGCCGTGCGGATGGCATCGATGTTGGCTTGCAGCCGTGCCTTCCTATTGAACGCCATACTGCTCGATGTAAAGTACCACGGCACCTGTCAACTCCGTGTAGAGCTGCACATAGTCCGTTGACAGTTCAAACTCAGGCTGTGTCAGGTCGTATGGCTCGAATACGGGCTTGACCAAAGGCAGCAGTTTCTCGGCAAACGGAATCCTCTGTTCTTCGTCCACCTCTGCCGCAAACTCCTTTTCCAGCACCTCCGTAAGAATGCTCCAACTGGTGATGCTCAGTCCCTTCATCAGTTCAGCCATTGCCAGTTCCTGTGCGCCCTCCACGGAATGCCCGTCGAGACGTGCCTGTTCAAAGGTCTCTGCAGCCTGAAGTTCACGGTTGTAGATAAAATTGAGGTCTTTTGCCTTGCGGGAATGTTGCTCCAGCAGGTAGCGGAGCAGATACAGTCCATAGTAGGACAACTCTTGTTGCTCTTGTCTTTTCATTTTCAAAATACATTTAAATGGGTTATAGAATCAGCGTACAACTAAAGCACCCCGGGTATCCCTCCCGAGGTGCAACCACTGAATCCATTTCAAAAAAATCGTGTAAACGAAAAATGAAAATGAAATTCAGCGGCGAAGTTACGCATTATTTTCGGGATTGCGGCTTCTTTGCGGACTTTTTTCGCTTTGGGAATGAAAATTCGGTCTGGAATGTGTCTCGGTTGAGGGTTACTACTGCATCGAAGGAATTGCCCTGCTTGCTCTTGAAGCCCTTGATGATGCCCGTCTTGCCATCTGTCAACAGAGCCTTCAACAGGTCATTGGTAAGTTCCTTGCCTGCTTTCTCACGGAACACATGGCAGTCACAGGCAGGATTGTCGCATTTGACGACCTTCTTGTAGAACTGCATCGTGCCTTTCCCGCATTTTGGGCAGGGAATACCAATGCCGCTGTGCTCAAACCTGTCTTCCATGGAGAGAAGTTCCTGGACGATGCTGCCCGTATAGTCCTCAATGCCCTTGCGGAAGTCCTCGGCGCCGTACTCTCCACGTTCAATCCTGGCAAGTGACTGTTCCCACTGTCCCGTCATGGCGACATCGGCAATCTGTTTGTCTTTCAACAGGTCATAGATGAACAGACCTTTCTCAGTCGGGATAAGCTGCTTGTTCAGGCGGATCATGTACTCACGGGCAATCAGTGTCTCGATGATGTTGGCTCGTGTGGCTGGTGTGCCGATGCCACATTCCTTGATGGTCTGTGCCAGTTCCTCGTCCTCGATGCCCTTGCCGCAGGATTCCATTTCTGAA
>LPNH01000160.1 GCA_001543385.1 Candidatus Hemicellulosilyticus sp. P3
CCTCTGCCTTGTCCGACTCCACCAAGTGGCCCAAGTCGGAAATGCCCCTGTTCACCAAGACGATGGAACTGCACAAGGTACTCCGTGAAAACGCACAGTCGGAACAGGAGTACAAGCACTATGTGGACAGTCTGAAATCATCCGTACTGACTGCATTCTACACACCAAGCGTATTCGTGAACACCCTCATTGGCTCGTTCAACTATTTCGGCGTTGTTCCCCAAAAGGTGCTGGAGCCGTCATCGGGTATCGGTGTGTTTGTGGATGCCGTGAAACAGAAAAACAAGGATGCCTATGTCATGGCCTACGAGAAAGACCTCATGACTGGTAAGGTACTCAAAGCCCTTTATCAAGATTCCATTGTGAGGATTGAGGGATTCGAGAAACTGGCAAAGCCGTTTGAGAACTACTTTGACATGGCGGTATCCAACATTCCGTTTGGCGACATTGCCGTCTTCGACCCTGCCTACACCAACAGCAAAGAACCAGTCAGACGACAGGCGGCAAAGATGGTGCATAACTATTTTTTCCTGAAAGCACTGGATGCGGTGCATGACGGCGGTGTGGTAGCCTTCATCACCTCACAGGGTGTCATGGACTCGCCGACATCCGCACCCATCCGTGAGGAAATGCTGCGCCATGCTGACCTCGTGAGTGCCGTCCGTCTGCCCAACAACCTATTTACGGAGAATGCCAATACGGAAGTGGGCAGTGATCTCATCATCCTCCAGAAGAATGCAGCCAAGCAGGAACTGACGGAAACCGACAGTCTTTTCATCAATGTGGAGGACATGGACGGTATAGGGACAAGTGCCTATTTCATAGCGCACGGTGACCATATCATCCATACCTCTGCCAAGCGTGACACCGATCCATACGGCAAGCCTGCAATGGAGTATATCCATGAGGGTGGTGTTACGGGTATCTCTCAGGATATGGGAAAGGTGGTAATGGCAGACATCAGGGCCAACTTCAACTATTCGCTGTATAAAGGTATAGCCGTTGAGGATGCGGAAGTCATTGAAGAGAAAAGTGAGCCTAAGGAAGCGGAACACCACAATGCAGTCATAGAGGAACAAAAGCCTGTTGAGGAAGCCAAACCTGCCAAGGAAGAGAAGCCAATGAAAGCGGCATCCCCGTCTCCGATGCTCAGCCTGTTCGACCTTTGGGAAGAGAACGGTGAGGAAATACCGCAGGCTCAGGTGGTGGAAAAGCCCAAGCAGAAAGCAAAGAGGCAATCGGAGCCTAAACCCAGGAAAAAAGATGCAGATGTGATTCAGCAGACATTGGCACTGGACTTCTCGGCTACCCTTAACATGAACAAAAAGAAGAAAGAGGCAGAAGGAGTTCCCGACAATCCAGATGACATCTACGCAGACGTTAATTGGGAAGAGAATCCACCTATCAACGGCTTCTATGAGGTAATGATGGACATGACGCCGGAACAGAGAATCAAACTGCGTGTCATTGCCGAGGAACACCGAAAGGCAGAATTGGAACGGCAGGGACTGACGGACACCATGAATTCCACTTTCCTTCCCTCCAAGGAGGCGATGGAGAAATACGGCAGTCACAATGATGGTAAGCAACAATCAACTGAC
>LPNH01000017.1 GCA_001543385.1 Candidatus Hemicellulosilyticus sp. P3
CATTGCGGAAGTCGAGCGCAGAGCAAGCTCGCTTGCTTTGCCGAGATGCAGCAATGTCATCGAAGATAACGGCAAGGAGAAGGACCCCGAGACGGGCTTCCTCTACTACGGCGCACGGTACCACTGGCCGGAGGTTTTTTTAAGAAAACAGAGCCATATACCACCTAATCGATATGAAGATGCAGGCCAATGCATTGTTTTTAGTTGATGGCGTAGTTCCCAGCACTGTCAAAATGTCAGAAAAAAGCTGTATCTTTGCACATGATGATTGGACAGGAGACCATACAGCGCATACGTGATGCCGCCCGCATTGAGGAGGTTGTGGGCGAGTTTGTCACGCTCAAGAAGCGGGGCGCCTCCTTCCAGGCCTGTTGTCCGTTCCACAACGAGAAGACTCCCTCATTTCATGTCAATCCGGCGCGCGGCATCTTCAAATGTTTCGGGTGTGGAGAAGCTGGCGATTCTGTCAGTTTCCTCATGAAGCATGAGCACTACAGCTATCCCGAGGCGCTGCGCTACCTTGCCCGGAAATACCACATTGAGATTGACGAAGAGCAGCCCTCCGAAGAGGAACGTCAGCGCCAGTCGGAGCGCGACGCCCTCTTTCATCTCACTGAATTTGCCCAGCAATATTTCGCAGACATTCTTTATAATGACGAAGAAGGTCGGTCCGTAGGCCTCAGCTATCTCCATAGCCGCGGTCTCACCGACGGGGTGATACGCAAATTCGGCTTGGGCTACTGCAAGGACGAGTGGACCGACTTCACCGACCATGCGCGTCGCAGCGGCTACTCTGACGAAGTGTTGACTAAAACAGGCCTCACTGTTTTCAAGGAGGAGGCCGGCCGCGCCTACGACCGGTTCCGTGCCCGCGTCATGTTCCCCATCTTCAGTATCTCGGGCCGTGTGCTCGGTTTCAGCGGCCGTGTGCTTACCTCCGGCAAACAGTCGGCCAAGTATGTCAACTCCCCCGAATCCGACATCTACACCAAGGGCAACAGCCTCTACGGCCTCTATCAGGCGCGACAGGCCATCAGCCGGCAGGACAAGTGCTACCTTGTTGAAGGCAATGTCGACGTTGTATCCATGTTCATGTCCGGTGTTGAAAACACGGTGGCTTCCTGCGGCACTGCCCTCACCACGCAGCAGATACGTCTCATCAAGCGTTACACCACCCATGTCACCGTCCTCTACGACGGTGACGCCGCCGGTATCAAAGCCACCCTCAAAGCCGTCGACCTGCTCTTTGCCGAGGGTATGCACGTCCGCATGGTGCTCTTCCCCGACGGCGACGACCCCGACAGTTACGCACAGAAATACGGCAGCGAGCAGCTGCAGCGCTACCTGGCCGAACATGAGGAGAACTTCCTGCTCTACCGTATGCGTGTCGCCGGCGATGAGATCCGACGCGATCCCATCCGCAAAGCCGAGTTGGAAAACGCCATAGTCCACAGCATCGCCCTTGTCCCCGATCCGCTTGAACGCAGCGAATATGTGGTCCAATGTGCCTCAATTTTCGCTGTTTCCGATCAGACCCTGACGACCTTGGTGGCCAAGGCCATCGCCCGGCAGCGACAGCAGCCGTCCCAGGCCGCCCCCGCCGTCACCACGGGTCCGGATGGCCCGTCTGTCGTCTCCGAAACGCCGTCACCGATCCAAGACGGTGCATCGGCGCCGCAGCAGGCGGCGCCCGTCGGCGAAGTCAGCCCCCAGGAGCACAAACTCATCTCCCTGCTTGTCTGCCACGGCCATCAATCCATACCGGCCGGGCGTGTCGCCGATCTGATTGTCAAGGATCTTGAAGACGACGAGCTCCAGTTTGACCACCCTGTGCTGCAGCGCATCTTCAACCTCTTCCAGCAGGCTTTGCAGGCCGGCCAGCCCTTGCCCGACGCCAATTTCTTCGCCCGTACCGATGATACGGCAATGCGCAACATGGCGCTTGAAATGCTGATGTCCGGCTACACCATCAGTCCGCGTTGGAAGGACAAGCACATCTACGTGCCCACCCCCGAAGAACGCCTTGCCGCCGATGTTGTCGAGTCCGTCTTGTCCTTTAAGGCACGCAAGGTGGAGCAGCGGATGCAGTCTGTCGATATGCAGCTAAAGACCTGTACCGACGAAGAGGTCATGTTCCAGCTCCTTGCCGAAAAGAATGAACTGAAGAAGCTGCATATCGCCATCGGCCACGGCGCCCTGCATCGGATCATAACCTGACAAATGCCTGCCCGCCGATTCCCCCAATAATAACAACAACCCTCAACCAACCGCTATTCACCTTGGACCTTCAAACTCTCAAAAACCGTTACGACATCATCGGCAATGACGGAAAACTCCTCATAGCCCTCAACAAAGCCATCCAGGTGGCCGCAACCGACCTCAGCATTCTCATCACCGGAGAGAGCGGAGTGGGCAAAGATGTCTTCTCCCGCATCATCCACGACAACTCCTTGCGCAAGCATGCCCACCAAGGCAAGGGGCTTATCTCGGTCAACTGCGGAGCCATCCCCGAAGGGACCATCGAAAGCGAGCTTTTCGGTCACGTCAAAGGCGCCTTCACCGGTGCCGACAAAGACCGGCGCGGTTATTTCGAGGAGGCCGACGGCGGCACCATTTTTCTTGACGAGATTGGCGAGTTGCCCTTGTCCATGCAGGTCAAGCTGCTTCGTGTGCTTGAAAACGGGGAGATCATCCCTGTCGGATCTTCCGTCTCGCGCAAGGTCAACGTCCGTATCGTCGCCGCCACCAATGTCGACATACTGGCGGCCGTGCGCAACGGACGTTTTCGCGACGACCTCTACTACCGCCTCAACCAGATCTCCATCTACATCCCGCCCTTGCGGGAGCGCCGTGACGACATACCCCTGCTCTTCCGCAAATTCTCGTCCGACGTGGCCGAGAAATACAAGATGCCCCCCATCTTCCTGACCGACGACGCGCGAAGCTACCTCATGGGCTATCCGTGGTACGGCAACATCCGCGAACTCAAAAACCTCACCGAGCAGATTGCCGTCGTCGAGACCGAACGCACCATCACCCGCTCCATCCTGCAAAACTACCTCAGCTATGTGCCCGAAGAAAAAATGCCGGCCGTTGTCGAAGGGCAGAGCGCATTCAACCCCGCCGCCATTTCAGACCGCGAACTGCTGCTGAAAGCGCTCTCCATGGGGCAGATGATTAACGAGATGCGTTCAGAAATCAACGAACTGCGCCAAGCTCTGACCCAGCTGGCCCACGGCGGCTCCTTGATACACGGCGGCGAGGCATCGCGCATCGACAACCCGGTCTCCAACCTCCCCGTTGCCGATCCGGCCGCCGGACACGATGCGGCGACTGTGCCCGTGCCGGCCTACAACCCTGTCGACGGCGGCTCCCGATCCGCAGAGCCCGATGAAGAATTCCAATACTCCGAAGTTATCGAAGACGAGCCGCTTGCCCTCGACGAGCGTGAGCGACGGGCCATAATGCTGGCCCTTGACCGGCACAAAGGCAACCGGAGGCTGGCCGCACAGGAGCTCCGGATATCCGAGCGCACCCTTTATCGTAAAATCAAAGAATATAACATCTAACCTCCAGCGCCCGTTTTCGGGGCCACCCCTCTGTCCGAATCCTGCAGACGGTGCCTGCGGTCACCGTCCAATCAACGCCGCCTGTCTTGAACACAAATGACATCCATATCGACCTGCCTGCCTCCAAAAGCCTCAGCAACCGATGGCTCATCATGAATCATCTGCACGGCAGGCCCTACCAGTTGCGCGGTCTCTCTACTTGCGACGACACGCGACTGTTGCACAATCTCTTACAGCAGCTTGCCCGTGGCGGCAACACACCTTACCACTGTGCCGCCTCCGGCACCGTGGCGCGTTGCATGATGGTTTTGCTCGCTGTCACGCCCGGTGAGCATCTGCTTACCGGCGACAGCCGTCTGATGCAGCGTCCCATGGCAGAACTAATCGATGCCTTGAACGGCATGGGGTTCGACATCCGTCCGACTGTGCGGCAGGGTTTCCTCCCGGTTCGTATCAAGTGCGCGGCGCCGCGGCGCAAGATGGCCTTCGTCGACCCGTCGCGCAGCAGCCAGTTTGTCTCGTCATTGCTCTTGCTGGCGCCCGAGTTGCCCGATGGCATGACCTTGGTGATGACCCAGCGTCCCGCTTCGCGCCCTTATATTGAAATGACCTGTAGTCTGTTAGAGTCGGTTGGCATATCCGTCACCCTGAGCCGTAACGGGCGTGTGTATACGGTCAATCCACGTGAAGGACGTCCACGGGCACGCGCCGTCACCATCGAATCCGACTGGAGTGCCGCCTCTTTTTTCATGTCCGCGGCGGCGTTGCTTCCAGGGCGGCGGCTTCGACTCAAAGGGCTGGAGCTGCCCTCCTTGCAGGGCGACAGTGCCGCCGTCGACTTCTTTGCCCCCCTTGGTGTAGTGTCGCGGCTGGTCCGCTCCCCCTACAAAGGCCGTCCGTCGTCCGTCACGGTCGAGGGCGCCGGGCCTGTCCCCCGTCTCTATCGAGCCTCCTTTGTCGACCAGCCAGACCTCTTTCCCGCCGTGGCGGTCACATGCGCTGCATTGGGTGTCAACGCTCATCTGCGTGGCATCGACAACCTGTCTCTCAAAGAGTCGGACCGCGTAGAGGCTATATATAGCCAACTGTCGGCCATGGGCTGTCGCATCACCCTCTCAAAAAACGTGATACACCTCCATCCCTCGCGGCTGCACCCCGTTGACAGCATCGACACCTTTGGCGATCATCGCATCGCCATGGCGTTCGCCCCTTTGCTGCTCCGCTACCCTGAAATGACCATTTTGCATCCCGAGGTTGTCACCAAATCCTTCCCGGACTTCTGGGCTCAATTTGAACGGGTCCGCCGGGCAATCATCGCCTGACCCCATGAAAACCCTCCACGTCGTCATCGGTCCCACTGCAGCCGGCAAGACAGCCTATGCTGTCCGGTTGGCCCTTCAGTTGCACACCGAGATTCTTTCCTGCGATTCGCGGCAATTCTACCGCGAACTGCGTATCGGCGTGGCGCGTCCCGAGCCCGATGAGCTGGCTGCGGTGCCGCATCATTTCATCGCCTGTCGCTCCATCATGCAGCCATATAACGTCTACGACTTCGAACAGGATGCCTTGCTGCTGCTTGAGCGGCTGTTTCAGCGCGTCGACCATGTCGTGGCGGTGGGGGGCAGCGGGCTTTACATCGATGCACTCTGCCACGGTGTCTCGCCCATGCCGTCGCCGTCGCCGTCGCTTCGCTCCGGACTGCAGCTACGGTTCCGCACCGAGGGTGTCGAGGCGATGTATCGCTGGCTGTCCCGCCTCGACCCGGACTACGCTGCACGTGTCGATGCCCGCAATCCGGTCCGTATACAACGTGCACTCGAGGTTTGTCTGACGGCTGGACGTCCCTATAGCCGCATACTTGCCGAGCGGCAGCCGGCTCCCCGTCCCTTTGCCTTGTGCTGTCATGCCGTTGACTGCGACAGCGTCACGCTGCGGCGTCGCATTGACGACCGCGTCGACCGCATGATGCGCGACGGACTGGTACAGGAGGCCCGCAGCCTGGAGCCGCTCTGGCGCGAACGGCATCCGCAGCCGCTCAACACGGTGGGCTATAAAGAGTTTTACACACCGCTGCCCGACAGCTCCAACCCCTCCGCCCCACACAGCATTGCGTCGTGGATCAAACTCAACACTTGGCATTACGCACGCAAACAGCGCACCTGGTTCCGGAAATACATTCAACAGGCCGAAATAACACAGTGCCGGGTTCCTGATGCTTAGTCACTGCTCCACCGGCTTCAGCCCCATCTCGGCAGCCTTGTCCAGCATCATCTGCCATGCGGCGTTGCGCTCGTTGGGTATCACGCCGTCAAGAATGGCATCCTTGATGGCATCCTTGATGATGCCTATCTCATGGCATGGCGCCAGGCCGAAAGCCTCCATAATGTCGTTGCCCGACACCGGCGGCTGGAAATTGCGTATGCGGTCCTTCTCTTCCAGCTCCACCAGTTTCTGCCGTACAATTTGAAAATTCTTCATATACCGGCGCACTTTCTCCTCGTTTTTTGATGTGATGTCGGCTTCGCAGAGCGTCATCAGGTCGTCGATGTCGTCGCCGGCGTCAAAGAGCAGCCGCCGCACAGCCGAGTCGGTGACCATATCCTCCGACAGGATAATCGGGCGCAGATGCAACAACACCAGCTTCTCCACATAATGCATCTTGCCGTCCAGCGGCATTCTCAGCCGGCCGAAAATCTTGCGCACCATGCGGCTGCCGCGCACCTCGTGGCCGTGAAATGTCCAGCCCAGCCGCTCGTCGTAACGCTTGGTGGCCGGTTTGCCAATGTCGTGCAGCAGTGCCGCCCAGCGGAGCCACAGATCCGTGCTTCGGGTCGACACATGGTCCACCACCTCCAGCGTGTGGTAGAAGTTGTCCTTGTGACCGCGGCCATCCACCGTCTCCACACCCTTCAACGCGGCGAACTCCGGGAAAATAATCGCCAGCAAACCACATTTATGAAGCAGTTTGAACCCGGTCGACGGAGTGGGGGAGAGCACAATCTTGTTCAGTTCCACCGTGATGCGTTCCGTCGATACAATCCGTATCCGGTCGGCGTTTCGGCCGATGGCCTCAAACGTGCGATCCTCAATGCGGTATTGCAGCTGTGCGGCGAATCGTATGGCCCGCATCATACGCAGCGGGTCGTCACTGAACGTAATGTCCGGATCCATCGGTGTGCGTATGATGCCGGCATCCAGGTCTCTGATGCCGCCAAACGGGTCCGTAAGCATCCCGAAACGTTCTGCATTCAGCGACACCGCCATGGCGTTGATAGTGAAGTCACGTCGGTTTTGGTCGTCGGCCAGTGTCCCGTTTTCCACAATCGGTTTGCGGCTCTCATGGCGGTAGCTTTCACGCCGCGCCCCCACAAACTCTATCTGCCAGCGTCGCTTGTCATAGTGATAAACAAACGATGCCGTGCCGAAATTTTTGAAGACCGACACCGATGTTTTGCGCCGGTCCCCTTCGGGCCGTGCCGCGTCGACAGCGGCGGCGCTGGCCTCGGCCAATTCAATGCCGCTGCCTACGCAGACTATATCAATGTCAGTGCAGTCCCGCTGCAGGAAATAGTCGCGCACCACACCGCCCACGGCATAAGCTTCAATGCCCATGCTGTCTGCCACATGGCCCACAATGCGGTAGATCGGGTTGACCAGCTGTACATCCATCATTCAAACAAGCACTGTGAGTTACCGGTCGTATTGCTGGGTGGAGATAAGATTGGCCTGCTCGTCGTACAGCTCCCAAGCCCCCACACGTGTCCCGAGGCGATACTGTCCGCGGTAGTAAGGCACCCCGTTCTCCCGGTACACCGTATAGGTGCCGTTCTCCTTGCCTCCGGTAAAGGTGGCCTCGGTCTGCAGCTGTCCGTTGGAAAAATAAAACTGCCACAGCCCTTCCCGTTGCCCGTTGACCATCGAGCCTTGACAGCGCAACATACCGGTGCTGTAGAACTGCCGTATCGTCATCGTCGAGTCGTGGTAAAAATACACCGTGGCCGGGTTCTCCACTTCCCCCAGTTCCACCACGCGCACCGAATCCACCGCGTCAAGATAGCTTGCCCCTTCGCGTGTATAGAAGTGCCACACACCGCCTTGCGGATGCGTGGCGTCAAACTTTCCGCGGGCAAACAGCCGGCCGTTGTCGTGATAGAAGCTCCATTCGCCGTCGGGTGCCGTGCCCTGCGCTGTATAAAACTTCTCACACTGCAGCTCTCCGTTCTCATAATAACGCCGTTCGGCTATCTTGACCGCCTTGCCTTCCTTGCCCCGCATCACATATACAATCTGCGGGCTGCCGTCCGGCCAGTTGGCCACAACCTTTTCCGTGTCGTGATTACATGCTGTCACCGCCAGGGCCGTCAAAACCGTTGTCAAAAAAAATCTTCTTTTCATGTCCAATTGATTATTTAATATTATGTTGATTCAAAAACAATATCCCAATCCTGCCATATACAGCGTCTCCGGATTCGCCATACCTTGCTCCCGCGCGTGCCGCAGATAGAGTTCGACGCTGTTGCGCCGCCCTATCCGGTATTCCGTCCCCAGCTGAGTGCGCCACTCATCGATGGTGTTACGGTTGTTCAGCCGGGTGAAGCATTCCTCCGAGAGGTAGAATGACCAGGGGCTCGTTTTGTCATTGTAGCTTACCTTCAGCCGGTTGCGCAGATGGTCCTTATGTGTGTGCTTGTCAGTTCGATACGTATGTTGATACATCAACCTGTAATGCAATTGTACAACTCCCAGTGACTGAGAGGCGGACATCCGCAATTTGACGCGGTGGCGGTTGTAGTTCGCACCCTTGAAATTGTCCTTGTTGACAAACACATACGACATCCCCGCCGAGAGTTTTCCGCCGTAAGGTTTCAGCCGGCGCTGTAGCAGTCGCTGGTCGAAGCCGATCTCTGTCGCCGATCGGCGATATCGGCGGCTGTTGTCCGCCAGCCGTACCGACTCGCTGAGCGACAGCTTTCCGCCTTTGGTCACATTCCGTTCCCACGACAGGCTGTACTCCGTGCCGAAATCCTCCGTCTGCGCGGTCGTGCGCAGCGGCAGCAGGCACAGCAGCAGCCACAGCCCCGCTATTCGGTGCCCTTGTACTTGACGATATGGTCGATGGTCGATTCGCATTGTCCTGGCAGAGGGCGATAAGTTACTTTCAAATAGGCGGTGTCTTTCAAAAAATTGATATGTCCCACCTCGGCTTTGACAATATCCAGTCCGGTGCGCTCGTGCAAGTCCGCCAGCATCTCCTCGTAGCGTTGCGGCTTGATGAGCTCAATCTTGTCATACAATATCATCTTGCTCGCACTGTGGCTCTTCTTCAGCGCACCTTCCAGCAGCCATGTCACCAGGATGATGAGCACGTTGGTGACAGCCAGTGCGGCATAGCTGGCCGTCATGCCGAACCCGTTGATGATCGATGTGCCGATGATAATGAAGAGATACGTCATTTCCCGGATTGGCACCGTCTCCGTCCGGTAACGTATCATGCCGAATATGGCGAAAAGCCCCAATGCAAATCCAATCTCGATGCTCAGGTTCTGCAGCAGGAACAGCAGCAGGAAAATTGTGACACTGAACATCATGAAGGTGAAATAGTAATCCTTGCGATGGCTTTTGCGGTAATACAGGAAATGTGTCAGCACCCAGCATACCAGCAGGTTGAACACAAACAAGATAAGGAGTTTCCACATATTCTCCGGGTCGAAAACCGGGATGCCCAGAAAATCGAAATCCAATCCTTTGCCGCCAAACTCTGCGGCAATAGCGGGGTCAAAAGTCTGCTGTAGCAAGTTCATTGATGTAGCGGATTTTGTCTTTAAAACGGTTATATTTTGCTTTTGGGTTGGTGAGTACGGTTCCGATGCAATATTTACTCATTCTTCTCGGATGGATGCGTAGCTCTGTCAGCGCGTGGTCTATGGGAGTCTTGTCCGCCCCCGCCTCGCGTTTGACCTCCATAATCACTAACGGAGACAGGTCATAGTCCCGCTCGCTTTGGAAATTATGAAAGCGGATGCCGCTGTCGATCGTTACACGCTCGTGCATCCCTTTGTCGACAAGTGTGATACGTGTGAATCGGTTCTCCAACTGAGGCATCAGACTGTCTATCGGGTAGCTCGATTTTTCGGCTATAAAATTCCGTACTGCAGGTAGCTGTAATGATTGATAGAAGTCGGCGGCGGCAATCTCGATGCGCGTCTTGTGCGTCTTCCCCTTGTTGTTCTTGTCCTTCACCTCAAAATAGGTGAGGTTGTTGCTGCGGTAGCGCCGCACGCGCAGTTTTTGCCGTTTGAGCTTGCGGTTGTGGTGCACCGTATACATCGCCAAACCGGCCGTGTCGTAATAGAGCGTGTGGTAGTCCGCCAGGGCCTCCCCGTCAATGCGCTGCACATAATACGCCTTGCCGATGCGGCGCAACAGGCTGTCAAGCCGTGTGCGGTTCAACAGATACTTCTCGTCCACCCGGTTCATCAGCCGCACCTGCTTCATCTCGGCCAGTGAGATGGGCTCAAACATGTCAAGCAGACCTTCGGCAACCATTATTTATAACTGTATTCAAATTCTTTGGTTGACAGCAGCTGTCCTTTGGGGCTATAGTTATACTGGCGCTTTTTTGTGCCGTCGTCGTTATATTCAAACCGTTTGATTTTCGTCACATGGTTCTTGTCGTTATATTCCACCTCCTCATGGCATTTGCGGCTGTTGCCGTTATACTTGTACACACTGCGCTTCTTCTGGCCGTAGCTGGCATATTCAATCTCCTCGACCTTTCGGCCTTGCGCGTCGTAGATGGTCACATTGTCAAGCACTTGCTTTGTGCTTCCCTCTTTTATGTTATATTCCCTGACGACAAGGTTTCTCTTGCGTTCCTGTTTCTCGGGTTGTTGGGCTTGTAGCGACAGGGCGGTGCAAAGTGCGAGGCACAGCGCCGCGTTTCTTGCCAGTTGTTTTTTCATACGGTCTGACTTATGGCGATGGGTTTGGGGTTATGCTTTGATTTGCACCTGCATGGTGTCGGTTTCGACGATGACCCCCCGCTCTTCCACCGTCACGGTGTCATAGACAGGGTAGGGCACTTCCGTCGAAGGGTTCTGGCTGTAGGTGAAAACGACATACGTGTCGGGTTGCAGTTTCTGGAACATGTACACGCCGTCCAGCCCCACACGGGTGTCGTCAAAATGATAAGGCTCGTTCAGCCGTTTGATGTAGACCCGTTGTTCATAAGCCCAGCCGTAGCCCACCGTGGTGCCGTTCTTGTTAAAATAGTCGGCATAGACCCAGCCTTTTATCATCGATGTGCCGTAAGCCTTGCCGGCGTGGATATAAATATCCCCGGCTGTGGCGTGCTCGCCGCGATCCACTTTCACCGTCCGGGCCACCGCCACTTTTTCCCCTGTCTGCAGCGTAGAGTAGGCAAAGACCGTATATGTTCCGGCATTCAGGTAACGGAAGCGGTAGCATCCGTCGGCACCGGTTTCCACGTCGTCGCCGACATATCCGTCGTTGCCGTAAACAATAAACACATCCTCCTTGGCCGCCACCATCGTGTCGGTCTCCAGCAGGTAGTTGTCGTCGTTGTGCTGCACCAGATACACACGTCCGCTGATGCTGGCAGTGCCGCCCTCGCCCTCATCCTTGGAGCACGAGCCGGCCAGAACAGCCGCACCCAGTGTCAGGGTGAGAAATAACCGCTTATGCATTGCTCTTTTTATCATGGTCAAATCTTTTTTATCGTGCTGTCACCGTGCTGCCGCTGCCCGATGTGGTCACCGTGGCACCGCTGTACAGTCCGTGCCAGTTCGAACCGCCGCTGATGCCGGGCGAGCTGTAATACGTATAAGAACTTCCTGTGATCTGCGGTGCGGTGACAAAGACCCCCGAGATACGCTTGGCGCCGGTGTCCACGTTCATCGAGACGCTCTCCGTGGAGGAGAAGCCGCTTCCGCTCACGCTCCCCATCTTGAATGTCAGCACCTCGTCGCTGCCGCTTTTCACACAGAAACCATTCTGCATCAACGAATAGTTGTTTAGCACCAGATATTTCTGTCCGCTCACAGAAGGCGTGCCCTCAATGGCGCCCATCGTTCCGCTGCAGACAACCGTGGCATTGCTGATATAGAGGTGTGTGCCGCCGTTGTCTGCATTGTCGTCAATGCCGCACTCCTTGGCGCTGTAGGCAATGACGACACCGCCTGTGATATGGATATAGGTGCCGTTGCAGTCAATCGCGTCGTTGCCGCGCGAATAGGCCCACACATGGCCGCCGTTGACGGCGATATGCGAGGCGGCGTTGATGGCGTCGTCATAGGCATTCGTCTCGACATAGCCGCCGTTGACAGTGATGCTGTCTTTCGACTCGATGGCCTCCGCCGTCGGGTCGCCGCTCGTCTGCGAACAGTAGGCCTGCACATGGCCGCTGTTGATGGTGATATTGCCGTCGACGCGGATCGCTTTTGCAATCCCTTTCCAATAGTCTGTGTTGCCTCCGCCTCCTCCGGGCCAGCCGCCGCCCCCGTGTCCGCCGCCGGGACCGCCGCCGCTGCTTGTTGTATTGACAGGGGCGCCCGAGGTGGTGACATAAATATTCACCAGGCTGTCGGCAGCGCCTGTCTGGCCGACCGTCAGTGCGCCGTCCGCCACGATGCCGCGTCCGCCTTTGCCTGTGCTGGTTGCGTTGACAGTGCCGCCGGTGATGACAATATTGCCGTCGCTTTTAATACACGACGACGTATAACCGTCCGTCGCTGACGAGCCGCTGCCCGTTGTCACGGCGCCTGCGCCGTTGGTGCTCAGCTCCATCCTGCCGCCGCTGACAGTCACATCCCCGTCGGCCGAGAGGGCCTTGCCATAGGCTCTCACAACTATGTCGCCGCCGGTGACGGTCAGCCTTCCGTCGCACTTAATGCCGGCCGATGAGAAACTGTTCGTGCCGCCCGTCGAGTCTGTATAGGTGCCGCAGGCCCCGGCCACCGTGATGTCAACCATGCCGCCTGCCAGCGTGATGTCGCTGTCGCACGAAATGGCCTTGCCTCCCGTATTCGACGAGGGGCAGTTGACCGTCATCGAGCCGCCGGTCATATAAACGTTGCCGTCGGCCTTCACTCCTGTGCAGTAGGATGGGTCGTAGCCGTTGCCGGAGGCTTCCGGCACATACGACCCCGATGCGTTGACAGTCACGTCGCCGGCGCTGAGCGTAAAGGTGCCGTCCACCTTGATGCCTTTCGACTGGTCGCCGCTCATCGAGACTGTCACTTCGCCGCCGTCAATCAGTATGCTCTGCTTGCTGCGCAGCCCTTTGGCGTCGGCTCCCGAGGCAATCACCGTCACACTGCCGCCGCCGATATGGATGGTGCTGTCGCATCCGATGCCCTTGGTGTCGTCGGCTGTAGTGGTGACATACACCGTTCCGCCTGAAATGTCAATACATCCCTGGTCGCCGTCAATGCCGTCGCCTAGGCTGTACACCCTCAGTGTGCCGCCATACATCATCAAATCGTCCACATTCATGCCGTCTTTGACAGCCGTGGTCACCGTGATGTCGCCTGCGTTGACCGTACATCTGCCGCTGCTCTGGATTCCGTGCTTCGTATATCCGCTCACCTGCAGCGAGCCGTTGCCCTGGAAATCCAGCTTGCCCTGCGCCTGCAGCGCTCCCTTGTTGCTGCCGCCGGCGCCGTCGCAGAGTGTATTGCTGCTTCCGGCGGCCAGATGCACGGTACACCGTTTGTCCGAAAGCATGTTGACCGCGGCGCCTGCGGGGTTGGTCAACGACAGCCCGTCCATCAGCAATATCAATTTATAATCGCTCGTCAGCGTCAGTGATCCGTTGCTGCTGCTTCCCGACAGGCGATAGGTCAGGTCGGCGATGCCGGCCGTCGACACAACCGTCACATGTTCGCCCGATACGCTGACCGTCACGCCCTGCGAGGCATAGGCGTTAATAACGGTCGGTGCGCTGCCGTTGTTCCATGTGATGGCGAGACCGCTCTCATAGTCCACCTCTCCGGTGTCGCTGTTGTCACCTCCCGTCGCATAATAAAACGTGAGGCTGTCAATATTGTCAATCGAGCGCGACCAGACCTGTCCGCTTTGGTGGAGCTGCAGGTTGTACGCACCCGTGGCGGTCATGCTGTCGACGGCGGCCGTCGTTGTGTCATAAACCACCATGCCGTTGTGGTGGACGCGGATTCGCTGCGGGGTCGTTTGCGCCCGGGATGAAAACAAGACGGCCAGCAAAGCTGCGGCGATAAGAATATAGCGTTTCATGCGTTTCTTGCAGATATTACAGTTTGACAATCTTCGTGCGGCGCTCACCCGCCTGCAGAATATAGATGCCTTGGGGAAGGCGGCTCAGGTCCAGTGTGCCGTCATGCTCCACGCGGCAGGTCTCTGCCAGCTGCCCCGCCGCGGTGTAAATCCGTGCCGCCTGCACCCCTTGCGGCAGTCCGCGCAGCACAATGCGCCCCGACGTCGGGTTGGGGGCCGCCGTCACAACATCCGTCGACGCTGTCTCCATGCCGGCGGCGTCACGGCTAAACGTCAGCTTGCGGATCGCGCCGGTGCTGAACGTGGCGGTGGCGCCGCTGATATTGCTCTCATGGATGGCTATGAGGCCCTCCGTGGTCAGGTCAATGCCGCCGGTCGTCTCCAGCGCATAGTTGTGGCTGAGACCGTTGTTCAGATGCACCGTTACACGGGTCTGCGCACATACGGGCGGCACCATCCGTGCCGACACGCACAACAGTGCGGTGCACGCAATTACGGTTCTCGTCGTGGCAATGCGGAGGGGGAAGTGATGGTTCATAATTCTTCAATTTCATTAGACGTTTTCTCGCCATGCCAACGTTCAAGCAAGCTTGACTTTGGTCATTTGGCTTATCGAAAACGTTCGTTAAAACACCGTTTTTTGATTCACACCTGTTGCAAAGAGATTGTTTTGGTTGCATATAGTGCTTCATATCAGAAGGCTCAGTCTGCAAAAATAAAAAAAAACTCCCATATTGGGAGTTTTTTTGACAGGATGATGAATAATAAGGGGCAATAGTGTTCCCCCGAAGGTTCAATATTTATAAAACCCTTCGCCCGTCTTGCGGCCCAGCAGTCCGGCCCGCACCATCTTGCGCAGCAGCGGGTGAGGGCGGTACTTCGGGTCGCCGAACTCCTTGTAGAGCACCTCCATGATGGCCAGATTCACATCGTTGCCAATCAAGTCGGCCAAAGCCAGCGGGCCCATGGGGTGATTGGCTCCAAGCATCATGCACTTGTCGATGTCCTCAGCCGTGGCAATGCCGTCGGCCAGGATGCCCACCGCCTCGTTAATCATGGGGATGAGGATGCGGTTCACCACAAATCCGGGGGCTTCCTTCACCTCCACCGGCTGTTTGCCGATACCTGCCGCCAGCTCCACAACGCACTTGCACACCTCGTCCGAAGTCAGCTGCCCGCGTATCACCTCCACCAGCGCCATGCGGTCGGCGGGGTTGAAGAAATGCATGCCGATAAACTGCGCCGGACGCTGTGTGCAGGCCGCAATCTCCGTGATGCTCAGGCTCGACGAGTTCGTGGCGAAGATGGTTTCGGGCTTGCAGATGCCGTCCAGCTCCTTGAACACCTCTTTTTTCAGCTGCATCTCCTCCACGGCAGCCTCAATCACCAGATCCGCGTCGGCAAAACTGGCATAATCCGTCGTGGTGGTGATGTTGGCCAGCAAGGCGTCGACCGTTTCCTGCGTCATCTTGCCTTTCTCGACCAGTTTGGCATACGATTTGCCGATCGAGGCCATGGCTTTGTCGAGCGAAGCCTGCGTTCTGCTTTTCATAACCACGGGCATCTTGGCGGCAAAGGCCTTCACAATGCCCTTGGCCATCGTACCCGTTCCGATAACATAGATTTTCATAGGTGGTTTTATTTTGGGTTGTTTGTCGTCTATCTTCCTTCGAACGCGACCTTCTCCTTGTGCAGAAAAGCACGCATACCCTCTTTTTGGTCGCGGGTGGCGAAACAGTTGCCAAAGAGTTCGTTCTCATAGCGTATCGCCTCGTCGGCCGGCAGATCGTACTCCTCGTTGATGCACTCCTTGGCCATGGCCACCGCCAACGGGGCGTTGGCGCAGATGCTGTCGGCCAGCGCGACGGCTTCGTCCATCAGCTCGCTTGGCGGGTACACCGCGTTCACCAGCCCGATGCGCAGCGCCTCGTCGGCACGTACCGGCTTGCCTGCGAATATCATCTGTTTGGCCATTCCCATGCCCACTATCCGGGCCAGACGCCACGTGCCGCTGAAACCCGGGATAATGCCCAGCCCCACCTCAGGTTGCCCGAAGCGTGCATTGTCGCTGCACAGGCGGATGTCGCAGGCCATGGCCAGCTCGCAGCCTCCGCCGAGGGCGAATCCGTTCACCGCGGCGATGACAGGGATGGGCAGGCGCTCTATCCGGCGGAACACGTCGGCGCCGCGTCTGCCGAACTCAAACCCTTCCGCTTCGTTCAGTCCGGCCATCTCGCTGATGTCGGCACCCGCCACAAACGCCTTCTCGCCTTCGCCTGTGACAATCAGACAACGGGTGCGGCCTGTGTCCAAAGTGTCCAAAAATTCATTCAGTTCGCCCAGAATCACGCTGTTGAGCGCGTTGAGAGTCTTGGGTGCGGCAATCGTGCAGATGCAGACCGCGTCGCGGTGTTCGATTTTCAGAAATTCAGCCATAACGGTATGCTTGGTGTTTCGTATCTGCAAAATTACGAAAAAGAACGGTATAAAACTAAAAAGTAAAATTAAAATATAGAAACAGAGGCGAAGTCGTCAAGACTCCGCCTCTGTTGTAATGGAATGCGCCCAAGGCGCTAAATGTTAGAATCTGTAGGTGAAACCAAGCGACACGTTGTTGAAGAGGGTGTTGATGTCATCCTGATAGCAAGTGGCGTTGAGACCGAAGCTGGAGATTGTGTTGACGTCGTCAATCTCAGAACCGGAAGCGTTGGTGGTCTTGGTGGTCTGCTTAGCCATGCTGAAACCTAAACCGATGAAGTTGAGGTAGAGGTCGGCCGACAGGTTGTCGGTCAGTTTGTAGCTGACGCCGGGGACAACGGCGATTGTAAGTGCAAAGTCTTTCGGATGGTCGGTGCTGACGGTGGTGCCGGCAGTCTCAATCTCATTCTTGCCACCGCCGATTCCCATGGCCAGCTGTGCTTCGGCAAAAACATTCAGTTTCTTGAACTGGAGAAAGTCGTAGCGACCATAGACGCCAAAGCCGAACATGTGGGTCTTGTCTGTTTCGGTATAGTTGACAGAACCGGCGCCGGTGAGGTCATCTTCAATGACAGTGGTGCCCATGTCGAAACCAAGCATCACACCAACCTGCCACTGGTCGTTGATTTGATAACCGCCCTTCAGGTCAATGCCAAAACCGGTGTATTTGTTGGGGGTGCCGGTCCAGTACTCATCGCCGTCGAGGGTGTTCTTGATGCCGTTGTGGTTGAAGTTCAGGCTACCTGAAACAACAAACTGTGCGTTGGCTGCAAAAGCGAAAGCAGCGAGTGCAAGGGTTAAAAATACTTTTTTCATTTTGTGAAATGTTTTAGTTGTGCCTACTCTGCATGGTTTTCGGCTTACCCGTAGCTTTGATGGTGCGAAAGTACAACTATTTTTTCATTTGCCTGTCGGCGGCATTTGATTTTATTAACAACAATGTGTTTGTATTGGTGTTAATATGTTGATTTTCTGTTAGAAGTATAGATCTCTCTCGCCTTCGCCAATCTTGCATAAATTGCCTTCCACGCGCCGTTTCAGTTCTTCTTTCGGAAAGGTCTGTGTCAGTTTCTTCAGCAGTTCGAGTCCTTTGGCCTTGGTTTCGGGCGAGGCGTAGTCCTCTAAATATTCGCGGAAGGTGAACATGGCGTTGGGTTTGCAATATTCTTTAATCAACCCCGGTTTGGCCAGATCCATGAAGTCGGCGCCCACTCGCCCTTTGCGGTAGCATCCGGTGCAGAAGCTGGGGATATATCCGCCGTCAATCATCATGCTGATCACCTCGTCTAACGAGCGGTGGTCGCCCAATGTGAACTGGGCGCCGGTTTTCTGGTGGTCGGTCTGGGTGTCGGTGCTGCCTTCGCCGGCGTCGTAGCCGCCGGGGTTGGTTTCGCTGGCGGCCGAAATCTGGCTGACGCCGTATTTCACCAGCTGGTCGCGCATCTCGGGCCGCTCCCGTGTGCTGATGATGATGCCGGTGTAGGGCATGGCGATGCGGATGATGGCGATAATCTTCATGAAATCTTTGTCGCTGACAGGGTGGGGGATGTTCTCAGGCAGGCTGAACGGTGTCCCCTCGGCCGGCTCGATACGGGGGAAACTCACCGTGTGCGGGCCGCAGCCGTAGTCCTCTTCCAGATGGCGGGCATGCTCCATGATGGCCAAAATCTCGAAGCGGTAGTCCACCAGGCCGAACAGCACGCCCAGCCCCACGTCGTCGATGCCGCCCTCCATGGCCCGGTCCATGCAGGTAAGCCGGTACAGGTAGTCGCCCTTGGGGGTGTTGGCGGGGTGGAACTTGGCGTACTCCACGGGGTCGTAGGTCTCCTGGAAGCATACGTATGTGCCTATCTTCTCGGCTTTGAGCTTGGCAAAGTCAGCCACACTCATCGGAGCCAGCTCGACATTGATGCGCCTGATCGAACTGCCTTTCTCGTCGCGGGCGGCATAGCAGCGGCGGATGGCCTGCACCATATAGTCGGCGTCGTTGCGCGGGCTTTCGCCGCAAATCAGCAATGCGCGTTTGTGTCCCATGCGCAGCAGGTGCAGCGTCTCTTGCTCAATCTCGTCCATTGTCAGAATCTTGCGGCGCAACGCATGGTTGTCGCGGCGGAAGCCGCAATAGACGCAGTTGTTCACGCAGGCGTTGCCGGTGTAGATCGGGGCGAAGAGCACCAGCCGTTTGCCGTAGATTTCCTCTTTGCAGTAGTGTGCCGTGTCGAGTATCTTCGCGATGGAAGCTTCGTCCTCCACGCAAAGCAGCTTGGCCACGTCGTTCAGGTCAAGTCCTTTCAGTTTGCGGGCTTTGTTCAATATGTCGTTCAGTTCACCCTCGCTGGGGCTGTTGTCCTGCAGAAGACCGTACAATTTGTCGCGGTCGATAAAATTTTGGTTGCGCATGTGGTTTGGTGATTATGTTTGTTTTTGGGTTTCTATGCCGTTCCGGACGGTTCTGTCTGTCCGGCGCTCCATTGCCCGCTTCGGCTTCCGCTCATCCTTTCGCTTTGGCCAACGCAGCCTTGCATTCCACCCCCTCCAACCGGCCCAGCCGGCCTGTGAGAGTGTTGATTTGATCCACGCTGCCCTCGACAATCAATGCGATGACAGCAATCGGGCGGTCGCGAAACGGCAACCCTTGGCGGCACAGGATAATGCCGCTGTATTGTGAAAGAATGTGGTTGACCTCGGCTGACCGCATGCGGTCGGCTATGAGTATGGTGATTGTTCCTATTCTCTGCTCCATCAGGTGTCAGGCTTTTGGGTTAGAAAAAGGTTGACGCTGCAAATATAGAAATTTTTTTTCAAACAGGCACGAATGCCCTATTTGACAAAAAATTCCTTGCCCGTCTGCCAGTCCTGCATCAGGCGGCGGAAACCGGCGTAATGCTCCATGTCGACGGCGCTGCAGGTGACGGTCAGTTGGCGGCTGACCTCGATGCGGCGCCCTTTCTGGCTGACACTCACGTCGATGCTTCCCACTCCGTCTATGCTGTACCGGATGCGTTGCTTGCCCCCCACCAGATTTACCTTTTTCGGCAGCGGGATGCTGTATCGGTAGCTCTCGTTGCAGGGGCTGACGGCCACGGGTACATTGCGCGACGGTGTCAGCAGGGCCGGGTCTATGTCCAGTGCTCCTTCGACCGAAGGCAGTGTCAGCCGGCAGTATCCATCGGCCAGTTCCTGCGGAGCATAGTCCAGCGTGCTGTCAATCTGGATCGGGGCGCCGTCGTCTCGGGCGGCACCCTCGGGTTGCCAGGGTTGTGAGGAAAGTGGATCGATGCGGTAACGCATGTTGTCAATATCGACATCGATGCGGAAACTCTCGGCGATATTGTGCACGGCAGTGTCACGAACCAGTGTGGCGTCGAGTCCTGCGCGGTTCAGCAACGCCGTGGCGAGGTTGGCGCAGTCGGCGGGTGTGCCGCAGTTGTCGGCATAGACCTCGTCGGCTGCCGCGATGTTGTAGTCGAGGCGTGCCAGGTCAAGGCCATGGCGGCAGACCACACGCTCTCTCACCCATCGGCAGACGGCCTGTGCGCGCTCCAACGCAGGAAGTTTGGCCACAGTGTCCACCCAGCGTGCCGCTGCCAGCTGGCGTTCGCTCTCCCATCGGGGCAGCTCCCCGAGGCGGATGTCCACCTCGTAGTCCGTCGGCTTGACCGCATAGGCCACCGGGCTCCAGTCGTCTTGCGGAATATTCAGCGCCTCGCGCAGCAGCTTTCCGTCCACCACCACTTCGTAGCGGCGCACCGGGTAGCGCTGCATCATGTCGAAATGCTCATACAGACGGTTGCTGTGTCGGTGCAGCGTGTAGTCCAGCACCACGGTGCAGCCCTCTTCCAGCGCGGTGTGCACCACCACCATCTCGCGCAGGTCGTTCAGCCGGCCGCATTCGGCGCAACTTTCGGGCAGTTGCTCGACATAGGCGCTGGGGCGCGGCTCCACCTTGCGTCCGTCCGGCAGCAGGGTGTAGCATTCGTTGATGGTGAGCAGTTCGAAGTGGGGGTTGTATTCGATAAAACTCTCGCCGTTGAGCGCATAGGCCGTAATGGCACGGTTCCGCAACAGTCTGATCTCTTTGCGGAAACGGACATCCATGCTGCCGTCTTCGAATGTGGTGTATTCGCGGCGGACAAGCAGATATTCGGCGTCGGGTTGCGGCTGTTGTGCCAGCAGGGGGATGATGGCCGCTAAAGCTATGACAGTAAGGAGCATTCTTTTCATGATACAGACTTTAAGAGATTATTTCGACAGGATGACGGGTGTTGTGGCCAGCAGCCGCTGGTTTTGCACCACCTGACGGAACATGGGCCACTCATGCGCTTCATAGACACGTTTGCCGAGCATCACGCTCGCGTCAAACAGCAGCGTGTCGCCGTCCATCCAATAACGGCAGCCGAAACTTGCGGCGGGGTCGGCCACTCCTTCCACCATGGGGAAATGGAGCTGCTTGTAGACCGCCGGCAGGCTGACCTTCTCATGTATCTCCACCACCCGCGAGCAGGCGTCGGCAAAAGGCTGGGTGCGCAGTTCGGCTTCGGTGTTGAAGAAGAGATGCGGCATGGCTCGGGCGAAGAGTTTGCGGGCCGAGAGCGGAATGAAGACGGCTGTATTGCCGTCCACCACGGCATAGCGCGGAATGCGGTAGCGGTATGTAATGCGGACAGGCTGGCTCAGATATGAGTCGGGGTCGGTGTGTTCGACAGCGGTTATTTCAGCCTGCGGGGCAATACGCAGCAGCTCCAGTTCCAGATTGTTGCGCCATTGGCTCTGGGCGCTGTTGAATATCGAGCGTATGCGGCTGTCGCTCTGCCCCTCGGCGGTGACGGTGACGGTGCCGCTGAGCGTGCCGGCAGGGTCCAGCTTGCTCGTGGCGTCGATACGGATATAATGGTTCTCCGGAGCCGAGAGCGGTGTGTACTGCAGCGTGGCGCCGTCGGGCAGTCCGATAAGGTAGCCCTGCTGTTGCTCTGCGCTGCTCCAGAGTTCGCGGGTGTTCGGCACCCACGTCGGGTCGAGCATCTCGAAGTGGCCGTCGCGGCGCTGAACGGCGCATACACTGTGGTTGAACTGGTCGGCCGGTATGGGGTCGATGCGCTCATGCGCCATCGTCATGGCGGCGTAGGCGTTGAATCCGGCGGCACGCAGCATCGTGACCAACATGCCGGCTTTGTCCTTGCACACGCCGCAACGGTCTGTGAAGTTCATGTCGGCATTGTGCAGTGTGTAACCTTCCCCTTCGCCCATGCTGATGCCGCAGTAGCGTATATTGTCGGCCACCCAGTGGGTGAGAATGGCGATGCTGTCCTGCTCGGTGTGCGCGTTGCGCAA
The DNA here is from genome assembly GCA_001543385.1 of Candidatus Hemicellulosilyticus sp. P3. GTDB lineage: Bacteria > Bacteroidota > Bacteroidia > Bacteroidales > P3 > Colimorpha. The sequence goes on from LPNH01000017.1 coordinate 21,651, forward strand.
CAGTTCGTCAACCTTGGCTTGCACTTCGGCGGTGGGCGTAAAGCTGCCGTAATCTTCGTTGACGCCGTAAAACCAGACGGACTTCGACTGCCAGTCGGGCGCGGTGCTGAGCAGCAACTTCGGCTCAATATCGTTGTTGGCCAGTGTGCGGGGCTCCAATGCAAGCGGCAATATGTCCGTGGAGCTGAACGTATAGGTCATCAGGTCGCCGTGCTGTTCGCTTTCCACCGTCACCCGTCCTTTCGGGTCGTTGTAGACCGCATATTGCAATTGTTTGCTCCGGGGCAGAGTAAGGCGATAGACACGTCGTTGCACCGGATGTTTGCTCCAGAAGGGGACGATGTCATAGAAATGGCCGCGCATGGGCGGAATATAGCGGCTGTCATCCTCCCTGTCGCCGAGCAGCGCGTAGGTGAAGCCTTTTCGGTAGGTCGTGTACTCCAGCTCGTCGCCGGGGTCCAGATGCCCCACCTGCACCATCTTCTGCGAGGCGCCCCAATAGATGAGGCGGGCCGGTGCCACGTAGTCATAGACTGTGCCGTCGTTCTCTTTGTCTATCAGCACTTCGACGCGGCCTGTCGCGTGTCGGTGTACGATGACTTGGCGGAATTCGACATAGGCCGACAGCGGGTCGTAGTCAATTCTGAGCGTTGTGTTGTCGCGGCATCCCTTGGCGTCGTCCATGCGGATGCGTTCGTGGCGGACGGCATGGCTCAGCCCCGATTCCTCCATCAGCACCAATGTGGAGTCGTAGAGAGAGGTCTGATGTTGTGCCCGTAATGTCGACAGCCCCGCCAATAGGGTGAAAAACAATAAATATTTCTTCATCATATCACATATATTCAAAATCAATCATCGTGTCATGGTTCACAGACAACCAGTTTTTGAGCCGACTCGCCCAGCCTGAGGGTGTAAATCCCTCGCGGCAGCTGCAACGGCAGATAGATCTCTGTGCCCTGCACCGTCTGTTTCAGCACACAGCGCCCCAATGCGTCATAAACGGCCAGTTGTTGCCGTTTGCCGTCGGGCAGAACCAGATGCACGCCGTGGTTGGCAGGGTTGGGGTAGAATTGCCAGTCCCCCTTGTCCGCGCGGGCGATGCCGTCATCGAGGAAACGCACGCTGAATGTGCAGGTGCTGCCGTTGGGTCGGATGTCATATATCTCGAAACTGTTCTCCGCAGTGCCGTCGGTCAGATAAGGCCGGGGGTTGCTGCCGGGGCCGAACGCATCTCGGCCTTCGCTGCCGTCGAAGGCGGCGCGGTGCGGCTGCCCCTGCACCGTGTCGCTGTCGCTGCCCGGGCGGAACAGCCAATAAGAGTGGGCGCGGGTCGTGTAGTCGAAAAAGGCGTTGCCCATATACAGGTCGCTGACAGTTGTCGTGTCCACCCATCGTCCGATGAGTAGTCCGCTGTACGGGAGATCCGCCTCAAACGGGTCTTCCCTGTTGCGGTATTCAAACGTGAACCACTGGTTGCTGTCGATAGCGGAACGGATGTAGTACAGGTTTTGCGAAGGGCTGCTGCCGCTGCTGAACAATGTATAGGTGCCGTCGCCGGTGATTTCGGCAGGTGTGTCGACAATGTGCAGGTATTGGTGCTTTATCATGGCCGACGGGTGGACGCAGTTGCCGTCGCACATGATGTCCCATCGCCCCACAGGCGACACATCGGGATAATTGACGTAATGGTAGAGGTCGGGCATGCCCATCGAATGACCTAACTCATGGCAGAAGGTGTTGGTGCGGAAGTAATAACCCGCCCCCTCAAACTCCATGTTGAAACAGTTGAGCCGTTTGCCGTTGACTGTGACAGTGCGTCCCACCGCATCGTGCGGGAAAAACTCCATGTGGGGCCACAGGATGCTGGCCCATTCGCCCACACCGCCCTTGACCACAAAGCTTACATTGTCAATATCGCCGTCTCCGTCGCCGTCGAGCACCATGTCCGCCGGCACCAGGCCGCAGCTGTCTATATAGTCGGCGATGCGGGCCAGCAATGCCTGCTCCCGGGCGTGGATGCCGGTCAGGGGCACCTCGTCGGTATAGCCGTCGGGGTTCGTCGGACTGTAGGGGGTGTAATATCCGCGCGGATAGGCGTCGACATACGACACAATCCGGCCGTTGTCGTCAATCTGGTCGGCATAGACGGTTTGTATGTGTATCTTGTCGTAGCTCACCGCCGCATAATAGTTGGCAACGCTGTGGTAGCCCTCTTCACGGTTGTTGAACATGGGGTCTATGTCGTCGATGGTCTTGCTGATTTCTGCGTCGTCGGCAAAACGTACAAAGACAACCAGATTGGTCATCAGCGAACGGTTGCTGTCGACCACGACGAACGGTGTCACACTGCGGTGGTCGGCGTCGTTGAGGTAGTAGGTCAAATCCTCTTCCGCTCCGGCTGCGAACGGCTGGTCGTAATATTGCATCACGGCGCGGTAGTGGCCGACAGGCAGGTCTGTCGCATAGGCAAACATACATTGTATTGTGTCGCCGGGTTGTATCGTCAGCGTGCGGCCGTCCACACATCCCATATATTCATTGGCGTCATTGTAAATATTCACTCCGGTATGCATTGTGACCGCGGCGTCGCCGATGTTGGTCATGCTGTATTGGCCCGAAACCGGTGCTCCGCGTTGCAACTCGCCGCTGTCCATCGTCAGGTCGCCGGCCATGACAGACATGCCGACGGCATTGTACTCAGGCCGCAGCCCGAAAATGGCGCTTTGGTTCATCGCGAAATTATACTGCGTATAGGGACGTAGCACCGACACGGCGTAGTAGCCGTTATATTCGCCTTGCCAGCCCCAGTTCACATGGAACAGCCCGTTGGTGTCGTAGCCGTCAAGCACAAAGGCGTGACCTCCGGCCAACGTATGTTCGGCTGTGTCCTCCACCGAGCTTCCGGCATAGATGACGGGGCGGCCGTTGGCCAACTCGCGTCTAAGCGCATCGGTCCATTGCGTCTCGGAGTAGTACATACGGGCGGCTATGCGTGCGGTGGCGCTGTAATGGAAATAACGTGTCAGTGCGGTCAGTATGTCATACATATACGAGCCGCTACCGCCGTCGCATCCCGAGTTGTACATCATATTGACGGCAATGCCGCATTGGGACAGCAGGGTCGCCACGGCTTCCACCTCCTCGTCGCTGCTGCCGCTGTTCAGTTGATAGGGCATCAAGTCCCATTGATAGTTCGTCGCGGCAAAGTCTGCCGACAAGGTGCCGTAACGCCAGCACGGATAGGCGCCGTCGTGGCTGTAGCTGTGACGGCCGTATCCGTGGGCCGGGAACGACCAATAGCGCATCACCTGCGCCATGGAGAGGGCGCCGCAACCTACCGAAGGCCGGTGGTCCATCACGGCTAAGCTGCTGTCCGACAGCGAGGCGGTGTCAATCGGTATCTGGCTGTTGTACCCATACTGTGTCTGATTCCAGCTGCTGACCAGCATCGGGGCCACGCTGTCGGGCAGCGCGTCCTTGGTGCCTGAGGGTGCAGTCAGGGGGGTGCCCCCATCCAGCAACTCCAGCTGACGGTTGCAGTCGTGCATCCAGTTGCGCAGCGCATCCGGCAGCATACCGCCGTCCACAGCACCTTGAGGGGCGTAAGCCACAATGTCGCGTGCGCCGCTGTGGTCGCCCACGATGACAAATCCGCCGCCGTCAATATTAAAAACGTAAAGATGCGGCCATTCGGGCCGATCGGCCGGTGTCAACCGCGGGGTTGCTTTCGACGGCCTGTGCGCAACGACCCATTGTGTGGCTATGTCACGCGCCTCCTCCGGTGTCCGCGGTGTGGCCCACACCTGTGCCAGCATGAGCAGCAAGGGGGTGATAATCAGGATTCGGTGGCGGTGTGATCGGTTCATGGTGAGGTGGATGTTGAGTTTATTGTTGTTTGTGGTTTTCATGCAGCGAAGCGGTGAGCCGGACGAACAGCGTCAGTGACAGCGGGACGACCGCGCTGTTGATCTGTTGCGGCACACCGATCAGCGTCAGCACCATGGCGGCGGCGAGCATTGTCATCTGTACAACGGTCATCCACCGTGCACTCTGACGGCCGCGGATGAGGAAATAGAGCCATAGCGGCGAGGCCCACAGCAGGTTGAGATTCCAGTTGGTGTAATGGTGTGAAGTGCCGAACCATAGGAATATCAGCAATAGCGACACAAGAAAGCCCGTGCCGTAAAGGATGCAGTCTATCCAGCGCAAACTCCACCCTCGCCGGCTGCCTGTCATGCTGAGCACCACAATGACGACAAACAGACCCCATCCGGCTGCCAGCGGTGATACGGGGCAGGAGGTCGCGGTCTGCTCTCCCGGCAACAGCTCCGTGGCGGGGCTGGACAGCGGCTGTCCGTCGTCCAGTGTGGCCGAGCCTGCCAGCTGCATCAGGTGGAACGGCGCAAACATCAGCTCGCGGGCGTTGCATACATGGTCTGTCGGCATACCCAACACCAGGTCCAGCGCAAAACGCCACCACAGATGACCGGCTGTGGCACCGTAAACCACATCCCGATAAGTGATACGCTGCACCGGCTCGTTATAGCGGATGCTGCGGCGGCCCAAGGCGGCGTCAATGACATCGCGGGGACGTGTGGCGCAGTTGTCGCGGAAGAAATCGTAGCGATAATAGCGGTATTCGGGCTCATAGTTGGTCTCAAGCAGGATGAAAAGGTTCTCACGCTCCCGGCCGTCGAGCATGAGCCGCTGTTCGTAGACGGCACGCCGTTCCGCCCGATAGCATTGCATGAAGTGCCGGTAGCTGTCCCGGCTCAGACAGTAGTTGAGGTTGCCGCGTGCGAACGACCAATAAAAATGTGGCTGGTTGAAGTCATAAGTGCCGTAATTGTAGACATAATCGATGCCGTTGGCCGTGTCGCGCACGCGGATGGCGCTGTGGCCGAAAAACGTCTCCACTTCCCCGCCTTCGCCGCAGGTGAGCAGCGACACGACGGCCCCGTCGCCCAGCGGTGTCCCGGCCGGGGCTGTCGTCACAACCGACAGCAGCAGCGCTATTGTCAAGAATCTTCTCATAACAGCAATGTAATTCGTCAGTCGCCCGCCCCGAGTTTTTCCTCCTCCGATGTCTGCAGATGTGCCGTTGCGGTGCGCGGCTCCATCTGTATGGGTTGCTTTTCGGCTCCGTGATGCAGCGTGATTTGCGGGAAGGGTATCTCCACGCCGGCATTGTTGAATGCGATGTAGATGTCCTCGCGGATATGCATCCACAAAGTCCAGTAGTCCTCCACAGTCACCCACAGCCACAGCGTCAGGTCCACCGAGCTGTCGCCCAGATTGCTGACCGCGATCGTCGGCGCCTTGGGCTCATGCAGGATGAGCGGCTCGTTGTTGATGACCTGCCACAATGCCTCCTTGGCTTTCTTCAGGTCTGTCCCGTAGGCCACACTGGCCACCACATCAAGCCGGATAACAGGCTCCTTGGTGTGGTTGATAAGGCTTTTGGTGGCCAGTTCGCTGTTGGGGATGATGATGGTGCGCCCGTTGAAAGGCCGCATGAAGGTGTGGAAGATGCGTATCTCCTTGATATAACCCTTGTAATTGCCGCATTCGATATAGTCATCCACCTTGAAAGGCTTCATCAGCAGGATGATGACACCACCGGCAAAATTCTGCAGCGTGCCCTGCAATGCCATGCCGATAGCCAGCCCCATGGCGCCCAGCAGCGCGATGAACGAGGTGGCCTTGATGCCGATCACATCCATGGCCATGATGATAATCATCGCCTTCAGCAACAGGTCCACCAGCGAGGCCAGAAAACTTTTCAGCGAGGCTTCGGCGCCGCGGCGGTCCAGCGCACGGATGATAGCCCGCTTCAGCATCTTGGCCAGTTTCATCCCCACCCACAGGATGAGGACAGCCACCAGCAGCTTGGGAATAAAGCCCACCGTCAGCTGCGTCAGTTCGCGCAAGCCGTCCTTGACAATGGTGTTCTCTCCGGTCACAATGCTTTTGATGTCGGAAAGATTCATATTCTTCAAACTGTCGGCCACCGTATGGGTGATACTGTCGGTGACTTTCAGCGTCTGCCCGAACTTGTCGTCAGGGATAGTCGGCGCGGCGGCGCCTTGGGCGGCGGCCGTCATCAGCGAGGGAGTGTTGTCGTCTAAAAGCAGCATAATGTAAAGAAATTATACCTCATAAAATGCAAAGATACATTTATTTTCTGAAAAACATCCGTAATTTCACCGTCATTGCCGTCGGGAGGGTCGGCCCCTTGCCGGCATGTCGTCAACCCCTACGGACACAACGGACGGGCCTCACTCCGGCCCTGCATTCGGATGCCACCGTGCCCGCCCCCCTCCATTCAGCCCTCCTGCCCTCAAAAACAAAGTAAACCGTCGTTGATGTGGCAATAAAAATCTTCATTTCACGTTACTCGTACAATTCCGTCGTCCGTTTTGAAAAAAATAACTACTTTTGTCCCTTGATTAGATGCCGTTACAGCTATGCAACATAGACATACAGACAGGAAACAGTATTTCACCGAGCAGTCCAACACATCGAAAGAATATTACCTAAACTACGTAAACGCGATCCATCCGTTGTCAGGCGGGATGCGGGTGCTCGAGGTCGGTTGCGGCGAGGGAGGCAATCTGCTTCCCTTCGCTGAGATTGGCTGCCGGGTAAGCGGCATCGATATCAGCGCAAAGCAGATCGACAACGCGAAGCAATTTTTTTTACGAGAGCGGCCTGTCGGCAGACTTCGTGGCGTCAGACTTCATGAACGTTCCGTCGCCCGTCAGCGAGGAGGATAAGTTCGACGTGGTGCTGGTGCATGATGTAATCGAACACATCGAACCCCCGTTCAAGGCAGGTTTTGTCGCCCACGTCGAATCATTCATGCGCCGCGACGCGATAGTGTTCTTTGCATTTCCGGCGTGGCAGATGCCGTTTGGAGGCCACCAGCAGATATGTCGGAGCAAACTCTCTATAGTTCCCTACCTGCACCTGCTTCCTACACCCCTCTATCGCATGATATTGCGTGCGTGCAAAGAACCGGTCGGCGTCGTCGACGAGCTGCTCAGCATCAAACGTTCCGGCCTCTCCGTCGAACAATTCGAACATCTTGCAGCCGGGCAGGGGCTGCAAACCGTCAAGCGTACCCTCTGGTTCATCAACCCGCACTACAAACAAAAATTCGGACTGAAGCCCCGCGTCGAAATCTGGGGGTTCAATAAACTATACGGTTTGCGTGACTTCTACACCACATCAGCGTGGTACCTGCTTGCCGATGCCAACTCCGGCGGTTCCCATGCCGCTTCCGGCAGCCGTCCTGCATAGGCCGTGCTTCGGCCGGCCGCGCGTCATGCACTGCGTGGCCGCATTCTCTTTCTTGCCCGGGCCGTCAAACGGCGCCCTAATTCTTCTTCGATGCCATTTTCACGCTTGCGGCGGCTTCTGCTGCGGTGATACGGCCGCCGCCATCAGCGAGGGGGTGTTATTTATTTTCTGAAAAGGGGTCTGTTTTCTCCGTTGTTCATGCTTGCCGTGTCAGAACCCGAAAGCCGTGATTTGCAAAAGCCAGTCTCCATCTGGAGGCCGGCTTTTGCGGTATAAGTGTCCGTCACCTTTCTGTATACATGCTGTCGTCAAAAGTCAGCATGCGGCAATGAGGCAAGTGATGCGTCTCATTAGAGGTTGTCTTTAAAGAACCGCTCTATTTTGTCGTAAGGGATAACTCCGGCCTGGTCGTCGTAGAGGTCTACATGGGAAGCTCCCGGGATGATGAGGATCTCCTTGTTGCCTAAGGTCATGTTTTTGCCCTGCGGATTGGTGCCGGTCATCTGCTCGAAGGCTCCCTCGCTGAAATAACGGCTATGGGCTTTTTCGCCGTGGATAAGGAGAACGGGTGTTTCAATCTCGTTGGCGAAACAAAGGATAGGCTGGTTAAGGAATGACTGGGTACCGATAAGATTCCAGCCGTCGGTGCTGTTGCCGCTGCGGGGATGATAGCCTCGCGGGGTTTTGTAATAGGCGTGATAGTCTTTGACAAACCATGGTGCGTCGTCGGGCAGCGGGTCGACCACGCCGCCGGCACGCCCATAGTCGCCCGTGCGGAACGCCTCGGTGCGGGCGGTGGCAAGACTCCTGCGCTGTTCCATACGGGCTTCGGGGTTGTCGGTGCTGCCGAAATAACCTTCGCGGGCCACCCGTGTCATATCATACATGGTGCTCGCCACGGTGGCTTTGATGCGCGGGTCGAGGGCGGCGGCGTTGACAGCCATGCCTCCGAATCCGCAGATACCTATGATGCCGATGCGGTCGGGGTCGATGTTTTCCTGTACGGAGAGGAAATCAACGGCGGCAAGGAAATCCTCGGTGTTGATGTCGGGGCTGGCGGTGCGACGGGGTTCGCCTCCGCTTTCGCCTGTAAAGGAAGGGTCGAAAGCCAATGTCACAAAGCCGCGTTCAGCCAGATGCTGGGCGTAGAGGCCGCTGCTCTGCTCTTTGACGGCGCCGAAAGGGCCGCTCACGGCGATGGCGGCCAGCCGGCCGTCGGCATTCTTGGGTGAGTAGAGGTCTGCCGCCAGCTCGATGCCGTAGCGGTTGTGGAAGGTCACCTTGCGGTGCTCCACCTTGTCGCTCAAAGGGAACGTCTTGTCCCACTCCTGGGTTAGTTTAAGTTCTTGATTCATGATGTTTTGTGTTGGTTCTTGATTCTTGCTTTCGCAGCCGGCAGCCAGCACACAGGCCATAGCCGTCACTGCCAGGGCGATCCAAGTCTTGTTCATGCGGTTGAGATTATGTGTTTGTTGCAAAGATAGCAAATTTTCCGTTTTTTTATATCTGAAAACTTAGCGGCGAAGTGAAACCTCACTTCCGGCCCTGAATCCCGGCGACCGATTTGGGCCAGTTCGCAAATTTATACGTATATTTGTCTGATAAAATTGATACTATTTTCCATGACTCTTCTTCAGATACTTTTGATTATCATCAACTTTGCTGGTGCGCTTGCCGTGTTTCTCTTTGCCATGAAACTGATGAGCGAAGGCTTGCAGAAGGTGGCGGGCAGCAGAATGCGTGCCGTGCTTGGCCGCATCACCAACAAACCGCTCAGCGGCATCCTCACCGGCACGGTGGTCACGGCGGCCATACAGTCCTCGTCGGCCACCACCGTTATGGTGGTCAGTTTTGTCAATGCCGGGCTGCTCACCCTCTCCGGCGCTGTGGCCGTCATCATGGGCGCCAACATCGGCACCACCGTCACGGCGTGGATTATCACACTGCTCGGGTTGGGCGAGAGTTCGGGCTATTTCAGCCTGCCGCTGGCCATAGCGGCGGTCAGCCTCATCTTTCTTTTCACGCGGAAAGACCGCTCCAAGTCTTTGGCTCAAACCATCCTGGGACTTTCGTTGCTGCTTGTGGGCATGCAGCTCCTGCAAAGCGCCATGCCCAATCTCGAAGACTATCCCGGCCTGCTGCAGGGCATCGCGTCGTTGTCGGGCTACGGTTTCTGGTCCATCCTGCTTTTTATCGCCATCGGGGCGTTGCTCACCTGCATCGTACAGGCTTCCGCCGCCATGATGGCCATCACCCTTGTCATGTGTTACAACGGATGGATTGGATTCGACATGGCCGTCGCCTTGGTCATGGGGCAGAACATCGGCACCACCATCACCGCCAACATCGCCGCTGTCGTCGCCAACGCCGCCGGCAAGAAAGCAGCACGGGCCCATCTGGTCTTCAATGTGGTCGGTGTGCTCATCACGCTCGTTCTGTTCCGTCCGCTGATGTCGCTGATCGCCCGCGTCACCCTTGGTGTCACCGGATGTTCCCCCTACGCCGACGTGGCCACCGCCGGCTACAACCCCGAGTCCATCCCCTTGGCCATCTCATTCTTCCATACCGTTTTCAATGTGGGCAACACCGCCATTTTGTCCTGGTTCATTCCGCAGATATTATGGTTAGTGGACCGTATGGTTCCTGAGAAAAAGGTGGCTGTCGGACAGGAGGAATACCGTCTCACCTACATCAGCCGCGGACCTGTCACCACAGCCGAGTTGGGCTTGCAGGCCGCCAAACGGGAGATACAGCTCTTCTCCAAACAAGTGCTGCGAATGTACGCCCTGCTGCCCGAACTACGCGGTGCACGCAGCGACAAAGAATTTGATGCCGCCATGCAGCGTATCGCCGACTACGAGCGGCTCACCGACCGCATGGAGATGGAGCTGACCGACTACCTCACCTCCATCGGCGGCGGCGACATCAGCAGCCACGGCTCCGAACGCATCGGTGCCATGCTGCGCATTATCGACAACCTCGAAAGCATCGGCGACAGCATCTATCAAATATCCCTCACGCGTCGGAACAAGCGCAGCGATGCGGTGCATTTCAGCGACAGCCAGAATGCCCATATCGCGCAGATGAGCGCCATGGTCGAGAACGCCCTGATCGTGATGGACGCCAACTTGGCCGACTTTGACCGCGCCGACCTCGACGCCGCCTATGCTGCCGAACGCAGCGTCAACACCTATCGCGACCAGCTGCGTGCCGAGCATTTGGAGGCTTTGAAGTCGGGGCGCTACACCTATGCTGTCGGCAGTGCCTACAGTGAGTTGTTCGCCCAATACGAGAAACTGGCCGACTATGTCATCAACGTCAGCGAAGCCCTTCAGCCCGCTCGCAAGCACACCCGTTAAAACTTTTCGAAACGATGACAACGGAACACACGCTGCATGATTGTCCGTCGATGATGGAATACATCGAGCAGACCGGGTTGCTGCCGCTGTTGGACAGCGGTGTGCCCGGCTTCTCGGCCGATGCCGCGGTGGCTCCCGAATGCCGCTACCGCAGGTTGGACGATGGCGGCTGGGAATGGCCGTTGTGGAAATGGAAAGGGCCCCTCGTCACCGAAGGTCATTTCGCCTACGGCAAATTCTTCGACGGCAAAGCCGGCTTCGTCAGTATGCAGTGGTGGCCCGATTTGTGCAACTGGCGCCGCAGCCGTCATCCTGTACCCGACGAAGACTCCCTCGAAGGCGCCATACTGGCCGTGCTCCAGACCTCGGGCAGCATGATTTCGCGAGAGTTGCGTGCCGCCTGCGGTTTCACCGGTCCGCGTATGCGCAGCCGTTTCGACGCCTGCATCACCCGTCTGCAGATGGCATGCCGTGTCGTCACCGAGGACTTTGTCTACCCCCGCGACCGTCACGACCGGCCTTACGGTTGGGGTTGGTCCCTGCTCGCCACCCCCGAACGGCTCTATGGTCGCGGCGCCTGCCGTTGCGAACGCAGCCCCGAAGAGTCTTGCGCCCGCCTGCACACCCATCTCAGGGCCTTGTTGCCCGATGCCGGCGAACGGCAGATAGCACGGCTGGTAGGGTAGGGGATGGAGCGCCGCAGGGTCCAGACCGGCTGAAAATCACCCGTAGATCTCGATGAGATGCTTGACAAACTGTATGTCGCCAAAGTCGACGGTGCCCGTGTCACGCTCGCTCGTCGGGGCTCACCAGCAAGACGCCGTAACCTGGCAGAGGTATTTCGACGCCATTGGATAATTTGGTGGTATTCATAAAATTACAGTTTGTTGTACTCTTCATCGGAGACCGGTTCAAGCCATTCTGTGCTGTTGCCGGGGCGGACATCGGTGTGGTAAGTGAGATGCTGCATCCAGCTGTCCTCTGCGGCGCCATGCCAGTGTTTGACACCTTCGGATACAGCGACCGTGACGCCGGGGCGCAATTCGATGGCTTCCTTGCCCCACTCCTGATACCATCCGCGCCCGCTGACGCAGACGATCATCTGCATGGCGCCGTGGTGGGTGTGCCAGTTGTTGCGGCATCCCGGCTCGAAGGTAACGTTGCACAGGCCGCCGTCCATCACGGCCAGATAGCTTTTCCCGATGAAGTACTGCGCGTAGGCGTTGTTGGGCTCGCCTAATGGCCAGACGGAGGTGGAGACGACCGGCGTTTCGCGCCCCTCGACGGCTGCGATGGCGGCTTCGCAACGCAAGGCTTCGGCGGTGAGACCGTGTGCCTTCAACGTTTCGGGAATAGCGGAAAGCTGCTCCTTGCTGACACCCATATTCAATGCTCCGCGTACATGTGCCGTGAGTTGTGGCATCACCCCTTCCATTCCGCTCAGGGCGCTGACGGTCACCAACTCACGCTCTGCATAAGTCAGCACGTCGCGGGCAAAGATGTCACCGAAGAGGTGTGCTTTGAGGAAGTAGTCCTCGGCGGGGCAGAACGTATAGTTAAACGGTTGTCCCGTAAGCTGAGTCTGGACCACCGTGCCCTGCCGCAAAGCGTCGTAGTTGTCCGGTAGCGGCGATGCCTCGGCGCCCTCATTCACGGTCAGACCCTCGGCCCTGCGTTGCTCCACGACTTGCTGCAGTGAGCCCAAAGCGTTGAGCGAACGTGGGAATCCCGTGTAGGCGTAGAGATGCGCGAGGGCTTCCTTCATTTGGTTTACGGTCAGGCCGGCATCAAGACTTCTGTTGATGCTTTCGGACAACGACGACTGGTCGCCCCGGGCCTCATGGCAGGCGACGAGCGTCATTTCCGCCGCTTGCTCGGCAGTGAAACTTAAGGTGTTCATCTCCTTGTCAGTTTTAGTTGTTTTGCTGCTGCAGGCAGCCATCGTCATCGCTGCCAGTGCAAACAATGAAATGTTGTAAATCAGTTTCATTCAGTCATAAATTTAACCTTGCAAAAATACACACAAATCCTCTTCCCGTCCCAATCCAAATCGCGGTGATTGTTTTCATTTTTGCCGCAGCCGGAAAGCGGCGAGGCCTGCGACATTCCGTCGCAGGCCTCTGTTTATATTTTGGACAAATCCGAAAGCCTCCGAAAACACTTCCTTTTCCTTTAGGTGGTCTCCGTTGACTTCCAGATAATGTTTGGTGCTTGCCAACTCTTTTAACGCAATGCCATATTGCAGGAAATCGTACAATTCGTCAAACAAAACCTGTTAGGGGATTGCTATCTTCCTATAAATATTTCATTGAGACATTTCTCGGTGGCTCGTCTGATTGCCTTTGCCTCGGTATTTGCTTTGGCATCGGCTCTGCATATGCAAATTAAGTCATTCTTTTCGGCACCGAGTATTTGTATTGTCACCTCAATGGCAAACTCGTCCATCCCCTCCCGTGAATTACCATCGCCATAATTGATAATCATTGTCTGCTTGGCGTTCTCGGCCTTGACCTCTGGCACTCTCACATATCCTTTGTTCATCATATAACCCGCGATGAGTTCGCTTGGGCTTACACTGTTTGATGACGTTGAGCCATAAACACCGTTTTGATTTCCATAGGTACCTCCCGACACGGAATTTCTTTCAGCTGTTGGTGTAACGTAAAAATATCTGAAGCCTTCTAATGAACCATTTCGAGAAATGGATGTCGGGGCAAGGGAAATGCAGTTGCTGAATAGGAACGCTGCAATCGATAGTAATAATGCTTTCTTCATATTGTTCATTGCTTGAATAATAATTACAATTTGATTAAATGCAAAACCCCGCCGTTTATTGTGCAGGGCCTCAAATCAAGCCTAAATCAAAACAGGCGGCAGGGAAGGCCGGCACATGAAGAAAGCCAGTGGCTTTCGATAGTGTCCCGCAGGGTGGCAAACGGAATGCTGCCAAGCGGATAACAGAAATAACAAAGAGGAAAGAATTCCGACGTTTACTTGTGTAATTCGTGGTATAAGGTAAAAATCAGTTAGTTATGATTGTTGTGGTTCGTTCAGCAGCTCGGGGTGGCCGGTGCCAGTGGTGGGATGGCCACATAATTCGAGCAGCAGTTGAGTCACTTCTGAGCCTTCGACTTATCAAGCATAGCAAAATAGTCCTCTTCGGACATTCGCGTGGGGTCGTCAATCAACTGTTTGACCAAACGATGAACGTATTTGTAGACCATTTCGAACATTGCCTCGTCCTCGGCCACAATGCCGAGGTTACGGTAGAATTCCGCATTCATCCGAACGTAGTCTGTTGCATCTGTTGTCACCATAATCAATCTTTTTGAGTAATAACGTTTATTGTGTGGGGTCTCTAAAGCCGGCAGCAGGCTCTCTCCACAGGCTGATTTCGGGCAGGACATTGGATTTATTGTGTAGCGCCGACAATATTAGCAAAAAACCGCCACCGATGTGCGGGTGGCGGTGAGACAATCGTCGTCTACCGGACGGCAGCGTTTTCAAGGCTCATTGGTTGTCAGTGGCCCAGTTGCTCAAGCCAGCGGTCTATCTCGCCGTGCTTGCGGTCCATGCCTTGGCCGCCCATCTCTTTGGTGACGACGCAGATGCCGTCGCGATGGTCGCTCTTGGGAGTGGCTTTGACGATGTCCTTCAGCGTTGAGGAGGGACCGCTGTAGGCCGTGCAAAAGGGGATGACGGTCTTGCCGCCGAAGTCGTATTGCTCCAGGAAGGTGTAGACGGGCATCGGGGCGGTGTACCACCACACGGGGGCGCAGACAAAGACCACGTCGTATTGCGACATGTTGTCCACCTTGCCTTTGATCGCCGGACGTTCGCCGCGTTCCTTTTCGGCCTTGGCCTCTTCAGTGCAAGGCTCATAGTCGGTGGGATAGGCCATTTCGCGCACAATCTCGAAGAGGTCGGCGCCGGTCTTCTGCGCGATGTATTTTGCCGCCTCGGCAGTGTTGCCGCTCCAGCTGAAGTAGGCGACGAGTGTTTTCTTTCCTTTCATTGAGGGTTCTCCTTTCTTTTGGGCGCAGGTGGTGAGGCTGGTGAGCGTCAGCAGGGCCGCCATAAGCGCAGTGGTTATGCTTTTCAGTTTCATTGCTATATTTTTATTCCGCTGTGGTGGAGAGAATGTAGCGCACGATGTCGGGGTTGTTGTGGTCGATGATTTCGCTGTGGCCGAGGTCGAGGGCTGCGATTTGCTGCATCTCGCTGTCGGTGAGCTGGAAATTCCAGATGTCGATGTTCTGTTCCATCCGCTCGCGGTGCACGCTTTTGGGCAGTATCGACACGCCGCGCTGCACATTCCACCGCAATGCCACCTGCGCTGCGCTCTTGCCGTAGCGGCTGCCTATATCCGACAGCACCGGATGGCTGAAGATGCCGTGCTTGCCCTCGGCCAAGGGGCCCCAGGCCTGCGGCTGGCAGCCGTAGCGCTTCATATTGTCGATGGACGACTGCTGCACGAAGAAGGGGTGCAATTCAATCTGGTTCACCATAGGCTTGATGCCCGTCAGCTCGGCAAACTCAGTGAACTTACCAGGGTGGAAGTTCGAGACACCGATGGCGCGGATGAGGCCCTCGTTGTAGAGTTCCTCGATGGCCAGCCAGGCTCCATAGATGTCGCCGAAAGGCTGGTGGAGCAGGTACAGGTCGAGGTATTCCAGTCCGAGCCGTTCCATTGAGCGGCGGAAGGCCCCCTTGGCCCCCTCGTAGCTGAAGTCCGACACCCACAGCTTGGTGGTGATAAACAGCTCCTCGCGCTTGACGAGTCCCTCGGCGATGGCCTCGCGGACAGCTTCGCCCACGGCGGCCTCGTTCATATAGACCTGCGCCGTGTCGACAAGGCGGTAGCCCGTGCGGATGGCGTCGAGCACAGCTTGTTTGCATACTGCCGGGTCGGGCACCTGAAACACTCCGAATCCCTCGAGTGGCATCTCCACCCCGTTACTTAATGTGACGCCCGGCTGCATTCGGCCATTTGAGAGCGAACTCTCATGACTCTCATTTGCACGAGCGTTGCATAGTTTGATATTTTCCATAATATTGTATTGTTTTTTTATTGCCGTAGATTAGTAAAATATTGATACAACATTTAGTACCCAATATTTCCTTGTTTGGATTTCCGATTGCAAAATTACAACGAACCACCGAAACAGGCTCTACCCAAATTTCGGTTGTTGCTTCCAATTTCACCGCTGGGAGAAACAGCGGGGCCCACGACATGCCGTCGCGGGCCTCAAGTGAAATCCGAATCACTGCAGGTTGCAGTGAAATCCGTCAAATGAATGTTTGTACTGAAGGCGAGTTCTATAAATCGCAATTGAAAGAAAACCCATACGGGGTTAATGTTTGTAAAACAATGGTTTTCTATTAAAAATAATACGTGGGTATTTGTGGCAGTCACCTGAACGCTATCCACGTCGATAACAGAATGTGAATATTTGAAAAATCGAGGGCTGCGATATTATGCCATGTGCCGCTGCTCGCGGGCGGCGGTGATGTCGTGGAGGTGGCTGTAGGCCCAGCCGAAGAGCTGGTGCAGGATGGGCATCAGTGACTTTCCGCGCTCGGTGAGCGAGTATTCGACACGCGGCGGGGTTTCGGCATAGGCCTGGCGCAGTATAAGGCCATCGGTCTCCAGTGCGCGGAGAGTCTGCACAAGCATCTTCTGCGTGATGTCGGGGTTCTGTTTCTCTATATCCTTGTAGCGGATAGGTACACCGGCCTTGTCAAGAGTGTAGAGCACCACCAGGCTCCATTTGCTGCAGACGCGTGCCAACACATTGCGGATAGGGCATTCGGGGAAAAGCGGGTCGGAGATAAAGTTGTCTTTCATCGGTCAGGAGTTTATGGTCAAAATGATTTTGCCGCCGGCGATGCCGTCTTCCAGAAGTCGGTGTGCCTGGGCTATTTGGTCGAGGGGCAACACACGGCTGTACTGCGGCTGCAGGCGATGCCTATCGATAAGGGCGAAGAGTCCGTCAATGGTTGCCTGGGTGGGATAGTTGGAGAAAAAGCCGCTGAGGAAAACGCCGTTGGGGATGTACTTGATGGGGTCGAACTGTGGCACGGAGAACTGGCCGCCCAGGATGCCCGTATTACAGACGTAGCCGGGGGTGGTGACGCACAGCAGGCTGTCGTGGAGGGTGCGCGGACCTACAAGTTCAAGCACCTTGTTGGGCTTTGCTTTTAGGGGCTGGCTGCTGATGTTGCCGTCGTCGATGACACAATGGTCGGCCCCCAGCACCTGCATTTCGGCAAACGAGCTTTCGCGGCGGCAGGCGGCGATGACCGTTGCTCCCATTGCCTTGGCCAGCTGGATGGCGGCGCGACCCACGGTACTGGTGGCACCGCGCACCATCAGGCGGTCGCCCTCGCACAGCAGCAGGCACTCGGTCAGCGACCCGTAGGCGGTGAAGTAGGTCTCAGGCACGGCGGCAAGGCTTGTCCAGTCGAGGGTGCTCTCAATGCGGAAGACGATGCTTTCTGGCAGTAGGGCATATTCCTCATAGCTGCCGTTGAACGAGCGCCCCATTCCGCCCATCAGGGCCACGACGCGGTCGCCCACCTGAAAGCGGCTGCCCGCGGCGGTCTGCCACACCTCGCCCACGCATTCGATGCCCGGCACAACGGGGGTGTTGATGTGAGGCTGGTCGGCCTCGAACTGGCGCAGCAGGCATTCGGAGTGGTTCAGTCCGGCGGCGTGGATTTTCACCACCACCCATCCCTCGCGGGCAGCGGGTATCGGCAACTCGGTGACGTGCAGCTCCTCGGCCGCACAACAATGGTCTATTACAATGGCTTTCATCGTCAATGCATTATGAAATTCGGTGCAAAGATATGAATTTTTCCATATCGCAGGTTACCTGCTTTGCGGCATGTCACTTTCCATTCTGCCTGCAATGCGATAATGCGTATGCTTTCCGCATATCATCATTAACACTAATTAGGGGAACCGAAACCGACCTGGCGAGTACCCTGTCAGGCCGACAATATAATTTTGCCAATCCGATAATTCTTCGTAATTCTACACTTGTAAATAACATCAGATATAGAAACTGGTGCATACATAAACAACACAAGGACAAATCTTTTGTGGAAAGTCGAGGCCCATCAAAGCACCCACAGGTGGAGGCCACGCCCAAAGAGCGGCTGCACACCGTCGAGGAGTATATTGACAAGTTGGAATAGGCTGTGCAGGAGAGGCTATGAAGGTCTACACATGTAATCAATATAAACTATAGATACTATTATGCCGCTGCTGTTCATATTCTTCGGACTGAGATTCCAGTTCTACTCCAACGACCACGAACCGATACACGTCCACGTCGTGGCTGGCAAGGGAGCAACCGCCCGCAAGGCCTAATTCAACGTCGTGCCCGAAATCTGCCGTGTGGAAAACGACGGTCTCAAGGCAAACGAGCCCCCAATGGTCGAGATGGTAATTGAAGAAAACCAGGAAATCATCATCCAGCAGTGGCACAAATTCTTCGGCAAATAAGAAAAGGAGGGCAACATTATGACAATGAATGTATGCACGGTTTGGGTCGACAACGAATACGTACACATATTGACCGATGGCGGGCAGGAACTGCGCGAACGCATTGCCGACTACGTCGGGAGGCTTTCCTCTTTGTTTTTGATTCATTTACCTCTACCTGCCGCAATTTGTGGCAGCTTTTGTTCCCGGCTTGCACAATAAAAAAAGAATGTGCGCGTTACAATGGCAGAAAATCTAAAAAACAAAATATTATGGCGACAATGACAATATCCTACGACGGGCGCAACAAATTGGTTCGAAGCGTGGTGGATTTTATCCGCTCGCTCGATGTGTTCACCATCACTGAGCAGCCTGCCACCAAAAGCAGCTACCAACTTTCGCAGGAGGACATCCGCGCTGGACGTGTGGAAACCTTCGCTTCATCAAGCGAAATGTTCCAGTCTTTAGGCATCTGAATATGTACACAATTCGAATGACCAAGACCTTCCGCCGCGACACTGAACGTTGCCGCAAGCGCGGATACGATATGGAACTGCTGAAAGCAGCCATCCGTCTGCTGGAGGCTGACGGCACGTTGCCTCAGGAGTATCGCCCGCACAAACTGTCTGGCAACTATGCAGGCACCTGGGAATGCCATATCAAGGGCGACTGGCTGATGCTTTGGGAGTAAAACGACACCGAATTTACGTTTCTTTTCACGGGTACGGGCACTCATTCTGATTTGTTTTAAATGTTTTATGATGCTCATAACTCGCTGATTTTTTACCCACCCCCACGAATTGCACAGGTAATCGTCGGGGGATTTCCACTTTGTTTTTCTCTGTTCTCCGCTTGGCTGCACTCCGTTTGCCACCCTGCGGGACGCTATCGAAAGCCACTGGCTTTCTTCATGTGCCTGCACCTGCCGCAATGTTACGGCGGGGCGGGATGGTTTTGTAATTCTAAATTCTCAATCAATATGAAGAAACTTTTTTTACTCGGCGCGATGGTGTTCGCCCTCGGAATGATGTCCTCTTGCAAGAGCAGGACGGCTGAAGAAACCGCAATCGAGCCTCCGTTTGAGGACACCATCCCCATTATCTTCGAGACGGATTGGATGTACCAATACGGTAATGGCCTCTACTGTAGCCTGAAATTGAACGGGGTGACGATAGACACCGCCCTTATTGACAATGGCTGCTATTATCCGATGATTCTCCCAGATTTGGCAGAAATACTCAATCTGTCGTACACGGTTCTGCATGTTGACACACTAATGGCGGCTGTAGTAGGCTCGGCGGAAGCTCTGTCATACGAACACAAGCGTTGCGTCACAGACAGCCTCTATTATACAATTGGGCACACCTCAATCCGCACGGATACCATAGATATAACCCGAATTACAGAGCTGTTACACAAATTGCCCTGCAAGGCTGTCATTGGCCGCGATGTCTTTGAACGATATGTCGTGGAGATTGACTATCGGCACAAATATATGGTGCTGAGCAACCACCTTCCAGAGACGATAGGGGAGTATATGGCAATTCCCATGGAATACACTAATTCGAAAGGCTGTCAACGACACAGGTACATCAAGGTAGCCGGGTTCAAGTTGAAAGACGGAAGCCCCGCTTCGGCACGGGCGTTTCTGGATTTGGGGAACGCTGTCGGCACGGCTTTCGATTCTGTGTTCTTGACACGGGTTGACCAGCATTTCAGCCAAATAGACACCGCCTCTCTTGCGTGGTTCATCCTGTCCCAAATCGGTTCAGCCGTCGACAGCGTTGATTTTCCGATTGGGCACATGGATGACAGCCGCCGTACCGTGGCGAAGTTGCCGGGACCCAGGTTGGGTTTATCAGATATTAATAGCGACATTCTGCTCGGCAACAATTTCTTCAGCCACTTCAACATCATCTTCGACTACAAGAACAATATGTTTTACCTGAAACGGAACGACTGATATATTCCTAACCGCTTCTGTTACCGACCAGAAAGGCTGTCGCGAGAGCCAAATGATTTTGAAAACGGCTAAAAAGAGTGTCGTGAGGCTGTTTTGAAATCAAAAGGCGGTGAAAAGAGTGTCGCAAGGGCCAAATGAAAATAAAAACGGCTGAAAAGAGTGTTTTCAGGGCCTTTCAAATTTGAAACACGGAGAAAAGAGATTTTCCAAGCCAAAAATATTGAATTATGAATGCAATCAAATTTTCGGATAAGGCATTGAGCGTGTTCCCATTGGCCCTGCGGCAATCAGATGGTTTTCCAGCACTGGGGGTCGGGGGCAAGCCAGGAACGGTGGTAGCCGTAGGCCACGGCAGGGCAGCCGCGGCAGAAGCGCAGCAGCTCGCAGCGCGAGCATTTCTCCATCCGCTCGTGCTGGCGGTAGCGGTCGATCTCCGGGCCGTTCCAGATGTCGTACATATTCTGTTCCACCGTGCCGACATAGCTCTCCATCCGGCGGCAGGCCATCAAGCGCCCCTCGGCCGAGATGGTGAAGTGGCAGTGGGCGAGGTTGCAGCCGTCGTAGATGGTGTCGGCCTCCAGGTGGTCGGGGATGCGGTAGATGCCGCGCTCGTGGAGGTAGAGCGTCCACAGGTGGTCTTTGAGGTTGAAGTAGGTGCCGCTGTCCTTGTGCTGCTCGAACTTGTGCCAGCAACGGTCCAGCAGGTCGCGGTAGGCCAGGGGCTCGATATGCCAGCCGCGGTCGGGCTGCGCCTTGTCCTGCGCCGTGGGGCAGTAGCGGCCGAAGGCGAAGATGTCGGTCTTGTGCGCCACCACGACATCAATCAGATCGGGGATCTCGTCGATGTTCACGCCGCTCACGGTGGTCATCACGGCGCAGTCCATCCCCGCGCGGCGGATGGTGGCGATGGCCGCCAGCGTGGCGTCGAACGAGCCGGGCTTGCGGAAGCCGTCGTGCGTCGTGCGCAGGCCGTCGAGCGACATCTGGTATTTGCGGCAGCCCAGAGCCTTCAGGCGGGCGCACACCTCGTCGGTGAGGTGGAACGGGTTGCCCATCAGGCAGAAGGCGATGCCGCGGCGGTGTACCTCCTCCAGCAGGTCCCAGAAACGGCTGTGCAGGATGGGGTCGCCGCCGGTGACGTAAAGGTATGGCAGACGGTGCATCCGGCCTGCCATATCCTCGATGTTCGCCAGCACACGAATCATCTTCTCCCAAGGCATCTCCACCAGTTGCGCTTTGTTCTCCGCTTCGCTATCGGTTGTCCACTGGACATCCTTCACCCGTTCGGAGAAAATGTAACAATGCTTGCAACGTTGGTCGCAAGCATCGGTGATGTGCCATTGGAAAGCGAAGTAGTCCACTCCTGAATGTGTTAATTCGTAAATGTGTTAATGTGTTAGTGCCATACTCACACACTTGCACATTAACACATTAGCGCATTCATTTCTTGTCGCCAGCACCGCAGGCACTGCCGCAAGCGGCTGGTTTCTCAGCGGGCTTGTCGCCGGCACCGCAGGCACTGCCGCAAGCAGCGGGTTTCTCCTCAGCGGGCTTGTCGCCGGCACCACAAGCACTGCCGCAAGCAGCGGGTTTCTCCTCAGCGGGCTTGTCGCCGGCACCACAAGCACTGCCGCAAGGGGTGGCAACAGTCTTGATCATTCCTTGTGCCGTGTGGGCAATGTTCCAATCTGTACGTTTCATAACTTTAACTGTATTTGATTAATATTTCGGTGCAAAGATATGAACTATTCTCCAAACGACAGGCTGCTATCCAAGCGGTATGTCGCTTTCTTATTTGCATGTAATATGCAAATAAAAAGACACTTGTGGAACACATATTAACATTATTATGAAAATATTCTCTCTAAAAGTTGGTTATTTGCCACTTTTTTTCTCCCTTGGTGATTCCACTCCAGCAAACATCTCCACCGGTGTCGAAGGGGGACAGGCCATTTTCGCCCCTTCCGTCGGAGGTGCATTTAAACTATTTGGCATAACGTGTTCGGAGCTGTTTTGTAGTTAGCCCTGCGTGGCTTACCGCCTGTCGGATCGAGGCTCCGGCGTCGAGGATTGTCCTGCCGGCCATATCTTGTACATCGCGCGGCAACAGTTGAAACCTTTATCCACTTATTTTCTAAATCGTACTGCACCAATGAATAAAGAAAGCCACGGAAAGCGGAGTGTTCGCTTGCCGTGGCAAAGTGTGAGGTTGAATGGGTGAATCAAAGACCGAGCCCTTTCAGCATCAGTCTTCGGGATTCCATTGCTTGAACCACTTTACTTGGTTTTCGTAACTCATGTTGAAGTAGCGCTTCTCTTTATCAAGGGCACGGATGGCGGCCATCTCGGTATTGCTCAGGGCGAAATCCATCACGTCGATATTCTCCTTGATATAGCCGGGGTTCGAAGCGCCGGGGATGACGGAGAAGCCCTCCTGCATGTGCCAGCGGATGATGACCTGTGCGGCGCTCTTGCCGTGGGCTTTGGCTATGCGGCCCACTACGGGGTCGCGCAGTATCTCGCCCTTCGAGTCGCGTCCGCCCAGGGGGAACCAGCATTCCAGCTGGATGCCCTCCTCGGCGCAGCGCTCCTGCCAATGTCGTCGCTGGGCGTAGGGATGGCACTCGATCTGCATAATCTGCGGCTTGACGCGACAGTGCTTCACCAGCGACTCGAAGATGCTGTCCGAGGCGTCGAAGTTGGAGATGCCGATGGCGCGCACCTTGCCGCTCTTGAGGATGTCCTCCAGCTCCTTCCATCCGTCGACATAGTCGCCCACCGGCTGGTGGAAGTAGACAAGGTCGATATATTCCAGTCCGAGTCGGTTGAGCATACGGTCGATGGATGCCGCCGTCTTGCCACCGCCGTACTCGTTCTGCCACAGCTTGCTGGTAATCCACACGCTGTCGCGCGGCACGCCGCTGTCCTTCAGGGCGCGACCCAGCGAGCGTTCGTTTTGGTATGCGTGGGCGCAGTCGAAGTGGCGGTAGCCGTTCCGCAGGGCCGTCATCACGGCGTTGTAGGCCTCGTCGCCCTCCTGAATCATATAAAGTCCCAGTCCCACCTGGGGCATCCGCACGCCGTTGTTCAGCGTGAGGTAGGGCTGCTGGTACGCAGGCAGCTTGTCTGCGGATTGGAGCCCGTTGTTTGTCGTCTGTGCGTTCATGTTGATGGTACTTAATATTATTGTTATTATTGTAATTATCCGTTTCATAATCAATCCACGTTTTTGATGAACTTGGCAGGATTTCCACCCACGATAGTGTTGGGAGCCACATCCTTGGTAACCACGGCACCTGCGGCCACGACAGCGTTGTCGCCCACGGTGACGCCCGGCAGGATGGTGGCACCGGCGCCTATCCAGGCATTCTTGCCGATGTGCACGGGCTTGCAACGCAGTATCTGACGGTCGTGCAGGTCGTGGTTGTTGCTGATAAGCTGGGCGTTGGCGGCAATCATCGCGCCGTCTTCGATGGTGATACCGCCGCGGCTCATCATCAGGCAGTTGTTCATAATCATCACGTTCTTGCCTATCTTCACCTTGTCGAAGCACACTCCCGTCAGGCCGGGCATAATCCAGCCACCCTCGCCAAGGCCCTCGCCGAAGAGCTCGCGCACCAGCGCGTTGTACTCGTCCGTGTAGGGCATAGTGTGGTTCAATTTGAAAAGCACCTGTGCCTGGCGCACACCCTCGGCGTGTTCCTCAACGGTGGTCTGTCCGGGGTCTACAATCGTTTCTTGCATATATTTAATTTTAATGTTTTAAATCATCGTTGTCTAAAACCCAAATCGGTCATTAGACCGACTATTCATTATAATGCCCTTTTATAGGTCTATTCATGCCATATCAGCATTTCTTTCGGCATCTTGTCCACATCCCAGTCTTGACGTAGCCCGCTACGCCTTAACTTCCAGTGATGCAGCCAATCTGCTCGAAACAAATACCAATATGACATAAATCCTAACAACCGATTTGGGTTAAAAAATTTCCGATTGCAAAAGTATGCCCATTACGCCACACGGCGGTTATCCGCATGGTGCACAAAGTTGCACAAAAGGAAGAAGTGGCTCTTAAAAATGCGTTAGGGTGTTATTGCCATAGTACCACTCATGAATTAACGCAATCACGCATTTGATGTTTTGCAAGTACGCTGAAAAACAACTAACCAAAGAGCATCCTGACTGCCGTCTTATCCTCGTGTCGCTCGACCCCGTTACGCGCCGTTCAGGCGACACCGAACTTATCTACATCCTCGACTTCCTGAAGATGCTTTGGAACGGTGATGTATTCTAAAGCCCCGCCAAGTTCTTTACTCATTCCCACATTCCCGCACTAACGCA
Organism: Candidatus Hemicellulosilyticus sp. P3; assembly: GCA_001543385.1. GTDB lineage: Bacteria > Bacteroidota > Bacteroidia > Bacteroidales > P3 > Colimorpha. Next base: position 46,108 of record LPNH01000017.1, read on the forward strand.
TTCTATACGCCGTCTCCCCAGTACTCTATGCACTATGTGAGACTGTTGAAAATCAGCACAATGCAATTCGGATTTGCAAAATAATTGTTTCTCGTCGTGCCTATAGCCCTTTGCTGCGGCGGTAGTCGGAGGGGGCCATACCTATGATTTTCTTGACGTAGCGCGAGAAGAACTGGATGGAGGAGAAGTCCATCTCGTCGGCGATGTCGGCAAGGGTGCGGCTGCCGTCGTCGAGGCGCGACACCAGCTCGAAGGAGGCGTAGTACTCAATCCATTGCATGGCTGAGAGGCCCGTCACCGAGCGGCACACCTGCGAGAGGTACTTGGGTGTGATGTAGAGGCGGTCGGCGTAGTGGGCCACGCTGCGCTCGGCGACGACATCGGCCTGTACCAGCGTCAGGAAGCGGAAGAATAGTTGCGCTGCATTGTCGGTGGCCTCCATCGAGTCGACGCCATCGCTGTAGATATGCCACAGGTCGTAGAGGAACATCTGCAGCACACGTCCCAACAACTCGCGGCGGAAAGGGTTGCCCCCTTCCTGCGACTGCCGCTGACGGAAGAGACGGAAATCCTCCTCAACCAGTTTGCGCCCATCCTCGTCGAGATGGAACGCAGGATTGAGGCGGATGAAGACATAGCCGCGTGCCGCCCACACCATTTCGGGATTGAAGTGCACCAAGAACTGCGGTGCCACCACCAGGAAGTCGCACTCGAAGTCGTCGCTGTACTCCACCTTCCCGACACTGTTGCTCATCTGCCAGATGACCAGGTCGCCCTTGGCGGCACGGTGGTCCTGCTTCCCATCCGAAAAACGCACTTCGCCCCGCCGCACCAGCAGATGTACGTGGTGGCTCGCGATGAAGTCCGACGGCAAACAACCGTCGCGCTCATTATTCAGTATTAAGCACTCTTCGTTATGCATATCGCTTATGTCCTCATAAACGCCGTTTTCACGATTTAATTGTCCTTCCACTAACGTTTAGGAACGAAAGCGGATCGTGCTTGCATCCTTATCGCCCCAGGGAGGGAGTCAGTTTTTCATCAAAGGATGAGCAAGGGGGGGGGGCTGCAGGACGCTGTTCGGAGCATTGGAATAATCCGGTATAATCGTAATGCAACAATGCAAAAGGCCCCGGCAAGCGAACACTCCGCTTGCCGGGGCCGGTATGAGGTAAAAGAAAGAATTATTTATAGTGTAAGTCACGTTCAGTGGCCGAGCCCGCTGAGCCATTTCTCGACCTTTGCCTTGCCGGTGCGGACCTCGTGTCCGTAGATAGCGAAGCCCTGGGTGACGTTGGCTTTCGGGAACGCCCGCTTCACATCGCCGACGCAGTTGGCCAGGCCGCTGCCCTCATGGGTGGTGAACGGGACGACAGTCTTGCCGCTGAGGTCGATGTCCTTGAACAGGGTGAACATCACCTGCGGGTAGGTGCCCCACCACACGGGGCCGCCGATGAAGACAGTGTCATACTGTCCGAGGTCGGGTGCCGATCCCTCATAGGGAGGCAGCTCCCCGTTGTCGGCCTCCTCTTGCGCAAGGTTGATAAGCGGTGTGTAGGCCATGCCGTCATACTTGTGGGTGACGATTTCGAACTGATCCGCACCGGTCAGTTCGCTGATATAGCCGGCCACAATCTTGGTGTTGCCCACCTCGATATTGCCCACATTGTAGTTGTCGCCCGCATGAGAGAAAAAGATAACGATAGATTTGCTCATGTTTTTACTGTTTGTTGATTTGACTTCATGTTTATCCTGTCCGTTGCAGCCGGTTGCAAAACACATGACAACCGCTGCGAAGAAAAGAGATTTTGCTTTCATAGACTTCTTGTTTAATAAACTGATGCCTGCGATTCAGTGAACTGCCAGCGCCCGTCGCGGCGCACAAGCTGGAAACGCAGCTGCAGCCTCCAGGTGCTGCGCCGGCCGCCGAACACAGCCGCCGACACTCGGCTGCGGCCTGTGAGCGTGGCGTGTGCACCCTCAATCCGGATGTCCGTCAGCTCATGCAGGGCCGAATAATAATTAAGCGTTCCGTCGGCAACAGCATTGATATACTCCCGTTTCGACTGGTGCATCCCCGTCATGTGGACAAGCACAAACTCATCGGCAAGGACGCGGTCGAGCGTAGCGGTGTCCTTGGTTGTCATGGCCTCGTACATTTCGCTGTAGAGCGCCTCAATCTGTTGGCGGTCATCCATGGTGTCAGCGGATAAAATTCGTGCCGATCCATTCCGGTTCGGCCTCCGGCAGTCCGGCGCGGTCGCGTTCGGCGGCGATGGCGCGGATAAGGAAAGCCATATTGCGCCCCAGCACACGCATAATCTGCAACCCTTCTTCATCCTGCATCACTTGTTCCGGGGAGTTGCCGTGCACCATATTCCAGTAACGGCTGCTCACAACAGGCATTTCGGCGATCATGAAATACTTGTTCAGACGGTCGAGCGTGGCCGTGGTGCCGGCCCGCCGGGCCGAGCAGACAGCGGCCCCCGCCTTCATCCGCTTGTCGAACCGTGTGCTGAAGAAAAGGCGGTCCAGCAGGTTGGTCAGCGTGCCGTTGGGCCCTGCGTAATACACCGGTGAGCCCACCACGAGGCCGTCGGCTTGCTCGAACTTGGGGGCGATGTCGTTCACAATATCGTTGAACACACAGTGTCCCGTTTCGCCACACCTGCCGCAACCGATACAGCCGCGTATATCCATATTGCCGACATGGATGATTTCAGCCTCCACACCATTCTTTTCCAGTTCTTCGGCCACGATGCTCATGGCTGTGAAAGTGCAGCCCCTGGCGTGTGGGCTGCCGTTGATGAGTAAAGTTTTCATATTCTGATATCTATGTGTCGATTTATCAAGTGGCAAAATTACAAATAAATATCATGTCATCAGTTATATGGATTACAGATAAAAATACACATTTTACGGAAAAGGGGCGTCTTCCCCGCGCATCAGTGCGCGGGGAAGACATAGCTCCGGGACCTATTTCGGGCTTGCGGATACCTGTCGGCGCGGGGTTCGTCAGCGGTATGTCGTTTGTGGTCGGCATGGCGCCGCCCTTAACAATAATGTCCGAGTGGCAGTCAAGCCCCGTCGCGGCAACGGCAAACAGTTCGAGGCTTATTGCTGGTCAATGCTGACCAGTCGGTATTTGCGGCTGCCGAGACCGATCTTCTCGGCGTGTTCAACCGTGTGGATGCCGTGGCGGCTCTCGATGCGCTCACGCATGGAGGCCACATCGTTGTCGGCGCCCTGTTCCTGCCCCAGCACGAGGTCGATGCAGGCTTGGTCAAGGGCCACAGGGTCGGTCGAGGCCAGTATGCCGATGTCCTGCAGCGCCACCGGCGTGGGGTTGCCGTTGCAGTCGCAGTCGATGCTCATGTTGTTCATCACGGCGATATAAATCACTTTCCCCTTCATATAGTCGTGTACCGCGGCGGCGGCGTTGGCCATGCATTCAAGAAATTTATCCTGGTTCTCGGGAGTGACGAAATCCCACATACGGCTGTAATCCTCGCACTGGCCGTTGGTGTGGATATAAGCCTTGCCATTCCGCGAGGCGACGCCGATGCTTGCGTTTTTCAACACGCCTCCGAAACCTCCCATCTGATGGCCTTTGAAATGTGCCAGGTTGATCATGAAATCATAATTCTCAATATTCTTCCCCACAATATTATAGTTCATATAAGTGGTGTCGCGCACGGGAATCTTGATTTCGCCGTCGGCGTCCATAATATCCACACCTCCGACAGCGTTAAACCCGTGCGCTTCGATGACCGCCAGATGGTCGTCGGTGTCCATGCGTTTGCCGGCATAGGCGGTGTTGCACTCGACAATGCGGCCGTTCACCAGCTGCACCAGCGGTCCGATGAGCCCGGGTTGCAGATAATTGTTGTTGCCGGCCTCACCGGTGCTGATCTTCACCGCCACACGTCCTTCGGCCTTTACACCCAAAGCGTTGTAAATTGCGACGAGCCCATCGGGGCTGATGTCGGTGGTCATATAAACCGTTGATCCTTCGTTGGAGGGCTGGGCCTGCGCAGCGTCGCCCTTTTGTTTGCAGCCCGTGAGTGCCAGAGAGGCCACAAAAAGCATAAATACAATACGTTTCATTATCTTGATGTTTATTTTGTGCAAAGATACCACTAATTGACAAAACCGCCGCTGCACATTTTTCGGTGATTTATTCAAAAATTTACAGACGCAGCTATTCGCGGAACGTGCTGGGCGCGACGCCCAGGTTCTTCTGCACATAACGGTGGAAATAGCTGAGCGACGAAAACCCGAAGAGGTCGGAAATCTCCTCAATAGACAGCGCCTGGTTGCGCAACATGCGGCTTATCTCCAACGCCGTGTAGCGTGATATCCAATGGCTGGCAGGTTCGCCGCTGACTTTCAGGCTGACCTCTGAAAGATATTTCGGGCTGACACACAATATATCGGCATAATAGCCCACGTTGCGGTGCTGCCTGAAGTCGCCCCTGTCCAGCAGCATCTGAAATTGTTCCATCAGCCGGGCGTTTGGCGAGGTGATATGAACGACGCCATAATTTTTTGCATGAAAGTCGTAAAAGTCGATAATCATACATTGTACGGCGTTAATCATTGCATCCCGGTGAAACAGATGCTTGTCGAAGGCAAGACGTTTCCGGATATAGTCGAAATTGAGCGCACAGATTTGTTGCTGCTCCTCGTCCAGGCGCATGACAGGGTTGTCGAACAGGGCCAGGCCGCCACGCATCCCGTAATTGCTCTGCGGTGTGGCGACATTGATAAATGCCTCGGTTACATAGATAATGTCAATGGCAAAATCTTCGTCGGGCTGGATGTCGCGCATCCGATCGCCATGCCGCGGCATGATCATACAGTCGCCGGCATGTAGCTCAAACGGACGCTCGTTGTAAATAAAACGGCAGCTGCCTTGCCGGCAAAAAGCGTGGAGCAGATACCCGTCGAAAGCGTTGCCTGCGGCCGATCCGAGGTCGGAAGAAAGAACTATGTCCGGATTTTTGATAGTGCAAAAATACAAAAAAACATCGAACCTTGCCTTTGCCGGCCAGCCGCTTGCCGAAAACATCGTATATTTGTACCCACTAAGATCAAGCCGCAACACATCAATCCAAATCATAGCAAACCATGGAAAACATCTACAGCTTCAAGGCCGTCGCCAGTAACGGCAAAGATGTCGACTTCGCCCAGTTCCAGGGCAAAGTGCTGCTCATCGTCAATACCGCCAGCAAATGCGGTTTCACACCCCAGTTCGACGGGCTGGAGAAACTCAACGAAAAATACCGTGACCGCGGGCTCGTTGTCATCGGTTTCCCCTGCAACCAGTTCGCCAATCAAGACCCCGGCAGCGACGGCGAGATTCAGGAGTTCTGCCGTGTCAACTACGGCGTGACATTCCAGATTATGAAAAAAATCGATGTCAACGGCGATGCCGAACACCCGCTTTTCACCTACCTGAAAGCCCATGCCCCGGCAGAAGAAATCAAAGGCTTGAAAGCCAAGATGACCAATGCCATGTTTTCCAAAATCAGCAAGTCGGTCTCAAAAGAAAGCGACATCAAATGGAATTTCACCAAATTCCTCATTTCGCGCGACGGCACACAAATCAAGCGCTTTGCCCCCATGGTCGAGCCGGAGAAACTGGAGCGTGAGATAGAGTCGCTGCTGTAGACCGACGTCACCGGAGGCTTTGCGCCCCGGCCGACAGTGCCCGCAGCCCGGAGGCGGCCGGCGTCAACGAGATACGACATGAACATCACCACCCGTTACGACAGTCCGCTCGGCGCCATCACGCTGGTCAGTGCCGGCTGTGCGCTGACAGGGCTCTACTTTGACGGCCAGAAACACCGCCCCGATCTCCGACCCGGGCTGCACGAGGCCGACATCGACCTCCCCGTCTTCAGGCAGACAAAAGAATGGCTTGACATCTACTTCAGCGGCGGCATCCCTGCTTTTGTGCCGCCGCTGTCCGTGCAGGCGGGCGACTTCCGTCGCCGCGTGTGGGAAGCATTGCTTGCCATACCCTATGGCACCACGACAACCTACGGAGCCATAGCCCGCGCCATCGCCTGCGAGCGGGGCCTTCAGACCATGTCGGCACAGGCCGTCGGCGGTGCTGTCGGCCGCAACCCCGTCGCACTCATCATCCCTTGCCACCGTGTCGTCGGCTCCGACGGTTCGCTGACGGGCTATGCCGGCGGACTGGATCGCAAGCGGTGGCTCCTTCAGTTAGAAAGTGCCCTGTAGCATACGTTGCGGCGGATCAGATCCATGCCGCCCCGCCGGAAACTAATCCTCGTCGCGGCGGGCGTTCGGCACGGCAAAAACAACCGTTGCGACACCGGCCGCACCCACGATAGGGACAATTATCCGTGCCACCGAGCCCGCCGGTATAAAGACAAATGTTGAAAGCGTCACCATCACCGTCATCACCCCGACGGCTCCGGCCTTCTGCGTGGCGGTCATGCCGCCCCGTCGCTGATAGTTGCGTATATACATCCCCAGCCACGACTTCAACAGCCACTGCTGCAGTCGCGGCGAGCTGCGGTAGAAAAGCCACGAGGCTAACAGTAGAAACGGTGTGGTGGGCAGCCCCGGCACCACAACGCCCAGTGCTCCCAATGCTACCGCCACCAACCCCGACACGATATAAAAATGCTTCTTCATCGGCGCGTCACACCCTGATTGTCTTTCCTCCCGCCGGACCGCTCACAGCTGCTTAATGCGTCCGTAAAGCTCCGGGAAGCGTGTCTCCAGCGCCACCGGACGTCCCTTCTCCAAAAAACAGTGCGTGCTGGTGGCCGTACAGACCGTTCTGCCCGCCACCTGCATCGTATACGAAAAAGTGATCTTCAGCGGAGTCATCTCCGCCACAGCCACCTGTATCTCGACAATGTCCTTAAATGTGGTGGAGTGCTTGTACCGGCAGTCGACGGCGACAACCGGCGAGACAACCCCTTCCGCCTCCATCCGGTCGAATCCATATCCGATCTGGTCCATCCAGTCCACCCGCGCCTCTTCCATAAAGCGGACATAATTAGAATGATGCGTGATACCCATACGGTCGCATTCATAATATTTCACCTCGTGTCGATAAGGTCGTATTTCCATTTTTTAGTCTGATTTATTGCTTGTATCACAATCAAGTCACTGTGCGGCACCCGTTGTCTCCACTGTCCCCGGCATCAAATTGATAACCACATATTCCGACTGCGTGCCGATACGGTATTTGGCACCCCATATACCCAGTCCGGAACTGACATAATAAGTCGTCGCGCCCTTTCTTAGCTCTCCCCATGAGCATTCGTACAGCGCGTCGGTAATCCACGACAGCGGCCAGATCTGGCCACGGTGCGTATGTCCGCTGATCTGCAGGTCTACACCCGCTTGCCCGGCCTCCTCCAGATGGTAAGGCTGGTGGTCCAAAAGGACAGCAAAAGCCGCCGGCCGGAACACAAACTCGTCGATACCCTTGCGGCGGGAGTTGGTGCGGTCGTCGCGTCCTGCAATGTCGACATCCCCGGCGTTGACCACTGTGTCGCGCAACAGCGTGATGCCTGCCTCGCTATAAAATTGCTCCACTTCGCCCGGTGAATAATATGCTGCATAATACTCGTGATTGCCCAAGCAGGCATAGACGGGCATCTGCAGCCCGCCGAGCCCCTCGGCCATGTCCTCATGCAGCAAGGGCCTCATCGAGCGGTCAATCAAGTCGCCGGCCATGAGCAACATGTCGCCGCCCTCGTGGTTGAGCATTGCCACCCAGCGGTCGAGGTCGGCGCGGCGGTTGTGGTAGCCGAGATGCAGGTCGCTCACGGCAAGCACCTTCACGGGGTGGTCTACCTTGCCGTGGGTGTCGATAGTCAATTCCACACGCCGTTTGTGCTCGTAGTGAAGACTGGCATAAACAAACAACAATGCCATGGCCGCCGACAATACTCCCGTCGACACCCATGAGTCGCGAATCCATGCCGTCGGCAGCACATGTAACAGCCGCAGCAGGTCGGCCGCCAGAAAAAACAAGAAAAGATAAAAGATGACAACCAGCCCCTTGTTGCCCGCGTTGTATACCGCCACGGCAAGGCCGTAAGGCACTCGGTCCAGATAGCGGGTCAGTGAAAACACAGCCATAGCCACACAGGCGGCTTCCACTCCCACCAGCGTCCACCTCATCCACGCCACGGGCGGAAGCATCCACAGGTGCCACCCCGTATATCCCGTCAACAACAGCAACAACAGCAAAATAACAGCCATCTTCCAATCCTGGTTACATCCCATCCCAATTGAGTGATAGAGATACAAACATTCTTCTAAAACGCAATGTCAGGCTATTTATTGCATCCTTCCCCCGCTCGCTAATGGCGGAGGAATAGACCATAAAAGACAATAGTATGAAATGTCAGCCTGACGATCGATGTGGATTTAAATTTTTTTCGTATCTTTGTAGCGCTTTTTAAGCAATTCACAATAAGGATTATTCCGTTGTGAAAACTACTAAGAGGGCGGAGTTTCAAGCTCCGTCGTCTTTTTATAATAGGAAGTGTTCCGTATTATAATGCAGGGGTTTCGCAGTCGAAAAGTGAAGATGGGAACAGTTGTGAATTGCTTAAAAAGAAAACATCGATATTGGTTCTTTGACATCAGGTCAGTCGAGAATCAATGAAACGCATAGAAAAATGAAATAATGAGAAAAATAACAATAAAAGAAATTGATAAAATAAGTAATGCAGCAGCAAAATAGAATAACTTTTTCATATTAGTTTTTTTCTACAAATATACATTAAATATTACTTAGTATTAGATACAGATGCGTGTTGTGAATTGCTTAAAAAGAAAACATTGATATTGGTTCTTTGACATTATCTTCAACATCCAATTTTTGAAGAGCAAGTTGTGAATTGCTTAAAAAGAAAACATTGATATTGGTTCTTTGACATTGCAGAGGCGGCAGTTAAGTATATCATCAACGTTGTGAATTGCTTAAAAAGAAAACATTGATATTGGTTCTTTGACATTGAGCGGTGCAAGTTCTCTTTGCCAGTTGAAGTTGTGAATTGCTTAAAAAGAAAACATTGATATTGGTTCTTTGACATTTTTGCAAAGCCTGTCATTGATTTCATCATGGTTGTGAATTGCTTAAAAAGAAAACATTGATATTGGTTCTTTGACATTCACCAAGCGTGGCATCTGCAAGGGCAGCCGGTTGTGAATTGCTTAAAAAGAAAACATTGATATTGGTTCTTTGACATTAGCCCCTCGTTGCGTCCCTTCTGGCACACGGTTGTGAATTGCTTAAAAAGAAAACATTGATATTGGTTCTTTGACATTACGGAGCCTTACCTGTGTATGCAGTACGCGTTGTGAATTGCTTAAAAAGAAAACATTGATATTGGTTCTTTGACATTTATCCACCAATCAAAAAAAACTGCAGCCAAGTTGTGAATTGCTTAAAAAGAAAACATTGATATTGGTTCTTTGACATTGCTGTGTGGACGTTGGCAATTGTCTTGTTGGTTGTGAATTGCTTAAAAAGAAAACATTGATATTGGTTCTTTGACATTAGAACCGGGCGCGTTGCTGCAACTGACCGTGTTGTGAATTGCTTAAAAAGAAAACATTGATATTGGTTCTTTGACATTTTCTTCCATAGTTTCCATTTGCGAGAACTAGTTGTGAATTGCTTAAAAAGAAAACATTGATATTGGTTCTTTGACATTTTGGAGACGTTAAAGCAAGGCGCTAAAGAGTTGTGAATTGCTTAAAAAGAAAACATTGATATTGGTTCTTTGACATTGCTTCGAGTGTATTCCTGAACGATGCACAGGTTGTGAATTGCTTAAAAAGAAAACATTGATATTGGTTCTTTGACATTACGATGTCAGTAATAATATGATATACAATGTTCTAAACGCTGTCAAAGAATGAAAAAATCTCGCCCGAAAAGGCGGGATTTTTTGTTTTCGGCATACTCTTTTCTAATCCTGATCCCCCCCTCCCCCCCCCCAACCGGTCAATCGGATTTATGCCAGATACGTCAAGGCGGCAGACAAGATGCCGGAAGAAATGCTGATAAGGCTAAATAACCCCTAAAAGCGGACAGCATGCTGAAAAGTCATTCGAATGACCGATTGGGGATTGTTTGACGGCGGTGTTAAAACAGTTCTAACTGTTGTCCTGGAGCGTTTGGCTCAACTTCTTTTTTGCAGAAGAACAGCTCGATGTCGGCAAACTGCTTGTCGGTGATGGTGAGGCAACCCACCTGTCCGTATTCGGGCAGGGCGGATTTGACGCGTCGCAGGTGCACATTGGCGTTTTCGCGGCTGGCGCAGTGGCGCACATAGATGGAAAATTGGAACATGGTGAATCCGTCGCCAAGCAGGTGTTTGCGAAAGTTGGCCGCGGCTTTGCGCTCTTTCTTGGTGTCGGTGGGCAGGTCGAAGAAGACAAGTAACCACATGATACGGTACTCGCTGAATCGATCCATGCTACATTTCCGGATAGGCGATTCGTCGGGATTCGCCGGCAAAGCAGCGTGCCAACGATGCGGTGGTTTGGCTGGCGGCCACCATCAGCGGGCTGCGTTGGCCGCCGATGCGCACCTCAAGGGTGGGGACGGTGAGCAGTCGTTGCTTGATGGCGGTGGTGACGGTCACATCGCGGCATTCAGCCATGGTCTGCACCACCAGACGGTCGACATAGGGGCGGTAGGGCTCCATCACGTCGTCGGCGAGGCAGTAGGCGTTATAACGATTGTGGTGGTGGATGCCGAGTGTGGGCAGTAGGCCGCTGCCCGTCAGGGCGCGTGCGATGACGGCACGCAGTATGGCATAGCCATAGTTGAGCAGGGCGTTTGGGTAGGCACCTTCGCGGCTGCGGGTGAAGTCGGGTAGGGTCGGGAACATCCGGCTCCAATAGAAGGCGGCGGCACGTCCTTCGAGGTTGGTGCTGTCGCCGCTCCGCACCTCGGCGGCCCATGCCGTCATGTTGCCTGTCTCAATGCCGTGCAGCTCGTCGAGCAAAGCGGCCTGGTTGCGTATCTTCTGTTGTACAGTCTGTTGCCACAGCTGTTTGCGCAGTGGCAGCGAGGCGCCGATTTGGTCTTGGAACCGCTCGCTCTGCACGGTGTGCCCTTCTAATGGCAGCAGCAGGCCCACTGGCATGTGGGAGTCGTTGCAGGTGACAACGGCAGCGTTGTTCTCTACTAAGGCGGCCATGGCGCCATGGGTGAGGGTGATCTGCCTGTGATCCAGCACCACCACACCGATGTCCTCGACGGGGACGGTGGCCTGTCGCTCCGGTTCGTCGTCGTGTGGATCCAGCTTCACCACCAACTGTCCGTTGCGCAGCGACAGGTAGGCAGGGTGTGAGAAGCAGAGGGTGCGTTTAATCATGGGGCGTCAGTATTCTCCTATCTGGACAATGCGTCCGATATGGTCTATTCGTACTTTTACAATTCCTTTCAGATTGTTCAGTGATTGGATCCTTTTCCAGGTGATGCCTTGCAGCTCTTTCTTGTCTTCGACGGTGGTTTCCAAATGATGGCGAAAAACATAATACTTGCTCGACATTTTTTGCACCCGGTACAGGTTTGGACTGATGCGGCTGTAGTTGCGTTCGTCGGTGAGGTCGATTTCGTCCGGGTTGAATCCTTGTGCAGGGTTGGGAAAGACGAAATATTCGTTTTGTTTCAGCGTGAACAGGAATTGCCAACCTTTGTCCTTGTTGTACTCTTTGTCGATGACGGGCAGCCCAAGTTCCGTCACGCGGGCCACGGCCTCATAGAAAGAGACGATGTGTTCTTGCAGATTGCCGTCGGCATCCTGGAAAATGGCTACATGGTGATTGTTCATCAGTCTGACAAAATCGCTGGGCATGGGCTTTCCGTTGGTGTCGAGGATGGGACGGCCCTCTTTGTCGTGTTTATGGTGAAGTGGTTCGCCCGATATGTTTTCTGCTGTGGTCACACGTTTGATGGCGATGCCTTTTTCTTGATTCAGCCAGATGGGGTTGTTGTCGAGATTGGCGAATGCCTTGGCGGCATCACCGCCATACGCATCCAAACGTGCTTGCAGGATGTGTTGGATACCTTTGTCCAGCACTTTGTTGATGTTGAGGTCTTTGTTGACGGCTCTGCGAATGGTGTGCTGGGGTTCTAACCGTTGGATGGTCACTTCCGCAGGCACATGTTCCGTGTGCGCTTGGTCGATCCATACGGGGGCCTTTTCAAGGCTGTTTTTGCCTGTGAAGGCTTTTTTCGGATCGTTCCCGCAGGCTTCGAGACGTTGGCTTAGGGCTTGGCGGAAAACTGGGTTCTGCACTTGTCCGATGATTTCAGCAGTCATCTTGCCGTCTACGGCGATGGTCTTGGTGTGTGGCAGGAGGATGGACCCGTAGACGGTTGCGTCGTGTAGTTGACCCCGGGGCGTGAGTTGTATTCTGTTTCGGCGGCCTCCTTTGGTTTTTGTGGTGTTGTTGTTACGGGTGACAACTTTGTTTTTGGCTTTGATGGAGACGAGAATCATCTCGAGGTGACGCTTGGCTTCGGATCTGAAGTTGTGGGCAATGGGTGAGATGAATCGCAAGTGGCCGTTGGCATCGCGTTCGAGAAATCTGCGTTCTATCGATCGGATGTCGTCTTCACTGCGTGCGTTGAGGTGGTTCAGATAGCTGATGTAGGCTGGTTTTGTAAAAGCAATGGTCAGTGCATCCATGGCGTGGTGGCGATGGTCGTTGCGCTTGGTCCAGTCGGTGATGCGCCGTATTTGTTGTCCGTCGCGACCGTTGATGACTGTTGTCAGGCCTTGCCGTTCATATTTATCCCAGTTGAGCTCTTGCATGACGTCAACCAGTTGCCAATCCTGACGGAGACGGTCGGTGACACTGCCGGTGGTGGCGGTGACGACACGTGCCACATCGCGTAGCATTTCCTGTGCTTTGCGTGAAATATATTGTGTGTTGCGTAGGTCGCGTTCAATGAAGTCGTTTGGGATCTCAGCTTCGGTCATTTTAAGTTTTTTGGCCTTTGCTTGAGATATGGCGCCGCTTTTGAGCAGGTCGTTCACTCTTTTTTTGTATTGTTCGACTTCATTTTCACCATATTCGTTTCTGACAAAGTCAATGGCGGTGGTGTTGCTTTTCTTGATGTTGACATCGCGGTACTCCAATGTTTTGTTGGAGAACGAGTCGTCGAAAAGGCGGGCTTGCGGGATGATGTGCTCGATGTCGATTTCTTTGCTGAAGAGTTTTTCTTGTGGGATGTATATGTTGGAATAGAGTGTCTTATATCCGTTGCCGGACAACTCTTGATAGAGGCGGTAACGGATAATGTCGTTTCGGCTGACGTGCGTGAGCCCGAATTCTTTTTTCAGGATTTGCTGGATTCGCTCGCTTTCTTTTGTGTTGCGGTTGATGGCTTCGAATATTGCTTGTCGGCCGAGTGCGTTGTTTTTTAATTCGCGTGCCAGTTCGATGCGAATCTCGTCAGGACGGCCGTATGTGTCGATAATGCTGTTCACGACATTGACCATCTGGTTGAGGATTTTTTCCACTACCGGGTTTCGCAGGCTGTTTTTCGGGAGTTGCTCCAGATGGTCTTTCAACGGACGGTTTTTGTTTTCCTCGCGTGTCAGCGACTGTTCGGAGTGTTTGTATCCGGCCAATGCGCAGGCTTCGCTGTAAATGTGTCCGGCTTTCATGAAGGGCAGTATGCGCTTGAGGGCTTTGCTGGATATTCCGCAGTAGTCGTCTTCAAGATGGACGTTGGCAAACAGGCGGGCGTACTCTTGGGGAAGATTGAGTAGCGACATCAGGCGTTCTACCAGTTTTGTATCGCCGGTGGTCGAGTTGTCGCCCTCGAATGAGTATATCAGGTGCCACAGCCGCATCTGCGATTCCTGTTCGAGATCGTCGGCATCGGTGTCGAGGTTAAGCCAGTCGGTTGCAAACCCCAGTCCACCAAATACGGACCGAATGATGTTATGTATATCGTCGGCGGGCATTTTTCCGAAGTCGTAATCACCATGTCCGCTGATGGAAACAATTTCTTGGGCAGCCTTGAGCAGATTGGACATGGTGCGGTCGCCTTCAAGGCTGGCAAAGTTCATATCCACCCCTTTGGCTTTCACAAAGAGCATCTTCAATGCGTCACGCTTGCTGATTTTTTCTTTATAAAGCAGTTCTTTGCTGAGGATGCTTTTCTGCTCTTCGTTGAGAACATAAGTTTTGTTATCAACGGTGACGGTGACGTTGTTGAGTACCTGCCATATTCTGAAATGCTGGAATAAAGGCGACGATTTGGGACATACTTTGCGATGTTCGAAAGGGCAGTTGGCAACAAGCCATTTTTGGGATTTCAGTCTTCTTTGATAAAAGATGATGATATCGCGAATTTCGTGCTTGAGGGCGGCGGTCAACTCCGGATGGTAGTGTGCCTGCGTTTCCCATAGTTGTTCAAATTCGTCGAGATAGTCTTGTCGATAGAAGGGTTGGTTTTTGAGGCTCTTATTGGGGTCTCTGTCCAGTTGCTGCATGAGATATTGACCTACCGTCTGATGATTGATGAATAGAGCCTTGCTTCTGTCGCTAATGGCTCCCAGGTAGCCGCTGCTGCTGTTAATCTGGCCGTTGACTTCGGCTATCACGGTGGCGAGCTCTTCTGCGGTCAGGGCTCTTTCAAGCGCCCCGCAGCGAAGCTCGAACAGTTGTTTGTTGCGTTCGTTCCGGTTGCCTTTTATGTCTGCCGTGAATATACCGTGGGTCTTCAAAAAGATTTTAGTGGTTCCTGTTTTGCTTTGGTCAATGATGGCGGAACGGAGGCTGTGGGTTAGAATATTTTCGTGGTATTCATATTGATATGCCCAGATTTTGTCTAATTCTTCCTGCAGGTCGGAACGGTAAAAATCAGGGATGTATTTTTTCCCGTCCTTTAAAAGGTTATATGCGTATTGGCCTGGAGTCAACCCGGAATCGTAAAGTTCGCGGGCGATATCAAGATTATTGACGAAGCTACCGTCTTCGTCGTGTTTCATTTTACGGCTGCTTTTATAGCCCCTTTTCTTGTTGAGCATCAGTAACACTCTGGCAAATTGTTCCAGTGTGATTTCTTTTGTGGCGGCTTCCGCCCGCAGTCGGTAGGTCTCAAACGTGCTGTTATTGCCCTGTTCGGACAGCAGTGTCTCGTCTGTTATCCATCCCTGTGTTTTGAGCAGTGAGACGAGGTTGGCACGACGAAGTTTGTATCGCTGCAGATTTCGGCGCATACTCCGTTTCAGTGTTCGATCTGCATTGGTGGTGATGGGTTTGCCCTTTTCAAAATTGTTTTGTTCGTCAACGGTGAGGGGGTTGACCCGGACACCCAGACGGATGATGGATGACGATTCCCGCTCATTTTCCGCTTCGTTAACCACCGCCCATCCGATGCTGTTGGTCCCTAAGTCGAGTCCTAAAATCTTCATAATGTACCGTTAGTGTATTGTTTGATGCAACAATGATATAGAGGTGCAAATTTCGTAAATTTAATTGGGATTTACAAGTGTTTTCTTTTGGCGTGTGTCGGTGTTGACAGAACGTTTTCGCCAAGCCGAATACAGACGGGCTTGCTCGTATGTTGAGGCGAGAAAACGTCTAATGGAATTGAACGTAAAAAGAGGGGCGCCGCTGACAGCGTCCCTCCTTTTTCAAGTCGGTTGTTGGCTATTTTTTTAGCAGAGTTCGTGGATCACGAGGCCGGAGCGCAGCTTGGGCTCGAACCAGGTGGTCTTCGGGGGCATGATGTTGCCGGTGTCGGCAATGTCGATAATCTTGCCCAGCCACGAAATCAGCCGCCACAGCTGCAGAGCATCACGTCCAACGGAGACTCCTCCAACCTTCGTTCGCGGTAACCGCATCATTATCGAAGGCATCGAAGAGGGGTTGTTGAGAGTATATGATACGGTGGGCCGTCCCGTCAGCAAGAACAAGGCTTATTCCTGCAGCTGACTGACTTCTTCTGTTATAGCCTGCTTTATTTCTTCCCAACTGACGTTTGTCAGCATTTTAGACATTGCTTGCTGCTCGGCATCGTCGAAGTAAGTGAGACTGAGCAATGCACGGAATAGGGAATGGTTGGGATACTTCTGTGCATAGAAGTTGAGCAATTGGGATAGTGAATAATGCTGTAAGAGAAAATAGATATCGACAAAGTCCTTGCGGGAGCCACGTCCTTCGACAGCGTTTATCTTCATGGCAGCAATGTCCTGTGGAGAGGCAAGCGTGACCCCATCTTCTACAACAGGTGCGCTAATCCATGGATAATGGCTATAATCAATGACATCGACCTTGATATCCCGCAACACAACCTGCAATATTTTGCGGCTACGATTGTGTATGGATAATGGGCCTAACGTTGAGAGCATTTCGACAATCTCCTCCTGCTCGACCATTGGTGTGCCAAAAAAATCGAGGTCAACGGATTGTCGGTGTCCGTACTGCAATGCCAACGCGGTGCCACCCACCAGGCGAAGGCCTCTCATCTCGGGACGAGAGGACAACTCTTTTAGGAGTTCCAAAGTGTCGGGAAGGACTGTCTGAAGTTGTAGCATCGGTAGTCTTCTTTCCGGGTACCTGTCATTGCGCAGACAAACGACAAGGCCTCTGGGGCGAGAGAGCGTAGTCCCTTACAGTCGGTGGCGATACGGTCCAAGCCATAGTAGTCGCGCACCATACGCCAGTCGTCGAGTTCGCCGCACTCAAGCACATGCTGTATCAACTGTGCCGAATTCTTCTCGGGGTCGAACTGGTCGCGGTCAATGTCCCAAAACAGGACTGGCGAGAGATTTTCTATAGGTAGCCGTTTGTCCATTGCCATAAAAAGGGTATACGCCATTGGGTGACGTATACCCTTTGGTTTTGTTATTATCCCTCGGCGGGAGGGCCCGCTTAGCAGAGTTCGTGGATCACGAGGCCGGAGCGCAGCTTGGGCTCGAACCAGGTGGTCTTCGGGGGCATGATGTTGCCGGTGTCGGCAATGTCGATAATCATCTCGCCGTTGTCCACGCGGCGTTTCAGCTCGCCGAGGCCGCGGATGCCGCCGACGAAGTCGATGCGCTTGTCGGTGCGGAGGTCTTTGATGCCGAGCACCTTGTCGAGGACGAGGTTGCTGAGGATGGTGACGTCCAGCACACCGATGGGGTCGTTGTCGTTGTAGGTGCCGGGCTTGGCGGTGAGTTTGTACCAGTGGCCGTCGAGATACATGCTGTGTTCATGCAGCTTGGCGGGCTTGTAGATGTCGGTGCCCATGTCCTGCACGTCGTAGCTTTGGCCCACGGCGGCGATGAACTGCTCCTTCGAGAGACCGTTGAGGTCTTTCACCACGCGGTTGTAGTCGATGACATTGAGCTGGTTGTCGGGGAAGATGACGGTCATGAAGAAGTTGTACTCCTCTTTGCCGGTGTGGCAGGGGTTCTGCTCCTTCTTCTCCTGTCCCACGAGGGCGGCGGCGGCGCTGCGGTGGTGGCCGTCGGCGATGTACATGGCGGGAACTTTCTTGTCGAAGAGTTCGACGAGCTCGGCAATCATCTTCTTGTCGTCGATGACCCAGAAGCGGTGGCCGAAGCCGTCCTCCTTGGCAATGAAGTCATAGACGGGCTTTTGGGCGGTGACGCCGGCCACAATCTCGTCGATGCGGGCCACGGCAGGGTAGGCGAAGAAGACGGGCTCGACGTTGGCGTTGGTGATGCGCACGTGTTTCATGCGGTCCTCTTCCTTGTCCTTGCGGGTGAGCTCGTGCTTCTTGATGATTTTGTTCACATAGTCCTCGCTGTAGGCGCAGGCCACGATGCCGTACTGCCATTTGGCGTCGGCGGCGGTGGGGTTCATGCTTTGGGCGTAGATGTAGAGTTTCTCCTCTTCATCCTTCACCAGCCAGCCGAGGTCTTTGAACAGGTTGTAGTTCTTCACCACCTGGAGGTATACTTCGGGCGAGTGCTCGTCGGTGCCTTTGGGCAGGTCGATTTCGGCCTTGGTCACATGGAGCAGGCTGTAGGGGTTGCCCTCGCACTCCACGCGGGCCTCATCAGAGTTCAGCACGTCGTAAGGACGCGAAGCCAGTTTTTCGACAATGTCGACGGGCGGGCGGAATCCCTTGAAAGGTTTGATGATACTCATAATGCGATTTTATTTAAATGTGTTTGTAATCGATTGAAAACAACGCTATTGTCTTGATGTTTCGGTGGCGTAAAAGATGTCAAAGCTGCGTTGCAACTTGACGGGGTCGGTCTGGTAGATGTTGTCGCCATAGTAATAGTCGGCCAACACCTCGTAAAGACGGCAGAATTCGCCGAGGTCGTGCTTCCCGCGTTGCGCGTCGATGGTGAGCGAAATCAGTTCCAAAGCGCGGTCGGCTGCGCGATGGCATTGCTCTTCGTTGCCCTTGCTTTTCCAGCGGTTGGCACGCGACACTTCGCTGCCGATATTCAACATCTGCTCCGCCAGCGTCATCTCCGCCCAACGGCCGCCTGCCAGTTCCGTATGTTGAAATGCGCTCATTGAATTAACGAGTTTACGATGTCGACAATCTGTCTCCGCACAGTGGAATCCAGTACGTCGCGGCTCCGGTTGCCTTGGAACGGACGGATGTTGATGAGCGAGTCGAACTCGATGAAATCCTCCCCGTCCATTTCCGGGTACAGGTTGATGCCCCACAGGTCTGCTTGCATTGATCCTTGCGACAGCATCTCTTTTTCAATGTCGGCATGGAGCTCCGCGTCAAGCCCCAGAATGCCCTGCTTCACATCAACAACAGCTTTGATCATATCGCCGAAAAAACCGGGCAACATATCGTTCAATTCGCTGTGGCTGATAGGATGTGACAATATCTTCATTGAATGCAACCCGTCGGTTTCCGTCTACAAAAGTACAAACTTTTTGCGAATCAGCACGGTTTTGCCGATTGTGAAAAAAATGTGTAATTTTGCAGTCTGTTTCGAACGGAATATTAACAAATACCATTGCCGATGAAGCATAGCGCATAGGATAATATGCACATCATAGAATAGAAAATAGCGAAGTAGGCTAAACTCTGGAATCTTTGAAACTTCGACAACTTCAAATTTCCACCCAGAGCAAGGCAACGGCGCTCCCGTCGTATGGCGTGGACTTGTACGTTGTAATTGGGTGGAAAGGTAGTCGAAGACCTCAAAGATTCCGATGAAGACTGAACAGTTCCACGCTATTTTTATGTGCATTCTTCTACGGAACTATCAAATCTTTACGAACAAAAACCGACGAGCCGACGGTATATAACCGGCAATGAATGAAATGAAAAGAATATTGATGATTCTCACAGTATTTGTTACAATTCCTCTTTGTGCATTTACGCCGAAAGAAACAGGAGACCGTTGCTACAAGTGTTGTGTCCATTATCGTCAGGTGATAGAAACCCGTACTGATCGTTACGGCGGTACTGTTATTTCTTCAAGCGTTAGACGAGAAGACGTGAAACATTATGAGACGGTTTGCGCATCATCAGAGCTCGACGCGAGAGTAAAAGCGAGTAATAATTGTTCGTCATCGTGTTCAAGAGATGGAAACTATCTTCGGAGAACGACTGTGAATGGTCAAGATGCTTATCAATTCGAGGTAAGAGAAATTACAAGCGTGGAGATTGTGGGAAGTTGTGGAGAATGCTAAACGAAATATAATATATTTTTCCATTGCGGCGGATTGCAAATCCGCCGCTTTTTTTATTGTGAAGATTTGTAATCTGAAAGAAACGGATTATAAATCCCTGTGACAAAAGTGCCGGATTGCAAATCCGTTACAATATTGGATACTGTCCAGTGTTTACACCATCAACCCCTGTGCCCATTGGGGAATGTTGTCGGTGTAGCGTTTGATGATGGTCCCGTCTGCGAAACGGAAGAGGAGGCGTGCCTCATGGCCGTCGACGGAGTTGTCGTAGAGATAAACTCTGTCGGCGATGGTGGTGGCCACTTTGCAGTTGATAATGGATTTTTGGTAGCGTGATATTATCTTTGCGATGGGGACGTCGTGACCGCCTTTCATCACACGGCCCGCGATACGGGCGGCGTTAATCATCGGCGACTCGGTGCAGACGAAGAACAGTCGGATGAAGAAGCCTGCTTGTTGGGCGCGACGGATGAAATCTAACTTGTCGTCGGCAGAGAAGACAGTTTCGAAAATCATACTTTGCTTGTCGTTCAGACAACGCTCGCGCCAGTCGGCGCAGTATTCGGCAGCTTGTCTCACCGCCTCGGGCGAGTTCCAGTCGCCAAAATGTTCTTGCGCCACTTGGTCTGGGTTGATATAGACCGAGTTCTCGAGCCATTCATGGTACAGGATTTGAGATGTGATGGTGGTTTTACCCGATCCATTGGGCCCGGCAATGATTATCAGGACAGGGCGATGGAGAACCTCATTCATAACACAGCGATCTTCCGTTGCATCATAGTGCTGAGTTCTTTGAAGTAGTCAGCCAGTGCTTTGTTTGTGGATGCTGTGGCCTCGGCAGCGGCTTCCTTCATGATGGCGGAGAGCATTTCGTCGGTGGGCTCCTCCATTGAGGTGAGGCGGTAGGCGTTCAATTCTTTGCCTGATTCTGACATATATCGATATTTGTGTTTTATAACGCAATATCGGGATAAATATTGTGTAGGAGTGGCTGCAAAAAAAAGGCTTGCGTCGAGTGTCGCAAGCCTTAAATCAGCTGTTTTTTATTGTGAAGATTTGTAATCTGAAAGAAACGGATTATAAATCCCTGTGACAAAAGTGCCGGATTGCAAATCCGGCACCATGTTGGATGTAATGTTATTTTTTTGTCTCCGCGCCTTGGGTGTGCCGGATCCTTGTGAATTCTTTTTTGGCGGCTGCCATGTCGTCGAGGAAGGCTTGGCTGGTGTGCAGGCGGGCGTAGCAGGCGGCGGCCAGCATACGTGCGGCGTCGACATCGCTCTGCCAGTGGTATCCAGCTATCACGCGGCTTTGGCCCCATTCGTAACCCAGTTTCAGCAGCGCGTCCTGCGCGTCGGGGTTGATCTCGCAGAGCAGCAATGCCATGCCCCAGCCTCGGACGGTGTGGCCCGAGGGGTAGGAGCCGTTGGTGCGCAGCACGGCTTCGTCGTCAGGCACCAGCGTGGGCTCGTTGAAGTAGACGTAGGGGCGTGTGCGCATGTATTTAGCCTTGGGTTTGACGGCACTCAGGCGGATGGTGTGTATGCCCCGTTCCAGCACATGGTATATGGCGGGTGTCGTCTGTTCGGAAATCTCCATGCCGAAGGCAGCGCTGAATTGGCGCACCATGTCGGCCACTTCGTATTGCGCCTCGCGGATGGCTTTGTGGGCACGTGCGGTGTCCAACCGCTGCTCTTTTCCCCAATAGTACTGCGAGATGTCGTGCATGAACTGCGACGACCCGGACGCTGGCGGCGCAGGCATCCAATATACGGCATTTGGCAACTCATCGGCCGCAAAATATGGCTGATTGTTCTGCGCTGTCGCCTGTTGTGGCGACAGCATCGTTGTCGCTATCGACAAACAGAGCAGGAAATATGTTGTGAACAGTGTTTGCTTCTTCATGTTGTTCAGGGATTTGTGCCGGAGGCGCCATGTCTTATAAACCCCACACTGAACGGCCGAAGGGTGCGCAGTGTGGGGTGTAATCCTATTCGTGTCCAAGACACGCCACTATCTTTCTTTATCCCTCGTAGAACGGCATCTTGACGGTGACGGCTTTGAGGAGTTTCTCGCGGATTTTGATGTATATCTCGGTGCCGGTCTTGGCGAAGTCGGCCTTGATGAGGGCGGTGCCAATGTTCTTGCCGGTGCTGGGGCTGGGGGAGCCGCTGCGCACCTCGCCGATCTTGTTGCCCTGGGCGTCGCACACTTCGTAGCCGTTGCGGGCGATGCCACGGTCGACCATCTCGAAGCCGGCCACTTTGCGCTTGAATCCGGCGGCCTTCTGGGCTAGGAGGAGCTCCTTGTTGATGAAGTTGTTGTTCTCGGCTTTCAGCTTGACGATGAAGGCCAGCGGAGCCTCCAGCGGGCTGACGGTGTCGTCCATCTCGTGGCCGTAGAGGGCGAAGCCCTTCTCCAGACGCAGGGTGTCGCGGCAACCCAGACCGGCGGGCATGATGCCGAATTCCTTGCCAGCCTCAAAGACGGCGTCCCACACCTCGATGGCTTTCTCCTTGGGGATGTAGATCTCGCAGCCGCCGGCGCCGGTGTAGCCGGTGGTCGAAAGGATGATGTTGGGGATGCCGGCGAAGGTGAGGATCTTGAAGGTGTAGTACTCCATGTCGACGATGTTCTCGGAGGTGAGCTTCTGCATGGCCTTCAGGGCGTTTGGGCCCTGGACGGCGAGCTGGGCCCACTGCTCGCTCTCGTTGACGAAGTCGCGGCCGAGCTCCATGCCCATCTTATCGGCAATCTGGCTCATCCAAGCCCAGTCCTTGTCGATGTTGGCGGCGTTGGGCACCATGAAGTATTCGTCGTCGTGCACACGGTAGACGAGCATGTCGTCCACCACGCCGCCCTGACCGTTGGGCAGGCAGGTGTACTGCACCTTACCGTCGAAGAGGTCCTCAACGTTGTTGGTGGTGACATACTGCATGAAATGCTTTGCGATGGGGCCTTTGGCACGGAATTCACCCATGTGGCTCACGTCGAAGACGCCGACGTTGTTGCGGACGTTGTTGTGCTCCTCGACGAGGCCGGTGTACTGGATGGGCATGTTGTAGCCGGCAAACTCGGCCATCTTGGCGCCCAAGGCGATGTGGAGGTCGGTATACGGTGTTGTCTTCATGGTGTAAGAGTTTGTAAAAGTGATTATTGTGATTGTGTTTTTGAATTTTAAGATTACAAATATACAAAAAAAGGCTGTAAACGAGATGCGTTTTTGGGAGAATTGTGGCGAACTTAGGTGTTTTTCTTATAGCTGACGACAGCCCAGACGCCCATGACGACGGAAAAGCCAATGAGGGCCGACACTTGACGGGCGACACTGCTGAATCCGCCTCCCCGGATAAATACCGTGCGGACGGCATCGATGAAATAGTGCATGGGGTTGATGTAGGTGGTGGCGTAGGACCATTCGGGCATGGAGCGCGTAGGGGTGAAGAGCCCACTGAGCAGTATGAGGCAGACTACGAAGAACCACATGACAAATATGGCCTGCTGGAGTGTGTTGCTGTAGTTGCTTATAATCAGTCCGAACGACGAGAAGAACAGGGCCAGCAGCATGGTCAGCAAGTAGACAAGCCACAAGGACCCTTGGCAGGTGATGCCGTAGATGGCCCAGGCCAGCACAAGGCAGACGGTGACGATGAACAGTGCGATGATCCAGTAGGGAATGAGTTTGGCCAGGATGAATGACCACTTCGAGACAGGGGTGACATTGATCTGCTCGATGGTGCCCGCCTCCTTTTCGCTTACGATGTTCAGCGCGGGCAGGAAACCACACATCATCATCATCACGATGGCCAGCAGGGCGGGAATTGTGAACACCTTGTAGTTTAGGTGCTTGTTGTATAGATAGTGTGTGGAGATGTTTGAATGGAGCGGGGTGGAGGCGTCAGGGGCGAGATTTGCCGTCACTATCTGGGACAGGTAGCTGCTGCCGATTCCGCCCTTGGTGCCGTTGACAGCGTTGGCTGCAATGAGCACCTGCGGTTTGCGCCCGAGAGTGATGTCGCGGCTGTAGCCCTGAGGTATAACCAGCACGATGTCGGTGCGGCTTTTCTCAATTTCTTTCAAGGCGGCATAATACGACGGATGCTGTCCGCAAAAGACGAAGTGGCTGTTCTGCCCGATGCTGTGAACCAGTCGCTGGCTCACGGTGGAGCGGTCGTTGTCGACCACACTGACGCGGATGTCTTTCACCTCCTGGTTCATCACCCACGGCATCACGCACATAACCATGATTGGGAAGGCGATTATGAGTTTAATTATAAATGAGTTGCGTCGTATCTGCAAGAACTCCTTTTGAATGAGATATTGAATCATGGCGACGAATCTTTTTATTCCAGACGGGTCTTGAACCTGGCGAGCGAGACGGCCAATAGCAGGGCTGTCATGATGAAAAGGATGATCACTTCGCGCACCACTTCGCCGATGCCTACACCCATGATCATCAGCTTGCGCATGGCCTCGATGTAATAGCGGGGCGGAATGACGGCAGACAGCCATTGCAGAACCGGAGGCATGGACTCAATGGGGAACAGCATGCCTGAAAGCATAACGGCGGGCATGAGCAGCACCATGGCCGAGAGCAGCAGGGCCATGTGCTGGCTGTTGGAAATATTGGATATGAGCAGGCCGAGCGACAGGGCCAGCAGGATGTAAAGGATGCTGACAGCGATAATCCAGACAACAGAGCCGGACAGTGGGACGTCCAGCACGTAGCGTGCCATGAGCAGTATGCTGACGAGGATGACAAGGGCGAGCACCAGATAGGGCACCGTCTTGGCGATGATGATCGTCAGCGGGCGCACGGGTGAAACGAGCAGCACCTCCATGGTGCCTTTCTCCTTCTCACGGACGATGCTGATGGAGGTCATCATGGCGCAAATCAGCATGAGCAGCACGCCCATGATGGCCGGCACGAAGTTGTAGGCCGACTTCATCTGCGGATTGTAGAGCATCTTGGAATTGACCGTTGACAGTTGCGGGTTGACAATGGTTTGTGTCGCGTAAGTTGTCCACTGTTGCGCCATGTTGGGGTCAGAGGCGTCGACGATGAACTGCAGGCCGCTTTTTTTTGACGCAAAGTCTTTGCCGAACACAATTGCCATATCGGCCCGTTGGCTGCGGATGAGTCGTTCGGCTTCTTGGCTTGTGCCAACGGTGGCGGTGATATCGAAGTATTCTGAGACGGCCAGGCGGTCTATGGCCTGCCGCGTCAGGTGGTCCGCCTGCGAGGTGACGACGACGGTGCGCACATTCTTCACATCGTTGGTGATGGCAAATCCGAAAATCAGCATCAATACGACGGGCATGCCGAAAAGGATAAGCATCGTCCGACGGTCGCGCAGGATGTGACGGGACTCTTTCTGAATAAAGCTGATAAAATGTTTCATACGTTTCGGTTAGTCGCTGTTGCGGGTGGCTTGTCTTGCCAGGTGGGTGAACACATGGTCCATATCGGGCTGCCGGAAGCGGCGTTTCAGTTCGCCGGGGGTGCCGAGGGCGCTGATTTTTCCGTCCACCATGATGGAGATACGGTCGCAATACTCGGCTTCGTCCATATAGTGGGTCGTTACAAAGACGGTGATGCCACGGGCGGCGGCATCGTAGATGAGTTCCCAGAATTGGCGGCGTGTGGCGGGGTCGACGCCGCCGGTGGGCTCGTCGAGGAACACGATGCCCGGCTCGTGGAAGATGGAGACC
The DNA here is from genome assembly GCA_001543385.1 of Candidatus Hemicellulosilyticus sp. P3. Lineage (GTDB taxonomy): Bacteria > Bacteroidota > Bacteroidia > Bacteroidales > P3 > Colimorpha. The sequence goes on from LPNH01000017.1 coordinate 71,488, forward strand.
GAGAAAGCCAGTTTCTGTTTCCAGCCCAGGGGGAGTGACGAAACGAGGTCGTGCTTGTGCTCCGAGAATTGCAGCCGTTGCAGCAGTTCATCGGTCCTGCGGGCGATTTCCTTGCCCTTCATGCCGTAGATTCCTGCATAGAGGCGGATGTTCTCGGCGACGGTCAGGTCTTCGTAGAGCGAGAACTTTTGCGACATATATCCGATGCGCTTCTTGATCTGCTCATATTGTGTGCGGATGTCGTAGCCCATAACCGTGCCTGTTCCGCCGCTGGGCTGGTTCAGTCCCGTCAGTATGTGCATGGCGGTGGTTTTGCCTGCACCGTTGGCGCCGAGGAATCCGAATATTTCACCCCGCTTCACGCTGAAACTGATGTCGTCGACGGCGCGGAAGTCGCCGAAAGCTTTGACCAAGTGCTGCACCTCAATCACGTTCTCATCCGCCGCTCCCGTCGTCTTTCCGTGTTCGATGCCCGGCGGGTTGAAGATGTCGGCAAAGCGGTCGAGAATTGTGTCGGGGGTGTCTATGCCGCGCAGGTGGCCATGGTCGAGGAAAGCCACGCGCTCGCATCGCCGCACCTCGTCGAGATAGGGGGTGGCGGCGACAATGGTGATGCCGCGCTCTTTCAGTGTTTCCAGCATGTCCCAGAGCTCCTTGCGGCTTACCGGGTCGACACCCGTGGTCGGCTCGTCAAGGAAGAGGACACTTGGCGAATGCACCAGTGCACACGAGAGCGCCAGCTTTTGCTTCATGCCGCCCGAGAGCGCCCCCGCCTTGCGGTCGTGAAACCGCTCGATCTGCGAATAAATGGCCTTGATGCTGTCATAGCCCGCCGCCACCGTTGTGCCAAAGAGCGTGGCGAAGAATTCCAGGTTTTCCAGCACAGTCAGGTCCTGATAGAGCGAGAATCTGCCGGGCATGTAGCCCACACGCCGCCGGATCTCTTTCATCTGGCGCACGGTGTCGTAGCCGTCCACGGTGGCAGTGCCCCGTTCCGGCTCCAACAGCGTGCAGAGTATGCGGAACATTGAGCTCTTTCCGGCGCCGTCAGGCCCTATCAGGCCGAACACTTCGCCTCGGCCGACAGAGAACGACACGTCGTCCAGGGCTGTGACCTTGCCGTAGCTTTTGCTGATATTATGTACTTCGATGGCATTCATCATTACACACGCTGAAGGATGACTAAAACCTCACTTCCCCATACATTCCGATTTTGGCATATCCGTCGTTTTTGATGGCAATCTTCACGGCGTAGACCAAGTCGGCCCGCTCGTCATCGGTCAGGATGGTTTTGGGGGTGAACTCACTGCGGCTGCTGATCCAGCTTACCGTTCCGTCGTATTTCCTCTTCTGCCCGTTGCCATAGTCGGCAAACACCGTGGCTTTCTGTCCCACCTTGACATCCTGCAGCCGGGCGGAGGTCACGTAGGCGCGGATGTACATATTCTCGACATCAGCCACCTTCAGCAACGGTTTTCCAGTCGCTACAAACTCTCCCTGCTCCACGTACTTCTCCAGCACGGTCCCGCTGATGGGGGCTGCCACATGGCACTTGTTCAGCTGGTCGTGGAGCTGGCTGACCTGTATGTCGGTGGCGGCCACCTGCATGTCGAGCGTCCGTATGTTGCTTGTGAGTGAGGATATTTGCGCATCGAGTTGCCGTTGAAGCACCTGCACTTGAGATGTGGCGTCGTCGAGCATCTTGCCTGGTGCCGCCCCGTCGGCCACCAGCTCCCGGTATCGGCGCTGTTCCGTCTGCGCTTTGTCCAGTTGCTGGCGTGTGGCTGCAATCTGTTTCTCCATATCGGGTTTCTGACTCAGATAAGCCTCTTTGGTGGCTCCTAATTGTTGAATCTTCAGCCAAATCTGCGTGGTGTCCACCAGTCCGATTTCCTGCCCTTGAACGATATTGTCGCCCTCGTTGACACTGAAAGTCAGCAAAGTCCCGCTTTGCCCGGCGGACACGGTGATCTCCGTGGCCCCGAACGTGCCTGTGGCGTCGTACCCCTTTTCTTTGTTGCCGCAGGCGCCAAGCATCAGCGCCGCACCTGCCACCATGAATATTCTTTTCATATCGTTTTAATTGTTGAAGGTATACTTTTGGTCATAAATCTCTTTTAGCATCTCGATCTCGTGCATTGAGCGTTGCACACGTGCAGCATTTTCTGCGTTGATTTCGCGCAGCAGGCCGTTCACGTCGATGATGCCATGCTGCAGTTTTGATTCGGCTGCCTTGCGCACCTCGGAACGGAGCATGATAATCTCCTCGTCGTCCGCCATCAGCCGGCGGTATCGGGCAATGCTCTCGCTTTGTTGAATCTGCTCCAGACCGATGTTGAACAGAAACACCTCGCGGTTGTTCTCCGCCGTCTGCCGCATCAGCCGCAGCTTCGCCTTGTCGTTCTTGCGGGTGTAGAGCGGTCCGATGTTCCATTGCAGCCGGGCTCCGATCATGCCGTTGAACGACCACTGGCGGTGCATCATGTCGTCAAACATATTGTAGCCCGGATAACCGTAAAACCCTTGGGCGAATATGCCTAACCGGGGCATCAGTGCCGCATTGAGAGCTTTCTCCTGTGCGTCGGCCAATCGAATCTGCGAGTCGATCAGCCGTAGTTCAGGCCGGTTGTTCCCTTGTGTCGGGCTGACTGCTTCCGGCTTGACGGGTGATGTAATCTCTATTCCGCAAAATATGCCGAGCATCCTTGCCACCGTCTGTCGCTGCGACTGCAGGATAGTCAGTTGCTGCGCCACGTTCAGCCTTTCGGCCTTTACGTTTTGATAATCGCTCTCAGCCGCTGCCTCGCTTTTGCACATCGAGGACAATTTTTTCTCATTTCCGGTCAGCAGTTCCTGCAGGTCGCGGTTCAACTGTATCTGGTCGTCGAGCAGCAACAACGAAAAGTACATCTCATTCACACGTTTGCGAATGTTATATACATTCACTTCGTTCTGCGCCGCTTCTACGCCGCCCTGCTGCCGGGCTGCCTCTTTCCGGCTCCTGATGCTTCCGCCGTCGAATACAGTCTGCTGCACATCTATCCCGATGCGATACTGGTCGTTCTTCAGCCCCTGCATGTCGATGCCGATTTGCTGGTACATGGTTTGTATCTGTTCCGGAAAATCCGCCACGGCGTTTTGCCAGGAGGCCTGTGCCATGGCCGACACTTGCGGCAACCACCCTTTCTGTATGTTCTGTATGTTCAAATCGGTGGTCTGCCGTATCAGGTCAGTCCGCTGAATCAACGGATGGTTCTTTGCCGCCGCCTGCTGACATTCCTCCAGTGTCTGGGCCTGTAACCACGACAGGGCGGCTACAGACAGCACAAAACTTGCAAATTTTCTCATGTCAATCGTGTGTTTTTTTATTGTGTGCAAAGTTACAGCGTTTTTTAGCACACATTTACTATCCTTTTCGTTGAATATATGTTCCTTTCGTACAAATTTGCCCGTTTTGACATTGCCGGTATAAATCATTTGCATATATTTGCATCAAAAATAACGGGCAGGCGGATGAAAAAAATAAAGCAATTCAACTTGAGCCAGCTGAACGCCTTTTTGAACGGGAACAACCGTTTTATCGACACCGATCTCAGCCAGAACGACCGGGAGCAGATGGCCAGCGACTATATATCAGAACATTTGCTTGTGGTACGCAATCCCCCTGTAAACCGGCTGCTTTCAAGGCTGACCGGTGACACGTTGGTGATACCGGAAATGCGCGTGCTGATATTGACGCAGGGCAGTGTCAACCCTGTCGTCAACCTGACGCAACGTCATTATGAGGCGGGACAGCTGGTGTTTATGAGTCATAACAGCATCGTGCAGCCGATGGACTCTTCGGATGACTTGCGAGGTTTTGGGCTGTCGCTTACCGATGAGATTGCCGGCCTGGCCTTCCCGGCGGGCATGCCCAAGTTGTTCGACGGGCATGTGCGCGACTGCAACTTTATGCTGACAACCGAAGAGATGCAGCAAGTGGAAGACATCCATTCCCTGTTATATAATCTGATGCATGACAGACAGTCCGCTCCACAGGTGGTGCTCAGCCTGGCGGCGGCTTTTCTCTGGCAGGTGGACAGCCTTTGGAGCCGGCATGAGAGTGAAACCCTCGGATCGCTCTCTCGCGAACAGCGTATATTCACCGATTTCATTCAACTTGTAAGCTGCTATGCCACGCAGGAACATAACATCGACTTCTATGCCCGGCGTCTGTTCCTCTCGCCCCGCTATATGAGCACACTTGTGAAACAGGTCAGCGGAAAAGCCGCCAAGCAATGGATCGACGATGCCATCGTGACACGAATCAAAGTGGAACTGCGCCACACCGACAAGAGCGCGGCCCAGATTGCCGACGAGATGAATTTTCCCAACCCCTCATTCTTTTGCAAGTATTTCAAGCGTATGACGGGCACGACCACACAGGCATACCGTGCCGGATGAAAAACGCTTGCCCTGCTGCCGCTTTGTCATCCGCCACATCTCTTATCCATGAATCTTTCCGTAGACGGCTTTGCGCAGCCGCAGCGCCTGGACCAGGCCGCGTAGAGTGAGGTAGACCATGAACGAGAGCCACAGGAAGTTGTTCCACATATAAGCGGTGCGGGTGGGGTAGAGGAGGCAGAGCCCGTAGTAGAGTCCGAAGAAAGCCGCCGTGGCGACAAACATTGCGTTGCGCATGGTGGCGCTGGCAGTCGCGCCCACATAGACGCCGTCAAGCAGGAAGGCCGCAAAGCCGCATACCGGCACGACAAGTGTCCAGAACATATAGGGCATCGTGGCGTCGATGACAGCCGGGTCGTCGCTGAAGATGTGCAGGAAATGTCTGCCCCCCAGCGCGTAGATGCCCGAAAAGGCAACGGTCAGCACCACGCCCCACAGCATCAACAGGCGCACCGACTGCCGCAGTTTGGCGTTTTCGCGGGCCCCGATGAAGTAGCCCGTCAGCGACTCGCCGGCATAGGCGAAGCCATCCATGAAATAGCTGAACACCGTGAAGAACTGCAGCAGCAGGGCATCCACTGCCAGTATTTCGTCGCTGATGCGCCCGCTGACGGCGGTGATGAATGAAAACACGGCGGCCAGACAGACGGTGCGCAGAAAGATGTCGCCGTTGACGCGGAAGAATTGACGCAGCGCTTCGGGCTGAAACACCTCGCGGCACAGGGCCCTCCGTGCAGAGGAAGGGGAGTCTGCGTTGGCGCGAAGTGTGTCCGCATGCTCCTTGAACAGGGCGCCGTAGCGTCTGTGCAGCAATGCAAGGGCCAGCAGAAGCCCGCTGTACTGTGCGATGACGGTGCCCAGGGCCACGCCAGCGATGTTCCAACGCAGCACTGCGACAAACAACAGGCTGCAGAGGATGTTCACCACGTTGATGAAAATGGCTATCCACATGGGCAACTTGGCGTTCTGCATGCCGATGTACCATCCTTTGACGGCATAGAGACCCAGTGTGGCCGGGGCGGCCCAGATGCGGATGAAGAAATATGTCATGGCCAGCTGGATGACCTGTGCGCTTCCCTTGAAGATGACGCATGCGGCGCGGGCGATGGGCCACTGCAGCGCCAACAGGGCAGCGGCTATCATCAGCCCTACCGCCAAGGCCCGCAGCAGCGTGCGCACCACCTCGTCCGTGCGTCCGGCGCCGTAAGCCTGCGAGGTGAACCCGCTGGTGCCCATGCGGAGAAAACCGAAGTTCCAATAGATGAGGTTAAATATGGAAGAGCCGATGGTGATGGCGCCGATATGCGCAGCGCTGAGGTGACCCACAATAGCCATGTCGACAATACCCAGCAGGGGCACTGTGATGTTTGTGACGATGTTGGGAAGCGCCAGCTGCAGGATACGGCGGTTCATAGGCTGACGGCGCATTCGGCCGCATTGAGGATCGTGTTGTTGTCGCGTCGGCTGACAAATGCCACAATGCTGCAGTTCTCCGAAGACCATCCGTCGTTTTCCATCCGGTAGGCAAAATGCGCCACACGGCGGCTGCCTGTGGCTCCGTCGGCGGAACCTTTGTCAACAGCGGCGCCCCAGATGTCTGTGATGACCGCGCGCAGCACATGGTTCTGCACATAACCGGCGTTGTCGCTGCCGTCGGGCATCTTCTGGGTGGTGGCAATGCCGTTCTCGCTGACAGCCAATGTCAGATTCAGTTCCTCGTCGACATTGGTCAGGAACTCCACCCGCACCGTGATGTCCAGCGTGTCGCCGCTTTTCCGTGCGCAGCTTATGCCCAGCCCGATCTTTGGCGTTGCCGCCAGCAGGGCGTCGATGCGTGCGTCGAAGTTGGCCGTGGGCACAAAACTGTCGCCAGTCCGGTTGAGTGTGGCCTGTGGATAAGCCGAGAATCCGTTATAATCGTTCCACGTCTTGCCGGCGGCGGTGCTCAGGTCGGGCTCGTTGCCATAGGGGATGGTGTAGTTGCTGCCTTGCGGATGTATGGCCAAAGCCACCAACTGCGACCCGTAGCGGGCCAAGGCGTCGTGAATCACATCGTCGGCGAGGGGGCAGTTGCGGCACCGCACCCCGGTGTATTTCTCCACCAGCACGCGCTGTGTGGCGTCGAGGGCGTCGGACCCGTCGTCGTCATACCACTGTCCGGCGGCACCGGCAAAGACGATAAATTCGCCCTCGTCCACCTTGTCGCAGGCCGACAGGGCCGTCAGCGCCATCGCGCAGATTGCAAGAATGATGTTTTTCATTTAAAAAGATGTTGAAAGTGAGAGCGTGAGTCCATTGAGGGCGGGCATCTGCCGGCACACGCCTCCGATGCATATCATGCCTTCGCGCTGTTTGCCGTAGCCCAGTTGTATGCGCGTGGCGTTACGGGTATAGCCTACGCTGATATTGTAATAATTGCCCGTGCCGTCATGATAGGCATATTGGTCGCTCAACGCTACAAACCACCTCGATGTGAGGTTATATTCCACCAGCCCCATCACCCAGTCGCCGCAGCGCTTGTCGTCATCCTCCGGGGTGTAGCGGCTGTCGCTGCCCATCCATTCCGCCTCGAAACGCAGCGCATTCTTGCGGTCTATTTTCCACGTGAGGTCGCCTACCACAATATGGTTGTGATGCAACGCACCGCTATGTCCGTCAATCTCCGGATTCACCACTTGGTAGCCGTATGTCAGCGCGAGTCTCAACTGCTGGCTGAGCTTGCGTGTCAGTTCAATGGTGGCGTCGCCGTAGTAGAGGCCTCCGGCACGCATGAAGTCCGAGTTGTAGCCTTTCGTTCCGGGGCCTCCGACGCTGTCTGTCTCAAGGGCGGCTATCACCGAGCTGTTTAGATGTATATCCATGCCGTAGGCACCGCCTATCCAGCTCTCTTTCGGCACACGCCACACTATGTCGCCCTGCAGCCCCATTTCGCCTTGAGTCTGGGTGGAGTAGGGGTACATGGAGAGAAACGCATAGGTGTGTTCCTTGTTGATGGCCGGGATGTAGTTGATATAGAGCTTCGCCCCATCGGCGTCAGTGGCGGCACGCTCGGATTTGAACACCATGTTGTCCACCCGTTTGGCCTGTAGATTGGCGCTGAATCCGCGTTTGGCATAGGTCAGCGCCAGAGTCAGCGCCTGCCCTTCGCGGTAGATATAATTGTTCAGAAACGACGGGTCCTGCCCCTTGCGGGCATACTCGACATCAAGGCTCCACCGCCGGTATGCCATGCCCAGCCGGACGCTTCCCGCCGCCACATTGAGGGGCAGGTTGAGTTTGTAGCCCGGCGAGGTGGCGATGGTGGTGTCGGCTTCGTAGCGGCTCACGAGGCCTCCTCCCAGGCTCACCCTCAGTTCGCTCCCGGCCAGTGCCGGAATCAGTCCGTTCAGTTGCACATCGGCGTCCACGCCGCGCACGAGACCGTTGCCCAGCCCCCAGCAGTAGCGCTGCCGCCCGACAACACCTTTCAGTGTCACGCCCGCCAACGGGCGGTAGTGGACACCGAAGCCAAACAATGCATTGTCATATCCCAGGTTGCGGTCTTCGTAGGAGCGCAGCGTCAGCCCGCCCCCGAATTGTTCGTAAAAATATCCGGCGGTGAAGTCAATGCGGTCGCCATGATATGCCACAAAATAGTTGGCTATGCCCTGTCCCTTATAATTCCTGTCGAAACCCAGCATGGGGTTCAGGTAGGCCTCGTAGCGCAGGCCTGCCTCGAAGCGTCCGTTGGTGTAAAGGATATCGGCACGGGCATTCATCAGCATTTTCTCGTCAATGTCCTTTGCCCCGGTGACGCTGTCGCGGCGCGAAGTCTGCATGTCTATCTGCATGCTGCCCGTTATGTGGCCGCCGGGCAACAGCTGTGCAAAGGCGAGGTTGGTCAGCAGAGACAGTGCCGACAGAATGATGTTTTTTTTCATGCGCTAAACTTATTGTTGTGAAAGGCGGCGCACCTCTTCGATGATCTCTTCTTCGCTCCCGGGTGTGTAGCCTGTGTGTTGCCAGACAATTTCGCCGTTCTTGACAATGAATACATGCGGGATGTTGACCACGTTCATGGCCCGTTTCAGATCCTGGTTCTCGTCGATATACACTTCATAAGGCCAGTCGTGCCCTTCCACATGCGGCCGCACTTTGCCTGCGCTACGTGCGTCGTCGACAGATATGGCGATGAGCTTGACCCCCGTCTCGTCTTGCCAATCCTCATAGACCTCTTTGATGGCCGCCAGCTCTCTGTTGCAAGGGTGGCACCAGGTGGCCCAGAAGCTGATGATGCAGGGTTTGTCGCCGTTCTCCAACGCCGCCGATGTGACAGCGCCTCCGTCCAGCGTCTTGAGGTTGACATTGGCGGGCAACTTGGCGTTCTGCGCCATACACAGACAGGCTGCAACGGAAAACAGACAGGTCGCGATGAAATGTTTCATATTTCAATAAATTTGATGAGTTGTTCCAATGCGTTGCGATGCGTCGACGGATCCAGCGCCTGCAGCGCCGAACGGGCTTGCCGGCATTGTTCGGCCAGCGCCCGCCGCAGGCAGTTGCCGTCCGGAATCCATGGCGCCGTCTCCTTGTGTCGGTCGTCCAGATCGTCGCGCAGCTGGAAGGCCATACCATAGGCGGCGCCGAACTGCTCCATTGCACGTTGCGGCGTTGCGGCCCCTTTACCTGCACCAAGCACACAACAGGCTTGTATCAGTCGGGCCGTCTTGAACCGGATGATCTGCAGATACATGTCGGTGTCGGGCTGTGCCGGAGGCTGCAACAATACCTGCTGTTGCAATAGTTCTCCCTCCGACATGGCCGTGGCGGTCTCGATGACGGTCTGAGTGGCGGACGGGTTGTCAATCTTGTGCAGCAAGTGCATCATCCGGGCCAGATAGTAGTCGCCGGCGAGCAGCGCCACATGTATGTTCCATTTATGCTGCACACTGGCTGCGCCGCGCCGTGTGTCGTCACCGTCCACCACGTCGTCGTGCATCAGCGAGGCGTTGTGCAGCAATTCCACCGCCGCGGCCAGCTGCGGGACATTGGCGTCGCTGTTGTGCGTGGCTCCTGCTGCAAGAAGGAGCAACAGCGGTCTCAGATGCTTGCCGTTGGCATTTGCCAGGTGGGAGTTAATCGCGTTTAACAGCGCGACAGGGCTCTGCAGCACAGTGTCATAACAGGATCGAAAGGCCTGCCACTGCGTATCGATGGTGTGTTGAATCTCGCTGATAGTCATGTTTTCATTCCAGTTGTGGTCACCACTGCCAATACCTTTCCCTCACAGTCTGCAACATCGATGGAATAGACGCAGGACGACCGCCCTTGGCGGATGCAGCGTGCGGTTGCGGTGAGTATGCCGTTGCGTGTGTTGGTCAAGAACGCAATATGGCTGTCAATCGACACCCAGTGCAACTTGCCTTCGGCCAATGTCTCACTGTTGGCGGCCACTGCAAAAGCCAGGTCGGCTAATGTGAACAGCACCCCGCCCATCACAGCGCCCATCGCGTTGCGGTGTCGATCGGCGACAGTCACTTGGCACCGGGCATAACGGTCTTCCACCTCGACAATCTCCACCCCCGTAGCCTCGCTGGCGAAACGGTCGTTGTCGAAAACGGCACGTGCGGCGGCAATCCGGTCCATAGTTTCTTACTGCTGTTCTTTGAAGTTGTTATACAGTGCGTTGATTTTGTTCTGAAGTTGTTTGCTGGCCCGTACCAGCGGCAGACGCAGGTTGTTGTTGATGATGCCTTTCGCTTCAAGCAGCTCTTTCACCCCTGTGGGATTCCCCTCTTCAAACAAGGCGTTCATCAGCGGCAGCATGCGGTAGTGTAGCGGCAATGCTTTTTTCCAGTCGCCTTTCAGCGCCAACCGCACCATGGTCGACATTTCTTCTGGCAAGGCATTGGCAATGACAGATATAACGCCCGAAGCCCCCAGTGCAATCATCGGGTAGGTCAGCGCGTCGTCGCCTGAGATAACATGGAAATGGGCTGGTTTGTTGCGCACAATCTCCATCACCTGGCTCAGGTTGCCGCTGGCTTCCTTGACGGCCACCACATTGGGGCATTCGCTTGCAATCTGCAGTGTCGTCTCGGCGTTCATGTTCACTCCGGTGCGTCCCGGCACATTGTAAAGGATCACCGGCACCGGCGACGCCTCGGCTACATGCTTGTAATGCTGTGCCAGCCCCTTCTGGTTTGGCTTGTTGTAGAAAGGAGTCACCGACAATATGCCGCTGATGCCGTCAAAGTTTGTCTGCGCGATGGCGTCGGTGAGCTGTCGCGTGTTGTTGCCCCCCAGTCCCAGCACCACAGGTACGCGACCGGAGGTGGTCTCGATAATAAAATCTTTCAGTGCGCTGCGCTCACTCTCTGTCATCGTGGTGGCTTCGCTTGTCGTGCCCAGCGCGACAATATAGTCTGCCCCCGATGCGATGATGTTATTGATCAGTCCTTCCAGACGGCTGAAGTCAATGGTTTCCTGTTTGCGGAACGGGGTGATGAGGGCCACTCCGGTGCCTGTGAAGGCAAATTTACTCATTTCGGTTTCTTTTTTATTTTAGTAAATCAGACACATATCCATCCTTACCGTCATCTCGGTCACATCTCTCCGTCGCTCATCTTCTTCACCATCTTCAGGTAGTGGACCACCTGGTTCAGGTAGTCGCGCAGGTCGATCGGCCCGTCGCCTTTAATCATCATATCAAAGATGTTGTCGTTCATCGTGGCCTCCACCTCGTCGGTATAGGTCACTTTGAGGTCTGCGTTGCTGCGCAGGGCTACATACTGCCCGAAAAAGTTTGGTTGGTCGGTGGTGTCGATCAGCACATCGAAATGCTGATCTGTAAAACGTGCAATCACTTCATTCTTGGGTATACCCCAGAAATTAAGGTCGTCTTTTTCCCGGCAGATGATGGTCTGTGCATGGGTGACAATAAAATTGATTTGCACATTGTCGGGGTGCAGGCCGACCATCACCACGCGCTTTCCCTTCTGCTCCATCAGCTGTGCAAAGTGGTAAATCAGGTTCCATTCCTGTTCGCCGTTGATGGTGAACACGATCCCGATATCTTTCAGCCGTTCGATGTTCTCAATCTTCTTGTCTCGCGTAGTCCGTGCCAGCTGTTTGATAAGGCGCCGCCGTCTAAAATCTTTAATAAACTCCAGCATAATATGAATAGGTTGATTACAGTTCTTGAAAAAGTGACAATTGTCGTTCCAGCCGGTAGCTTTTCCGGTGCCACGGGCTGATGCCGTTTGATTCGATGGCCCGGTAATGCGCCGCAGTGGGGTAGCCTTTGTTCTGCTTCCATCCGTAGACGGGGTAGGCCCGGTCAAGGCGCTCCATCTCTTCGTCGCGGTAGGTCTTGGCCAGGACAGAGGCCGCGGCAATGGCCAGATACTGTGCGTCGCCTTTGACAATGCAACGGTAGGGCAGGTCGGTCTCGTTGTAAAACCGGTTGCCGTCGATAAGCAGCAGCTCCGGCTGCACTTTGAGCTGCCTTATGGCCAGATTCATGGCATGGAACGACGCCCGGAGGATGTTTGTCCGGTCTATCTCCTCTGCCGATACCGATGCCACAGCCCATGCCACTGCGTCGTGCTCCACCACTTCGCGTAATGTCTCCCGCTGTCGCCGGCTCAGTTGCTTCGAGTCGTTGAGCTTGCTGTTGCAATAATCGTGCGGCAGGATGACGGCGGCGGCGTACACCGGGCCGGCCAGGCATCCGCGGCCGGCTTCGTCGCAGCCGCATTCGACAACGTGTGAGGTGTAGTTTGACTTCAGCATAGTGGTTAGAGTATACAGCCAGCCATGCTGACGAGCACCCAGGTGGTGAAAATCATATTCATAATCCATGGCTTGACCTTGCTGTTAATCAGCCACAGGCTGCCGATAAAGGCAAACGGGATGGCCGCACACTGCGCCTCGGTGGTGAAATGAGTGCAGTAGGGCAGCATGAGGAGCCCTCCGACAAGGGTCAGCACCACAATGGTGGCGTTATTGCGGTAGATGACCGTCTTGTTGCCGGTATATCCCATCAGGAAAAACAGCGAAGACAGGAGCATCAGGCCAAATAAGACATAGGAGCACAGGTTGACGGCGTCGGTCGCCTCTATCGTCCAGTGCCACTGTTTAATCGCATCTCCCATGCTGGTCAGCAACGTCAGCAACCCATCGGTCAGGAAACTGTAGACAAACAGCAGCAGATATGGCGCCAGAAATCCGAGCACCAGCATGGTGATGTCATGCCAGTTGTAGAATTTGTAAATAAAAATAAGGATGATAAGCAGCGGCAACGCCATGAACAGGGCCGGAAAATGGAACAGCGTTGAAGCCGACAGCAGTGCAGCTACACCAAACACTTGATCTGAAGTCAGTTTGAACCGGGTGTCGGTGGCTATGAGATGGTGCAAAATCCAGAATAGTATAAGATTGATGAACAAAATCGGTGTCAGCGTCTGTCCCTCGGGCACAAGGCTGGCCGCCAACACATACAGCAGCATAGGCAGCAGCATGTTCGAGTGAATCAGCTTCCGATCATACAGCAGGTTGTTCAGCAGCGCCCCTGTCGTCAGATGCAGCAGCAATGCTCCTGCGGCTGCCAGACGCGGCACGGGAGCCAGCAGCGTGTAGAGCAGTTTATACAGCGGTGCGGCATCAGTCGGATCCGGCATCGGCACCGGGTGTACCAGCCGCCCTGCCCACATCACGCCCGCCACCACTAAAATGGTGGTCAGCTGCGCGGCAATACTTTGTCTGAAAATCTTAATCACCGGTTGAAAATGTAGCTTCGTTTACGGATCCGACGGTCACTGCTTTATAAATTTCACAGTCTGCACGCTCTCGTTGTCGCGTACACAGACAATATACACCCCATGGCGCCAGCCGTCGATGTCAAGTTCCGCCTCGCTGCCGGCTGTGCCGTTCCACACGGAACGGCCGTCCATGCTGTAGATTGTCACCCGGACGGGCTGTAGAGAGCCGGTGCGCAAGGTGATACGTTGTGTTGCCGGGTTGGGGTACACACTTGGCGGCATGCGTTTGGCCCGCTGTTCATCGATGCTGAGCAATTCTATGGCTGCCAATACAGCATGATATGCATCCACTTTGCCCCATCCCCAGGTGTCGCTTATCTCTCCGCCGGCCTGGATGGGGCCGGTCTCGCTGTCGTTTCGGGCGGTGGTGAAAAGAATCTCACGCACCTGATCCACGCTGAGGTTGGGGTTGGCTTGCAGCATCAACGCCACCACACCCGTCACCGCCGGCGACGACATGGAGGTGCCGCTCATGCGGGTGAACGGATAGGAACGGCCTCCGGATATGGCATGGGCGACGACAGGGTAGGTCTCCGTGGTGAAGGAGCTGAGCGACGACACCACGTTCACGCCGGGTGCTGAAATCTCGGGTTTCCGTCCTCCTCCCAGCAGCGGACCGTGGCTGCTGAACGATGCCAGCGCACCGGACTGCATCTGCTCGGTTATCGTGTTATAATGGTCTGATTGATGGGCGGCCACGGCGATGGTCTTGCGGGCGCAACCCGGCTCGCTGACACCGTAGGCGGCATCGCCATGGCTATAGCCGTCGATGCCTTGTGACTCAAAGGCATAGCCTGTGTTTCCGGCATGGTTCTGCTGTACGTTCAGGTTCCAGGCATGCACAACTCCGCTTTCGGCTGTGACAAACAGATGCCAGCGGCCTCCGCTGTGGTTCTTGATCTCGAAATTGATATGAGGCCGCTGGTTCAACGGGTTGGCCGCCTCCCAGATGACGTTGTACCATGCTGTGTCCGAGCCTGCTGTCAGGAAGGTGTCGCACGCATACCCTTCGGCGGCGGTTTGAAAGAAGGGCCCCGTCGTCAGCACCCCGTCGTGTTCAATCCCTACGGCTGCGGCAAAATTGTTGCCGGCTTCGCCCCACAAAATAAGTTCGTTCCCCACGCCTCCGGTGAAGCTGCGTGCCGTCGTGCGCAGTGTGTCGTCCGCACCCTCAAACCTGTGATCCAGATGAAACATCACATCGCCGTTGTTGCCGGCGCTCGTCACAAACACAACACCCGAGTCGGAATAGCTGTCAATCGCTTGCGACACCAGCGACGTCCCGTCCAGTGTGCTGAAGGTGTACATGCCCCAGCTGCTGTTGATGACCAGGCGCTTGCCTTCCTCGTCAGCCACCCGTTTCATCCAGCTTACTGCATCTATCCATTGGCTCTCGCCCAGTCCGAACGAACACATCAGCAGGTCGGCTTTCGGGGCTTGTCCGGCATAGTCGCCGTTGATGCCGCGGCCAGCCGCGATGCCCGTCACGTGCGTGCCGTGTGTGCCGTAGCCATAAAGTCCCGATGTGTCGCATTGTGCCTCTTTCAGTGCGGCATAGCCCACGAGCTCGGTGCCGTATGTGAACCCTTCGGGAGCGGGCCCCGCAAGCCGGAAATGGTCCCATGCCCGCAGTATGCGGCGGTTGTTTTGCCCGCCGCCGTTATAATTCGTATGCTTGTAGTCAAACCCCCAGTCCGTCACACCGATGATGACGCCTTCGCCGTCATAGCCCTGGGGCAGCCCGTAACCAGCCTGCACACTGTCCGATCGGGTGTCGGCCCGCATCTCGTTGCACTCGGGGGCCACTTGATGCGACACCTGGTAATACACCACCCCCTTGCACGAGTCAAGCAGCGGCACCCGCTCCGGTGTCATGCGTAGCGTGACAATATTGCCTGCGCGAGACCCGATGACAATGCCGCGGGATGTCAGCCATTCCGCCCGGAAGTCCGCCGTCACCTTGGCCAGCAGGTCGATTTGTGACGGGGTGTTCCGTTTCTTGCCCTGAGTGTGTGTTTCGTCCGATTGCCATCCCCGATCCATCAGCCGGCGGGTGTCAATACTTGCCTTGGATTGGCTGTAAGCGGGTATGCAACTGAATAATAATGCAATGAATACAATATGTTTCATGAAAGAGGTAAAATGTTCCACCTTGCAAAGATACATTTTTTTTAATTGTTAGGAGACTGTTTAAAAATGCGCCGCGGAGAATAGCGCTCATCTCAGTAAAAAAGCGTACTTTTGCAGAATATTTTGTGTGGGTGGATGTCTTCGGCGCGTTTCAGGGCATCCCGGTCAAATATTCCAACTACATCCTCATGTATGAGTAAGTTGCAAGATAAAAGTTCAGGTCTGTCGTCGGTGCTGTTTCTTTTTGTGTTCCTGGTGGCCGCATCGGGTGTGGCGGCGCTCACCCCCGACACGATTTATGTGCGTGCTACAAGCAGTGCGGCAGTGCCCGACACCCTCGAGTGCAATCATCTGTACATCATCTCTATCGACAATCCTTCCGCCTACTATGCCAGTGGCTACTCGGTCAACCGCACCCGTTTTTTGCGACTTGTGTCGCGTTCCGGCGGCGCTATCCATATTGAGGGCAACTACGACCTCCGTATCGGGTCGCAGAACGACCGTCTGAGCATTGCGGCGACCAATGGCTTTGCCCCGGCGGCCGTTTGTCAGCAGGCGGGCTATATTGACACCGTCATGGCTTCGGGCACGGCCGCATTGCGCATGAGTTCCTATTCCGCCAACAGTTCCTCCACGCATCACAGCGGCTTTCTTCTTCGCGCCTGGGTCTGCTGTATGGACAACGAAATCACCGGCCTTGCTGTTTCATCTGTCGGGTCGAACAGTGCTCAGGTCAGCTGGTCGGACAACAGTGGCACCGCCACCCGCTGGGTGGTGCGCTACGGCAGCGTGCGTGACATACAGACCGACTCCGTTGTCACAACCACGCCAAGCGCCGTGCTTGCAGGACTCTACGATAACACCACTTACTATGTCTCGGTCTATAATAACGCCAACACGATAGACCGGTTCAGCCATTGCCGGCCCAATCTGGTCTCTTTTACAACTCTGCCGACGACGGACTTGCCGACAGGATGCGTCGACTTTCTGGCCATCCATTCATCGGCCGTCACGGCTCGTTACGGCCTTTACTCTACGCCGGATGTCAATACAGGTGTGCTGGATTACGGCTCGGCGAGCATCGCATCGCGCCACACTGTCCATGCCGACACCGCTGAAAGGGACGTCCGCACGGGCGGTGTGCTCCGCACTGTGCCTGCAGACGCCAGGGCATCCGTGCGGCTGGGCAACTGGAACAGCCGCAACCAGGCGGAACAGCTGGTGTATACCATGGTTGTCGATACAACTGTGAGCGACATGCTGTTGCTACGTTATGCCGCTGTGCTGCAAAATCCATCCCATTCCGCCGCCGTTCAGCCCCGCTTCACCTATTCCATCACACGTCCGGACGGAACCCCGATAGGCGCTGAAGGATGTTACGATGTCGAGTTTGTCGCCAACACCGCGTTGGGGTGGAACAGTTATCCGGCAGAAAATGTGCTCTGGAAAGACTGGACATCGGTGGGTATGAGTCTGGCCGGCATGCACGGCGACACCGTCCTCATCACCCTTACCACCAAGGACTGCAACGAGAACGCCGGCACCCATACCGGTTCTCATTACGGCTACGTCTATTTCACGCTCACTTGCGGCACCATGAATATCAGTTTCGACGGCTGCCATGCTTCGGCCGGCGACGTGGTCTCCGCACCCGACGGGTTTACCTATGCTTGGTATGAGAGGGGCAACCCGTCCCTGATATTGGGCACCGGACGTGACTTTTCCATCCCGGCTCAGGGCAGTTATGCCTGCGACATGCAGTTTGTGGGCTCTTCGGGCTCGACCTGCACCTTCACGCTCAACGCCTCGGCTACGGCGCAATATCCGGTGGCTGATTTTGTATACAACACGGTGTCCGTTGCCAACGACACCTTCACGGTCGCCTTTGCCGACTCATCCTCCCTTTATTCCGGCGGCACACCGGTGTCGTCACTGACCGGGGCCACACGTCGGTGGGTGTTCCCCGACGGCACAGTCTCCACAGATGCCAGTCCCACGCATGTATTCGACCAGCCGGGCAACTATGCGGTGACGCTTATTGTCGATTTGGCCGGCGAATGCACCGACACCATTGTCAAGACGGTGACTCTGAAGAGCCAGACAGTCCGTCCCGACAACATTGATTCGGTCGATTGTGCGTTCACACCCAGTCCCACCGATTGGTCCATACGTCTTGACGCCGTCCTGGGCTCCGGCCCCTCCGGCGACTCGATCTGCACCCTCATCAACCCCCTGGTGGGCGACCTTGACGGCGACGGCATCCCCGAGATCGTCTGCTTCTCCACCCGCAATTATAATAATACTGCCTTTTCCGGCGGCGGCAACCCCGGCTCTCGTGTTAAAAACGTTGTCGTTTACGACGGCCGTACATTTGCCCGCAAGGCCAAGTTCGACCTGCCGTCCTATGTCAGCGCCTTCGAGGCGACCCCGTTCGGGTTGGCCAAGCCCTACGGCGGCGATGCGCTGATGGTCTTCGCCTGCACCGACTGCAACCTCTACGCCTACAAACTCGACGGCAACGGCGGTGCCACCCGCGTGTGGGGCCCCGTCA
>LPNH01000161.1 GCA_001543385.1 Candidatus Hemicellulosilyticus sp. P3
CATTGCGGAAGTCGAGCGCAGAGCAAGCTCGCTTGCTTTGCCGAGATGCAGCAATGTCATCGAAGATAACGGCAAGGAGAAGGACCCCGAGACGGGCTTTCTCTACTATGGGGCACGGTACCACTGGCCGGAGGTCTGGAGCGGATGGCTCTCGCCCGACCCGATGATGGATAAGTACCCGGGGATAAGTCCATATGCCTACTGCAACTGGAACCCGGTGATATTTGTGGATCCGGACGGGAGAGATTGCAATCCAGTATATGATATATATGGCGTTTTTTTAGGCACTGATGACAACGGGCTACAAGGAGAAATGAGAGTGCTCAGTAGAACTGATTTTAAACAAAACATGAACCCTGAGATTGCCAAGAAAAAGAATTTAGGAACAAAAGGATTTGTGGATAAAGAGGCATATAACAAAGTACAAGAACATTATAGGAATCTACCTTATCGTGTTGATTATGATGGAAAAATAACATTGGATGAAGCTAATAGTTGGTATAGAAAAGGATCGGGAGATCCTCTTTTTGCTGATATTAACCAAATTGACTTATCTGGTGTTTTTTCCTTGGGCGAAAAGTTTGTAAACCAAGAGAAGTGCGTAAATCTGCTAACGTGTGGAAAACCAGAAGATGGTTTGGTTTATGGTAAAGTCACTTTGAAGAGGACAACGAACCACGGAGTGCGTATGTATGCCGACACGTATAACTTTGATATGAAATCTTGGTGGAATCCTGCGAATTGGGGAAGAAATGTGGAAACAATGATTGGCGGTGCGATTGCAGGAGAAGGAAAAGCATTTGACATTCATATATATGGAACCGCAAAACTTAAACCAATATTGCCATGGATAAAATAAGGCTATTAAAAAAATACATCCGATTTTTATTGTTGTCAATATTATGTCTATTGCTATTCTTATTGCTATCTTTGTTATTATATAACGATGAAATTAAGCATTTAGGCAAAGGGTATCTATATAATGAAGAAACTGGTACAATATACAATAATAGACAACGAAAGGTTGTTGTTCCTGCAAAAGTTTTGAGTTATAAAAAAAACGGTATGTATTTATATGTCACTCAACATTCTTTGGAAAATGACCCAAATGAAATATTGTATGACACAATATATAACTACAAGAACGGTGATGGCTATTATTATTGGATTATAAATATGAATACCCATTCCGTTTTTGGTCCTCTTGACAGTATTGAATTCATAAGTAAGATGGATGTTATAAAATCACCATAAATAAACTTGCCGTATTGCACCAATATACATAAATATATCAAGTTGAAGACTCTATTCATAATGGGGAAGGCAAATCAGGGACAGATCATTTTCGCTCCTGAAGAGGACACCGACATTCCAGTTACAAATATAACACTTGGTAATAGGCGCACTGAAATTTCGTTAACCTATAAAGTCGAATTCTTGCACCACGAAAAGTAGAGACAAAGAGGTGGAAAAAAAACTTTGATGTTTGCAGAGTTGGAAAATAATCCATATCATTGCACAGTGAAGTTTAACCCACCGGGAGGGAACCCTTTTTATGGGAAAACGTTACAATCCTTTGGAAGAAGAGTTCTTGAT
>LPNH01000162.1 GCA_001543385.1 Candidatus Hemicellulosilyticus sp. P3
GTTGCCCTCGGGCAGGTCGTTCGTGCCGTTGTACACCATGCGGACGCAGATCTCGTTGCCCTCGCCTTCGTAGGTGTAGGTGTTGGTCGGAGCCTCAACAAAGGCCTCCCATTCGCCGTCCACGAAAATCATCGCACCGAGAATGTCGCCACCAGGTTGCGGGCCAGGACCAGGACCAGGATTGGTGTCGTCTCTCAGCTCATACACACCGATGAGGTTCGGGCTCTGTTGGATGTCACCGATGAAGGCAATCTTGTTGTTGAAGCTGCCAACGGTGCAACCACCGGAAGTACCGGCATCGAAGCCAGGAATGGCAGAGAAGTTGAACACAGAGCCACCCAAGGTGTTGGTCGTGATGTTGTAGTCGACAACGTCATTGGTACCGTTGTTGAAGCAGAACACGTGCTCAACGTTGTTCTCGTCCATGTAGTAGGCAAGGTCGGAAGCACTCTCAGGAGCAGGACCAACCTGCTGGATGGCACCCGTACGATCGATGAGCGTCAGGTTGCCGCTCCAGTTGCCGATCACCCAGAAGCCGTCGCGGACGGGATCGTAGGTGATACCACGCATGGCACCGTAGGCGCTGCTGAACGTGCTCACAACGTTGTGGGCAGCCAGGTCGACGCAATACACAGTGGCGCTGTTGGCAACACCATAGAAGTACTGGCCGTCGTAAGTGATACCACGGAGGGTACCGCAACCAGCGATTTCGAAGCCTTCGAGCATGTTGCCCTGGAGGTCATACTTGTAGAAGTTATGAGCGCAACCGCTGTAACCCCAGTTGGAGGTGTAGAAGTTGTTGCCGTCGTAGGCAACGCCATAGTGGCCACCCTCAGGAGCGGTGAAGGTCATCATCAGATCCCAAGCAGCGCGGCTGTTCTTGGCGCCGTTGGTCAGCTCAATGTCGTCAACGCACATGATGTACTGGTCGTAGCAGTTGAAGTGACGGATGGCGATGTACTTCTGGCCAGCGTAGGCACTCAGGTCGACGCTGTAGCTGTACCAGTTGCCGATTCTCAGGCCACGGCCATCGCGCGAGGCGCGAATGTCACCAGCCTTACCAGCGCTCTTGCCAGTCAGCGTCCACTCTTGGACAGAAGTCCAGTTGGTAGCGTCGTCGGAGACGAACACACCGAAGTGGTCAGCGGCATAGCTGGCGTCGGTAGCAGCAGCATAGAAGCTGAAGGTCGAGCCGTTGGCGATGTTCACCTGAGGCGTAACCAGATATTCATCAGGATTCAGGGCACCCACACCATTGATGTAGCTGCCGCTGCAGATGGCGTTCGTACCATTGTGGTACCAGTCGAGGCTCATGCCAGCATAGTACGTCCAAGTGCTCGGGATGTTGCTCGTCAGGCACCAGGTGTAGCCGTCGTTGTTACCGTCGACAACGGTCCAGCCAGCGGGCAGACCAGCCTCGAAGTCAACGCTGAAGGCGTCGCCTTGGCCAGGTTGCGGGCCAGGACCACCACCAGGATACTCCCAGCTGATTTCGTTACCGTTGACTTCAACTCCGTTGACAGTGCCAGCGTAGTTGTCGCACGGGATGTACTGCCACTCGCACTCGCTCCAGGCGCTCA
>LPNH01000163.1 GCA_001543385.1 Candidatus Hemicellulosilyticus sp. P3
CCGTAGGCAATGTCGCCAGTGGGCTCTTCGCCACCAGCTTCACCAGTGAACGTGAAGTCATCAACGAACAGATAATAAGCATCGTAAGCGGTATGCTTCACTGCAACATACTTCGTTCCGGCCGGGAAGGAATCAGTGTATTCAGTCCATTCAGTAGTGGCAGTAACCTCATCACCAAATGTGAATGCACTAGGATCAGCAGTAGTAGTGGAATAACCCACTTGGAAGGTCTCAGTATAATAAGTACTGCTCTGGTAATAGTAGAAACTCAGATCCACACCATTATCCGTACCAGTCAATTCAGGAGAAATGAGGTATTGGGGTGTGCTAGTCGTCCAATGGAAAGCAAATGAGCTGCTACCACCATGATAATAAACAGTGCTGATACCCGTTGAGGTATGGCAGTTGTTCATCGTCCAGTCGCCAAGACCATTTTCGAAGCCTTCTTCCAAAACGACATCACCGCTACGGCTACCGCGGGCAGCCTTCAGGATGATGTTCGGGCGAGTCGTGCTCGTGTACATCGGGTTGGCAACAGTCGGGTCATAGGCGCCGCTGTCCTGGTAACGATAAGCCATGGCATTGAACGGGAGGCTTGTTGTAGCCTGCCAGTTCACGGTGCTGTTCCAAGCGCCATTGTTGCGTTGGCAGAAGATCAACACGTTGCTCTGGCCGTCCCAGCTGAAGGTGCCCTCGTTGAAGACAAACTCGTTCCAGCCGATGGCAGGAGTCATGGCACCCGTGTAGACCTTGGTCATGTTGGTGACAATGTGAGAGGTCGTCGTCAGAGCGGCATCCTCAACATTAGCCATCCAGATAGTGATACCCTGCTGGGCATAGCCAGGAGCGTTGGTAGCATACCAGCTCAAGCTCGTCATAGGAGCAGTGGTCACACCAGCCTCAGCCAGCTCGGTGGCGAGGAAGAGGTTCTCAGAGATGGTGTAGTTGTAGAGGGTGTAGAAGGGGAAGTAGCCAGTCGTGCTGGTACCTTCACCGATCTGAGCCTCAAACGGAGTGGCGGCAGCACCGCCGGCACCTGACAGAGGACCATTGTAGTTGTTGGTAGCCATGGGGCCGCCTTCACCGTAGAAGTCCTCGGTGTAGAGGGCCACCTTGCCGTTTTCACCTTGGGTGACTTCGGCATTCAGCACCATGTCATTTGCAAACTCGAGCTTGTAGACGGCATCGTAGCCTTCCGGAATCTCGGGGAAGGGCAGCGTGTAGTCGTTGTGAAGCTGCATGTTGTGAGCCGTCTGAGGCACTTCCACGAAGGGGAATTCAGTGGCCTCTTCGCAAGCCATCTCCCAAACATCGGGGCACAGAGGAGTGTAAAGCTCAACCATGACGGGCCAGATGTGGGCAGCGCGGTTGCCTTCGGTGATGGCCACGAACTGACGCTCGATGGCGCCAGCCTCGGTGCCGTTGCAAGTCAAGGTCAGTTCGACATCTTGACCGTTTCTCACCTGGAAGGGCAGCTCTTCGCCTTCAACACTGAACATACCGTCGCTGGGCGTGAAGTCCAGAACGTTGACAGTGTAGACAGGACCTTCGCTGTACATGGTGAAGTTGAAGGGC
>LPNH01000164.1 GCA_001543385.1 Candidatus Hemicellulosilyticus sp. P3
CTAAAATCAAACCCTAACTTTTCAAAATTACGTAATATGCACATTTAATTTATCAAGCAACTTCTGAGTTTTTCCGGATATTTCAGCGGAAACCCAGGAGTTGTTTATTTTCAAGCGTTGAATATATTTGAGGTGCGAAATCAGATCCTGGACAGAGAAGTCTGAAATAAGTTCAGCGTTTTTCATCAACGAATAAAGTCTGTACACCAACATCAAAGAGATATGATTGATGAACGCCCAACTTTCAACCGCCTGCTCGGATTGCAGATATGTATGATCCTGATCGAGAAGATTTTTCAGGAAGTCAAAAGTCTGCTCTATCGCGTTCCTCATCTTATACAGAATATAAACTTCCTTGGGATCGTCAGACAAATTCGTATGAAATGTAATAGTGCCGAAGTGGTACTGTTTGCTCATAAACCCTTCGTTTGAATAGTCCTCTTTCTTCTCCTCAAGCCTTTGAAGATAATCGCGTTCTTCTTTGGATTTCAACGATTCGTCAAGATACATAATAAACCGTCTGCCGTCGATCTCGTATTCATAGTACCATATCGCTCTGCCGTTGAAAAGAAAGTATCCGTCAAAATCCTCTCTTCTTCCCGTTTTAAGTTTCTCTCTGTCGCAATACCCGTTATTCCTTTTCAACGGTACAATATATTGCATACCGCTTTCTCTCAACAACTCAAAGTTTTCTTCCGATCCAAAGCCTTTGTCCGCTATAATTATTACGTTCTTTATTCCTAATTCCTCGACGCTCTTCCTGAACGCTCTTACGTCCTTGATATTTCCGGGCAGAACCCTGTAATACCCCGGCGCTTCTGTGCTCATTGAAAATGCATAGAGTAGATTTATCTGCGGATCGTATTGCCTGTGACTGTTATAACCCGGTCGGTTAATGTCCATGTTCTCCGATTGACTGATTATATTTGTTCCGTCAAACAGTATATATCCGCTGTCTTTCATATACTCCTTCATAAAGCCTACATGCTGCACACGCTTTGTCCCGAAATCCTGAAGCAGTCTGACGATACTCGCAGATGAAAGCGCCATCTTCCCGAATAACTCGGATAAATACGACCTTTCGTATAAAAAATCCGCTCTCTTGAACGGACATTTTTCTATGATCCGTAATATTGCCAGAGCAAATATCTTCTCCCCTTCGGTAGGGAATCTGTACCGAAGTTCCTCTAAGATGTCCGCTCCTGTCTCACACAGAAATTTGCTCGCTCCGTATTCCTTTACAGATATCTTTTCGCTCACATCAGTCTTTTCTTTCGGCGGTATAAGTCCGTCGTTCTCTGTGATTCTGCCGAGATACTTTCCCGTCTTCTTTTGTGCTCTCTTTTTCACCGGATCCCATTTCGACGTCGCCTCATATAGATAATACTTCCCTCTGATACACGTGATGTTTGTCCCTGCTTTTCTGTACTTCTCAACCCACTCCGGATATGCCATTTTTACCTCCTGAAAACTATTACGTACCACGTAATATATTATACAACAAAACCGTAGGTTTGTCAAGTACTTTTTCCTTGTTTTTCCTACGGTTTTTTGTG
>LPNH01000165.1 GCA_001543385.1 Candidatus Hemicellulosilyticus sp. P3
TATCCCACCGCCGGTGCCGGCATCGGTGCCCAGCGCGCCTACTTCAAGATTGGCAGCGACGGCGCCCTCCTGGCCCGCCGCCTCACCGCCTTCAACATCGACTTCGGCGACGACGAGACCACGGGAATAATTTCGACCACGAATGACACGAATGACACGAATTCTGATGCGTGGTATAGCCTCGACGGCGTGCGCCTCAACGGGAAGCCCAGCGCGAAGGGCGTATATATTAATAATGGTAAGAAGGTCGTGATTAAGTAATCTGAAGTTAAAAAGGAAGTTAAAAAGGAAGTTAAAATGGAAGTTAAAAAGGAAGTTAAAAAGGAAGTTAAAATGGAAGTTAAAAAGGACAATAGTTTTAGCCGCAGCTTCAAGGATTTGGAGTGCTGGCAGAAGGCTCACGAGTTCGTACTCGCCGTTTACAAGGTGACGAAGCTGTTCCCCGAGGATGAACGCTATGGACTGACGTCACAGTTTCGCAGGGCAGCGGTCTCAATCGCCGCCAACATCTGTGAGGGCTACAAGAAACTGTCGAAGGCCGACAAACTGCGCTTCATGAACATAGCGCAGGGTTCGCTCGAAGAGTGCCGATATTATATAATATTATCGCGCGACATTGAGTACATCGACCAGCAGACGCACGACCGTCTGGAGTACATCATCAACGGAGCAAGCTGGAAGCTCAACGGCTATGCCGAGGGCATCAGCAAGAACGCTGGAGTCAAGGATTAAGGTATCGTCCACTTTAACTCCCATTTTAACTCCAACTTTAACTCCCCATTTAACTCCAATAAAATCAATAGGATTATGAAAAGAAAAGACTATCAGAAACCCACGATGCGTGTGGTGAAGTTGCAACACAGAACCTGTATGCTGACCGGCAGTCCTTTGACCAGCACCAGCACCAACCTCGACGAGGAGGATGACATCGACATCAGCGACACCCCAGGCAGCATCTGGGGCAGATAAACGCAACAACCACAGGCCCGCAGGGGTTCGACTCCCCCGCGGGTCACAACGAAGAAAATTTAGGTAACAACAAGTTTAATTTCAAAAACAAAAGCAATGAGAAAGAAAAAGATTCTAATGATGCTCGCCATGCTGCTGACGGCAGTCACGGGCGCGTGGGCACAAGACGAATGGGCTACGGTCTATAAGCAGACGCAGACCAAACAGTCGGACTGGACGGCGCTGAGCGCGGGCTCCACCACGGGGCGGACACTCGGCAGCGCAGATGCCGTGACGTACTATTACGCCTCAGACAACCTCAGCTTCACCAACTCGACGGCGGGCGGCAGCGGCCTCACCATCCTCGGCACGGTCTATCTCTACATCCCCTCGGGCAAGACTGTGACCTGCATGGGCCACGATGCCAGCGGGACCACTGGCGCCGGTGCCGGCATTGAACTGACGCAGGGCAACTCGCTCTACCTCATCGGCGGCGGCACGCTCGTCGCCACAGGCGGCAACGCTGCCAACGGCGGCAACGGCGGCAAAGGAAATGATGCAGAAGTAAATACAAGTAGCGGCACCGGTGGCAACGGCGGCGGCGGTGCCGGTGCGGGCATCGGCACACGCGGCGGCAATGGCGGAACTGGCGGCAGCGGCGGTCAACGCACTGGAACTTATAATCAAGAGACTACGCAATATGGCGTTGATGGTAATCCTGGCAGTGCCGGTAGTACCGCTGGCGTCATGGGCACGCTCTATGTTTACCAGGCTTTGGCCTCCACAATGAATGTCAATGGAGGAAACGCCGGCTCAAACGGTACTGGTGGCGGTGGAGGTAGAACTGCCTCCCAACACCCTGGCTCAAATGTCTATATGGCATCTGGCGGTGGCGGCGGCGGTGCCGGCGGCTTCGGCGGCGCAGCCAGCGACATCGGCACCGGTGGCCCCGGTGGCGG
>LPNH01000166.1 GCA_001543385.1 Candidatus Hemicellulosilyticus sp. P3
CATAGTTCTCATTTTAGCATTTTACTGGTTAGACACTTTCAGTTCCGAGATCACCCTTGCCCTTACAAGGTCTGTGTTCTCGATGGTGAATGACTGGTGACGTCCTCCGTTCTTCTCCGCCAGTTCCACCACCAGGCACTTGTCATCAGGCAGCGTAAACTTATCCATCGTCCACACCGTGCGCTCGTTGCTGTTGCCCGCAACGTTCAGCACGAAGTTCTGTGTGCGCAAGGGCTGGATTACCTGCTCCTGAATGGCAGTGCGCTTTGCCACCTTCTTATCCACAATCTTCCATGTGATATAGTCCACGTCGAAGGGCACGTTGCTGGAGTTCTTGATCTCCGTGTGGAAGTACAACAGTCCGTTGTGGGTGTAGATGCCTTTCAAGAGGAACTGGATGCCGAAGGACTTGCTGCCGATGTGCTTCACACGTCGCTTGTTCTCTTTCCAGATGCTCTTCATCACCAGTCGCACCAGCACGGGACTCTCCGAGCCGAGTTCCTTCAGGTAGATGTTCATGGAATTGTTAGGACGGTTGACAGCCTCCCCGTCGTGGATGAAGTCCGTCATTTCCACATTGAGGATTCGAGGCTCACGGGCATACTTCACATTGAAACTGTAATAGGCACCGTCCTCAGTGATGACGCTCATGTTCGTCTCGCCCTTGAAACCACGCTTGGCGGCTTTCACACGGATGACGTTCTCCGCACCGTCAGCCTTTCCGGCTATGATGTTGGCAGAGCCTAAATCCACGTAGGCGATGGCAGCAGGGAAGATGACGTGACAGGTCTTGTCAAACGTCACCTCCAGCCCGTGAGGTGGAATCATGCGGTCATAGGTAATCTTCTTGGTGTACCCCTCAAAGAGGTCACCCGTGTTGTCACTTGTCTGTGCCATAACCACAGACACCATGCCCATCATCAGGGCGAGAATTGCAAAAACTTTCTTCATGTTTTCTTTTGGTTTAATGATAAGTAAATTGGTTGATTATTGCTTGTCTGCATAGAGCATAACACGATAGTTTGATTTCAGGTGTACCTTGACCGTTCGCATCTTCTTGGCGATATACTGGCTCGTTCCCTGTATCAGCCCCTTGCCTAAGTCCGATGCCAGTTGCGCCCCGGCATCCGATGAGATATTGATGCTGCTGCCCATCGACGTGCCCATGTTGCCTGCTACCTCCTTGGCTGCATTCAGTTCCATCGAGCCGGGGATGAAAATTCCCTCCTGTCCGTCGGTGTCATACACATTCAGCTTCACGGTATGAATGTTTCCTGCATACTCTATCGAGGTGATGCCGATGCCCAGACGTTCACCAGTAATCCTTGCAGAGCCAGTCACCACGGCATTGACAGGGATGATGATGTCACCCACACGCATTCGCTCCAACAGTCTGAGCCGTACCTTCTGCCCGTCAGTGACGGTCTGATTGCCATAGATGCAGGCTGAAATGGTGTTCTTGTCGAGTGCCGACACGATGCCGACGGCAGTATTGAAAGCCATGTTTCGC
>LPNH01000167.1 GCA_001543385.1 Candidatus Hemicellulosilyticus sp. P3
GCTAAGGCTTATATCCCTGACGGCATCCGTGAGTTTCAGGACTTCCCTTCGGCCTCACTCGGCTGGATGATGTATATCGGCATGGCTGTAGCGAAGATGTGGGACACGGAATGGGAGATATACTCAAAGATTGAAGACCTTTACGCCTATATGCGCGACAAGCGGGGCTATGATGCGATGGACGAATACATCCGCGAGGAAGTGCTGTTGCTGCAGGGCGTGGATTATACCGTTCTGGAAAAGGTGACAGGTGAGTGTGCCTCACGTGTCTATAATGCCCTGATGCACCAACGCCTCGAACCCGGCACGAAGGAGGCCTTCAATGCTTACGTCACCTGTCTGCACCAGCTATACCTCTTTGGAGCAGCTATGCAGCTGAAGCGTATGGGCTATTACATGACGAAGATGTAATAGACATAAGTCGCTTACCAAAGTAAGAATTTATCAGCATGAAGAAGATCTTGTTCCTGCACGGATTCTATGCCAGTGGCCAGTGCGTGCCGGCGATGGCTTTGCGCGAGGCTTTCGTTGGGCGTGCGGAGGTGATTACGCCCGATTTGCCGATGCACCCAAAGGAGGCTGTCCTATTCATCCGCGAGTTGATAGACCGTGAACAGCCAGACCTCCTGATTGGCAACAGCTGCGGGGCGTTCTATGCTCAGATGGTGGCTCCCGTCGTGGGTATTCCGGCTTTACTGGGCAATCCACATTTCAGGATGACGGAGTTTCTCAGACAGCGCATTGGTGAGCATCAGTACAAGTCGCCACGAAAGAACGGCAACCAGAACTTCGTTATTGATGAAACCTTGATTGAGGAGTTCGCCGAAATGGAGGCCATCCAGTTTGACACCTGCGATCCCGACTTTCAAGAGCGTATCTGGGGTTTGTTCGGCGAACAGGACACGCTGGCGCACTTTGAACCGCTCTTCTTGGAACATTACAAGCACTCGTTTCATTTCCCCGGCGGTCATACCCCGACGGCAGAGGAAGTCCGTGACTGGTATATGCCGTTGGCCGAAAAGATATTGGAATTAGAGACAGATAAGATATAGTTGATATGAGAAAGGTATTATTAGACGCACATACGCATACGGTGGCATCGGGGCATGCCTACAGCAGTCTGCAGGAGATGGCGAAGGCAGCTGCTGACATGGGATTGGAGGTGCTGGGAATCACCGAACATGGGCCGAGCGTGCCAGGCACTTGCCCGACGCTGTATTTCAAGAATATGTTCGTGGTTCCTCGTCGGATGTACGGTGTACGGTTGCTGATGGGCTGCGAGATCAATATCCTCGATACGAAAGGAAGCCTTGACCTGACTGATGAACAGATTGGCTGGCTTGACATTGCCATAGCTGGCGTTCATGCGGCATGGTATCAGGCTGGCACGAAAGAGGAGAATACACAAGGGCTGGTGAATGTCATCAGGAATCCGAAGATTCACATCATCAGCCATCCGGGCGATGGCTCTTGCGAACTCGATTTCGAGCCATTAGTGTTGGCAGCCA
>LPNH01000168.1 GCA_001543385.1 Candidatus Hemicellulosilyticus sp. P3
GATTTCGATTCTACAATACTTCGGTAAATTTTGATGCATAGGAGCCGCGAGGCGGCAGACTATGCGATAACATACAGTTTAACAACAAAAGCTCATTGAAAATACTGTCAATAACAACCGCTCAGAAGGCTGCTTAGAGTGGGTGCAAATGCTCCGAAAAAGATGCGTAAAGTGCTGAAAATAAAGCAGAAAAGTATTGCATAAGTCATTGATTATTAGTAACTTAGAGTGTTCGAAGCTTTAAGTTATGACTAACTCAAACGTACTTACGCAATACCAATCCGAGGTCATTGAAGCCCTCAAATCAGTAGCAAATTTAGGCAAACCATTCGAGAAAGTACTCATCGATACCCTAAAACTTTTCATGGCGATTCCCGACAAGATCAATTTCCTCCAGATGGGACGGTACGGACTGTTCTCTGAACAGACCTACCGGAACACCTTCACCCGTGACGAGTTCGACTGGTTCACGTTCAACCTGTACCTTGCTAACAAGGTGTGCACGGGTAAGTTCCGTGCCGTTGCAGTGGACCCGAGCTTTATCCCTAAGGCGGGAAACAAGACGCCCTGGTTTGGCAAGTTCTGGTCTGGTGCAGCGGGTGGTCCCAAGAGGGGCCTCGAACTGCTGGGGATAGGCCTGATTGACGTTGACAATCACGATTGTATGACTCTCGATGCCCTTCAGACGCCCAATGCCAAGACCCTTGAGGAGATGGACTACAACCTGGTGGACTGGTACCGGCAGCTGCTGATTACCATGAAGGACAAGCTGCAGCCCATATCCAAACTCCTGGTTGCGGATGCGTTCTTTGCGAAGAACACCTTCGTCCTTCCCTTGCTGGAAGAAGGCTTTCATGTGGTCAGCCGCCTGAGGAACGATGCCGCCCTGTGGTATCCTACCACGGAGAAGCCCACCGGAAAGCGGGGACATCCCAGATGGTATGATGGGAAGATCGACTTTGCCAATCTTGACCCGACCCGTTGCGTCGAACTTCATGTGGACAATGGCCGCCTGTTTGGCCTGAAGGCCTATTCCAAAAGCCTGAAGCGCTTCATCAAGGTCGCTATCTGGTATCCGATTGAGGGTAGGATGGACAAGTGGCAGATCTACTTCAGCACGGACGAATCTATGACTACCCGTGATGTGATTGACTGCTACAGAACACGCTTCCAGCTGGAGTTCTGCTTTCGTGATGCCAAGTCTTACGCCGGGCTCAACGACTGTCAGGCCAGGGACCTTCGGAGATTGGAGTTCCACTTCAACGCTTCCTTCGCCAGTATCAACCTGGCCAAGGCGGCTTGCAAGGACCTCAAAATCCCGTTTTCCATCTCTTCCTGCAAGTCGATGATCCATAACGCCTATATGCTTGAGCGATTTATTTGCGTGTCCGGTCTGCGACCGAACCCGCAAGTTATTGACAAACTTTTCAAAGAACTGGTTTTATTTACATCCAGACCCGCTTAGGCCTGGGAAAAGTTAACGAACTATTGACATAATGCACTC
>LPNH01000169.1 GCA_001543385.1 Candidatus Hemicellulosilyticus sp. P3
GTGATGACCGAGATCATCTATGGTGTCTCTGACCTCTACGTGTCCAGCACTGGTTGGGCCATGTGGGGTGCCGAAGGTACGCCTGGTGGTGGCGGCGGCGGCCAAGGTGGCCAAGGCAGCACCTTCAGCGAGAACTTCGACGCTGGTATGCCTGCCGGTTGGACGACTGTTGATGCCAACAACGATGGCTACAACTGGGTCCTTGGCTCGCAAATTGGTGGCGTGTACCTCATTTCAGGTGCCAGCCTCGCCGGCTCCGGCCACAATTCTTCTGCCGACTTGATCTGCTCTGGTTCGTACAGCAATGCCACGAATCAGGCTATCACTCCCGACAACTACCTCGTTTCGCCTCAGGTGACCCTTGCCGCTGGTAGCACTTTCAGCTTCTGGGCCTGCGCCCAGGATGCCGGTTATCCTGCTGAACACTTCGGTGTGTTTGTCTCTGACAACGGCACTTCGGACTGGACTGAGGTTCAATCGTGGACGATGACCGCTAAGTCCGGTGGCAATGTGATGAGCATTGGCCGCGGTGGCGAGACCCGTGCCCAAGGCAACTGGTACAACTACAGCGTCGACCTGAGCGCCTACGCTGGCCAGAAGTATGTGGCCATCCGTCACTTCAACTGCAACGACCAATTCATCCTCGACGTTGACGACGTTGAGCTGACCAACGGTGCCAAGGACGGCGACCGTCACCTCGAGTACTTCAAGGTGATGTGCACCAGCATCGACGGCGAGCCTATCTTCAACGCCGATACCGAGCATCCGTTCGGAGCGAGTGCGAATGGCAGTACATCCCGTGCGACAACTACGCTGGCACTGTCAACGGAGTTGAAGTCAATGGTAACGAAATCAGCTGGGAGTATCCTGGTGGTGGTCCTGGCCCGCAACCTGGCCCAGGCGACGCCTTCAGCGTTGACTTCGAGGCTGGTCTGCCCGCTGGTTGGAACGTCATCGACGCCAACAACGACGGCTGGACTTGGTGCTTGACAAGCAACATCCCGAGCACTTGGACGTACTATGCTGGCATGAGCCTCGACTGGTATCGCAGTGGTACGAATGCCATCTGCAGCGGTAGCTACATCAATGGTGTGGGTGCCCTGAATCCTGATGAATATCTGGTTACGCCTCAGGTGAACATCGCCAACGGCTCGACCTTCAGCTTCTGGGCTGCAGCTACCGACGCGAGCTATCCTGCCGACCACTTCGGTGTGTTCGTTTCCGACAACGGTACGAGCGACTGGACCATGGTTAACGAGTGGACGCTGACGGCCAAGAACGGTGTCAAGGCTGGTGACCTCCGTGCTTCACGCGACGGTAACGGCACTAGACTCGGCAACTGGTACAACTACAACGTTGACCTGAGCGCCTACGCTGGCCAGAAGTACATCGCCATCCGTCACTTTGGCTGCACTGACCAGTACATCATGTGCGTTGACGACATCGAGCTGACCAACGGCGCCAAGAGCCGCGACATCGAGATTGCCTTCAACGGCTTCGTTACCGATCCTGGTGCGATGGCCAACGGTGCCGACGCTTCGTGGATCAAGAACGGCCAAGCCACTTGGGGCCCGAACGCAAACAACGGAGGTGGCTACATGCTTGCCGACCAGTTCACCCTGAGCGCAGCCACGACGATCAGCGAGATCGAGGTCTACGGCTACCAGACTGGCAGCTCGACCACTTCGACCTTCACTGGCCTCTATGCCCAGATCTACAACGGCAGCCCGATGAGCGGTGGTACCGCTGTTTGGGGCAGCATGACTGACAACATCATGACGGCTACTGCCTTCACGAACTGCTATCGTGGCAGCGACGGTGAAACCACCGCCACCACACGTCCTATCATGAGCATCACTGCTGGTAACCTCAACATCGACCTCGAGGCCGGTACTTACTACTTGGTCTACAGCTTGGCCGGCAGCGGTTCGAGCGGTCCTTGGGGTGTTCCTCACTGCGAGCCCGCTATCGGCAACACTGGTAACGGTTTGCAGTACACTTCGACTGGTTGGGGCACGCTGCTTGACAGCGGTTCTAACACGCCTTACGGTTGCGCCATGAAAATCATGGGCAACGGTGGCACTCCTGGTCCTGGCCCGCAGCCTGGCGGTGACGTCCTTGGCGCCATGATCTTCGTGGACGGTGAATGGGAGGCCTTCGTTGAGGCTCCGACCAACACCTACACCTACGAAGGCGAGGGCAACGAGATCTGCGTCCGCATGGTGTACAACGGCACGAACGACCTGCCCGAGGGCAAC
>LPNH01000170.1 GCA_001543385.1 Candidatus Hemicellulosilyticus sp. P3
CAGTGGGTGGGGCTTACAGATGTTGAGTACTATCCTGATAATAATGCCACCATAAAATCAGCAGTAGTAAAATATACCAATATGTCAAAGGGGGAATTGACCAGGCGAATGTTAAATGGTGAGATTATTTCGAGATATGAAGCTGTATCATAATACTTGACACTTCTTCTTCACGGATTTATACAAAATCATGTGAACAAGGAGGACGTTATGGGACAAAAGAAAATCTATGATAAGGAGTACAAAGTACAGGCAGTAAAGCTCGGAAGAGAAGTGGGGTTCAGCAAGGCTGCGGAAGAACTCGGAATACCAACAGACACCATTTACGGATGGAACAAAGCAGCCAAGGCAGGACGATTAGACTTAGGACCCGGACAGCAAACACCTCAGACTGCAAGAACACTTGCCGAGGAGAATGAGAAGCTCAGAGAGGAAGTAAAATCTCTTTCTAAGGAAGTTAGGCGGCTTAAGGAAGAAAACGAGTTTTTGGAGGAAGCCAGTGCTTTTTTCGCCGCGAGCCGTCGGAAGTCAGTAAAAAACTGAGGATGCAGTTTATAGCAATGAAGACCAAGGACGGCAAGGATAAGGGAAAAACAGCGATGTACTGTCGGGTACTTAAGGTCTCCAGGCAGGGCTTTTACGGGTACTTGAAATATAAGGACAGACCTTGGAAATATAAGTGGGTAGCAGATCTTATGTGGGAGATTCTCAAAGAGGACGAATGCAATGATACATACGGGCGGTACAGGATGTGGGAGGCATTGAAGCTGCGGTATCCTGACAAACCTATCCCCGGTGAGCGAACAGTATATCGGATCATGGAGGAGATAGGGATATGCCACAGACCCCGCAGGAAGCCCAATGGGATAACAAAAGCCGATAAAGCAGCCCGTAAGTCTGACGATCTTATAAAACGTGATTTTAAGGCTGATAAGCCCCTTGAAAAGTGTGTCACAGATATAACAGAGATAAAGTGCTCTGATGGGAAGTTGTATACCTCCGCCATATTTGACTGCTTTGATGTAGCGGTGCTGGGGCTTGCTATGGATACCAACATGAAAGCTCCGTTATGCGTACAGACTCTGAAGAATGCCTATAATGCTTATCCCGGCTTACGAGGAGCTATCATACATAGTGACAGGGGTGTACAATACACCAGTTCGGAATATAGAGCCGCTATAAAGCTATATGGCATCAATCAGAGCATGAACAGCGATGGAGGCAGGTGTCATGATAATGCCCGGTGTGAGAGCATGTGGGCAAGGCTTAAGGAAGAACTCTTCTATGGGAGATACGATACTGAGAAGATGACAGTAGCAGAGGTGAAGGAGCTTATCTGGAGATACTTCATGAGCTATTGGAATAACAGGAGGATCTGTTCCTCCAATGAGGGGTTCCCTCCCCTCATCAAGAGAAGGATGTACTATGATTCAGAGATGGATATGGTTGCTTAGGGAATTTGGTGTAAGAAAAGTGTAAAGTAATATTGACAACTTCATT
>LPNH01000018.1 GCA_001543385.1 Candidatus Hemicellulosilyticus sp. P3
CAGAAAACGCGCGCCAAAATATGTACCAATTAATCCACCTATTAACGCTGTTAATAGCGCTATTATAAAATTTGCCATATTTATCCTTATATTAAAAATAGTCCTACATTTTGTTCATAACATACATTACCATAAAGAATAGCGAATCTATTCCAATTGCTTTCTATACACAGCGTCTAATGTCTGACCGTCTTTGTCTTTCCATACGAGCCAACCGTTATTGCTACTGCCTATGCAGAAATCGGCTGCAGTACTGGGACTGGAGAAAGTCTTGTCAGACTCTAATTTCAACTTGTCACCATTGCTGATGGTATAATCCTTGAGAAGATTCTCACGCTTCTCCTTCCATGTAAACGATGGGACTGACGATTTGGCGATAATGCTACCCTTTAAGACAGTGAATCCGTTGGCATCATAGAAACCTCTGGCATCACAACCACGTCCCTTTGTATAGAACAGATGTTCTTCCTTTGGCTTTGCTATATCAAAGATATTACAACCAATAAAGGATGTGAGGAACTTCACATCTTCAAAGAAACCCTCCATATCATCCTTCCTGTACTCAGGTAGATTGGGAGTCTTTGGCGTTTGCTTGTTCTCATTCAGAACGAAAGTGTTGGATACCTTTGCCTCTGCGATTGCCCGATGCTCTAAGTATTGCACATCTGCCTTTGTCATAGCAGCGTCTTTAGAAATAAAAAGCAATGCCTTTTGCCAAAATGCTTTCTTGCTATCGTGGTCTTTCACACGTTCACGGAAATTCTCCGTCTCACCAATGTAAGCCTTTGGTTTTGTTGCCTCATCCTCACCCAATAAGATATAAAATGCTGGTGTCTGCAATTCCTGTCGCTCATTCAGGATAGAGAGATTTGAACGAGGAATCACATACATCTGGCAAATCTTATTGCTAATGAACACATACTGAGTCCCTTTCGGATCTCCGTCTATCAAATATGTTGTTACTGTTTTACCCATAAATCTATTTTAATTTGTTAAATCTAGAAATATAGCCCTATTATCTTCTTTTTCTGCCATTTGTTGGTATTCTTTAATCAGATTGTCAAAGATTCGAGTTAAACGTGGGGAACGAAGGCGGGCTTTATCTCTATATTTTGTGAATGTTTCCACATGATTTCGTTCAATTGATCCTCCTTCAAAATAGGCCCGTGAAGTCATTCCTCTTCGATTGCTTATAGCGCATCTTATTTCTGTATCTACGTTGTCGTCATTAAAATATTCAACAAAACGACATAATATATCTGAAGGATAGTCTTCGATCTCTCTAAAATTACCAAGTATCCGACCAACTATCATTGAAAGAATGTGTGTTCGGTGGCATTGTTCTGCTTGCTGCTTTAACTCTTCAAAATAATTCGATAAGGCCTTCTCGTCAACTTTTCCTGAAAGATCTGAGCAAGGTACTTCATGATAATGAAAGATAAAATTAAATGCGAGTTGTGCAATTCCTGCTCGAAAGTCTTTTTCTGCATCGTCTTTAGGTACTTCCTCTTCGTGTCCTTCATCTGCGGGATAAGCCAGAGAAAACAATTCCATTAACAATGAAGGATTCTGATTTATCTCGTGAACAAGATGAATGTTATGTGTATTCATGTTATGGCGTAAATGGTCAAAGATAAATAGTTCCATTTGAAGTATTAAATTCCTTTGCTTTATGTCCTTTGGCAAAGAAACCGTTTTGAGAATTTCCGCTACCATATATGACTCATTCCTAAGAATGTCCCATTTACCTTTATATTGCATTTCACATAATAATTCTATTTTAATTACATCTGAAATTATGTTAGAGCTTCTGTTAAATGTTATAATCCTAAGTGTATCACCATATCTTCCAACATAGCATAATTTTCTTATTATGTTTTCAATCTCTGTTTCTGGAAATATTGATACTGTTACCTTACTCCAATAATCCTTATCAATGTCAGAAGATGATGCTTTCGCTATCTCAGATAAGTTTTTCTGATATCCTGGTGCAGATAATAAAATAGAAATATGCTTTTCAGAGACAGCTTTTAATTCCTCAATTATAGGAATATATGCCGATTCCCCTTTTTCGTAAAAAAAAGTGCAGAAATATTGCTTTACAAAGACCTCGTCCAAATCTCCGTTACAGAATTTCCTGTATATTTCTTTTCTTATATCTGTTCCATATAAATCAAAAAGTGCATTAGCAATACCTTCTTTATACTTTACTTTTTTTTCAAATTCCCAAACAGCATCAAAGCCTTTCTGTAGGATAATATTGTTTATTACTTCTGCCCTTACATTGCGAGTTTCTTTAGTCTTTTCAACATACTCCTTGTCATAGTTCAGAAAATCAGGTTCTTTAATAAACAAGTCCGAAAAGAGATGTTTATTTTTAATAATGATATCATCAGATTCTATATCGGCTAATAATTTCTGATATGGCAGTAATTCTTGTTCAGCCAAAGCCCATGCTGTCCTTTTGTATTGTAGGTGGTGATTAATTTTTTTTCGTAAGTTCTCTACAACGATTTCATTTCCCTTTATTATTTCTTTATGCTCATTAATTGCGTCCAACAACATAGCGCGACAACATCTCATATTTTTGTTGAATGACAAGTCGAGTATGTCTTTTATTTCATCAATAGAAAAATCAGATACATCTATTAAGAGTTTTGCTATAGCTATCACATTGGCTTGAGGGACAAGAGGTGCATGGCGTGGAGATTCTTTTTTTTCACGCATACGCCATCTGAAGTGTATATTTGGCTGAAAAACTCTATCCTCAAGTCCTTTTAATATTATAATACATAAATTTGCCACCACCTTACGATGCTTCACTATAAGGCTTTTTAAAACGTCTAGACGGTACTCAAAAGGTGCATAAGTCTGAGGCAATATAAATCGATAAATATGTGATAAGGTATTAATCGGTTTATTTGAATAGTTACTATCATTAGGATAAGAACAAAGATGCATCAAAATGTCTGTTGTATTATACAGATATTGTTCGTCCCATGATATTGCCTCTAATGCAAATAATAACTCTGCATAATAAATATCAGACCCGATGATACTAAACTCTTTGTGCTTTATTTCCATTAATTGGCTCAAAAGTATAGAGCCATGCTCTATGTCATTTTGTATGAACTTCACAAAGGACATAGGAGACGCTTCCGCCAGCCATCGTAGATTATGACGATGTGTCAGATAACGTTTTAAATCAAACTCAATAAATTTCTTTTCAATAAGATTATCAACCCATTCTGTGTTGTTTAGAATGCGTCCTTTTACTATCGCAAGTAATGTAAGTCCTTGAAAAACGCCTTCTTTTATATTCCCAGAAAACGCTTGTTTGTTTTGCCACCAGAACAAACTGCCAGCATTCATTTTTTCTTCTGCATCTGGATCATCATCTTGAAGTACCCACTCTACCACTTCTCCAAACTTATCTAATTGAGGTTGGGCAACATAGTTAATCAATTGCGACATTAACTCAAAGGGGGATTTAACCTTCCATATTTTCCCAATACGTATTAATGGCGCTTCATCAACAAAAAGCAAAGGAGTGACTAATTCAATAAAATCAGCATATTCATTCCCTGACATCAATTTAATCATTTCTTTATCATCCGACCAGTCTTCATTCCATTCTCCAAGTAATAAGGCAGGGATAATTACACGAATGTTCTCTGGTGTTTGCCAGGCAGGCGGATTGTCAGCAAACCCTAAAAGATGTCTTAGTACATTAATATCACGTGCCGAATCTACAGCATAACTTTGAGCTTTCGCATCATCAATGCCACTTTCTGTAAGAGCTTTTATGAATCCTTCACGATTCAATTTGGGCAAAGAAATGGTACAATTATCATTGCGTCTATCAGATGGACTTATACACAAAATAACAGAATGACCATGAGACACCACATAATGAGCATTTTCTTGAATATCGGTAATAAAAATCATTCCATTACTAATCTCTGTCATCTCTTTGTAGGCATCGTCGTTTGTTACTACAATAGAACGTTCTGCAAGCGAGTTGCTTTCACTAATGATAGAAGCTACGGAGAAAGCGATTGCTTCTTTCACAGAAATAGCCTCAATATAAAGAACACTTGGAGAATAACAGCATTCTATAACTTTTTGTCTTTCATCTTCTCGTCCTGTAAGTAATATGTTTGTATTCAACTTTACATTAGGACCAATAGCCCATCGTTCCCAGTATATATGACAATTTGTTGTACCTCTATTCTTTAATTGCTCAATCTGGGCTTTAATAATATTGGTTTCTTTTAATATCTCTTTAGCAGTAAGACACCCTTCCTCCAGTTTCAATGCCATTATCTGATGTTCATAATTCAATATAAACTGATGACATTCTTCATCATTCAAAATTTCTTCTGACCATAATCTTAACAATTCATTCTCTCTTGGATGACGACCAACAGGTTTATGCGCAATAAAGTCTTTTAATTGGAGAAGATATTTTGTCATTTGTTCCCCAACAGCTTTCCGCGTTTCGGGATGATTTGTCCATCTGTCAACTGCACGTTTAAAACATAATTCCAGCTTTTTCTCTACTGATTTGTGATTCTTAAACCAATCATTTGGTACAAGATTGGACACATATGAAATAACAAAACTTAATGCAATATCCAATGGTGTCATTGTTGTATTATTAGTCATGTGTTATTAGAATGCGAAGAACTTGTCTTGCATCTTGTTTTTGAGATTGAATTTCTTGGTGGTGTCGAGAGCTCGCTCTATGCAGATAAACTTGGTGTCTGGATGGGACATGAAGTAATCTACGGTCTCATCATAGAGGTTAGAGTCAACGGTGATGTAAGCTGTCTTAATACCATCTGTGGCTTTGTACACCTTGTTCTTGGCAAACTGTGGCTGCGACTCTAACTTATAAGTGAGCATAAAGCCCTGCTTAATCAGAATCTCTGTTATCAGTTCGTCTTCATTGAAAGCAAGGGTAAGCTGCTGTTCTTTTTGAGCGACATACTCCTGGAACAATGCAAGATTCTCTTCTTCGTTCTTATCTGGGTCAGGAGCAAAATCCACACGGGGGAAGCTGGATTTACTCAGCGTGAATACCTTGAAACCAAGTTGGTCTAACTGTTGTTGGTCTTCTGGAGTAATGAGTTTCCCTTCATAAGAAGCTTTTATCTTATCATATACAGCCTTGTTACGAGCGATAGTTTGATCACTTATCTTCTTATATCCATGTTTGGCTGCAGCATGTTTTGCAGAGATTGCTTCAGGAAACTGTACAAGGATGAACTTTCGTTTTCCTCCGACATCTTGTAGATTGCAGTTGACCACAGCGTGTCCAGTTGTTCCTGAACCTGCAAAAAAATCAAGAATTATACAATCATCACAATTGTTCATCCGAATTAGATACTCTATGAGTTTGGTCGGTTTTGGATAATCAAAACCATATATACCCAAAGCACTTAATTCGCTAGTAGCACTTTGTGTGCCACCAAAATTCTGAAGAAGAGAGATAACATGGCTTTTAAACCCTCTATCCTTGACACATTCTATTGTTCCAGATTCTAGAAGAACAAATGTGGTGTCTTGTCCCTTAGTGTCTTTTACTGGTTTCCAATTGTTCTCTTCATTCATAAATGCATCAAATTGTCCACGTGCTGCCCAACCACTTTCTATCTCAACATCGTTTACAACCTTATAATTATCGACAACAATGTCTTCGCTAAAATGTGGCCATTGATTCTGTCTTGCAGGAATTACACCACTCTTAAATTCACATGGGAAACCTGCTTTCAATATAACCTTCTGGACTGGATTTTTAGGCCCATTCTTAACGATTGTATTTCTAATCTGTGCATTATTGAGTTTACTCTTGTCCGTAATATTGGGATCGACTATATGTGGAAAATCAAACTCTGATGCGTTTTTGGCATAGAGCAAAATATACTCGTGACAAGTCTTTATCTTTGCTTGATTATCGAAATTACCATCAGTTCCCCAAACAAATTGGGCAATAAAGTTGCTTGGAAAGAATACCTCATCACAGATTTTCTTCAAATGCGTGACTTCTTTATCATTGATGGAAATAAAAATAATACCATCCGATGTTAGCAAAGAACGGGCTTGGAGCAAACGTGCATATATATCGCTCATCCAAACGCTATGTATACGTCCTTCTGGCACAGTTTCTGTATCTACAACCACACCATTTTCAGTTATTCCGCTCTCTTCCCAATACTGTTTTTTGTCTTGGGCAAAATTGTCATTATAAGCTGTCAGGGCATCGGCATTGTATGGAGGATCAATATATATACACTTTATTCTTCCACGATAACTGGAAGAAAGTATTTTGAGAACTTCGAGGTTTTCACCTTCAATGATGATGTTGTCAGTCGTGCCAGCATTAACGCTACGCTCTGCATCGTAATGTAACGTTGCGCGTGTAGGCGTAAAAGCATTACGCTTAGCCGCAGACTTGCCAAACCAACGGAACTCATATCGTTCAGTCTCTTCAACACTATCTGGATTTACAGCTTTCTTGACTTCGTTGATATCAAGATGGCCTTCCTGTGTGAACCAGTCAGGGAACAGTTCGCGGAGGGTGTTCAGACGTTCCTCATTCATGTCGGGAGTCAACGTTATGTGGTCTTTATATGTTTCCATTTACTTGATTATTTATTGTTTGTTCGGCTTGCGCCATAAATGTTGAAAATTCACGTATTGGAGCTTTATAAACAGCTTCGATGCCGAGAGAGCAAAAATGCTTTTTGGCAAATTCCATACGAGCTATTTCATGGGGAGTAAGAGCTTTCTTGTCGTTAATATCATTGGTGCCTTTAATTTCAACAACAAAATAATATTCTTGTTGATCTTGATTATTCCGTAAGGAAACACGCTTCAACACGACACCAAAGTCTGGCTCGTAGTTACCGATAGGTGTTGGAATCTTGTACCATGATGGAAATTTCAAGAAACACACTACCTTTTGATTTTCATTTTTGTCTGCATCAACAGCAAAGTCGCGTTCAAGTCCACTGTCATAGAGCGTTTTATCCCAAACACCATGATTAGGAGTTGAGACGTAATTGTCACAAGCATCCTTGGTGAAGTCTGCAAAGTCGAAAGGATACACCTCATCAGTTGGATTATATTTCACGCATCTGACTAATTCGTCAAGCTGCACCTGTTTGATTTTGAACGCTGCTGTTTCTAGAAAAACTGGAGGATTCTTCAG
Organism: Candidatus Hemicellulosilyticus sp. P3; assembly: GCA_001543385.1. Lineage (GTDB taxonomy): Bacteria > Bacteroidota > Bacteroidia > Bacteroidales > P3 > Colimorpha. Next base: position 7,217 of record LPNH01000018.1, read on the forward strand.
ATACTCCTTTTGGGTCTCAATATCCCGAACGATACGCATTATGGAATTATAACATAGTCCAGTCTTTTCGCTAAGGTCTTCTACCAAATCCTGTGGAGAATAATGTCCTTTTAGGTTGCGATCTTCCGAACCTATGTATTCCCGTTGCGACAAATCTTCAATGTCACCAACACGATAGCTGGATACTTCAGCTTTGTATTCAGTAATAGAGATCGTATTCAACTCCTCTATGCTACGACGTATGATAGCATCCTCATCGAAGCTGACGCGATAGGTTGTCTTCTTGGCAATTGTATTCCAGAATCTGCGGAACACACTCTGAATGTTTTCGTCTTTATTTAATTTGAACGTTACGCGGTTCTGATGCTTGCCTTTATGAGTATGTTTAAGCTTGGCGCCAGCACCAGACTTGCCAAATGCCTTCTCGTTTTCGTTCTGATAACTGCGTGCAAAAGTCTCGTAGGTCTCATTTGGAACTACTGTGAGTTGATTAATGACTTCATCATCTGGAGTTCCCTCTGCATCATAAACACGTTCGCCTTGCTGGTTTACACAGATACGAAGACCTCGGCCAATTTCCTGGCGTTTCTTATTCTCAGAATAACTTTCGTTGAGAGTGGCAATACCGAACACATTTGGATTGTCCCATCCTACACCAAGCGCAGAATGAGAGAACACGAATTCTATTGTACTACTAAATGATAGGAGCTTCTGCTTGTTATGCAAAATTTCGTCGTATATTTCCTTGTTGCTCTGATTACTCTTCTCATTATCTGTATATTCACCATTTGTAGTTTTGGCAAAATAGTACCCCTGAACAGCTGTCACTTGATCTTCCAAAGGAGTCTGTCCATTGTGAAACTCAGCATATACTGTTTTGTACTGCTGTTCGAAAATTTTCTTGATGACTGGGTTGTCAGGGCTCATATAGTTAGCTACCTTGTCAATGAAGATGAGTGAAAGATTCTTGATGCCTTTAGGCTTTAAACGTTCTTGGTTTTGGAAGTGACGGCGAATGAGCCATTCCAACTGCAATGCCCAAACCTGTTCCTTGTTTGCCGACGATGCTCCCTCTTCGATGCTGGTACCATTGGTGAACTCTACAACCCATTTACGAGTACTCAATTTCTTATAAATGCGACTGATCGTAAAGTCAGAATAGGTGTCGTTACCAGATTTCTCGGCAAGGTTATCGCCTTTCTTTAAAAGGTTGGAATCTTTGAAGACAAAGTTCTCTTTGGATTTATTGTATTTCCAGAACTTCAATTTCACCTTTGGCTCTGTCTTGGTTTCCTGCACTTCGCTGATTTCAATTTTCAGAGTTGCTTCATCGTTTTTCTCAGTCACAGTAAGCACCTCAATTTTCTTGACCAGCCCCAAACGATAGCTCTCACTTGGGGTCAGTTGATAGAGCATATTAACCTTCACAGCATGCGTGGCAGAATATCGGAACTTGAACAATGGAGAAAGCTTTGAAAGCCAAAGTTGTGAATTTTCCGTGTCCATACCCTCTTGCGGCTCGTCCATAAAAACGATGGGATGAGTGCGAGCGATAGCCTCAATGAAGGGCTTGTTGTTGAACAGGTCTTCACGCACTTCTTGATTCAGAATCTTGTCTTCAGAGTTGAACGAGGCCATCGTCATTATCATGATCTGTGGTGTCTCAGCAGTAATGAAGTCACGAAGGTCGTTCAACTTGGAACTATCATAGACAAAAGCATTAGGCGTAAAACCGTATTTGTCTTCCAATTGCCCTTTGAAATTCTCAAACGTATCTATGGCTCCCTGACGGATGGGAATTGACGGAACAAGAACGATGAACTTTGTTAGCCCATATTCTTTGTACAGCTCGTATGCTGTCTGTAGATAGGTCAAGGTCTTGCCCGTACCCGTCTCCATTTCTATACATGCATTCCTGGTTTCTTGAAGATTGGATTGTAAAGGATCCACTCCGTTTTCCGCTGCAATCTTGTTTATGTTTGCCATCAATGCCTCCGAAGACAACGAGCAGTAGTTGGCCCGAATGTCCTCATCCGTTGCATTATCGTATGTATTTTTTTCCATTCCACGAAAGACCTCCACCACACTTTGTATGGCAGTTCTTTGGTGTTCTGGAGTTTCTAATTTAAATATCATTATTTTACTTTTATTCCTTTTGCTACTATCTTCGAAGACTTTTTGTTGCCCTTTCTTGGGCGGTAGGGCCTTCAGCAGTGCACATGCCATCACAGGTTATCTACGCTCAGCCTATGCTACGCTAATGCGCACCGTTGCTACATTCTCAGCAGTTCTTGTATATCCACCTTCAAACATTTGGCAATTTCCATCAAGTTTTCCAAGTTTGGCTGCGCACTGTTAGTACACCATTTAGATACCGTGGCTTGGTCAACACCGATTTGCTCAGCTAACCACTTGTTGGTGCGCTTCTTCTCTGCAAGCACTACTTTCAGTCGGTTTAAATCTTTACCTTCCATGTTATTCATTATTACATAATACTGGGTACAAAGATAGCGTTTTTTCGGCAGAAATCATTATGTTTTGATAAAAATATGAGCAGAGGGACAAAAATATTTGTCTTTTAACAAATTCTCGCCTCAAATTATCAATACCATCATTATGCCATAACACAATTGATGTGTCTTTTATGAGACAAATTTTATAGTCGTAAAATTTACAGCCATAAAATTACATAAAGAGGTCCTTTAAAGATGTACTCATCGATTGTTAATCGGCAAAATTGCAGATTTCTATAAAAATGTCCCCCCAAAAGAGTGTCTAAGCAGTTTTTTAATAAAATGTTTGTTATATTAAACATTTTTATTTATCTTTGCACCCAATAAGATACAATTATGGGTAAGAATACATTTGGTAAAACGATGCCAAGGGCATTGAGCCAGAACCTGAAGATTATGGGCGAGCAAATCATGTTGGCCCGCAAGCGCAGGCATTTGTCTATGCAGGATATTGCAGACAGGGCTACTGTGACACGTCTGACTGTCTCAAAGGTGGAACATGGCGACCCAACGGTTTCCATGGGTATCTATGCGCGTGTACTCTTTGCACTTAATCTGGAAAAGGATATCACCTTGTTAGCTGCCGACGATGCTCTTGGCAGACAACTTCAGGATGCAGAATTACTCAGAAAATGAAAAGGATTACAGTTTACGCAGATTTTGACTTCCTCTCTGCCCCACAGGAGATAGGGACATTAGGCTACGAACATGTTCGTGGCAAAGACCATTTTGTCTTTGAGTATTCGCGCCAGTGGTTGAAACAGCATGGTGGCATTCTGCTGAGCGGTGACTTGATGAATGTCCCCTCGTTGCAGCATCCTCGTGGCAATGATAATGTGTTCGGGTTCGTCAAGGATTCCTTCCCCGATCGCTGGGGACGGTTGTTGCTTGACCGCAGAGAGCGACTGACTGCTCAACAGGAAGGTAGGCCGAAACGTATGCTCACTAATTACGACTACCTTATAGGTATCGAGGACTTTACACGTATGGGAGGCATACGTTACAAAGAGGAAGAAGGCGATGACTATATCAATGCGAGTGCAAAATATCTTGTCCCCCCGATTGAGAGTCTTCGCGCCCTATGCGATGCTTGCCATGAGATTGAGTTGGCAGAGGAACGCAACGAATTGCCAGAGCAACGCTGGCTCGACCAGTTGATTGACCCGGGAACCTCGCTTGGTGGTGCTCGTCCTAAGGCTAACGTGGTTGATACAGACGGAAAACTATATGTAGCCAAGTTCCCATCTAAGAAGGACTTGGATAATACCGAGCTTATTGAGCACTTCTCGCATCAACTTGCGGCCAAGGCTGGCATCAACGTGGCAAAGACGCGCACCATCAAGATTTCAAAAGACCGTGACCTGCTTCTTTCTGAACGCTTCGATAGAACAGCAGAAAGCCGTCGCATCCATTTTGCTTCCGCTATGTCGTTGCTTGGTTTAGACGATGGTGCTGGCAGCAGCACAGGTAACGGCTATCTTGACATCGTTGATTTCATTCTTCGTGGGTGTACAGATGTGCGCCAGAATCTCCGCGAACTCTATCGCAGAGTGGCATTTAACATCATGTATGGCAATACCGATGACCACTTCCGTAATCATGGTTTCCTGCTTACCCCGAAAGGTTGGACACTCTCTCCTGCATACGACATCAATCCAGGAGCAAAGTTACATCAATGCTTGCTCATAGACTCATACACAGAAGAATCGGACATCAACGCCTTACTCTCTGCAAGCGAGAGCTACATGCTTGAACGCCAAGAAGCATCAGAAATTATTGAGGAGGTTCGTGCGGCCATCAAAGACTGGCGCAAAACCGCAACAGAACTGCAAATACCCCTCAAACTGCTTGAATCATACTCAATGCGATGGGATGATCGTAAGCTCAAGTAAGAAATGAACACAAAGGTAATAAAACGCCAGACAAAATCTGACGTTTTCAGGTAAGTGGTTGCTTTGTATCAAACATGAAAACCACTGCAGATTCAACAAGTGATTGCTACAAACAGATCCGTTGTCTGACAAGCGGCACTTATGCGTCGGCAAACACCTTCCCGTCGTTGAGGGTAACCTGCAGCTTGGTGTACTCGCAGTGGAAATCGTGCTCCAGACGGTCCAGATAGCGGGCACACTCCCATTTGCACATCGGCAGGTCGTGAAGCAGGTAGTTGCCGCACGTCTCAGGACGTGTGGCTGGCACCTCGGTCTGCGTGAGAATCCACCGCAGGCACTCGACGGTCAGACGCCGCATATCCTCCACAGAGTAGGCTCCCGTCATGATGACATACATGCCCGTGAGGCAACCCATAGGGCCTACATACACCACGTCATCCTTCGCCTCGGAATTGCGGAACCATGTGGCCATCAGGTGCTCTAAACTGTGCATGGCTGCAGGAGCCACAGCGGGCTCTTGGTTCGGCTCGGTGATACGCAGGTCGAAGGTGGTGAAACCCTTGTCCTCACGCGAAACATAGATACCCGGCTTCAGATGGGTGTGGTCGATAGTGAAACTCTGTATAACTTCCATGATGCTGTTTTTGATGAAACGCCTATCCTCATGCTTTTCGCTGCAAAACTACTGCTTTTCCCGTAAACTGTCAAACTATTTTAGCAGGGAACCCGCCATACGGCTGATTGTTGATGGGCGACATCGTGTTCGATGTCGCCCATCAACAATGGACATTTCACATGGCACGGAACCTGTCGGTTATCTGATTTTGAAGTGCTTCTTGCCGTTCTGGATATAAACGCCGCGGAAAGTGCCGGGCACTTCGGTGCCGAGATATCGACCGTCGATGGTGTAGACGCGGTCGTCGCGGACAGCAGGATCTGCTTCAACGTCATCGATGCCCGTGACACTGCCGCTAAGCGTCACCGAAGAGCCTCCACTGACGGTAGCGTCAAGATAACAGTTATCCTCGAAGATGCCGGTGCCGCCGCTTACCGTAACTCCGCTTTTGAGTGTGGGAGTTGAAGAGGTCGAAACCACCATTCCGGACGAACCGCCGCCACCGGGATTACCACCGCCACCGGGGTTACCTCCACCTCCGGGACCGTCACCCGATAAGTCTTTACCGACGGGATTGCCACCACCGTTGCCGCTAACCGCTGGCGTGTAGAAAGCAATGGTTTCACTTCCGTATGCAAGCGAGTACCAGGTGTTGCCGCTCACTGACGAGGTCTGATAGCAGGTCTGGTTTTGGACGCTTCCCTGCTCCAGGCCGCCGATGGCGATAATGGTTCCACCATTGATGTAGAGTTGCTTGTTCTCCTCGGTGTTGGCGTCGATGGCCACCTCGGACGAACCGGATCCGACAGCGTAGACCAAGCCGCCGTTGATGTAGCAGTTGCCGTTGGCATCAATGCCGTCATTGTTGGTGGCACGCGAATAGACATAGCCACCGGTGATGACCATGTCCTGTGCTGAGTTGATGCCGTCGTCATAAGTGTTGACATAGACTTCACCGCCGGTGATGTCCAGCGTGTTCTTGCTTTCGACACCCTCGGCGTTGGTGCCGCTGGTGGTCACCTTCACATAGCCGCCGCTGATGACCAGACCGCCGCTGTAAGTGTAGCTGTTGCCGCTCTGCGTCTTCACGCCAGCCTTGATACCCTTGGGCGACGAATAGTAGTCGCTGCTCACGTTGTCGGTGTTGCCCGTATAGTTAATATTCTCCGTAGTGCCATTGTTATAATAGAGACCACCGGTGGTGACCGCCGTTATGCTGCCGTCGGCAATGGTCATCACCCCGTCGCATTTCATGCCCTTTCCACCCGAGCCGGTGGCAGTGAGTGTGAGCGTGCCTCCACCGATGTTCATGTTGCCGTCGCAGCTGAGGCCGCAAGCGGCCTTAGTTTCCAGGTCGTCACTGTCCCACTCGCCGTTGCCGGAGGTGCTAACGGTGATGTCGCCCCCCGTGACATTCATGTCGCCGTCACACTTGATGCCTTTTGCAGCAGTGGCGGTGCAGATAACGTTGATAGTGCCGCCGCTGATATAGATATTGCCCGAATCCTCGTCCTCATGGTCAGTCGTTTCACCGGTGGTGGTGTCGCCGTCGAGGTCGCACTGGATGCCGTCGTCACCCGTGCCACTGATATTGATGGTGCCGCTTTCCATAAGGAAATACTCGCTGCACGAGATACCGTCGCCCACGGCGGATGTCACATTGATGGTGGCGTTTTTCAGGCTGATGTATTCGCCCGCCTTGATGCCATGCTTCACATTACCCACGACGTTCAGCGTGCCCTGCTGCTTGAACTCGGCGTGGCCTTTCACGTAAAGACAGCCCTTCTGTGAGCCGCTGGCCGCATCGACAAGGGTGTTGGTGGTGCCAGTGACAACCTTCACGTTGATACGCTTGCCGTTCTGGATATGCACGGCGGCGCCACTGTAGACCGGGGTGGCATTGGTCAAGGTGAGGCCGTTCAACTCGATGGTAGCCTTGTAGGAACCCGACATATAAAACTCGCCGTCGGTCGAGGTGCCGCTGAGGTTGTAGGTGATTTCGCCGGCGAGGGAGTCGCTTTGCGCGATGGAGACGTGCGCCCCCTCCTGGGTAACGGTCAGATACTGCGCCACATTGTCGGCCACGCTGACCGTCGCCGTCGCGCCGCTGTAGACGACCTCAACGGTGTTGTCGCTCTGGGCCGTCGCCACAGCCGATGCAATGCAAAGCACTGCAAAAAGAATACTTTTTCTCATCATAAAATTTATATTTATATAGTAATCAATTGTCAATAGTCACCAAGTCACTAATCATCAGGCTCTAATCCGAGTGCAAAAATAGCATATCCATTCTGAATAACTCTTGTCAAACCGCCTTAATCGTTTTGCAAAAAAACAACCTCAAGCCTCCCTGTTGAACATCGCCGACAGGATGGGATTCCCCGACCTTGCCACCTTCAGCCGCTACTTCAAGCGGGCCACCGGCCTCTCTCCCAGCGACTACCGCAACAGACAATGAACATTGCCCGCACAGCCCTGCCAAACGCACATTTAATTTTGAAAAAAAACTGAGATTCTCAAACAAAGCACTTGCCCTTGTGACGAAAAAACACCCTGACGGTTCCGATTCAGGAGCGCTATGGCCGCGTTTTCGGAAAATAAAAACTAACTTTGCACTGTCATATCAACAAAGAGGCAAGAACGATGCACTTCACAGAGCCCGTATACCGCAACCCCTACTGGCCGACGTGGCCACTGATTCAGATTACACAAGGCTGCACCCACAACCGTTGCAAATTTTGCACGATGTATAAAGACGTTCCTTTCCGTATGCAGCCGATAGATTGGCTGGAACAGGACTTGAAAGAACTTCGCGCGGCAGCCCCGCATGCAAAGACCATTCAGCTGCTGAGCGCCAACCCCCTGGCACCAACCTACGATCGACTGATGCCACGGCTGGAGTTGATCAGGGAGTATCTGCCTGAGCTGGAGCACATGTACTGTGCCACCCGTGTCTCAGACCTGAAAAACAAGACGGTGGAACAGTTGCGCCGGTTGAAAGAAGTGGGTGTTGACGAGATCAGCCTTGGCGTGGAAAGCGGCGACGACTGGACGCTGCAACGCATCAACAAGGGCTACACCGCGCAGGACATCCTGGAGCAGTGCCACAAGCTGGAAGAGGCCGGAATCAGATATTGGATGACCTTCCTCAACGGTGTGGCAGGACGCGAGCACAGCCACGAACATGCCGTCAACTCGGCACTGATATTTAACCAGTGCAAACCGATGCTTGTAGGGACGGGCGGACTGACACTCTTTCCCGGCACTCCGCTTTTGGAGGAAGCCCGGCGCGGCGAGTTCACCCCATTGACCGAGCGCGAGCTGATGCTGGAACTTAAAGACTTCCTCGAAGCGCTCACCTGCGATTGCGAGCTGAACACCCACCACACCTCCTCGATGAATCTCAGCGGCCCGTTCCTCGCCCGCAAACAACAAATACTGGAAGACTTGCAATACGGCCTCGACCACTTCGATATGGACGAGCTCACAAACGTTAGACAAAACAAACAGACATTATAACCATGACAAAAGCACTATTCATCAATGGAAGTCCGCGCAAAAACGGCAACACAGCGCAGTTGCTCAAGCGGGCAATGGACGGTGCCCGGGAAGCCGGCGCCGAGACCGGACTGGTGGACCTCTACGACCACAGCATGAACTTCAAAGGCTGCATGAGCTGCTTCGCCTGCAAGATCAAAGGCGGACGGAAAGGGGTCTGCTCCTTCCGCGACGACCTCCAGCCCGTCATGGAAAAGGCCGCCGACGCCGACGTGCTGGTGTGCGGATCGCCCGTCTATTGCGGCTACCCGACAGCCGGCCTGCGAGCCTTCATGGAACGTCTCATCTTCCCTGCCGTAAACTACTCCGACTTCAGGAGCCCCGTCATCAACAAACCCAAGCGGTCTGCCAGCATCTTCACGATGAACTGCCCCGACAGGCAGATATACCAAAGCAATACCTACGATATCCTGATGGATGTAAACGCCCGCAGTCTTGGCATGTTCGGACCGACCGAAATCCTCTATTCATTTGACACCTACCAGTTCAACGACTACAGCCGCTACGACGCGGCGCAGATCGACGAAAGGCACAAGGACGAGATGCGCCGTACACAGTTTCCCGAAGACCTCCGCAACGCCTACGAAACGGGGAAGCGACTGGTCGAAGAGGCTGCAGGCGACAAATAAATCCCTAACCTGTGTGCAGCTGCAGGCAGGGCCGTCGGCGGGGAGGAAGGCGAAGCCCCCCGCTGCTGAATTAAAACTTTTCTTTATCTTTGCAAACCGCAAAAAAACAACAAAAACGCAGCCATGCTACAGCTACAATACATCAAAGAGCACACCGACGAAATCATCTCGCGGCTGGAGATAAAAAATGTCGCCGACGCCGCAGCCCGCATCGCCGACATATTGCAGCTCGACGCCGAGCGGCGCTCCCTGCAGCAGCAGACCGACGCCGCCAAAGCCGAGCAGAACAGCATCGCCAAAGAGATCGGCCAGCTTTTCAAACAAGGCCGTGCCGACGAAGCCGCCGCGCTCAAAAACCGCACCGCCGAACTGAAGTCAGCCGAAAAAGAACTTGCCGACCGCCAAGCCGCCGTCGAAGCCGACCTTAACGCGCGGCTGATAGCGCTGCCCAATGCGCCGCACCCCAGCGTGCCGAGGGGCAAAAGCGAAGCCGACAATGTGGTCGTGGCCGAACATGGAGAGCGACCTGTGCTGCCCTCCGACGCGCTTCCCCACTGGGAGCTCTGCGCCAAATACGACATCGTCGACTTCGAGCTGGGCAACAAAATCACCGGCGCCGGCTTCCCCGTCTACAAAGGCAAAGGCGCCCGCCTGCAGCGTGCCCTCATCAACTTCTTCCTCGACGAAGCGGCCCGTGCAGGCTACGTCGAGGTGCAGCCGCCCCTGATGGTCAACGAAGCCAGTGGATTAGGCACCGGACAGCTGCCCGACAAAGAGGGCCAGATGTACGCCATACCCCTCGACGGCTACTACATGATACCCACCGCCGAGGTCCCCATCACCAACCTCTACCGCAACACCATCGTCGCTGCCGACAGCTTCCCCATCCGCCATGTGGGCTACAGCGAATGCTTCCGCCGCGAAGCCGGCAGCTACGGCAAAGAGGTGCGCGGCCTCAACCGCCTGCACGAATTCAGCAAAGTGGAAATCGTCGTCATCGAGCACCCCGACCGCTCGTATGAGCAGCTGGAGACCATGAAACATCATGTCGGCGGCCTGCTCGAAAAGCTGGGACTGCCCTACCACATCCTCAAGCTCTGCGGCGGCGACATCAGCTTCACCTCCGCCATGACCTTCGATTTTGAAGTCTGGAGCGCCGCCCAGCAACGCTGGCTCGAGGTGAGCTCCGTCTCCAACTTCGAGACATTCCAAGCCAACCGCATGAAACTGCGCTTCAAAGACACCGACGGCAAGATGCGCCTGGCCCACACCCTCAACGGCAGCGCCCTGGCGCTGCCCCGCATCGTCGCCGCCCTGCTCGAAAACAACCAGACGCCCGACGGCATCGTCATGCCCGAATGCCTGCATCCCTACTTAGGATTCGACAAGATAGACTGAAGCCTTCCGGCTGACAAGAAAGAGCGCGGTCGGCAGGCAGTCTGCTCATCGGTGTACTGCGGGGATGGATGAATCGCACGCTGAGCGTGTCGCCAGATCTGAACTTGTTTTTATGATTAGATTCTGCGGCGGTTTCACCACATTCTCCACCTTCTCAAAAGAGAGCCTTACCCTATTGCAGTCGGGCAGCCACGGGGCGTTCACCCTCTATGCCACCGGCAGTGTCGCCATCGGCATCCCTTTACTGGCGGTAATATAACTTCAACGACATCTCGAAAGCGAGCCCGCCGCCCTCCCTCAGGCTGGCCTTGATTTCTCCACCGTGGAAGCTGACCGCGTTGCGGACCACAGACAGTCCGAGGCCGCTGCCCGTGTCTTCATTCCAATCCGAGCCCGTCTTCCCCGGTATGCGGAAGAATCGCTCGAAAATTGTGCCCAGCATCTCCGGAGGTACACCTGCGCCGGTGTCATAATAGCTGCATCTGCCAGGCGATGCATTGATGTAAATCTGCGTTCCGTCGCCGGCATATTTGTAGCTGTTCTCCACCAGGTTTCTGAACACAGCATACATCAAGCTGGGGCTGCCGGTCATCAGGAGCTGTTCCGGTATGGCATTCTCCGCATTCATATTCCGGGAGGCGATTTTTTCAGCGAACTCGTCCAGCACGCTGTCGACAATCTCCTTCAAACACAGCTCCTCCACCTGAATCATGTCGGGCGACTCCTCAATCTTGGTGACCAAGCCGATATCGCGCAGCAGGTCCGACAGGCGGAGGGTCTGCAGGTAGGCCCGCTGCGTGAAAAGCTTCCGGCGTTCTTCGTCCAAGTCTTCGCAATCGGTCAAAGCCTCCAGATAGCCTCGCAGGCTGCTGACCGGGGTCCGTAGCTCATGGGCGATATTGTGCGTCATATCCCGTTTGATCCGCTGATTGTTCCGCCGTTCGTTCTCGACGTCATGTAACGCATCCTCCAACGATTTGTAACCGCGGAGCATAGAATGCCCGATAAGGCCCAAGAACAGGAGCAACAGCAACAGTCCCACAATGGTATAGACGGTGTCGGATCGGAGGAAGTGCTTCAAATCCACCTCGTAGGGAATGGCGACACGGATAATCCTGTCCCCGGCCATCTTCGTCAAGTAGCAGTAGTCGCGCCCCTCCGTCTCGGAGTGCCGGATGGCCCAACCGGAACAGTCCTCGCGGCATTGAAGAAACTCGGGGCGTCCGCTGTGGTCGCTCGACAGTCCGGGGTCTTCGGAGTCGTACAGCACCGTCCCTTCTCTGGAAAGCAACGTGACTCGGACCTCCTCGTTGAACGACACCTGCGGTCCGAACATGGCAATCCGGTCGGCATAGCCTTCGAGCCGCGTCTTGAGAATCAGCTTCTTGTAATTCCTTTCGCTGTGCATCTGATACAGTGATGCCGCCAACGCAAATACGCCGACCACAACGGCCATATACAAAAGCAGCTGACGTATGTAAGTCCTGTTATGCTTCATACTTCAATCCATAACCGAAGCCCACCCGGCTAATCAACAGCCCCTTGTGGACATCCAGCTTCGACCGGATGTGAGCGATGTGGACATCAACAGTCCGGTCGATTACATAAGGCGCGTCCAGCCATAGTGCCTTGATAATCTGGCTTCGTGTAAAAAGGGTGCCCTGATGCTGAATCAAGAAAGTCAGTATCTCATACTCTTTTCTCGAAAACAGCACCTCCGCCCCGTCGAGGAACACCTTTTCCATATCCAGGTCAATCGTCAGCGGCCCGCATGAAACTGACCCCGAACAGCCGGGGGTGGACCTTTTCAAGACAGCGCCGATACGTGCCAGCAGTTCCGCTGTAGAGAACGGCTTGCCCATATAGTCGTCGCCGCCCGAAGCAAAGCCGGAGAGGAGGTCCTCCTCAGAGGACCGGGCTGTCAAGAAAATAACAGGAGTCTTGTAACCCTTCTCCCGTAACACCGATGCAAACTCATAGCCGGACATCCCCGGCAGCATCACGTCCAGCAGAATCAGCCGGGTCCGGTCGGACACCAGCTCCAATCCAGCCTCGGCGCTGCCCGCCTGAACGGTCTTGTAGCCAGCCCGTTCAAGGCTAAACTCCAAAATCTTCCTGAGGTCGACATCATCCTCGACTATCAATACTTCAACCATACTGCAAAGGTACACATTATAACTGCCGCCCCCAAACCCTTAACAAAAACTTAACTGACATTTAATAAACACTTAACATCATCTATGTTTTTTTGCATCCGGTTAATAATACACTATGATTCTGCAAATCTTCAATCTGCTCGGCGCCCTGGCGCTGTTCCTCTACGGGATGAACCTGATGTGCACCGGCATACAGAAAGCGACCGGCAACCGGCTCCGCTCCCTGCTCAAGACCATGACATCCAAACCCGTCAAGGGTGTCTTCACCGGCTTTGGCATCACTGCCATCATCCAGTCATCCAGTGCAACGACCGTGCTGGTGGTCAGTTTCGTAAGTGCAGGCCTGATCACGCTGGGCCAAGCCATCGGTGTCATCATGGGCGCGAACATCGGGACGACAGTCACCGCCTGGGTCATCGCCATCTTCGGGTTCAAATTCGATATCGCCAGTCTGTCGGTGCCGTTCTTCCTCTTGGGTTTCGTCTTGACGCAGATGAAAAAAGACAAACTCCGTCATCTGGGGAGCTTTGTCATCGGTTTTTCGCTGTTGTTTATAGGGCTGTCGCTCATCAAATCCTCCGTCCCGGACCTCAAAGACTCGCCGGAAGCGCTGGCCTTCATCCAGAGCTGGAGCCACCTCGGCTTTGCAAGCGTTTTGCTCTCCGTCCTGCTCGGCTCCGTGCTCACCCTCGTCCTGCAATCCTCCAGCGCAACCATGGCCATCACCCTCATCATGCTCAGCCAGCAATGGATTACCTTTGACATGGGAGCCGCCATGGTGCTGGGCGAAAACATCGGGACCACCATCACCGCCAATGTCGCCGCCGCGATGGGCAGCACCGAAGCGCGCCGGGCCGCCCTCGCCCACACCATCTTCAACGTCTTCGGCGTCTTGTGGGCACTTGTCCTGTTCCGACCTTTCCTCGCCCTGGACCGCGCCGCCGTCAGCCTGATAGGCGACTTCAACCCACTCATGGGCTTGTCGATGTTCCATACGCTGTTCAACATCATCAACACCGTCATCCTGATTGGATTCACCTCCAAAATCGAAACGTTGGTGTCAAGAATCATCCCCGACAAAGAAACCCGTCAGGAAGAAGTGAAGCACCTGCGTTATATCAGCGCCGGTCCGGTGCCCACCCCGGAGCTAGGCGCCCAGCAGGCCCTGCTCGAAACCATCCACTTTGCCTCCATATCCCAACGGGAGGTCGATATAATAGGCGAGGCCGTCCGTAATCTGGAGACCAAAGACTTCGAGGTGTCGCGGACACGGCTGGTCAAATACGAATGCATTGCAGACAAAATTGAGCATGAAATCGCCGCCTTCCTGAGCTCGCTGACGGAAAACGACACCAGCCAGCACACCTCCCTGCTCACAAAATCCCTGTTCCGGATTATCTCCGAGCTAGAGAGTCTGGGCGACAGCGGCGAATGCATCAGCCGTATCCTCCTCCGAATCAAAGAACGCGGCGACAGCCTGAGCCCGGAACGGAAAGACGGCATCACGCAAATGCTCTCCGCCCTGCAGAAAGCCTACAACACCATGCTCTTTAACCTGAAAGCCATTGACAACGACAGGCAACACATAGATTTGCACCAAGCCATCGAAGACGAACGTGCCGTCAACCAGTTGCGGGACCAGCTGCGGGACAAAGAATATGCCCGAATCGAGAGTGGCGACGGGCTCTATGCCGGCAGCACCCTTTATCTCGATGTCATTGCCGAACTTGAGCGGATGGGAGATTATCTCATCAACATCTCGCAGGCCGTTCAACGGGCCAACCCTTGACGGGCGCCTCGCGACCGCTAAAAGACAACCGGACACCCGACGGCATCGTCATGCCCGGATGCCTGCATCCCTACTTAGGATTCGACAAGATAGACTGAAGCCTTCCGGCTGACAACATACAAAGAGCAGGCGCACCGCGGTGCGCCTGCTCTTTGTATCTATACGTGGAAACGGAAACTTAGAAATGGAAAGCCACCTTCAGCGCCAACGCATTGATGCGGCGGTACTCCGCCCTGGCGTTGTTGGCAGCCCTGGCAAAGCCCGGCACACCCGGCTGCTCCGTGCGTTTTTCGTTGAAGTCAAACGCATGCTTGCCCAAGCCGTAATAAGTCACGCCCACACTCACCATGCTTCCGATATAGGCACCCACGCCAAACTGCCATGCCGTGGCGGCGCTGGATTTGAAAACATAGTAAGGTTTGCTTCCGTCGTCCGACCATCCCTCGCGGCAAGGCAGGAACCAGTCGATGCCAAAGCCCAGATCCGCATAAGGCTTGACCATCGGCAACAGGTCATGGCGGAACTGCAGACCCACCATCAGCGGCACATTGCGGTAGCGGGGGTCCTTGCTACGGGCATCGTCAAAGATGTCGCGGTTGTCGCCACCGATGCGGTTCCAGAAAAAGCCCACCTCGGCAAAGGGCATCAAATCGCCCACCAACACATCGAACGACTTGCCCAAACGGTAGCTGACACCGATACCCAACGAGGCATCCTTGCCGATTTGCGAACGGTCGAACACCGGCACCGACTCGCTGTTCACCGTCACAGACTTGGCAAACGAGCCCGTGGGCATCACGCCCACCAACGACACCGAATGAGAAAACCCCAGCAACTGGGCGTGCAACGGGGCTGCGGCCAGCATCAGCGCGGCCAATAGCGACACAAACTTTCTTTTCATAGTTACAGACATAATTCAAATTATTATGTCTGCAAAGATAGACACAATCCCACAATCAACAAAAAATAAGTATATAAAATTTGCAAAAAAATATTATTTTTCATTCCTTTGCACAAAATATATTAACACCCTTGACCGCAAAAACCATGCACCCGATTCTCCACCACCCCGTGCTCGACATTCCGGAGCGTGAGACCGTCACCTTCACCTACAACGGGCAACGCATCGTCGCTCGCAAAGGCTACACCCTTGCCGCCGCCCTGCACCAAGCCGGGCACCCTGTCCACAGCCACAGTCTCGACGGCCGCGGACGCAGCCTGGAATGCGGAATCGGCAAGTGCGGAGCCTGCGAGATGCTCGTCGACGGTGTTGTGCGCCGCATCTGCATCACCCCCGTCGACGGCGTGCACGAGGTGCGCGAACTCGACCGCGAGCTGCCCGCTCCCGGCCTTGCGGACGCCGCCCCCGTGCACCACGTCTACAAAACCCGTGTCGCCATTGTCGGCGCCGGGCCCGCCGGCCTTGCCTGCCGCGAGCAACTGCGGGCCTTCGGCATCGACTGCCTGGTTGTCGACAGCAACAGCAGCGTCGGCGGCCAATTCAACATGCAGACCCATCGATTCTTCTTCTTCGAGCAAGAGCGCCGTTTCGGCGGGTTGCGCGGCTTCGACATAGCCCGCCGGCTTGCCGGCGACGACCGCGACGGCATTCTCAACGGCTACACCGTCTGGGACATCCTCGAAGGCGGCCGTCTCGCCCTCAAAAACCTCATCGGCGGCGATCTCGCCTACATCGACGCCGACCATCTCGTCGTCGCCACCGGCGCCGTGCCTTTCATGCCGCCCTTCGAAAACGACGACCTGCCCGGTGTCTACACCGCCGCCGTCTTCCAGAAGATGATGAACCAGGAGCACACCCTCCTCGGTCGCCGCGTGCTCACCGTCGGAGCCGGCAACATCGGCTATCTGACCTCTTACCAAGCCATGCAGGCCGGCGCCGACATCCGCGCCATCATCGAAGCCATGCCGCGCGAAGGCGGGTTCCCCGTGCAGGCCAACCGTGTGCGCCGTTTAGCCATCCCCGTCATGACAGGCTACACCCTGCTCCGCGCCATCCCCAACGCCGACCGCACCGGCGTCACCGGCGCACTCATCGCCCGTTGCAAGGACTTCCGTCCCGTCGCCGGCACCGAACGCATCCTCGACGGCATCGACCTCATCAACATCTGCACCGGGCTCACCCCCGACGACCAGCTGCTGGTCAAAGGGCGACTCATCTTCGGCGCACGCTGCCACGGAGCCGGCGACGCCATCCGCATCGGCGAGGGCACCAGCGCGGTGTTGCGCGGCCGCCAGGTGGCCTACGAAGTAGCCCAGGCCCTTGGCGTCCGCCACGACTACGACGACTATCTGGACCTGTCGCGCCGCTACATCGACTCCCAGCAGCGCCCCGTGCCCGTCCGGCAGCAGCCCCTGCTCCCCGACGGAGGGCGGATGAAAACCAAACCCTTCGTCGTAGCCGACTGCCTCTATGGATTTGCCTGCAACCCCTGCACCTTCGCCTGCCCGCAACGGGCCATCAGCAAAGCCGACACCCGTTCGGCACCCGTAATCGACTACAACCTCTGCGTCGGCTGCATGGAATGTGTACACCAATGCCCCGGCCTGGCCATCTTTGGCTACGACCTTGACAAACGGCTGTGCTACCTGCCCGTCGAATACGATGTCGCCGACGGTGCCGCCGTCCATTTGGTCGACAACCAGGGGCAGCGCATCGGCGACGGCACCGTGGAGCGTGTCATCCACAAGCCCGGCAAGACCCACATCGCGCGCGTCAGTGTGCAGCGGGGCCCGAGTGCCATGACCGACATCAAAGGCTTCATCCCCGTCGACCGCTATCCCGAACCGCTGGTTCTGTCGGACCCGTCCGGTCCTGCAGGCAAAACCTACATCTGTCACTGCGAAGACATCACCGACGAAGCCATCCTGACAGCCGTCGGCGAACGGGACTACATCTCCGTTGACGAGCTGAAACACATCACCCGCATGGGCATGGGCCCCTGCCGCGGCAAGCGCTGCATCGCCCGGGCCCGTCTGCTGCTGCAGCGCCACGACATCGAACTCACCGGCGAAGCCACCCCCCGCGCCCCGCTCTCCACCCAGGTGACACTGGGCGACCTCTACCGCGAAAGCCGGCGGGAGCGTTACATCTTCGCCACCGCCCATGGAGTGAAAGAGCGCCGCGTCGAGGTGCTTATCGCCGGCGGCGGCATCGCCGGCAGCGCCCTCTTCCGCTACTTTGCCGAAGCCGGACGCCGACCCGTGCTGCTCAACTACGGCCGCGGCGCCTCGTGGCGCAACATCAGCGGCGGCCGGCCCGCTTTTTCCAACCCCGACATCGCCGACATCGCCGCCCACAACCACGAAATATTCAAGGAGATACAGCAGCGCTACAACATCAACTACGCCCCCACGCGCTACGTCAACCTCGTCCACGACGACGCCACCTACCGCGCCCTCGACGCCTCGCGGGCCTGGAGCGACGCCTACATGGTGGAGCGCAAAGATTTCCGCCGCGAGATCTCGCCGCTGTGGGACGACAGCCGCGACACCTACAGCCATGCCCTCATTACGCGCGACTGCTGGCAAGCCACCCCCGGACGTGTCGTCGACTATCTGCGTCGATTAGCCTTGCAGCAAGGCGGCACACTCCACGAAGACAGCGAGCTGCTCCACGTCGGCCGCGTCGACGGCGGCTACGAAGCCTGGGGGCGCCTGCACGACGGCAGCCACATCCGCTACCGTTGCGACCACTTTGTCAACGCCATGGGCTGGGGCGCCGAGAAGTTCTGCGACATGCTCGGCCTCGACACCGGGCTCTACCCCGTCAAACACCAAGCCTTCATCTCCCGCCGCCTGCCCCTGCTCGGTGCCGGCGGCGCCCCGCTCGACATGGTCATCGACCGCCGGCGCTACAAAGGCTTCAGCGCTGTCTACGGACAACAGTTCGCCCACACCGGACAAATCATCGGCTGCGCCTCGCCCGACAGCGACGCCTACGAGTCGCGCCAACCGCTGCAGCACAACAGCCAGGCCTTCCTCGAAATCGTCAGCGAAATCTTTGCCCAATGGATACCCAACCTGGCAGAAGCCGGCCTCCACGCCGTCTGGGCGGGCTGGTACACCGAGCCGCGCTACATCGTCGACCCCGACGCCGGACTGCTCGTCGGACTGCGCGGCCACGGCTTCATGCTGGGCCAATATCTGGCGCGTCTCTACGTCGACCGCTACCTGGGTCTCGACGTGCCGTCCTACATGGACGCCCTGCGCCTCGACGGCCCCGGTCTCAGCGAAAACGCATTCAAATAGCCACAGCCCGTTCCCGAATCGGGCTGCCCGTCGTATCTCCGTGCGGTATTGCGCCCCGCCGGCAAGGGGCGGACTCCAAGGTTGCGCATTCTATAAAGTTTTCGTAACTTTGCTACCGCACTCAATACAACAAACACACATACAGCATTGAAAACCAACAGACTAACACTACTCATTATCCTTCTCTCCGCCGGCATTGCACTACAAGCCCAGGTCATCACCGACCCCATCTTCAGCCGGTTCAAACTGGAAGCCCGTGCCGACCTCGACTACCAATACCGCAGCCTGGCCGCCGAAGGGGCCACACGCTACCCGCACGGATTCAACGGCCGCTACTTCAACCTCCTCGTCGGCGGCAACCTGACCCCCGAAGTAAGCTACTACTTCCGCCAGCGCGTCATCGCCAAAGAAGGGGGCGTCAGCCTCTTCGACAACACCGACTTCCTCTACGTCAACTACCAACCCTCCACCCACTGGATGTTCCGGTTAGGCAAAGATGCCATCGCCGTCGGCGGCTTCGAATACGATGCGCCACCCATCGACGTGCTCTTCTCCACCGTCTACTGGGACAACTTTTACTGCTTTCAGCTGGGGGCCTCCGCCGCCTACCGCAGCGCCGACGGCAGCCACACCCTCATGCTGCAGATATCCAACTCCCCCTACGTCCACCACAACGCCTTTGGTGTCAGCGAACAGGGCAGTGAATGGCAACGCGGCCTCTACGGCTACAGCATCTTCTACAGCGGCACCGCCGGCCATCTGCGGATGCTCTGCTCCGCCAACCTCTTCGAACGTCCCGACCACGGCTATATGAACTACCTCGCCCTCGGCGGCAAGCTCGTCTACGACCGTTGGGACATCTATCTCGACCTCATCCACCGCGCCCACGACTACAACGACTGGGGCAACAACCTCGCCGTCGTCAGCTGCTTCAACTTCCAGCTCACCCCCTCGCTCAACCTCTTCGCCAAAGGCGCCTACGAGCAGAACCGTTCCGACAAAGCCGTCGACGGCTTCGGGCTCCTCGACGGACGTTTCGACTGCCTCGTCCCCGTCGGCGAAAGCTTCACCACCTACGGCCTCGGCTTCGAGCTGCGCCCTGTCTTCTGCCGCGACGTGCGCATCCACGGTTTCGTCGCCTCGCGCCACCACACCGCCTTGGGCAGTCCCAGCGACAACACCCTCTTCCTCAACTGCGGCATCACCTGGGACATGGACATCCACGCCATCGTCACCCAAAGGCTCAAACAAAACCGATAACCCCTCGGTCGGCGCCGCCGACCGCCGACACACCTCCGACCCATGTTCAACCCCCGCAAACGCACCACTGGCTACGCCCGGCGCATCGAAGCCATCTTCCGCGCCTTCGAACGCACACTGCGCCTCAAGTCGCCGCTCAAATTCACCACCAAACGCAGCCTCGAGGCCCTCGTCTTCCTCACCCTCTTCGTCGCCTTCTTCTGGGCCCTGGCCTACAAGATGACGCTGCCCCACATGCTCAACACCTTCATGCAGACCGCCTACCAGCTGCTGCTTGAGACCGTCTTCTACCTCATGGCCGTCTGCGTGCTCATGGGCGCCATCAGCAAACTCCTCGTCGAATTCGGCGTGGTGCGCCTCATGGAGAACCTCCTGCGGCCGCTCATGAAGCCCCTCTATAACCTGCCCGGGGTCTCGGCACTGGGTGCCGTCATGACCTTCCTCAGCGACAACCCCGCCATCATCTCCCTTGCCCACGACAAAAACTTCGCCCGCTACTTCAAAAAATACCAGCTCGTCTCGCTCACCAACTTCGGCACCTCCTTCGGCATGGGCCTTGTCGTGCTCGCCTTTATGACCGGCAAAGGCTACGGCCAGGGCGCCCTCGTCGGCCTCGCCGGCGCCTTCATCGGCAGCATCGTCACCACACGTCTCATGCAACGTTTCACCCTCAAAGCCTATCCGGAGATGGACGCCCCCGTCTGCGACAGCAACTCCACCGGCGACGAACAGGTCATCAGCTACAAAAGCGAAGGCTCCGTCTTCCAGCGCTTTCTCAACGGCGTGCTCGACGGCGGCAAAGAGGGTGTCAACATCGGACTGGCCATCATCCCCGGCGTGCTCTGCATCTCCACCCTCGTCATGATGCTCACTTTCGGCCCCGACGCCGAAACCGGCCTCTACACCGGCGCCGCCTACGAAGGAGTCCCCGTCATCACCTGGTTAGCCGACAAAGTCAACATCGTCTTCTACTGGCTCTTCGGCTTCGAGAAAGGAGCCCTGGTCTCCTTCCCCATCACCGCATTGGGGGCTGTCGGCGCCGCGCTCAGCCTGGTGCCGCGTTTCATCGCCGAAGGCATCGTTAACCACAACGCCATCGCCGTCTTCACCGCCATGGGCATGTGCTGGAGCGGCTACCTCAGCACCCACACCGCCATGCTCGACAGCCTGGGACAGCGCAAACTCATCGGCAAAGCCATCGCCGCCCACACCATCGGCGGCCTCTGCGCCGGTGTCGCCGCCCACTGGCTCTGGGTGCTGATAAGCATCCTGTAGCACCGGCCCGCCCCGCAACAACCGCAGCCGGCGGACCGGCGTTCCGCCGCCACGCCGCAGAAACCGGAAACCTCTGAAAACAAAACATACACCTTAATTCCCATGTCTCCGATTGTCAGCATCATCATGGGCAGCACCTCCGACCTGCCGGTCATGGAGAAAGCCTGCCAGTTTTTTGAAGAGGAGGAGATCCCCTTCGAAGTCAACGCCCTCTCCGCCCACCGCACCCCCGCCGAAGTCAGCGCTTTCGCGCGTGAGGCGCATAAGCGCGGCATAAAAGTCATCATCGCCGGCGCCGGCATGGCCGCGGCGCTGCCCGGCGTCATCGCCGCCGAGACACCGCTGCCCGTCATCGGTGTCCCCATCAAAGGATCCAGCCTCGAAGGACTTGACGCCACTCTGGCCATCCTCCAGATGCCTCCGGGAATCCCCGTGGCCACCGTAGCCATCGGCGGCGCCCAGAACGCCGCCATCCTTGCCATGCAGATTCTCGCCCTCAGCGACGAGACGCTGATGCAAAAACTCACGGCCTACAAGTCCGGGCTGAAAAACAAAATCGTCAAAGCCAACGAAGAGCTCGCCCGGCTGCCGTACAAATACAAATGCTGACCCGCTGCGCACAGCCCGGCGTTCACCGAACCATACAACCGCATAAAATCCAGAAACAATGATAACCATCGGCATCACAGGCACCCTCGGGGCGGGCAAAGGCACCATCGTCGACTATCTGGTGCGTCGCCACGGCTTCACACACCATTCCGTGCGTGCCTTCATCACCGAAGAAATCCAGCGGCGCGGCATGCCTGTCAACCGTGACAGCATGACCGCCGTCGGCAACGACCTGCGGGCGCGGCACACCCCGTCGTACATCGTCGAGCAGCTCTACAGCCGGGCGCAGGCCTCGGGTGTCGACTGCATCATTGAGAGCGTGCGTACCCCCGGTGAGGTGGCAGCCCTGCGCGGCAAGCCCAACTTCTATCTCCTTGCCGTCGACGCCGACCCGCGTATACGCTACGAGCGGGTGGTGCTGCGCGGCAGCGAGACAGACCACATCGACTACGATACATTCGTCGCCAACGAGCAGCGTGAGATGGACAACGCCGACCCCAACAAGCAGAACCTCAGCCACTGCATCGCACAAGCCGACTTCCGTTTCGACAACAGCGGCACCATCGGGCAGCTGGAAGAGCAGGTCGAGCAGTGCCTCCACACACTCGCAGGCAAAGGTGGTGACAGCGCCGCCTGCCGGACGGCACACCCCCGCCCGTCATGGGACGAATACTTCATGGAGCTGGCCAACGCCGCCTCCAAGCGTGCCACCTGCGACCGCGGCCGCAGCGGCTGCGTCGTCGTAAAAGACAAGCAACTGCTCGTGACCGGCTACGTCGGATCGCCTGCAGGTCTGCCCCACTGCGACGAAGTAGGGCACCTCTTCCGCCAACACATCGATGCCGACGGCCACATCAGCACCCACTGTGTGCGCACAGTCCACGCCGAACAGAACGCCATCTGCCAAGCCGCACGCCGTGGCATCGCCCTCGACGGCGCCACCCTCTACTGCCGCATGACACCCTGCCGCACCTGCGCCATGCTCATCATCAACTGCGGCATCCGCCGTGTCGTCTGCGAACGCAAATACCATGCCGGCGCCGAAAGCGAAGAACTCTTCCGCCAAGCCGGCATCCAGCTTGAATTCTTCCACGACGAAGTGCAGCAATACGACAACCAATAGCCCTGTCGACCAAACCCAAACGACCTCACGGAAGAGCCCAAGACCACACAGCGTCCTGCGAACCGCATCAGACTCCCCGAAACCGTCCCGAGCCTCCCGCCCCACACAAACACACACCTCCAGCAAACCATCGCAACGCCATGAAAAAAGGCCTCCGCATCACCCTCATCGCAGTCGGTGTCCTGCTGCTGCTCGTCATCCTGGCCACCCTGACAGCCGCCCCCATAGCCAAAAACTACATCAACCGCCACGGCGAAGAGCTGACCGGCCGCCGCATCCAGCTCGACGAACTGCGGCTCAACATCTACAGCGGCCACATAGCCCTGCGCCGCATGGCCCTCTACGAGGAAGACGGCACCACTCCTTTTGTCAGCTTCGACACCCTCGACGTGCGGTTCAAACCGCTGAAACTGCTGCGCAGCGAAATCAACATCAAATCACTCATCCTGTCGGGCCTCAACGTGCGCGTTGAACAGCGCGACACCGTTTTCAACTTCAGCAGCCTGCTGGCCCGCTTCGCCGGCGACGGCAGTGAACCCGACGACACCGCCGCGTCGCCGTGGCTGCTCAGCTTCCACAACGTCGCGCTGCGCCACGGCCAGATTCACTACGCCGACCTGGGCCGCGACAGCCGCTGGGACTTCAACGACCTCAACCTGCGCATCCCCGACTTCACCATGGGCGGTGAGCAAGCCGCCGATGCCGGGCTCACCCTGCTCCTCGGCGACGGCGGACGCCTCTCGGCCGACGTGCGCTACGACATCAAGAGCAACGACCTCGCCGCCACCGTCGACCTGCAACACTTCAACCTCGCGCAAATCAAGCCCTATCTTGCCGACATCGTGCGGCTCGACGCATTAGAAGGCAGCCTGGGGCTTCACCTCGACGCCAAAGGCAATCTGAGCCGCATCAACGCCTTGGTGTTCAGCGGCTCCCTTGCTCTCGACAACCTGCGTGTCACCGACCCGCGCGAAGAGCTGGCTGCCTGCCGTCGAATCGCCGTCGACATACGCGACATCGACCTCGGACGCAACCGTTACCATATCGGTTCCGTCGCCGTTGACGGGCTCACATCACACTACGACCTGCGCCGGCAAGGCAGCACCTTCAGCGGCGTAGCCGTACCGGCGGCACCCGCCGGCAACGTCGCCGCGCCATCGCCCGCCGCATCCGACAGCGCCGCCCCGCGTCCTGCCCCCGACCTCGTCGTCGACCACTTCGAACTCAACGACGCCGCCTTCACCTTTGCCGACCACACGCTGCCCGACGCATTCCTCTTCCCCGTACACAACATCCGCATCAGCGCCGACAACCTGCGGCTGCATGGCGACAACGCTGCCCGCATCACCGCCGACCTGCCCGACGGCGGCCGTGCCGTCGTACACTGGCGGGGCGACATCAGCGACTGGCGGCGGCACCAAGACCTGCTGCTCGTCATCAGCAACCTCAAACTCACACGTCTGAGCCCCTACCTCGTCGCACACCTGGGCCAGCCGTTCACCGAAGGGACCCTCTCGTTCCACAGCCGCAACCGCATCCACCACAGCCAGCTCGACGGCCGCAACCACGTCGACATCTATAAAATCGATGTCGGCCAACGGCGCAGCGATGTCGACGCCCCCCTGCGGCTGCCCCTCAAAGCCGCCCTCTATATCCTCAAAGACAAAGACGAAAAAATCGACCTCGAACTACCCGTCGCCGGCAACATCGACAGCCCCGAGTTCAGCTACATGAAACTTGTCTGGAAGACACTGGGCAACCTTCTCGTGAAAGTAACCACCTCGCCCCTGCGTGCCCTTGGCGACGCCCTCGGCATCGGCGGCGCCGACCTGGAATTCCTCGCCGTCGACCCCGAACAGTACGACTTCACCTCCGAGCAATACTACCACATTGAATCGCTCGCCAAGCTCATGCAGCGCGACACCCTCATCGGCGTCACATTCGAGCAACAACTCCACGCCGCCGAAGAAGATGCCCTGCTGCAACGCGCCGACCATCGCAACGCCTTGCTGCGCCACCACCTCGACGAGCTGGGGCTGCCCGCCTCGCGCTACGAAGTCACCACCGTGATGTCCGACACCGTCCAACGCCCCGGCTACCGCATCCTCTCACACTTCAACGACAACGAATAACACACACCCCGACCGACAAATGAGTAACAGACGCTGGCTATTCGCCTTTTTAGGATGGGCCGCGGCAGGCCCCATCGGCGCCCTATTGGGCTACAGCCTCGGCCGCTCCATCGACACCCGTAAAGAAACCGGACGCCTCCTTGGCGGCGCCCCGCGCCAGGACAGATCCCGTCGCGCCCCCTACCGCAACACCGGCACCCGCGACGACCTCAACATAGCGCTCCTCGTCCTCATCGCCGCCGTCATGAAAAGCGACGGCGTCGTGCGCCGCTCCGAGCTCGACCATGTCAAAGCCTTTCTGCGCCACAACTACGACGAGACGCAGGCCAAAGAACTCCTCAGCCTGCTCCGCGAAATGATGCAGCGCGACCTCGCCCTCGACGACATCTGCCGCCAAATCAAAGTCAACACCGACCACACCACGCGCTACCAGATGTTCGACTTTCTCTACTCCATTGCCGCTGCCGACGGTGAAATCGCGCAAAGCGAATCCTCCATCCTGATGCACATCGCACTGAACCTGGGCATCAGCCACAGCGACTACCTCTCCGTCGCCCAGCGCCACGGCCGCGGCAGCTCATCCACGGCCTCCACCGCCTCGCACAGCGACCTTGCCGGCGACTACCGCACACTCGGGCTCGAACCCGACGCCACCGACGACGACGTCAAACGCGCCTACCGCCGGTTAGCCATGAAATACCACCCCGACAAAGTGGCCACCTTGGGCGAAGACGTGCGCAAAAACGCCGAGGCGCAGTTCCGCACCATCAACCAAGCCTACGAATCCATCCGCGCCGCACGCGGCATGAAATAATCCAGGACTTCATGCCGCAATATAACGAGCAGGGGCGCCGGTCGGCGCCCCTGCTCGTTATATAATATGTCGTGAAAACACTCAGGCCTTGGCACGCTCCTCGAACTCCTTGGCGCTAATCTTCTCCACCTCCGGTTTCAGCTGCTTCTTCAGCAACTCGAACGTCTTGTGCAGGTAGAGTTGATCCACCACCTGGCGGCTGTTGTTCCCGTCGCGGGCGATGCTCTCCGCCGCCTCGCCGATGCGCTTCTCGTAAGCGGCGTCATCCTCACCCTCCTCACGTCCGGCGTTGCGGCCGATAAGCTCCTTGATGCGCGACACCACCTCCTCATGCGACGGGTCGATACGCTCAATCTTGTTCAGCGCACCGTCAATCAACTCCCACTTCATGCCGGGCAGATACTTCTCCGCCCAGTCCGCGTCGAGCTGCTCCGCCGTCAACTTTTCGTCCTTGCTGCGCGACAGAATCCAGCGCTTCAGAAACGCCTCAGGCAGTTCGGCGTCGAACTGCTCCAGCAGCGCCTTGCGCACCTGGTTCACAAACAAAATCTCACACTGCTCGGCGTTGGCTTGCTCAATCTGCCTGCCCACCGCCTTGCGGAACTGCTCCTCCGTCTTCACCCCTTCGCCCGGGAACACCCGCTCAAACAGCTCCTCGTCCAACGCATGGGGCGTGATGCGCGAACATCCGCTGATCGTCAACTCCATGTCACCTTTCAGCTTCTTCGCCGCCGCCGTGTCGAGACGGAACATCCGTTCCACGTCAGCCGTGCTGAACGCCTTGGCCACATTAAAAGTCACCTTCTCCTCGGCCTTTTTGCCCACAAAACTGTTGCGTATCTCCTCATCCTTCACCGACGGCAGCTCAAAACTCACAAACGACTGCACGCCGCCCTCCTTCACCTGACCCTGCTTGTCCAGCTCGACAGCCTTGCCGTAAATATAATCCCCGGCCTCCACCGTCTCGGGCGACTCGAACTTGCCATACTGGCGCGTCAGATAGTCCACCTGCTTCTCCGCATCCTTCGCTGTCACCTTCACCTGCGCCAGCTTCACATCCACCTTGTCCCAGGCGATGTTCACCGCCGGCATCAGCGCGGCGTCAAAATAAAACACAAACGAAGTCTCGTGCGCAAAATCCGGCTGCGGAGTCATCTCGTCGTTCGACAGCGGGCTGCCCAGCAGCTCCAGCTTCTCGTCGTCGATATACTTATACAGGCGCTCGCCCAACAAGTTCTGCACCTCGTCGGCCACCACGGACGACTTGTACATACGCTGAATCAGCCCCATCGGCGCCATACCCTTGCGGAAGCCCGGCACCGTGGCCTTATGTTGATACTCCTTCAGTTGGCGGGCGACACGCTCCTTGTAGTCATCCTCCACAATCTCCATCTTGATACGGAGGTCAAGGTTGCCCAATTTCTCGCTTGTAATATTCATTGCGTTGAAAATAAAAGAAATAAACAAAACATTCCGCTCGACACACGCCGAAACAGACGTGCAAAGATACAAAATATTTCCAACAACAGCCAGCCCCCGCCGCAAGCGTCAAGACCATCCGCCGCAAATCAAATCGCCGTTCGCGGCATACAATAATTCCGCCACATCCGCGTTATGTTCAAAATCAACCACCGTTTATCATCGTAAAACACAACCCTCATGAAACGCATCACAACGATCTTGGCGCTGACAGCCCTCACCTTCGGCGCCTTTGCGCAGAACGGCAAAACCGCGCAATATCCGAAAGGCTCCCGCGTGCTGGTGGCCTACTTCTCGGCGACGGGCGTCACCGAAGCCGCGGCGAAACAGGTGGCCGCCGTGACAGGCGGCGACCTCTACGCCATCACACCCGCCGACCCCTACACCGCCGCCGACCTGAACTGGCGCGACCGTCAGTCCCGCTCGTCGGCAGAGATGCACGACGTCTCAGCCCGTCCGCAGTTAGCCGACCGTGACGCACACATCGAAGACTACGACGTCATCTACATCGGCTTCCCCGTCTGGTGGAACACCGCACCGCGCATCATCAACAGCTTCATGGAGGCCTACAACTTCACCGGCAAGCGCATGATTCCCTTCGCCACTTCGGGCGGTGACACTGTCGACGGAGCTGTCAGCGGACTCTCCGCCGCCTACCCCGACATCAAGTGGTCGGAAGGGCTGCTGCTCAACAACGCCACAGCAGACTCCATCCGTCAGAGGCTGGAACAATACGCCTGGTAACACCAACCCCGCTCCCATCCACATGAAAGCCAACGAACTCTACGACCTCTTCAGCCGGCAGGTGGCCGACTACCATATCGCCGACGACATCGACGCGGCGACCCGCAACCCCTACCCTGCCGACAGCTTCGGGTACCTGCTGTGGCAGAAAAGCCACATTGACACCGTACAGTGGCATCTGGAAGACCTCGTGCGTCCCGACGACGTAGACCCGGTGACAGCGTTGCAGCTCAAGCGCCGCATCGACCGTTCCAACCAGCAGCGCACCGACCTTGTCGAGCGCATCGACGACCACTATCTGGAGCGCTACGCAGGCGTGACACCGCAACCCGGCGCCCGGATCAACACCGAGACTCCTGCCTGGGCCATCGACCGCTTGTCAATATTGGCACTGAAAATCTACCACTTCACCATCGAGGCGCAGCGCGGCGACGAAGCCCACCGCACCCGTTGCAAGCAAAAACTCGACACCCTCCTTGTACAACGCGGCGACCTGACCACCGCCATCGACCAGCTCTTCGACGAGCTCTCCGCCGGCACCCGCATCATGAAGGTATACCGGCAGATGAAGATGTACAACGACCCGTCGCTCAACCCGATGCTCTACAAGCAATCGTCATAGCACGCCGACACCTCCGCTCCATGCGCCTGTTAGTGATACGCCTTTCGGCTTTGGGCGACGTCGCCATTCTCGCCCCCGTGCTACGCGCCCGTGCCGCCGCCAACCCCGGCACCACCTTCCTGCTGGCTGCGCCGCCGCTGCTGCAGCCCCTCTTCGCCGGCATCGAAGGTGTCGAGTTCATCGCCACGCCGCGCCGCCAGTCGCCGCGCGAACTGGCAAGACAATGGATAGCGTTGCGCCCCGACCTCGTCGCCGACCTGCATGGCGTGCCGCGTGTACGCCGGGCGCTGTGCCGCCTGCGGCTGCATGGCGTCGCCGTGCGTCACATCCGCAAAGAGCGCTGGCGCCGCTGGCGTCTCACACGCCGCCGGTGCAAAACACGCCGCCGCTTGACCGCCGCCTGGCAACGCTACGACCGCGTCTTCGACGCCTGCGGCCTGCAGCCCGCCGCGGCAATAGCCGCCGAGTCCATGCAACCCCTCGCGCCGCGCCGCGCCGCCGACGGCCTGCGCCACATTGGCCTGGCCCCCGGGGCCCAACACCGCGGCAAAATCTGGCCCGCCGCATACATGGAGACACTTGTGCGGCAACTCAGTGCCGACCCCCGCAACCGCCTCCTGCTCTTCGGCGGCGCCGAAGACAAGCCGCAGTTGGAACGATGGAGCGCCGCCTACCCCAACACCCGCAGCCTGGCATGCCGCGGCAGTTTCGCCGACGAGCTGCAAGCCATGGCCGCTCTCGACCTCATGGTCAGCATGGACTCCGCCAACATGCACTTTGCCTCGGCATTAGGCGTGCCCGTCGTCAGCATCTGGGGCGCCACCCATCCCTTCGCCGGTTTCTACGGCTGGCGCCAACACCCCGGCAACGCACTCCAAGCCGACCTCCCGTGCCGCCCCTGTTCGGCCTACGGGCAGAAAGCCTGCCGCTACGGCGACTACCGTTGCCTCCACGCCGTCACCCCTGACGCCGTGCTGAGAAAAATAAACGAACTGACCGACTCGCCCTACCTGACGCCCGACGGCAGAACCACCGTGAATGTCGACCCCTGACCGAGCTCGCTTTCAACATCGACAGCACCCCGGTGCAGCGCCACCACCTGCGACACATAGTTCAGCCCGATGCCGAACCCCTTCACATTATGCACATTGCCTGTCGACACACGGTAAAACTTCTCGAAAATATGCTTCCTGTCCTCCGCGCTGATGCCGATACCGTGGTCCGTCACTGAAAGCCGAACCCCCTGCGCGTCGCGCTGTGTGGCGATGACAATGTGCGGCGCCCCCTCCGAATACTTCACCGCGTTGTCCACCAAATTGTAAATCATATTCGTCAGGTGCATCTTGTCACCCTCGACAAGGGCCTGTCCGTCGCACAGCTCCACCTCCAACCTGCCGTTGCGGGACTCCACCTGCAGGCCGAAACTGTTCACCACCTCGCGCACCAGATCGTTCAGATCCACGCTGACCGGACGGATGTAATAATGACG
Organism: Candidatus Hemicellulosilyticus sp. P3; assembly: GCA_001543385.1. Taxonomy (GTDB): domain Bacteria; phylum Bacteroidota; class Bacteroidia; order Bacteroidales; family P3; genus Colimorpha. The sequence goes on from LPNH01000018.1 coordinate 37,584, forward strand.
GTCCGACATCTTGCTGTTCTGCAGAATCGTCTCAATCAGCACCTGCATCCGGTGCGTCTCGTCCTTGATAACCGTCAGGAAACGCCGGCGTGTCGGCGCGTCGAGCGTCACCGTCTCGTCGCGCAACATCTCGTTCGTCAGACTGATCGTGGCGACAGGAGTCTTCAACTCATGTGTCATATTATTGATAAACGTCGTCTTCATTTCGTCCAGCATGTTCAGCTTCATAATAATGCGGATACACACTAAAAACAGCGCCACGAGGATGGCAATCAGCAGCAGACTCGTCACCAAGTCGAAACGCTGGTCTGTCAGCAGGCGCAGATCCGACGGCCGGAACGCAAGCACCACATAATAATCGTCGACAGCCGGCAGGCCGCCCAGATGCAGGTTATAGCGGAACGGCGAAGTGCGCAGCCTGTCGGACACCGCAACATCGCTGGCATAAAGCAGGTCGTCGCGCGAGGCACGCAGCACACCCAACTCGGGCGTCAAATCGACCCCGTTGATAATCAACTCCTCGCGCACCAACGAATCCAACAAAGCATAATTAAAATCCGAGTCAAACACCTCGTCGCTCGAAACCAGCCCGTCGTCCATCATCGAGAGGCTGCGGGCGTCCGTCACCTGCAAGCGCTTGCGGGCGTTAAGCAGCGTGTTGTACTGCACCACCACATGGCTGTCCGAACGCGACAAGCGGACGCGACGGCGGATATAGGCGCTGTCCTGCAGCACCGTGCCGAACTGCACCTCCTGCTCATTATAAAACAAATCCTCATGCTGGCTCACCAGTTCTATCATACGATCGTTCAGCTCCTCATAACGCCGGAAAGCACGCATCGAGGCACGGTCGGCGGGCGACACATAGTCGTCCAGCTTCATCTGGCCAAACTGCGCCACCACATTGTCCATAGCGTTAGCCACACTGACATTGAACAAATTGCGGCTCACATTCACTGAGCGGTGCGTCTGCACCACCTGCACCACCACCAGGCCGATAGAAGTCAGCACCATCGCCACGACAAGGACAATAAAAGGCAAACGTTTCATAACAAAAACAGATGATATAACGCCATTGCAAAGGTAAACAAAAAAAGAGTATCTTTGCACACCAAAACGTCCTGCCATGCTACGCGAAAAAACCGTCTTTGGCCCCATACACAGCCGCCGGCTCGGCAACTCATTAGGCATCAACCTGCTGCCCGAAGAGGGCAAACTCTGCAACTTCGACTGCATCTACTGCGAATGCGGCTGGAACCGCGACGGACACGGTGACACCCGGCTGCCTTCCGCCCGGGAAGTGCGCGACAAACTCGACGCCATGCTGCGGCGCTGCGCCGCCGAAAGCATCGCCATCGACAGCATCACCTTCAGCGGCGACGGCGAGCCCACGCTCAACCCCGACTTCGCCGCCATCATCGACGACACCCTGCGCCTGCGCGACCGCCACTATCCGGCGGCGCAAGTCTCCGTGCTCACCAATGCCACACGCGCCGACCGCCCTGATGTCGCCGCCGCGCTGCGCCGTGTCGACAACGCCATCATGAAAATCGACGCACCCACCAACGCCTTGGCCGCCGTCATCAACCGGCCTGCGCCGGGCTACGACGTCGCCCGCGTCGTCGAGTCGCTCAAAGCCTTCGACGGCCGGTTCGTGCTCCAAACCTGCATGCTGCGCTGCAGCGACTACGACTCCACCCAACCTGCCGTGCTCGACGGCTGGATGGACATCGTGCGCACCCTGCGTCCGCGCCGCATCATGGTCTACACCGTCGACCGTGCCACCCCCCGTCCCGACATAGAAAAACTCAGCCCCGACACCATGCGCCGGCTCGTGCAGCCCCTCCTCGACGAAGGCTTCCAAATCGAAATTTACGGCTAAGCAAAAGAAAAAAATCGTATCTTTGCAAAAAATTTCAAGACACCGGCCAACGCTCCCGTCGCCCGGACAGCCTTGAAGCCAACTTGAAAAGACCACATGACAATCGGCATCCTCACCGCCATGGACATTGAATACCGCCACTTGGTGGCGATGCTGGGCGGGCAGTCCGACGGCCGTCACGGCGCACACAGCGTTATTGCCTGCCAGACCGGCATCGGCAAAGTCAACGCCGCCGTCACCACCTGCCGTCTCATTGCCGACCGCAAGCCCGACTGCATTATCAGCACCGGCCTTGCCGGCGGGCTCGCCCCGGAGCTCCATCCGGGCGACCTCGTCATCGGACGGCAGTGCGCCTACCACGACGTGTGGTGCTCCATGGGCAACGAGTGGGGACAGGTGCAGGGGCTGCCGACGCGCTTCAACGCCGACGCCCGTCTGTTGGCCTGCGCACGCCAAGTGTCCGCCACGGCCCATACCGTCGAAGGGCTCATCGTCACCGGCGACCAATTCATCGACAGCGCCGACGGCGTGGCCGCCATCCGCCAGCGGACCCCCGACGCCTTGGCCTGCGAGATGGAATCGACCGCCATCGCCCAAACCTGCCATCTGCACGGAGTGCCCTTCCTCGCCGTGCGCCTTGTCAGCGACACCCCCGCCGACACCGCCGACCACGCCATGCAGTGGGAGACCTTCCTGCAGTCCATGAGCGACCGGTCGTTCCAATGGACCAAAGGGCTGCTGGATGCCTTGGGGTGATAGGTCTAATAAGTCAAATAAGTCTAATAAGTCCAATAGGTCACACTTTTTATCATAGGCCCCGTAGTTCAGCTGAATAGAACGTCGGATTCCGGTTCCGAAAGTCGTGGGTTTGAATCCCGCCGGGGTCACCATCCAACACTTGGTCAACGCAGGCAACGCCTGCGTTGACTGTATCATAAAGCAAAACATGAAGCAAACCCTCGTCAACCTGCTGCTGGGACTGGCGGCTCTTTTCTGGGGCGCCAGCTTCATCATCACCAAAGAAATCTTCGACAGCGAGCCGCACATCACCGTGCTGCACCTCATCACCTTCCGCATGGTCTGCGCCACCGCCGTCACCCTGCCCCTGCTGGCCGCCCTGCGCCGGCTCGAACCCGTCCGCCGCGGCGACCTGAAATGGTTTCTGCTCCTGGCCTTTGCCGAGCCCTTCCTCTACAGTTTCTGCGAAACCAGCGGCGTGCAGCGTGTCAGCGGCAGCCTCTCCGCCGTCATCGTCGCCACCATCCCCTTCTTCGTCGCCCTTGCCAACGCCGCCGTCTACCGTGAGCGGCTGCACAGCGCCGTGCTCTGCGGCGTGCTGCTGTCGGTGGGGGGCATCGGCCTCCTCGTGCAGGGCAACGGCGCCCTCGCCGCCTCACCCGAGACCCTGCGCAGCGGTGTCGCCTACCTTGCCGCCGCCGTCGCCATCGCCGTCGTCTACACCCTCGTCCTTGTACGCGTCGCCGACCGCTACCGTGCCGTCACCATCACCGCGTGGCAAAACCTCTTCGGCCTCTGCTACTTCCTGCCCGTCATGCTGCTGCACGACGGCGCCACACTGCCCCTCATCACCTACAGCCCCAGACTCATCCTGCTCGTGCTCGCCCTCGGCATCCTCTGCAGCACCGTAGCCTACATATTCTACAACCACGGCGTACAACACCTTGGCGCCACAGCCGCCTGCGTCTACACCAACTTCATCCCCATCTTCTCCTTCCTCACCGCCATCGCCATCGGCCAGGAACACTTCAGCTGGCAACGCCTTGCCGGCATCGCGCTGGTCATCGCAGGCGCCACCCTGGCACAACTCCCCGAGCGGCCTAAACGCTCCGGACCGTCCCGGAACCAATAAACAAGAGCACAACCCATGCCCAACCTCCGTTCATACCCCGCATTAGCCCGGCTCCTGATACTGGCCGGCACCATGCTGCTGGCCTGGGTAGCGGCCGCCGCCGTCACCCTGGCGTTGCCACAGCTCGGCCTCGACGACGGCGACCGCCGCCTCCGCCTCGGCCTGCAGGCCCTCACCCAGACACTCGTCTTCCTGTTGCCGTCGCTGCTCTTCGCACATCTCTTCCACGGCGGCACCGCCTTCTTCGGCTGCACCATCGGCCGGCGCCAATGGACCCTCGTAGCCATCGGCATCGCATCCCTCCTGCTGCTCACCCCCGCCGTCGACTGGCTCTCCGTCTGGAACAACAGCTGGCACTGGGGCGGCCGGTGGGCCGCCGTCGAGACACAGCTGCGTGGCGCCGCGGCACAAGCCGAAGCCCTCACCCTCCAGCTGCTCACCATGCCCCGTCCGGGCGACCTCCTGCTCTGCCTGCTCGTCGTCGCCCTCGTCCCCGCCGTCTGCGAAGAGGTGCTCTTCCGTGGTGTCATACAGCAGACGCTGCAGCTACACTGGCGCAACATCCACGCCGCCGTATGGACCACAGCCCTCATCTTCAGCCTCCTGCACGGCGACCTCTTCGCCCTGCTGCCACGCATGGCGCTCGGCGCCCTGCTCGGCTACCTCTACGCCCTGTCGGGATCGCTTTCGGTCAGCGCCGCCGTCCACTTCGTCAACAACGCCGTCATCGTCATCCTGCACTACCTGCACCAGCACCACCTCGTGACCTTCTCGCCCGACGACACGCTCTCCCTCCCCCTCCTGCTCAGCGTCTGCTGCGCCGTCGCCGCCGGAATCCTGCTCCACAAATCAAAGCCCGGCAAACCGGAACAAGGGTCATAGCCGGACAAAAAAAACCTGGCGGAACTCCGTCAGGCAGTGAAAAAACACAAAATGAAAGATTCTTATTGCTTTGCCTCGGCATAGCCGATATACTTGTCCACCTCGTTGGCCTCGGTCGACTCGGGGTATTCGCGGCGGATAAGCTCCAGCTGCTCCACCGCGCGGGCGTTTTCGCCCTGGTGCAGCAACACCAGCGCCGCCTTGAAGCGGGCGGCGGGCGTCGTCGCCATATTGGCGTTCATGCCGGCAGCCTTCTCATAGTGGCGCAACGCCGCGTCATAATGCTCCAGCTCCGCCTCGGCGTCGCCGCGCAGCATCTCCGCCTCGACCCGCGTCAGCAGATCGCGGCCCTTATACCTGTCCAACAGCTGCAACGCCTCGTCATACCGACCCAGGTTCAACTGGCATACGGCGGCATAATAGCGTGCCAAATTGCCCGCCTTCGTGCGTCCGTAGCTGTCGATGATATCCAAAAATCCCAACGACGCCGAATCGCCGTTGAGCGCCTGTTCGAACATCCCCTGGTCAAACCAGTTCTCCGCCGCGAACAACTCCTCGGAAGCCTCCACCTCGCGCGGCTGGAAATAATAACGGCGCAGGCCGAAGAAAGCCACCGCCGCAACAGCCACAACCGCCGCGCAGAGAATCAACTTCTTGCTGTTCCGCTCAATGAACTGCTCCGATTTCGTAAGCATATCGCCAACATGGCTGTTGCCGTTGCTTTCAGTACTTGACTCCTTCATATCTCGATTGCGTGTTTGAATGATTGCGTGAATAAAGTGCAAAGGTAGTGATTTTTTTTCTTCCGCACACCATTTCGCCCCCATTTCCGCCAAAAAATCTTTTTTCCGTTTTTATAGTGCAAAATTAAAATAAATCCTAAAATCCGCAACTATCATCCAATACACGATTAAGGGTAGATTTATGAGTCGTTAGTAGCAGCTTTCAGTAAAAAGCAACAGCACAACATCAATATGTAGCCACCATC
>LPNH01000171.1 GCA_001543385.1 Candidatus Hemicellulosilyticus sp. P3
CATCCACGCAGATGTGGTGACGGCACTCTACATCCTCACGATTTCCATTGGCTACATCTGCCTGATGATGGCTGGTCTGTGGATGAGCAGACTGTTGAAACACCATCTGATGGAGGATGTCTTCAACAACGAAAACGAGAGTTTTCAGCAGGAAACACGGCTGATGGAGAACGAGTATTCCGTCAACCTGCCTACACGTTTCTACTACAAGAAGAAATGGAACAGAGGTTGGATCAATGTGGTCAACCCTTTCCGTGCCACTATCGTACTCGGAACACCGGGCAGCGGTAAGTCGTATGCTGTCGTGAACAACTTCATCAAGCAACAGATTGAGAAGGGCTATTCGCTCTACTGCTACGACTACAAGTATCCCGACCTTTCCACCATTGCCTTCAACCATCTGCTGAAGCACTCAGACGGCTACAAGGTCAAGCCGAAGTTCTATGTCATCAACTTCGACGATCCACGGCGCAGCCATCGTTGCAATCCCATTCATCCCGACTTCATGACGGACATTGCCGATGCCTACGAGAGCGCCTACACCATCATGCTTAACCTTAACCGTACATGGGTGCAGAAGCAGGGTGACTTCTTCGTGGAGTCGCCAATCATCCTGTTTGCCGCAGTGATATGGTTCCTTCGTCTTTATCAAGGTGGTAAGTACTGCACCTTCCCCCATGCGATAGAGTTGCTGAATCGCAGGTACGAGGACATTTTCCCCATTTTAACGTCCTACCCGGAACTGGAGAACTACCTTTCGCCCTTCATGGACGCATGGCTCGGTGGTGCGCAAGAGCAGTTGCAAGGGCAGATAGCAAGTGCAAAGATTCCGCTGTCCCGTATGATTTCCCCGCAACTCTATTGGGTGATGTCTGACAGCGAGTTTACACTTGACATCAACAACCCCGATGAGCCGAAAATCCTCTGTGTCGGCAACAATCCCGACCGACAGAACATCTACGGTGCAGCCCTCGGTCTGTATAACAGCCGTATCGTCAAGCTCATCAACAAGAAGGGGAAACTGAAGTCTTCAGTCATCATTGACGAGTTGCCCACCATCTACTTCAAGGGACTGGATAACCTCATTGCCACCGCCCGAAGCAACAAGGTGGCAGTCTGTCTCGGCTTTCAGGACTTTTCCCAACTTGTCCGTGACTATGGCGACAAGGAGGCAAAGGTGGTGATGAACACCGTCGGCAACATCTTCAGTGGGCAGGTCGTTGGTGAGACTGCCAAGCAACTCAGTGAACGATTTGGAAAGGTGCTCCAGAAACGCCAGTCGATTTCCATCAACCGACAGGACGTTTCTACCTCCATCAATACGCAGATGGATAGCCTTATTCCGCCCAGCAAGATTTCGGGACTTACGCAGGGAATGTTTGTCGGCTCTGTGTCCGACAACTTCAAGGAGCGTATTGAGCAGAAGATTTTCCATGCCGAGATTGTGGTGGACTCTGCCAAGGTGGATGCCGAGATGAAAC
>LPNH01000172.1 GCA_001543385.1 Candidatus Hemicellulosilyticus sp. P3
CATCCACGCAGATGTGGTGACGGCACTCTACATCCTCACGATTTCCATTGGCTACATCTGCCTGATGATGGCTGGTCTGTGGATGAGCAGACTGTTGAAGCATCATCTGATGGAGGACGTTTTCAACAACGAGAACGAGAGCTTTCAGCAGGAAACACGGCTGATGGAGAACGAGTATTCGGTCAATCTGCCTACACGTTTCTACTACAAGAAGAAATGGAACAAGGGTTGGATTAACGTGGTCAACCCGTTCCGTGCCACCATCGTACTCGGTACACCAGGCAGTGGTAAGTCGTATGCCGTGGTGAACAATTTCATCAAGCAACAGATTGAGAAGGGCTATTCGCTCTACTGCTACGATTACAAATACCCAGACCTTTCAACCATTGCCTTCAACCACCTGCTGAAGCACTCAGACGGCTACAAGGTCAAGCCGAAGTTCTATGTTATCAACTTCGACGACCCACGGCGCAGCCATCGGTGTAATCCCATTCATCCCGACTTCATGACGGACATTGCCGATGCCTACGAGAGCGCATACACCATCATGCTCAATCTTAACCGTACATGGGTGCAGAAACAGGGTGACTTCTTCGTGGAGTCGCCAATCATCCTGTTTGCCGCAGTGATATGGTTCCTACGTCTCTATCAGGGTGGAAAATACTGCACCTTCCCCCATGCCATTGAACTGCTTAACCGCAGGTACGAGGACATCTTTCCGATACTCACATCCTACCCGGAACTGGAGAACTACCTTTCGCCCTTCATGGACGCATGGCTTGGTGGTGCGCAAGAGCAGTTGCAAGGGCAGATAGCATCTGCAAAAATACCATTGTCACGAATGATTTCCCCACAACTTTATTGGGTGATGTCTGACAGCGAGTTTACGCTTGACATCAACAACCCCGATGAGCCGAAAATCCTCTGTGTTGGCAACAATCCTGATCGTCAAAATATCTACGGTGCTGCCCTCGGTCTGTATAACAGCCGTATCGTGAAACTGATCAACAAGAAAGGGAAACTGAAGTCGTCGGTCATCATCGACGAGTTGCCCACCATCTACTTCAAGGGACTGGATAACCTCATCGCCACCGCCAGAAGCAACAAGGTGGCGGTCTGTCTCGGCTTTCAGGACTTCAGCCAGTTAGTCCGTGACTATGGCGACAAGGAGGCAAAAGTAGTGATGAATACCGTCGGCAATATCTTCAGTGGGCAGGTTGTGGGTGAGACTGCCAAACAACTGAGTGAGCGTTTCGGCAAGGTGCTCCAGAAACGCCAGTCGATTTCCATCAACCGACAAGACGTTTCCACCTCCATCAATACGCAGATGGACAGCCTTATCCCGCCCAGCAAGATTTCGGGACTCACGCAGGGAATGTTTGTCGGCTCTGTGTCCGACAACTTCAACGAACGTATTGAGCAGAAGATTTTCCATGCTGAGATAGTGGTGGATTCTGCCAAG
>LPNH01000173.1 GCA_001543385.1 Candidatus Hemicellulosilyticus sp. P3
AACTTCACCCTCGACGACCTGCGCCAATTGGCCGAGACCTGCGCCGAGAACAACGTAAAGAGCTATGTCACAGTCAATACGGTGATTTACGACGAGGAAATGGAGGAGATGCACCAATTGCTCGATGCCATCAAGGCCAACGGCATCTCGGCCATCATTGCCTCCGACCAAAGTGTGATTCAATATGCCCGACAAATCGGCATTGAGGTGCACATGTCTACGCAATGCAACATCACCAACCTTGAGGCGGTGCGCTATTATTCACAGTTTGCCGACGTGATGGTGACTGCCCGCGAACTGAATATCGACCAGGTGCGCCACATCACTGAGGAGATTGAGCGTCAGCAAATTCGTGGCCCTCATGGCGACTTGGTGCGCATTGAGGTGTTTTGCCACGGTGCCTTGTGTATGGCCATTTCGGGCAAGTGCAACCTGAGCCAGGATTTGTTCAATTCGTCGTCGAATCGGGGCGCTTGCCTGCAACTCTGCCGTCGCGGCTACGATGTGCGCGAACGCGAGGAAGGCTATGAGTTGATGCTTGACAATGAATACATTATGTCGCCCAAAGACCTTTGCACACTGCCTTTCTTGGACAGGGTGTTGGATGCCGGTGTGGAAGTGCTGAAAATCGAAGGGCGCGGTCGCTCGCCGGAATACACCAAACTGACGGTTTCGGTCTACAGCGAGGCGGTGAAAGCCATACAGGAAGGTACGTTCACGCAGGAGAAAGTCGACGCTTGGATGGAACGGTTGAAGAGCGTCTATAATCGTGGCTTCTGGGACGGCTATTATTTGGGTCGTCGCACTTTTGAGTGGTCGAAACAATATGGCTCGCATGCCACCAAGACTAAGGAATATGTCGGGCTTATCACCAACTATTACAGCAAGTTAGGCGTGGCCGAAATCCGCATGGACAGCGACGCCCTCAAACTTGGTGAACAAATCATGATCATCGGTCCGACGACTGGCGTCTACGAGGACACACTCACCGAAATCCGCGTGGATTTGGGCAATGTCCAGCAGACCGTGAAAGGTGAGTATTGCTCGATTCCCGTGAAGTCGCTGGTGCGTCGTGGTGACAAGGTTTATAAAGTAATTTCAACCTTGTAGGGACGCATCGAATGCGTCCGCAATTTGTTTCAATTATGCAGAATTTCAATTTACATACCCACAGCATTTATTCCGACGGCAAATCCCAGCCCCGCGAAATCGTGGAAGAGGCTGTCCGTCAGGGCTTGACCACGCTTGGCTTTTCGGAGCATAGTCCGCTGCCTTTCGACAATACATTTTCGGTGAAGTCGGCCGACATGCCGCGTTATGTGGCTGAAATTGCCCAACTGAAAGAGGAATTCAAGGACAAAATCGACATCTACTGCGCCTTGGAAGCGGATTACCTCACAGGCGTTTCAGAACCTTTTGCCGTAACTAAAGAGAAATATCATCTTGATTATTTGATTG
>LPNH01000174.1 GCA_001543385.1 Candidatus Hemicellulosilyticus sp. P3
CATCCACGATGTTGATGATGGCCTTGGGTTTCTCTTTTATGATGAACTCACGTGAAACAATCTCCTCGGAGGTGTAAGGCGACAGCGAGTAGATGCCCGGCAGGTCGGTGACCGAGGTCTCGGGATGTCCTTTGATGACGCCGTCCTTGCGGTCGACGGTGACGCCAGGGAAGTTGCCCACGTGTTGGTTGGCCCCCGTCAGCTGGTTGAAGAGTGTGGTCTTGCCGCAGTTCTGTTGTCCGGCGAGGGCGAAGGTGAGCTTGGTGCCTTTGGGTAGCGGGGTCTCGTGGGTCTTGTCGTGGTAGATGCCTTCCTCACCCAAGCCTGGGTGGGCGTTGTGGTCGGGTAGGGAGGTGATATACAGTTGGTCGAGGTTGCTGTCTTTTTCTTCGCTTTGGGTGTCGTCGCACGCCTCCACTTCGATGAGGGCGGCATCGGCTTTGCGAAGGGTGAGGGCATAGCCATGGATCATCACCTCCATCGGGTCGCCCAGGGGCGCGTATTTCACAATTTTGATGAACGCATCGGGGATAAGGCCCATGTCGAGGAAGTGCTGTCGGCGTTGGCCTTCGCCTCCCACGGCCTTGATGCGTGCGGATTGTCCTATTTCGAGTTTATCGAGGGTTGACATTGGATGCTATTGTTTGATGCTGCAAAAATACGAAGACAATCCTTACCTTTTTATCCTTATTAATTATACTTTTGTCTGCCGGCACTCATTATTAGTGATGAGGAGCAAACCCTTTTGTCGCTTTTTAGTTCTTCTTAGCCAGCTTTTTGGCGTCGCCATGCGTATAATAACGCACGGTCACTTCCGGTTTCTGCCGCTCTTCCATCTTGACCTCGCAACTGAACGATACTGGAGAGATGCTGTAGTTGAAATCGGTGATGCAGGCGTGGCCTTCGAAGTCGTAGATGAGATATTGTCCTGCGCGTAAGGTGCAGGGGAAAAAGAGCGTGCCATTCGGGGTGGTGATGACCAGGTTGCTGACGCTGCCTTTGCCTTCGGCGGTGATGCTGAGGGCAAAGCGGCCCGTGTATGGGGAGTTCCATTCCCATTGGTCGTCGTTGAGGTTGCAATAGTAACGGCGTGAGTTATGCTGGGGATAGAGGAGGAAACTGGAGTCCTCATCACGTTGGATGTGCCAATCGCAATAGGGGTCTTTTAGCGCTTCCTTGATGTCGTCGCTGAAGGCATGCGATAGACGGAGACTCTCCCATATTTTTATGGTGTTGAGCATGATATTGGTGAGTCCATGCTTACGCATGGCTGCCGCGCTGAAGTCGAGGCCGAAGCCGGCGTCGAAGGCAGCGGCTTTGGAGAGGAACCACTCCAGTTCTTCCATCGAGGTCGACTTGCGGTTCTTGTCGGCCAGGTGGATTTGGAAGTTGCCGATCATCCACGGCATCTGTTGCTTGGCATAGAACTCCTGTTTCTCGGCCAGCGTCTCCACAATCTTGGTGCGCATCGACTCGTTCCAGAGCTGGTTCTCGTTGACGCGGCTTAGGTAGGGCCACGAAGCGGGGGTGAGCAGGTCGGCTTGGAGGAGTTTGTCGGGATTGTATTTGTGCATCGTGTCCAGGAAGTGACCGATAGCCAAGTCGCCTTGGCTGTTGTAGGAATAGCTGATCAGGTCGTTGAAAATGAGCAAGGGATAGCGGGTCTTGGCGCATCTCTTGGCTTCGGCTTGCGCCATCTGGTCCTGCAGCTCGAGGTCGGGCAGCAGGCTGCGTTGTGGCGTGTCCCAAAGCTTGTAGACGACGGCGTTCTTGCTATGCGCGACTCTCCTTGTGCCGAAGGCACCGCGAACGCAATGGTAGAACACATGGATGTTGCCCACCTTCTCGACGCTGCGGTAGGTGACGAGTTCGTCGTCGATTTGCAGCACGTTGATGTTGGCCGGTTGGTCGAAGAGCTCGGAGTGGTAGACGGCAAACTCGGTCTGCTTGTCGTCGATGGGGAGCTGCAGGTTCAGGACGCCTTGTTTCAACAGATGTGTCGAGGGCTTGGGAGCGACATATTTGCTGGTGGTAGAGACTCGGTTGGCCAGTACTGACAGACCTAAGTCCAAGCCTGCCTGACGGCTCTTTACCCTCAAGTAAGCAGTGTCCTTAGGGTTGCCGTCGGCGATGAGGTAGGACTTGTTGCTTCGTGGCACGAGCGGCTCTTGCGCGAGGCAAAACACCGCGCAAAGCAACAGGCATAGGGTGGCTAAGGTCTTTTTCATCAGTCGATTCCTCTCAAGTCTTTATAGAGTTGTACAGCATAAAGGTC
>LPNH01000175.1 GCA_001543385.1 Candidatus Hemicellulosilyticus sp. P3
TATTATTACTGTCCGCTAAACTTTCCACATTGCGATTAAATTAGGGCTGATACCCGTGTTAGGTGTCAGCCCTTTTGGTTACCTTTGCTGTCGCCAAACAAAATCAAACGTAACCATGGGCAAAAGTACACATTTTTTCGGACAGCCGGTATATGGTCAGCAGATAAAATCACTCGACCGTGATAAAATTGTTGAATTGAGCCGCAAAAACGGGGGTGAGAAGTACGTAAAGAGCTTTACTGGGTTCACGCACCTGCTCACGATGCTTTACGCTGTCATCATGCGCTTCGACTCTCTGCGCGAGATAGAGGCGGCCATGACGGCAGAAGTGCGCAAGCTCCATCATATAGGCATTGACAAGGTTCCCAAGCGCAGCACCCTGTCCGATGCCAATGCCAGACGCCCTGAGAAGTTCTTCGAGGACGTCTACCGCGACCTGTACCAGTCGAACAGGGACAAGCTTTCGTCGGACAGCCGACGTAACGGGACGGAGGAATGGGTGAAAAGGCTGAGAATCATTGATTCCACCACGATCACTCTGTTCTCCAACGTGATTTTCAAGGGCGTAGGCCGCCACCCGAAGACGGGAAAGAAGAAAGGCGGCATCAAGGTCCACTCCGTCATCCATGCCAACGAGGGCGTGCACTGTGATGTCAGGTTTACCTCAGCCGCCACCAACGACTCCTTCATGCTTGCTCCGAGTCATTTCCAGCATGATGAGATTGTGGCCCTCGACCGGGCTTACATCAACTACGGGAAATTCGAGGAACTCACGGAAAGGAACGTGGTCTATGTCACCAAAATGAAGAAAAGCCTCAAATATGAGGTCTTGGTGGACTGCATGGACATGAACCCCGACGGGAAGATGGAGTATCGTGAGCAGGTGGTCGTCTTCAGGAAGGACGGCATCAGCCACATCGCGCGCATCATCACATACGTGGACATAAAGAAAGGAAAGTCCCCGAAACTGGTCTCGCTGCTCACCAACGACTTCGACATGCCTATGGGAACCATCGCGGCCATTTACCGGAGAAGGTGGCAGATAGAGTCTCTTTTCAAGCAGATAAAACAGAATTTCCCGCTCAGATACTTCTACGGAGAGTCTGCCAATGCCATCAAAATCCAGATATGGGTCACCCTGATAGCAAATCTGCTGCTTTCACTGCTGCAAAGCGCGCTGGAAAGACGCTGGAGCTTTTCTGGACTGGCCACCATGGTGCGAATAGTAATGATGGAATACCTCAATATGGACACATTCTTCAATATGCCGGATGCAGACATGAAACGGATGCTCGAAGAGGCTGCGGAATCACCTCCGAATGATGAAGAATGTGAATGAGGGGGCTTGTCACTAATACAAAAGTATCCCAACTCCTCTGTTACAAAGAGTTGGGATGGGGATTTTTGTGTTTAGCGGACAGTAATAATA
>LPNH01000176.1 GCA_001543385.1 Candidatus Hemicellulosilyticus sp. P3
TGCGGCTGGTGCCCGGGACGAACTCAACGCCTTTCTGGTCGGCATTGACCTGCAGGGTGACGGTGAACTTGCGGCCATTGGCAAGTTCAACTTCCTTGTTGGGAAGAGGCGCACCGGTCTTCAGGATTTCCTGCTCCTCCTTTGTCAAGGGCGTGGTGCCGATCTTGTCACGGAGATGCAGCTTACTTGCAGGGTAGGTCAGGATCTCGTTGGTCTTGCGGTCAATGCTGATGTATGACGCGACCATCTCGCCAGTTTCCAGATTTGCCACCTCTGCAAGATGTCCGAGGTTGCCTGTCGTGCGCAGCGCCTTTTTGTCCTCATCCGTGAACGTATAGCCGCGGAACTCCACATTGAGGTTGGGCTCCATACGAATGAAGTGGGGTCTGATGGTGATGCTTCCGTCTTGCTGGGTCTTCAGGGAGAAGCGCATAGCCATGTCGTACTTCTCACCGTCGAAAGTCGGCTGTGCGGCAATGAGGTTGCTCTTGCCGTAGTTCAGCATCCTGTCAAGGTCGCCCGACTTCTGGAGTGCTTCGCGTGAGATACCCCACTTCTTTTCCATGTCGGGCCAGTTGATTTTGCTCTCGTCAAGCGGCTGATAGCCGTTGCGACGTCCTTCTGCCTGCGTCTGGGCAGGCTGTTCCTGTTTCTGTTCCATTTCTTTTTCCTGTTTTTGATTGTTACTGTTTTCGGGCTCCTGCCCGTTCTTTTCCTGTTGCACCTTCTTCTCGTACTCCGACGTGTCAATCTTGTGGGCGGCAAGGGCCTCCTTGTTGGCTTCGGGGTCTTTCAGAAGGTCTTTCATCACGTCGAGCAGCGCATCCACCTTGTCGGCTGCCAGACGGTAGAACCCGAAGCGTGACGGCTCCTTGTACTGGCGGAAGAAGTTGGTGAAGAAGTTGTCGAGTACGTCGCCGCTACGGTCAAAGTGGAGGAAGTCGGGCGAGTTCTCCAACTTGGCGGGCTTGGTTTTCGGTGTGCCGTCCCGTGAAAGGCCGGACACCACGCTGATTTCACCCGTCTGTTCATCGCGGACTATCAGCACGTCCTTTTCGTCTTTTTTCTTGTTCATGTTTTAATTATTTATTTGGTTTGACAATTCTGGCGAAATATTCGCCGATTTCATTCTCTGATATGCCGGGTACCTGACGGCGGAGGAAACGGCTGATGTCCGACTCCTTGAAGTAGGCTTTCTTGCGCAGTTGGACGTAGGGGAGCACACCGAGCAGACGGTAGCGCTGGATAGTGCGCTTGCTGACATGGAGCATCAGGCAGAGGTCTTCGGTGTCGTAAAGCCGTTCACCGTCGAGCGTGGGGTCTTCGGTGTCGTAAAGCCGTTCACCGTCGAGCGTGGGGCCGATGCCGCTGCCTGCCGTTTCCCTGCCTTCGAGCAGACGGGCAATCAGTTCGTCCTGCGCGTCGAGACGGCGGAACATCTGCTGCATGGCATTGATGAAGGTCTGACGGTCAAGTGTCTCATTCATGCTCGTATCCTCCATCTTATTCCGATTTCTTGTTATTGCCCGTCCGCACACGGTAGGTATGACTGATCTGGTCGAGGGTGTGCTGTTCAGTCGGCACTTGGTTGGACTCAATGACACGGCGGATTTCCGCGAGTCTGTAGCGACAGGAATTTCCGACAAGCGAGTAGGCTATGTCATTACGGGAGCGCATACGCTGGAGCGTGCGCTGGCTGACGCCAAGGATTTCGGCGGCCTCAGTACTTGACACCCACCTGTCGGTTTGTTCCTGCGGATGCCGGACAGAACTCTGGCGGATGAATGCCTCAATGATGTCCAAACGCTCCATCACGTTCTGGTATGCCTTGCTCTCAATGGTGATAACTTCCATATTTTTTGCTGCTTTATTCATTTACGGGTGCAAAGGTCGGAGGAAAAAACGACTTCGGTTCCCAACTCCCGCGGGACTCCCGTGAGATTTTTGCGGATAATGTCGCAAGTGTCGCGTTTTCGGGCGACAAATCGCGCCACGGCATGGATTTTCAGTCGGTAACGGGCGTAAAGTGTGTACTTTCGCGGAAAAAACGAAAGTGACATGGAAATCGTGATACTTGAACGTGAGGCGTTCGATGCCTTGATAAACGGAATACAGGTGCTGACGGCAAAGGTCGGTTGCCTGTCGGATATGTGCCAGGACAAAGGACTCGGCAAGTGGATTGACAATGAGACGGTTTGCAGGATGCTGAGGATAAGCCCCCGCACCTTGCAATATATGCGCGACACGAGGGGCATCCCGTTCACGCAGATAAACCGAAAGTTCTACTACAGGCCGGAGGACATACGCCACCTGCTGAATGAAGAGGGAAAGGAGGCGTGAGGGATGGCAGAGAGGATTTACACGATGAACGACGCGGTGATAGCCGATGCGCTGTCGGCGATAAGGAAAGCGATGCGCAGGGCTTCGGCAATGATGCAGGACTGCCGCCCCGTGATGGACGGGGAGCGGTATGTGACGGACAAGGAACTGTCGGAGGTGCTGAGGGTGACGCGACGCACATTGCAGCAGTATCGCAACGACGGCATCATTCCATACATCACGATGGGCGGCAAGGTGCTCTACAGGGAGTCGGACATACAGGCATTGCTTGAAAGGAACTACGTGCCTGCCCTGTGAAACGGCAAAGGCGGAGGT
>LPNH01000177.1 GCA_001543385.1 Candidatus Hemicellulosilyticus sp. P3
CATCACGACCAAGGAAGAGCGCAAACAGGAGCGGAAGAACCGCTTCATGACGGAGGACCTGCCCGTACTGGAGCAGCTCATTCTAAAGCCCGACAATCTCGACGAGTCGCTTTACAAGAAGATCGGCCAGGAGGTGACACGCCTTGTGGAACACAGACCAGGACTGCTGTACATCAAGGAGATCATCCGCGAGAAGTGGGGCCTGAAGGACAACACCGCCATAGCTCCCAAGGGCATGGGCAGTGTGCTGATAGCTCCCATGCCCCTGCTGCCCATTTACAAAGGCATCGCCGGAGCCAGCCTGCTCTCCGAGATCCTGCTGCAGAAGTACGAGTACCACATGCCGTATTACCGGCAGATCAAACAGTACAGCCACCTTGGCCTGAAGGGCCTGACGGAAAGTACCATGGACGGCTGGTTCAAGCAGACGATGCCGCTGCTCAGGCCTCTTTACGAAGTGCTTAAGGAAGAGGTGATGAAAGCAGGCTATGTACAGGCAGATGAGACCACCACACCGGTCATCAACAGGGATGCCCACAAGGCTGCGAAGGAATACCTCTGGATGGTGAGGGCCGTGATGGAGCGGCTGGCGCTCTTCCATTACGACCAGGGCTCCCGGGCTGGAGCGGTGATAGAGTCGCTGGCGAACAAGTATAACTTTAAGGGATATCTGCAATGTGACGGTTTTGCGGGCTATGAGACGGCCTTCAGGACCAACCCCGACGTGCGCCTGGTCAACTGTATGGTGCATATCCGCCGTCACTTCGAGCAGGCGCTTGACGAGAACCGTCAGGTGGCAGAGCATGCACTCGCGGAGATACAGCACCTCTATCGTGTAGAGCACATGTGCGATGAGGCAGGAATGTCATTTGACGAGCGCAAGGCGAAGAGACAGGAACTCTCCAAGCCCGTCATGGAGGCGATGAAGCTGTGGATGGAGACGGAGGGAGTGAAGTACAGCGGGAGCTCGCAGATCGGCAAGGCAATCACCTACGCTTATACCCGATGGGACAATATGATGCGCTATATCGGAGATGGACGGTTGTTGCTGGACAACAACCTTGCCGAGAACGAGATCAGACCTATAACACTCGGCAGGAAGAACTACCTCTTCTGCGGGAACCATGAGGCTGCAGAGAACATGGCTGTCGTATGCTCGCTGCTGGCAACATGCAGGAACCATGATGTCAATCCCAGGGACTATCTGAATGATGTCATCAGCCAGATGCCGTATCATACAAAGGCATCGCATGAGGAGCTGCTACAATTATTGCCGCATAAATGGAAACTGATACACCCTGAAGCTGTAATGACTAAGAGTGTATGAAATAGGTACAATATATAGGTACAAAAAAACAACAGCAACAATATGCCACACTTGAAGCTATTGTT
>LPNH01000178.1 GCA_001543385.1 Candidatus Hemicellulosilyticus sp. P3
TGGTGACGGCACTCTACATCCTCACTATTTCCATTGGCTACATTTGTCTGATGATGGCTGGTCTGTGGATGAGCCGACTGTTGAAGCACCATCTGATGGAGGATGTCTTCAACAATGAGAACGAGAGTTTCATGCAGGAGACACGGCTGATGGAGAACGAGTATTCCGTCAACCTGCCCACCCGTTTCTATTACAAGAAGAAATGGAACAGAGGTTGGGTCAATGTGGTCAACCCGTTCCGTGCCACCATCGTACTCGGTACACCGGGCAGCGGTAAGTCGTATGCTGTGGTGAACAACTTTATCAAACAGCAAATAGAGAAGGGTTATTCACTCTACTGCTACGACTACAAGTATCCCGACCTTTCCACCATTGCCTTCAACCATCTGCTGAAGCACTCAGGCGGCTACAAGGTCAAGCCGAAGTTCTATGTCATCAACTTCGACGACCCACGGCGCAGCCATCGTTGCAATCCCATTCATCCCGACTTCATGACGGACATTGCCGATGCCTACGAGAGCGCATACACCATCATGCTCAACCTTAACCGGACATGGGTACAGAAGCAGGGTGACTTCTTCGTGGAGTCGCCTATCATCCTGTTTGCTGCAGTGATATGGTTCCTACGGCTCTATCAGGGTGGCAAGTACTGTACCTTCCCCCATGCAATAGAACTGCTTAACCGCAGGTACGAGGACATTTTCCCCATTCTCACATCCTACCCGGAACTGGAGAACTATCTTTCTCCCTTCATGGACGCATGGCTCGGTGGTGCGCAAGAGCAGTTGCAAGGGCAGATAGCAAGTGCCAAGATTCCACTGTCCCGTATGATTTCACCGCAACTCTATTGGGTAATGTCTGACAGCGAGTTTACACTTGACATCAACAATCCCGATGAGCCGAAAATCCTCTGTGTCGGTAACAATCCCGACCGACAGAACATCTACGGTGCAGCACTCGGTCTGTATAACAGCCGTATCGTGAAACTCATTAACAAGAAGGGGAAGTTGAAGTCGTCGGTCATCATCGACGAGTTGCCCACCATCTACTTCAAGGGACTGGATAACCTCATTGCAACCGCCCGAAGCAACAAGGTTGCGGTATGTCTCGGATTTCAGGATTTTTCCCAACTTGTCCGCGACTATGGCGACAAGGAGGCAAAGGTGGTGATGAACACAGTCGGCAACATCTTCAGCGGGCAGGTAGTAGGTGAGACCGCCAAGCAGCTCAGTGAGCGATTTGGAAAAGTGCTCCAGAAACGCCAGTCGATTTCCATCAACCGACAGGATGTTTCCACCTCCATCAACACGCAGATGGACAGTCTTATCCCACCCAGCAAGATTTCGGGACTGACGCAGGGAATGTTTGTCGGCTCTGTGTCCGACAAC
>LPNH01000179.1 GCA_001543385.1 Candidatus Hemicellulosilyticus sp. P3
CCGAGCAGACGGTAGCGCTGGATAGTGCGCTTGCTGACATGGAGCATCAGGCAGAGGTCTTCGGTGTCGTAAAGCCGTTCACCGTCGAGCGTGGGGCCGTTGCCTGCCGTTTCCCTGCCTTCGAGAAGACGGGCAATCAGTTCGTCCTGCGCGTCGAGACGACGGAACATCTGTTGCATGGCACTGATGAAGGTCTGGCGGTCAAGTGTATCATTCATGCTCGTATCCTCCATCTTATTCCGCTTTCTTATAGTTGCCCGTCCGCACACGGTAGGTATGACTGATCTGGTCGAGGGTGTGCTGTTCCGTCGGCACTTGGTTGAACTCAATGACACGGCGGATTTCCGAGAGTCTGTAGCGACAGGAATTTCCGACAAGCGAATAGGCTATGTCATTACGGGAGCGCATACGCTGGAGCGTGCGCTGGCTGACGCCAAGGATTACGGCGGCCTCAGTACTCGATACCCACCTGTCGGATTGTTCCTGTGGCTGCCAGACGGAACACTGGCGGATGAATGCCTCAATGGTGTCCAAACGCTCCATCACGTTATGGTATGCCTTGCTTTCAATGGTGATAACTTCCATATGTTTTTGCTGTTTTATTCATTTACGGATGCAAAGGTCGGAGGAAAAAACGACTTCGGTTCCCAACTCCCGCGGGACTCCCGTGAGATTTTTGCGGATGATGTCGCAAGTGTCGCGTTTTCGGGCGACAAATCGCGCCACGGCATGGTTTTTCTGTCGGCAATGGGCGTAAAGTGTGTACTTTCGCGGAAAAAACGAAAGTGACATGGAAATTGTGATACTGGAACGTGAGGCGTTCGATGCCTTGATAAACGGAATACAGGTGCTGACGGCAAAGGTCGGTTGCCTGTCGGAGATGTGCAGGGACAAGGGACTCGGCAAATGGATTGACAACGAGACGGTTTGCAGGATGCTGAGGGTAAGCCCTCGCACCTTGCAATATATGCGAGACACGAGGGGCATCCCGTTCACGCAGGTAAACCGTAAGTTCTACTACAGGCCGGAGGACATACGTCCCCTGCTGAGTGAAGAGGGAAAGGAGGCGTGAGGGATGGCAGAGAGGATTTACACGATGAACGACGAGGTGATAGCCGATGCGCTATCGTCGATGAGGAAAGCGGTGCGCAGGGCATCGGCTCTGATGCAGGACTGCCGTCCCGTGATGGACGGGGAGCGATACGTGACGGACAAGGAACTGTCGGAGGTGCTGCGGGTGACGCGCCGCACGTTGCAGCAGTACCGTAACGACGGCGTCATTCCGTATATCACGATGGGCGGCAAGGTGCTCTACAGGGAGTCGGACATACAGGCATTGCTTGAAAGGAACTACGTGCCTGCCCTGTGAAACGGCAAAGGCGGAGGTGACTTCCGCCTTTGTCGTCATCTTTGTCCTATGCTGAACAGAAGTTGTTTCTGCCGAGCGAGAAGATGTAGGAGATGCCGCCGCCCGTCGGCCTGTCGGTGAGCCTCGCCAGCAGCCACTTGCGGAACAGGGCGGTGTAGCAGGTGTCGATGCGGAAACTCACGGCGACAATCATTTCGAGGCTGTACACGTCGATGCTGATGATGGCATCCACGCGGTCGGTGCGCATGGTCTCGCGCTCTTTCAGCAGTCCCGAGCGCAGCACTCCCTTGACGGCGGTGTTGACGGCGGTGGCCGTGGTGTTGAAGATTTCGGCTGTCTCGCCGGCCGTCATCCATACATTGTTTCCTGTTACGGAGAACGTCTTGCCCTCCACTTTGATGATGTCTCTCGTTGTCATAGTCGTTACTGTTTTCGTTACCTTATTATTATATACTGCTGCAGATGGCGCT
>LPNH01000180.1 GCA_001543385.1 Candidatus Hemicellulosilyticus sp. P3
CCACGACGGCTTCCCGCTGGCGATGTGCATCGAGCCGGGCAACACGGCGGAGACCAGCACGCTCAAGCCGATGGAGCAGATCCTGAAGGACAAGTTCGGTCTGTCGAAGCTGGTTGTCTGCACGGACGGCGGCCTGTCTTCGTATGAGAACCGCAAGAATGACAGTGTAGGAGACCGTTCCTTCATCACGGTGCAGTCCCTGAAGAAGCTCAAGAAGCACCTGCAGGACTGGGCGCTGGACAGCAAGGGGTGGCATGTTGCCGGCTCTGACGAGGAGTATGATATCAGTACGCTGGACAGCAAGGAGTACTATGAAACGCTCTTCTACAAGGAGCGTTGGGACCCCACACCGATGTCCACTGGAGAGACGCTTGAACAGCGTATCATCGTGACGTTCTCGTTCAAGTACAAGGAGTATCTGTCCTATGTGCGTGAGCGTCAAGTTGAACGGGCGAAGGCCCTGCTTGTCAAGGGAAGAGGGGCGACTTCGAAGAAGAAGAGTCCCAATGATGCCAAGCGCTATATCATGGCGGAGCACTGCACGCAGGACGGCGAGCTGGCCAAGTACGAAAGTTACTCACTGAACCAGGAGATGATAGACCAGGAGGCCCGCTTCGACGGCTTCTATGCCCTGTGCACGGACCTGCACGATCCCGCGCCTGCCATCATCAAGATCAACGGTGGCCGATGGATCATCGAGAACGGGTTCCGCATCATGAAGACAGACTTCGACGCAAGACCGGTGTATGTGCGTAGGGATGACCGAATCAAGGCACACTTCCTGACATGCTTCCTGGCTCTGTTGATATACAAGTATCTGGAAAAGAAGGTGAACCGTGGCGGAAAGCACTTCACAACCGAGGAGATAGTGGACACACTCCGCTCAATGGACTTCTTGAGCGTGGCCGGAGAAGGTTATATCCCCACATACACGCGCACGGACCTCACAAATAATCTGCACGGCAGTGCCGGGTTCAGGACAGATACCCAGATAGTCACAAAGCAGGAGATGAGAAGCATCATAGCCCAGACCAAGAAAAGGGAGAGGAATGAGGACAAGTAGATAGAGGGGAAGATGGCCTGCCGGCGGCGATGCCGCCGGGTATGCACCAACATCCAAGGGGCCGGAAGGCCCCGCAGGCCCTCTTCCCCTCTATCCCTCCATCCTCCAACCCCGTCATATTACTACAAAGTCAGAAAAAATCACGAGGCCTCAAATCGGCCCTACAGCCCATTGAGACCTCGAAATACCCCCTGTCCAACAAAATCAAAGTGTCAAACACGGGAAGATAGTCTTTAAATCTTACAATCAGAACGATAATCTGCTTTTTCCTCCGTGTTTGGGCGACTTTATCGCTGCGAACGATCCCGTACGCGTTCTGAAT
>LPNH01000019.1 GCA_001543385.1 Candidatus Hemicellulosilyticus sp. P3
TTCCCATCCATCGGTTCTGTCTTTGTATTCTGCCGCCATTCTTTCAAACTGTCTTTTGGGAATATAGTCCACAATCTGACTGAAAACGTATCTGCCTTGGTTCATACTCGCCTTTTGAATAGTTATCTGTCACTGATAACGTTTTCAAAAGTGCGACAAGCATTTTGATATTTAAAATATTGATATAAAAATTATTATATTTGAGATTAACAAATTTTAATAGACACTAGTGAAATTGTTTGATTATTACAATATTTTTCAAAATAAAACGTTGTTAATAAAAAAAATAAAATGATAGTACAATTCTCGTTTAGCAATTTCAAAAGTTTTAAAGATAAAACTGCACTATGTTTTGTCGCTCCCAAAGGAACACAGAAGTATTATACACATAGTTATAGGCGTGGAAATAATATTTTTAAAGTGGCTGCAGTATATGGCGCAAATGCAAGTGGGAAATCCAAACTGTTTGAAGCTTTTAAGTTTATGAGATCTGTTGTGGTACCGCCAAAGAAGGGTGGGAAAATACCGATGTTGGACTATTGGCAAACAAAGTATGATGCATTTAAATTGAATACATATTCGGTAGAAGATAATTCTTTCTTTGAAGTTGTAGCAATAATTGAAAAAACACAATATCGATACGGGTTTGAGCTCAATAATAGTGAGTTTGTTTCAGAATGGTTGTTTGTTGAAGGTGATGTCGAAGAGAATGTTTTCATGAGGGATAATCAAAAAATCTCTTATAAGAGTAAATATATTAGTCCAGCCATAGCAGATAATATCATTAATGCAAACATGGTATCCCCGGATGCTAGTTTTTTGGTCATTTTGCAGACGTTTAATGATTCATTGGCAAAAAAGGTTGTAAAATGGTTTGAGGATGTAAAAGTTATTTCCGCAAATAACATAGGTGCCTCTATGCCAATATCTGCATTGACTCAAAATGATCCCAAAAGGAGCATTGTAGCCTTTCTAAAATCATTTGACATTAATATTGAGGATATTACGCCCCACGAGATGAATGTAGACGAAATCCCAGAAAAGATAAAAGCCATGATAGGCGAGGATGAGTTAAAAGGAAATGTTTATGATGGTATACGAGCAGCACACAAAAGGTACAATAAAAGGTACGAGCGAGTTGATGATATATGGTTTTCTTTAGAAAAAGATGAATCATATGGGACCAATCGCCTTTTAAGCCTTAGTTGGCCAATAATAAAATCCCTAAAAGAAGGATATGTGATTTTTATTGACGAATTTGATAGTGGTATTCATCCCATTATTGCCAGATTTATAATCGAATTGTTTTATAGAGAAGAATTTTCATCTCAATTAATAATTAACACGCAAAACACATCGTTGTTAAATAGTAAGACATCAAATAATAAAAAATTGTTTGGTAAAGATCAGATTTTTTTAGTTTATAAAAATCGTTATGGGGAATCCTCTCTAACATCTTTGTCAGAATATGGACTTAATTTACATGATAATTTAGAAAAATTATATATGGAGGGTGACTTTGGTGCAATTCCATATATTGTAATGGATAGAATGAACGACATCCTTCAAAACAAATAGTAATGCCTTTTGATATAAATAGTCTTCCCTATGCGCAACAATATAAAACGAAGTTTGCCTCCAAAATTCATAATATACGTAGAAGGTCGAAACACAGAACCGAGTTACTTTAACCTATTAAAAAGGGCAAATGCAATGGTTTATCCAATTAAGATACATCAAGGTAAGGGAATAGGTTCTTGTATTCAATTTGTAGAGGATGCTGAAGGCCATTTTAATTCTCTAAACAAAGAAGATCGAATAAAATACAAACAAAAATGGCTAGTTTTTGATTACGATGGTCATGAAGACTTTCCCTTGGCTATAAAAAAAGCAAGGGAAGATGGTTTCCATGTTGCTTTTTCAAGTATGTGTATTGAGTATTGGTTTTTGCTCCATTTTATTAACCATGATGGCACTCCCATACCACTGAGTGCTCAAAGCCATTCGAAAGCACAAATAGATCGGTTGAATGCATTCATTGACAAATACAATAAAAAAAATCCGCAGAATAGACCAATTGAGCAATATGATACAAGCAAAGAAGTTAAAGATGACTTGTTCGATTTAATGTTGTCGGAAGATTCTGTTACTCATAACCGAAGAATAATTGATGCTTATCGTCGTGCAAAAAAAATACATTTATCGAAAAAAACAAAAGGTGCTGAGTTCTCGGAATCCGTAACAACTATATATGAATTACTGAAAGAATTAGGTGTCATTCTCGATGATGGAGAATCGATTTCTATAAATATCATGTAGCTGAATGCCCAAGCTGACGGAATCGGACATTGAGCAGATGACCATCGAGATATTGCAGAGTCGTGGATATGAATACTTTTACGGCCCTGATATCGCGCCGGATGGAACTACCCCCATGCGGACGACGTTGGGCGAGGTGGTGCTGCGCGAGAAGCTGGAGGCGGCGGTGCGGCGGCTCAACCCGTCGCTGCCCGCTGCGGTACTCGACGAGGCCGTCAAGACGGTGCTGCGCATCGGCTCCACCGACCTGCTGGCCGACAACGAGCAGTTCCACGACCTGCTGACGCAGGGCGTGACGGTGTCGGTCTATGAACAGGGCGAGGAGCGGGGCAAGAAGGTGTGGCTGGTGGACTTCGACGACCCATGGAACAACGACTTCACGGTGGTCAACCAGTTCACCGTCGTGGAGAACAGCCACAACCTGCGGCCCGACGTGGTGCTGTTCGTCAACGGTCTGCCGCTGGTGGTGATGGAACTGAAGAACGCCGCCGACGAGGAGGCCACCATCACCGCCGCCTACAATCAGATAGAGACCTACAAGGCGCAGATACCGTCGCTGTTCATCTACAACGAACTGATAGTTATCTCCGACGGCTTGGAAGCCCGCGCCGGCTCGCTGTCGGCAGGGCTGAGCCGCTATTCGGCTTGGAAGAGCGAGGACGGCGAGACCGTAGCTTCGCATCTGGTAGGCGAGCTGGAGGTACTGTTGCGCGGAATGCTGAACAAGGAGACCCTGCTCGACCTTGTGCGCTCGTTCACCGTCTTCGAGAAAGACAAACATGAGGACAAGGCCACAGGCCAGCTGACCATCACCACGGTGAAGAAGGTGGCTGCCTACCATCAGTACTATGCCGTCAACAAGGCTGTGGAGTCCACCCTCCGTGCCACAGGCATCAACAGCGCTGCCCCCAAGGCTGCCGAATCGCCAGAGAATTTTGGATTCAAGACCGTCAAGGAACAGCAGACCGGCGACCACCGCGCCGGTGTGGTGTGGCACACGCAGGGCAGCGGCAAATCTTTGTCGATGGTGTTCTACACAGGCAAGATAGTGCAGCGGCTGAACAACCCCACAGTGGTTGTCATCACCG
This sequence comes from Candidatus Hemicellulosilyticus sp. P3, assembly GCA_001543385.1. Lineage (GTDB taxonomy): Bacteria > Bacteroidota > Bacteroidia > Bacteroidales > P3 > Colimorpha. Next base: position 3,408 of record LPNH01000019.1, read on the forward strand.
ACCGCAACGACCTCGATGACCAGCTCTTCGAGACCTTTGTGGCCTCCAAGCAGCTGCTGCGTCAGACACCCGTGCAGGCCGACAGCCGCGACCATCTGAAGCACCTGTTGCAGGTGCAGTCGGGAGGTGTGGTCTTCACCACCATACAGAAATTCCAGCCCGAGGAGGGCAACCAATACGACCAGCTGACCGACCGCACCAACGTGGTGGTGATAGCCGACGAGGCGCACCGCACACAGTATGGCTTCGGCGCCAAGACCCACGAGGTGCGCAACGAGGCCGACGAGGTGGTGGGCTCGGAAATCAAATATGGCTTCGCCAAGTACCTGCGCGACGCGCTGCCCAACGCCACCTATATCGGCTTCACCGGCACGCCCATCGAGCTGAGCGACAAGAACACGCCTGCTGTCTTCGGCAACTATATCGACGTCTACGACATCGCGCAGGCTGTGGAGGACGGGGCCACGGTGCGCATCTACTATGAGAGCCGCCTGGCCAAAGTGGAATTGAGTGCCGAGGGGCGCAAGCTGGTCGAGGAACTGGACAAAGAACTCGACGTGAAAGAGATGGACGACGTTCAAAAAGCCAAAGCCAAATGGACACAGCTGGAAGCCCTCATCGGCAGTCCCAACCGTGTGAAGAACATCGCTCGCGACATTGTGGAACACTTCGAGGCGCGCCAGCATGTGTTCGAAGGCAAGGCGATGGTAGTGGCTATGAGCCGAAGAATCGCCGTGGAACTATACGACGAAATAGTAAAGCTACGTCCCGAATGGCACAGCGACGACCTGAAGAAAGGCGCCATCAAGGTGGTGATGACCACCGCCGCCAGCGACGGCCCTTCTATCGCCAAGCACCATACCACCAAGGCCGACCGTCGTATGTTGGCCGACCGTATGAAAGACCCCGACGACGAACTGAAGCTGGTCATCGTTCGCGATATGTGGCTCACCGGCTTTGATGTGCCTTGTCTGCATACCCTCTATATCGACAAGCCCATGCGAGGCCACAACCTGATGCAGGCCATCGCCCGTGTGAACCGTGTCTACAAGGACAAGCCTGGCGGCTTGGTGGTGGACTACCTCGGCATTGCATCCGACCTGCGCGAGGCGTTGTCGTTCTATTCCGACTCCGGCGGCAAGGGCGATCCCACCCAGCAGCAGGAACAGGCCGTGGCCCTGATGCAAGAAAAGCTGGAGGTGGTGCAGCAGATGCTCCACGGTCTCGACTACAGGCAATATTTCGCAGCCGATACTGCTGGTAAGCTGTCGTGGATACTCAAGACCGAGGATTTTGTGCTGGGATTGGACGACGGCAAGAAACGCTTCGTCAACGAAGTGACGGCACTGGGCAAGGCCTTCGCCCTTGCGGTGCCCCACGAAGCGGCTGTGGAGGTGAAAGACGAAGTCTCCTTCTTCCAGGCCGTCAAAGCGCGCCTGTGCAAGTTCGACGCCAAGCCCGGTGGACACTCCAACGAAGAGATAGAGACCACCATCAGGCAGGTGATAGACCGCGCCCTGGTGTCGGAACAGGTGATAGACCTCTTCGATGCCGCCGGCATCAAGAAGCCCGACATCTCCATCCTCTCCGAGGAGTTTCTGCTGGGCCTAAAGGATATGGAGCACAAAAACATCGCCCTCGAGGTGCTGCGCAAACTGCTCAACGACGAGATACAGAGCCGCATGAAGACCAATCTCGTCGAAGGACGCACGCTGATGGAGATGCTCGACGGCTCCATCACCCGCTACCACAACAAGATTATCTCCGCGGCCGAAGTCATCGACGAGCTCATCGAGCTGAGCAAGCATATTGTCGAGAGCGACAGCGCGGCACAGGAGATGGGTTTGGAGCCCTATGAATACGCCTTCTATACCGCCGTGGCCGACAACGAGAGCGCACTGGAGCTGATGGGCAAAGAGAAGCTGCGTGAACTGGCCGTGGTGCTCACCGAAACCATCCGCAGGAACTCGACCATTGACTGGACCATCAAGACCACGGTCCGTGCCAAGATGAAGGTGGCTGTCAAGCGCCTGCTGCGTAAGTTCGGCTACCCGCCCGACATGGAGCAGCTGGCCACCGACACGGTGCTCAAACAGGCCGAGTTGATCGCTTCCGGGCTGGCGGCGGCTGATATGAGGCAGCGCACGTGACGGCGGAGACCATGCGGGCTGGGAGCGAGCACCGGCTTGCGAGGCTCCGATGAACTTTGTGCGGGATGATTCGTATCGAACGAATAAGGTTTTTTCGTATATTTGCAGTTTGAATTGTTTATTTGCTGCCTGTAGATTATGAAAAGATTTTTATTGTTTTCGTTTTTGGCGACGGCGTTGTTGCCGGCGTTGGCCCAAAGCCCCGCCGTTCCGGCGCAAGGGAAAAGCATCACACTTGAGGATATATGGACCAACCGCACTTTTGCCCCCCATGGCATCCGTGCTGTGCAGCCCATGAATGACGGCGAGCACTATTGTGTGCTGACCGCTACGGGTGTGGACTGCTATTCCTATGCCAGCGGTGAACGCCAGTATGCGGTCTGCTTCTTCCAGGAGCCGGGAGCCAAAGCCAAGGTGCGTCCGCTGCCGCCCATTGAGAGTTACGCTTTCGACGCTGCCGAGCGCCAGCTGCTGCTCAGCTCCGGCTATGAGCCCATCTACCGTCACAGCGGCAAGTCGGACTATTATCTCTACAATATCGAGACCAAGACATTCACCCAGTTGTCGAAGGGCGGCAAGCAGCGCCTGACAACCTTCTCGCCCGACGGCACCAAGGTGGCGTTTGTGCGCGACAACAATCTGTTCTATATGGATCTTGCCACGCTCCAGGAACACCGGATCACGACGGACGGTGCGTTCAACAAGATTATCTACGGCACCACCGACTGGGTGTACGAGGAGGAATTTTCCATCACCGAGGGTTTCAGCTGGAGTCCCGACAGCCGCCGCATCGCTTTCTACCGTTTCGACGAGAGCCGTGTGAAGGAGTATGAGATGCAGATGTGGGGCGAGCTCTATCCGGACGGCTACCGCTACAAGTACCCCAAGGCCGGCGAGGACAACTCTGTGGTGGATATATGGATTTACGATCTGGACGGTGACTCGGTCTCCCGTCCCGCCTTGGGTAGCGAGAATGACCAGTATCTTCCGCGGTTCCAGTGGACTGCCGACCCCGGCCGGCTGGCGGTGATGCGTCTGAACCGCCTGCAGAACCGCATGGAGCTGTTGCTGGTCGACGCGGCCACCCTCGAGGTGACCCCCCTCTACACCGAGGAGGATCCGGCCTATGTCGAGGTGCCGGACACCTGGCGTTTCCTTGCCGACGGCAAGCACTTCCTCATCACCAGCGAGCAGTCGGGCTATAATCATGTCTATCTCTACGACATGAAGGGCAGAATGGTGCGCCAGATAACCACGGGCGACTACGACGTGGTGTCGGTGTGTGGCATCGATGAGCAAAACAAGCGCATCTATTACACCTCCCATGAGAGTTCGCCCGTCAACACCGATTTCTACAGCATCGGTTTTGACGGCAAGAAAAAGAAGTGTCTGAGCCCGGCCGAAGGCACTTATGCCGTCACGATGGGCAAAGGCTGCAAATATTACTTCGAGTCGTTCAGCACGGCCAATACTGCGCCGGTGTTCTCCATCCGCCGCGCCGACGGTTCTCTGGTGAAAACTGTCGAGGGCAACACACAGCTGCAGGCGCGTATGGAGCAGTATGGCGCCAACCGCAAGGAGTTCGGCTATTTCACCACTTCGCAGGGCACAGAGTTGAACTATTATATCATCCTGCCGCCGGATTTCGATTCCACACAGCAGTACCCGCTTTTTTTCTACGTTTACGGCGGGCCGGGCAACCAGCAGGTGCGCAATGCTTACGACTATTATGACAACTATTGGTTCCACATGCTCAGCCAGAAAGGTTATGTGGTGGTGTGTTTCGACGGCCGGGGCACGGGGGGGCGTGGCGCTGCCTTTAAAAAGCAGACATACCGCGACCTGGGGCGCATGGAGTGCGAGGACGCTATTGAGGCGGCACGCTATTTCGGCGCCCAGCCTTGGATCGACGCCGCGCGTATCGGTATTTTCGGATGGAGCTTTGGCGGATACCTGTCGACGCTGGCCATCCTGAAGGGCAACGATGTATTCAAGGCGGCCATTGCCGTGGCGCCGGTCACATCGTGGCGTTTCTACGACAATATTTACACCGAGCGTTTCCTGCAGCGTCCTCAGGACAATCCCGAGGGGTATGACGACAATTCACCGCTTCTTTTCGCAGACAGGCTGCAGGGCGATTATCTGCTGGTGCACGGCACTGGCGACGACAATGTGCATTTTCAGAACACAGCGGCCATGGCCGAGGCGCTTGAGCGGGCCGGCAAGCAGTTCGAAATGCGCATCTACCCCAACAAGAACCATAGTATTCTGGGTGCCCGGACACGGCTCAACCTCTACGAGTTGATGACGGATTTCCTGTTACGCAAGCTGTAGCATGCCAACGGCGACAGCACGCCGGCAATGAGGCTTTTGAACCGGGCCGCCCCGAATAATCGTCATTATTTAGTATCTTTGCATCAATGAAAAAAATACTCTTACTGTTATCTTTGACCTGTTTGTTGACAGGGGTCGGCCATGCCCAGTTTTCAAATTTCGGCCTGCAGTTAGGCGGCGGCTGGTCGCGTCTGGCCGACGATATCATGTCGGACGGCGGCACGCTCGGTGTAAACGCGGGTGCTTTCGTGACATTCGACTTCTCCAATTCCCGGTCTGTCTTGGCCAACCGTTTCTATTTGCAGAGCGGGGTCAGCCTGGTGCGCCGCGGCGGCCACGACGAGGCCGTGTTTGTGGTAACCGACGGTGTCAGCCTGACGAAGAAGGGCTCCGTCGAGGCGTGGTACGTGCAGGTGCCGTTTTTGGCGTCACTGCGACTGGAACTGCCTGTGCGGAAACCGGGTCACTATGTGACGGCGTTTGCGGGCCCGGCAATCAGCGTAGGCCTTTTTGGCAAATATCGCTACAGCTCCGAAGACACAGGTAATGCGTCTGTCGAAGTGAATTACTCGATTGATGACGACAAGCCGTTCGACCATATCAGGCGTTTTGACGTCAGTGTGCTGGCAGGTGTCGGCTACCAATACAAGAACTGGTTTGCCCGGGTGTATCTGGACTATGGCTTTCTGGCCGTTGACGAAGGTGATGACATTCTGCGCAAGCTCGAGAACGAGCAGTCCGGAGAAAACAAAAGCACCGCCATACCGAATGCCAATATCGTCTCTTATATGCTGGCCGTCGGCTATCAGTTTCCCATCCGGCATTAGCCGGACGTCCTGGACGGGCGAGCCAATGAGACTATTGGTGTGCGGCGAGGCTTTCGGGGTGTCCTCTCCACCCGCCTTGTGATCGCCCTTGGTTTCACCGCAGAAGAGGAGCGACAGTTGTGCGGGCAGGGGGTTGATTCGACATCAAAGACACGATGTACGAAAGGTGTCCGCCTTTATCGGCTCACTTACGTCAGGTGAATGGGGTTTGAACCAAGTTAAATATTGGCGTAGCCCCGCCCGGTTTTGACAATCTGACCATCGACGACCATCTCCGCGAGGATGCGGCTGAGCGATGGACGTGCCACGCCCAGCACCTTGGCCACTTCGGCGACATTGTCTATCGCACCGTGGCGGTCGAGGTATTCCTTCACGCGGCCGCGCAGGCCCGTGACGGCGAAACCGCGCACTTTGTCGGCCAGCATACGGCTACGCACCGACACCTCCTGCAGGAACGTGCGCAGCACCGACGGATGGCTCTGGAGAAAACGGAAAAAACCGTCGCGGTTGATGAACCACACGGTGGCCTCGGTGGCGGCGGTGATGTCGACGGGCAACGCGTTGTCGGCGGCGAAAAGGAATGCCGACGCCAGCACCTGCGGCGCTGTGTGCCGCTCCAACACAATCTCGCGTCCTTCGTCGCTGCCCATACGTCCGGTGATTTCGCCCTGGGTGAGCAGCATCAGCGAGCGGCAGGGTTCGCCGGCACGTGACACGATGTCGCCCGCTGCGTAGACCTGTCGCTGATGGGGCGACTGCAGCAACGCCAGCAACTCCGTGTCGGTGCATCCGGAAAAAAGAGGCATCGACCTCAGCTCCTGTATTTTGTCTGTTCTGATAGTTTGCATTTTCAATTTACAATGATACGGATAAAAATCCAAACCGTGGGTGACATTTGTTACACAGTGCCCCCTCTATGGGCTCGTTTTCGATAAGCCAAATGGCCAAAGTCGAGCTTGCTTGAACTTTGGCATGGCGAGAAAACGTCCAATCTACCATAATCTCGGCATTGTGGCTGAAGACGAGACGTTGCTCGAAAAGGTTTACAAATATGTGCGTCGTTTGGCCCAACAGTTGGTTGACGACCCGACATGAATGAAAGAAGAGGACTGTTTTGCCATGTCTGACAAGTCGAGGGATCAGGTTGCTGAAAGGACAGTGTACCCAGGAAAGTGACGCAGATGCTGCTCGAATAATGCGACCATCCCACTCGGGCACCGGCCATCTGGATCCATCGGATCTCGAAGAAGCACCGTGCTTTTATACGAGATATACGACACGGAAGTCCTCGTGTTGGTTCTTGCGGCATACGGGCATTACGGCGACTTTGGAAAAGAAGCGGGTCTTGCAACGTGCGACGGGGCGGAAAAACTCGATTTTAGCTGCAAGAAAGGCAGCAAGAAAGAGCACCGGTGACCACGGCGAGGGGCTGTTTGCGGCGGAATGACACCCGTACATTGGGTGAAACACATACAACTATAGCCGAGGTCACGGACGCATGCCTCGGCTGTTTTTTTCGGCGGCGGTATCATTTGTTACGGTCGAGGGAGGGGATTCGGCGTAAGTTTGCAGTCGAATTAAGACACTTAAATAGAAAACAGAATGGAAGAAAAGATGTTTTGTTTCCAATGTCAGGAGACTGCCAAGAACACGGGCTGCACGTTGCGTGGCGTGTGCGGCAAGCTGCCCGAAACCGCCGGACTGCAGGACAGCCTCATCGCGCTGGTGCGCGGGCTGGGCGTGACGGACCACCTGATGCGGCAGCAGGGTGCGGTGTGCAGCTGCACTTGCGTCAGCGACTTTATGGTCGACGCGCTGTTTGCCACCATCAGCTGCGCCAATTTCGACGACGAGAGTATCCGTCGAAAAATCGCCCGCGGACAGGAGCTGCTGGCCAAGCGCAAGGCCAAGTGTGCCGAGAAGGGGGTCGCATTGCCTGACTGGCCGGAACTGGGCGTTGAATCCGACGGTCTCGGCGTACTCCGCACCGCCGACCCGGACCTCAGGTCGTTGCGCGAGTTGGTCACCCTCGGACTGAAGGGTATGTGCGCCTACTACGAGCACGCCGCGCGTCTGGGTCAGACCGACGACGCGATTCTCGCCTTCCTCAGTCGTGCCTTGTACGAGATAGCCAATCCCGCCGCCACGGTGGAGGGTTTGCTTCCCGTGGTGTTAGAGACCGGCAAGTGGGGTGTGGAGGTGATGGCGCTGCTTGACCGTGCCAACACCACGGCCTACGGCAATCCGGAAATCAGCCGCGTCAATATCGGCGCAGGCCGCCGCCCCGGCATCCTCATCACCGGCCACGACCTGCGCGACCTGGAGCAGCTGCTGCAGCAGAGCGAGGGACAGGGCGTGGACATCTACACCCATGGCGAGATGCTCTGCGCCAACTACTATCCCGAGCTGAAGAAATATCGCCACTTGGTGGGCAACTACGGCAACGCCTGGTGGCGCCAGAGGGAAGAGTTTGCCTCCTTCAACGGCCCCGTCGTCTTCACCACCAACTGCATCGTGCCGCCGCTGCCTGGTGCCAACTATGCCGACCGTGTTTTTACAACGGGCAGCACCGGCTATCCCGGCTGGAAGCACATCGAGGCCGACGAGCACGGCGTCAAGGACTTCGGCGAGGTCATCGCCTTGGCCAAGAACTGCCAGCCGCCCACCGAGATTGAGCATGGCGAGATTGTCGGCGGCTTCGCCCATGCGCAGGTCTTCGCCTTGGCCGACAAGATTGTGGAGGCTGTCAAGAGTGGAGCCATACGGCGCTTCTTCGTCATGGGCGGCTGCGACGGCCGGATGAAGAGCCGCAGCTACTACGAGGAGTTTGCCAAAGCGTTGCCGCAGGACTGTGTTATCCTCACATCGGGCTGCGCTAAGTACAAATACAACAAGTTGTCGTTGGGTGACATCGGAGGCATCCCGCGTGCATTAGACGCCGGCCAGTGTAACGACAGCTACTCGTGGGCCGTGGTGGCGCTGAAGCTGAAGGAGATTTTCGGCTGCCAGGACATCAACGATCTGCCCATCTCGTTCAACCTGGCATGGTACGAGCAGAAGGCCGTCATCGTGCTGCTGGCCCTGCTGCACCTCGGCGTGAAGAACATCCACGTCGGCCCCACGCTGCCCGCCTTCCTCAGCCCCAATGTCGTCATCCTGCTGCACGAGCGGTTCGGTCTGTCGGGCATCACCACCGTCGAAGATGACTTGCGGCTGTTCCTTGGTGAGTAGCTGGAGTTGCTCCACCAAGGTCGAAGCCGGCCAACCCGCGATGAATTGAGGCAAAATGTAATCTCTGTCTGACCCCGTCCAACCGACGGGGTCTTTCTGTCATCGGTGTCCGCTGAAAGTTTTGGATCGGCACAAAAAAAGCCGGTTTCCCTCACTTGGGAACCGGCCTGTTTGTCAGCTTTGTTTTTATGCTCACGGACGGGCTGCTTATTTTTTCAGCTTGCGGTATTCGTCATTCAGTCCGTCGACAATCTCTTGGGTGATGTCCATCCCGTCTGCCATATAGAGTGTGGGGCTGTCGTTGAATGTTTTGCGCAGAATGATGTCATACTGCTGGTTCGCCTCGTTGTATTCTTTTATAAAGCCGAAGATGGCATTGAGAAGTTTTGTGTTTTCGTCAATCTGTTTATTTTGAATCTTCATCGCCAGCTCGGCCTCCAGGGTGCTCAGCCGTTCCGCCCGTTGTTTCAACTCGGTCTCTTTGGCCTGTTGCTGGCTGAGCGACAGCTTGTCACCGTTTTGCAAAAAGTCTTGATAGTCTTTCTGGAACTGGGTCATCTGGCTGCGGTAGTTGTTCTCTTGGCTCTCTTTGTAGGCCAGCAGCCCTTTTTCAAGCTCTTTGGCGTATTCGTATTTTGCCAGAAGGGTGTCGCTGTTTACGTAGGCCACTTTCAGTGTTCCGTCGGCGGGTGAATAGGGGGCCGCTGCCGGTGTGGCGCCGCTTTTTGTGCCGATGCCGGTGAAGTGCAGCACATACAGCGCTGCCACAGCCACTATCAATACGAGAGTCAGCGCATGGTGGCAGCATTTGCCTTTGCCGGCGCGGGGCTCGTCACATCCGCAGTGAACCTCGGGCGTTTTCTCTGTTGGTTGCGGTGGCACGGGGTGCTGTTCCATGCTGTCGGATATATTCAGGTTGTACGTTTCGACACTGTTGTCGTCGACGGGTTTGTTGACGTCTTGCTTGATTTCCATAGGGTATGTTTTTGTATTTATTAGTTATTCGGTTGCTCTTGTTTTTCTTCCACTTCGCCGATGGTGTCTATGGCGCGGCGCACACGGCGGACAGTCTCGTCTTTTCCGATGGTCATTATCAATGTGATCATGTCGGGGCCTACGGTCTTGCCCACCACTGCCAGTCGCAGGGAGTTCATGACCTGGCCGGTGTTAAGTTGCCGCCCGGCGATATATTCGTCAAGCAGGGCGTGGTGGATGGCTTCGTAGTCGAAAGGAACGGTCTCGAGTATCTCTATCACTTTGTTCATGTGGACGGTCATGCCTGATTTCCAGCGTTTTTTGACGGCGGCGGGGTCATAGGTCGTGGGGGCTTCGAAAAAGTAGCTGCAGGTGTCCCAAAGCTCTCCGGGAAACGAGACACGTTCTTTCATCATGCCGCACACTTTCACTATATATTCGTGTGCCGCTTTGATATTGTGAGCTTCGAGCTGGGGGGCGAAAAGTGCCGCCACTTCTTCGTCGCTGAGCTTTTGCATGTATTCGTGGTTGAACCACCGTGCTTTTTCGACGTTGAATTTGGCTCCGCTTTTGCTGATATGTTCAATGCTGAAACGGTCGATGAGTTCGTCCATGGTGAAGAGTTCCTGTTCGGTGCCGGGGTTCCAGCCGAGTAACGCCAGCATGTTGACCACGGCTTCGGGCAGGTAGCCGCGCTCGCGATAGCCGCTGCTCAGTTCACCGCTTTCAGGGTCGTGCCAGTCGAGCGGGAAGACAGGGAAGCCCAGCCGGTCGCCGTCGCGTTTGCTCAACTTGCCGTTGCCTTCGGGTTTGAGCAACAGGGGCAGATGGGCGAAACGGGGCATCGTCTCCTCCCATCCGAAGGCGCGGTAAAGCATGACGTGCAGCGGTGCCGACGGCAGCCACTCTTCGCCACGGATGACGTGGGTGATGTGCATGCTGTGGTCGTCGACGATGTTGGCCAGATGGTAAGTGGGCATACCGTCGCTCTTGAACAGCACTTTGTCGTCCAGCAGATTGCTGTTCATCGTCACATCGCCGCGGATGAGGTCGTGGACGGTGATGTCTATCCCGGCGGGGAATTTGAAACGCACCACGTAGTGCTCGCCGGCTTGCAGGCGGCGCTCCACCTCGGCGGATGTAAGCGACAGGCTGTTTTCCATGCTGTCACGTGTGGTGCAGTCATACTGGAAGGTGCGTTTCTGAGATTCGTACTCTTTGCGTTTGGCGTCGAGTGTTTCGGGTTTGTCGAAGGCGTAGTAAGCCCAGCCGTCGCGAAGCAACTGTTCGGCATATTGTCTGTAGATGGCTTTGCGGTCGCTTTGACGGTAGGGGCCATAGGGGCCGCCGATGTGCACCCCTTCGTCAAACCGGATGCCTAACCAGTCGAGGGCCTCGATGATATATTGTTCGGCACCCGGCACATAGCGTGTCTGGTCGGTGTCTTCGATACGCAGAATTATCTCGCCGCCGTTCTGGCGGGCAAAGAGATAGTTGTAGAGAGCTGTGCGGACGCCGCCGATGTGCAGCGGTCCTGTCGGGCTGGGTGCGAAACGTACTCTTACTTTCTGGTCCATTTCAGGTCTGTGAATTTATGTTTTTTGAATAGATGATAGTCGATGAGCAGCAGGCGCGGATAGATACAATCCACGGCTTGGGGATCGGCGGCGGCCCGGCGTTGCGCTTCGAGTTGCGGTCTCCATCGGCGGAAGTCGCGGTGTGCCTTGAAGACAGCACGGCATTCTTTGCCCTTGCCTTGCAGCAGGAAACTCAGCGCTGCCACCCAGTCGAGCAAAAGCCGTGCCCTGAGTGTGCGGCGCATCCGGTCCCGCGGCAGGTTTTTGTAGAGCATCGCCCTGTTGTTGCGGAAGTTGAGGTAGGTTTTCCGGGGCGAACTCTGCGGCAGTGTGCCTCCACCGACGTGGTAGACTGTCGAACGGGGGCAGTAGAGCACACGGTAGCCGGCGTTGTGCAACCTCCAGCAGAAGTCTATCTCTTCCATGTGGGCGAAGAAACTGTTGTCCAGTCCGCCCAGCCGGCGCCATACGGCGGCTTTGACGAAAAGGGCGGCTCCGCTGGCCCAGAATATGTCGCAGGTGTTGTCATACTGACCTTCGTCGCATTCGAGGCTGTCAAAGAGGCGCCCGCGGCAGAACGGGTAGCCGTAGCGGTCAATGTAGCCGCCGGCACATCCGGCATACTCGAACATGTCGCGCCGCTTGTACATCAGCATTTTGGGCTGTGCCGCGGCGGCGTCGGGGGTCTGCTCCAGCAGTTCCACGACAGGCTCTATCCATCGCGGGGTCACCTCCACGTCGTCGTTGAGCAACACGTAATAGTCGGCGTCGATCTGCGCCAAAGCGCGGTTGTAGCCTTCTGCAAAGCCGTAGTTGCGGTCCAGGGCGATGACGCGCAGCTCAGGGTAGCGGGTGGCGAGAAAAGTCAGCGAGTCGTCGCTCGACCCATTGTCGGCAATCACCACTTCGGCCGGCGCCGAACAGGCCGTGACCGACGGCAGGAACTGTTCCAGCATCTTACGACCGTTCCAGTTGAGTATGACGACTGCTATATTCATTGGTTTGTGCTGTGTGCTGCAGGTGCATGAAGAGGTATCTCGGGCGGGCGGACACGTTTCCAGCGGCGATGGCTCCACAGCCAGTATTCCGGTTTGTCGCGCAACAGCCGCTCCAGCCGGCCGATATATTGCTGCTCTATGCGGTATTGGGGTTGATCGGCGGCATTGTCGCACAGCGGTTCAAACACCACCTCGTAGCGACCGCGCCGCACCTTGTTCACTTTGTAATATATTACCGGGTAGCCGTATTTCCGGGCCAGATATTCGCCGCCGTAGATAAACGGTGTCTCCTGGTGCAGGAATTCGGTCCAGTAGCATTTATGTACATCGTTGGGTGACTGGTCGCTGAGCATCATATAGGCACAGGGTACACGGTGGCGGTGGTAGTATTCCATCACCTGCCGCACATTCGTCTGGTCCACCACTTCGGTGCCGTAGCGGATGCGGCGTCGGGTGATATATGATCCTATTTTTTTGTCCTCGAGAGGTTTGCCGACGCCGACGCCGTGGTGCAACAGCAGCATGTTGAGCCCGGCTACCATGTATTCCCAGTTGTTATAGTGTGCGGACAGCAGCACCACGCTCTGCCCCTGCTCGTAGTAGCGGTCCACCGCCTCGCGGTTGACCAGCCGGTAGTGCCGCTTGATTTGAGCTGGAGTGGTGCGCAGATTGTAGAGGGCTTCGACCAGCAGGTCGACCATGTGCCGGTAGTAGGCACGGGCGATGCGGCGTCGCTCCGCGGCACTCTTTTCCGGAAAGGCGTTGCGGAGGTTCTGCTCGACGACACGGCGACGGTAGCGCACCACGTGGTAGACCACCGGCCGCAACAAGTCGCCGACGGCATAGAGCAGCCACAGGGGCAGCCATGCCACCGCCATCAACAGAAAGAATGCAATGCGTACCATCGTCGGCAGATTATTATGAGGCCGGGCGTTAATATCCGCGGTTGAATTGTTCGCCCACTTCGCCCACTACATATTCTTCCAGCTGCTGCTGGCTGAGCCGGCGCTCCCATAGCGGGTCCCAAGTCTCGCCACGGGCGTTCGAAACCAGTAGCTTGTAATAGCTGCTGCGCAGTTCGTCCCAAAACAGAAAAACACGGTTGGCGTCGTCATTGTCCAGCTTGTTGTAGCGCCACAGCTGATAGGGCAGGTAGTAGACATGCCCCAGCTCCTTGTGTCCGGATCCCATTTTGCTGTTTCCCGACCCCAGGTGTAGCGCCGAGACAAAATTCTTCTCGTCGCGGACGAAGTCGGGCGGGCCGTACTGCAGGTAGACACGGCCGCGGTCGGTGCGGTGGCCGGGGGTGCGCGGATAGGAGAAATTACGGTTCACGTAGTCAATGCGTTCACGGTATTCGTTCCAGAGTTGTTCCGCATTGTGTTCGTCGCGTCGTTGCCAGAAATAGTAGAGAAAAGCCTGCTTCTCGGCCAGATTGTTGCGCCGGTTGAGTTCGGCCACAGCGGATTTCTCGCGATCCGATGCGATAGGGTAGAGGGCGTCCAGATATTGTCGCAGCTGTTCCTCGTCGTTGAGCGAGGCGGCAAAACTGAGCGACACGTCGCCGGTCGCCGAAGCGTCTGCTTCTTCAGTGGAGCTGTTGGCGCGGAAGAAAGGCAGCCTCGAATACATGAGCAATTCGTTTTTGTGGTCGCGCACCTCTACAGTCAAGTTGTAGTTGCCTGAGGGCAGCTGGCTGATGTCGAGCGTGCTGTAGCGGGCGATGAGGGGTGCGGATTCGGCACGTTGCACCGCGATGGCGTCGCCCATGCGTTTGCCGGTGGCGGCATCTTCGATATAAGCGTAGGTGACTATGCCTTTTTTGCCTGTCTCGTGCTGGATGTTATAAATCTCATAGTAGAAATTGAGCTGCTTCATCGGCTCGGGTATGAAGTCGCTGCAGTATGGCTCCATATCATATCCGCCCCGCGACAGTATGTTGGGGGTGGTTGTCTTGGTGGCCGAGGCTATCAGCTGTATGCTTGACAGGGAAGGTTTTTCCGGGTCGAAACTGACCGGGATGGTCTGCACGGCGGTCTCGGACTGGTTGCCGCTGTTGACGTCGCGCAGCGTCAGCTCCAGCTTGTAGTAGCCTGTCGGCAGCGAGAAACGCTGCACGTCGAGAAAGTTGAAATCGGTGGCGTTGCTGTCGGTGATGACGGGGCTGTGCAGCATGTAACGTTTGGCATAGACAGCTGAGTCGCCCTGCCGGACCACCAGCAGCGCCTCAACGGTGGCCTGGTAGCCGTTGCCGACGGGGACAAATCGGCACGTCCATGCGTCGACCGACAGGCGGGTTTCGATGTATGGCTGCCGACTGTCAGGCAAGTAGAACGCCGACGAGTTGAACGTTGCGCTCATCTGGTTGTCCTGTGCCGCGGCTCCGAGCGCCGACAGTATGCAAAGGACTGCGGTAACGGCTCTTTTCATGGTTGTCATGTTTTATTTTAGAAATAAACGTTGTTTCCCGTTTTTTATTATTCATTGTTTTTCGATATTGCTGCAATAATGCATGGTGGTTTGGCTGTTTTCGTAAAATAAGAGTATCTTTGCAGTCTCTAAAGAGAAACTATAGTTGTGAAAGCAAATCTTGACAAAATCATCGTAGTGGGCGACCGGGTGCTCATCCAGCCCGGTGGCGCCGTCAAACGTACCAAGGGCGGGCTCTATCTGCCTGCCGGCTATCAGGAGAAGGAGGAGGTGCAGTCGGGCTATATCCTCAAGTGCGGACCGGGCTATGCGCTGCCTTCGGCCGACGAGGGCGAAGCATGGAACCCCAGGCAGGGCGAGGTGCGGTATTTGCCGTTGCAGGTGCGCCCCGGCGACCTGGCCGTCTTCGTCCAGAAGCATGCGGTCGAAATCAAATACGACGGCGAAAAATATTTTATTGTGCCGCAAAGCGCCATTCTGCTCGTCGAGCGCGACGACGACTGACTGTCAGCGGAGAGTGGCTTAAATTTTTTTTTCAACAATCACTAAGTATCAACTATGACCAGTAACGAAATACGCAGCTGTTTTTTATCTTTTTTTGAAAGCAAAGGCCACCATGTTGTGCCGTCGGCACCGATGGTGGTGAAGAACGACCCCACGCTGATGTTCACCAATGCGGGCATGAACCAGTTCAAGGATATATTCCTGGGCAACGCCGCCGCACCCTGCAGCCGGGCCTGTGATGCACAGAAATGTTTGCGCGTCAGTGGTAAGCACAACGATCTCGAGGAAGTGGGGCGTGACACGTACCATCATACGATGTTTGAAATGCTGGGCAACTGGTCTTTCGGCGATTATTTCAAGAAAGAGGCCATCGCCTACGCCTGGGAGTTCTTGACTGATGTGCTGAAGATTGACGCCGGCAACCTCTATGTCACTGTCTTTGGCGGCGACGAGGCGGAGGGCCTGGCCCGCGATGCCGAGGCATACGAATTCTGGCGGGCACATGTTGACGAGAGCCGTATTTTGCTTGGTTCGAAAAAGGACAACTTCTGGGAGATGGGCGACCAAGGCCCTTGCGGCCCCTGCAGCGAGATTCATGTCGACTTGCGTGACGCCGGCGAGAAGGCGCGTGTACCCGGCCGGGAGTTGGTCAACAAAGACAATCCGTTGGTCATTGAGATATGGAACCTTGTGTTCATGCAGTACAACCGCCTGGCCAACGGCACCCTCGAACCGCTCAAGGAGAAACATATTGACACCGGTATGGGGTTTGAGCGCCTCTGCATGGTGATGCAGGGAAAGAAGTCCAACTACGACACCGATGTTTTCCAGCCGCTCATACGGCAGCTGGCCTCGCGGGCAGGATGCACCTATGGCGGCGATACGCAGGTCGACGTGGCGTTGCGCGTCTGTGCCGACCATCTGCGTGCCGTGGCCTTTTCTATCGCCGACGGGCAGCTGCCATCCAACGCCAAGGCGGGCTATGTCATCCGCCGCATTTTGCGCCGTGCTGTACGCTATGGCTACACCTTCCTCGGGTTCAAAGAGCCTTTCCTGCACACGTTGTTGCCCACCTTGGTGGAGCAGATGGGGGGGCAATATCCGGAGTTGGCCCGGCAGCAGGAACTCATCGGGCGTATCATGTTGGAGGAAGAGCAGTCGTTCCTCAAGACTTTGGCCAACGGCATCGGCCGCTTTGATGAGTATCTTGCCGGTCATGCAGGATCAAGCTCGAAATGCATCGACGGCGACTTTGCCTTTGAGTTGTTCGACACCTACGGCTTCCCTGTCGACCTTACCTGCCTGATGGCCTCCGAACGCGGCTGGCAGGTCGATATGGAGGGCTTTCGTCGCGGCCTCGACACCCAGAAGCAGCGAAGCCGTGCCGCGGCACAGACCGAAAACGGCGACTGGGTGGAATTGCAACCCGGCGTGGAACAGCGTTTTGTGGGTTACGACACCTTGCAGGCCGAAGTGAACATTGTGCGCTACCGCCGAGTGAAGACAAAAGACAAGGAGTTTTACCAGTTGGTTCTGGACAGCACTCCGTTCTACGGCGAGAGCGGCGGACAGGTAGGCGACCGAGGCACCTTGACTTCGGCGGACGAAGTGGTGACGATAGTCGACACCAAAAAAGAAAACAATCTCATCGTCCACATCGCCGCCAAGCTGCCTGAACATCCGGAAGTTTCCTTTAAAGCCGAGGTGGACCGTTGCCGACGTTTCGCCATTGAGTGCAACCACACCTCCACCCACCTGCTGCACAAGGCGCTGCGCAGTGTGCTTGGCGACCATGTCGAGCAACGGGGGTCAAGTGTCGACGACCAGCGGTTGCGATTTGATTTCAGCCATTTCGCCAAGCTTTCCCGCGAAGAGATACGCGAGGTGGAAAAACAGGTCAACATCGCCATCCGCCATGCCATGCCGCGCGAGGAACACCGCGACATGCCTGTCGACGAGGCACGCAAATTGGGTGCCATGGCGCTGTTCGGCGAAAAGTACGGCGAGCGTGTGCGGGTTGTGAAATTCGGCGACAGTGTCGAGTTCTGCGGCGGCACGCATATCGCCAACACGGGCCATATCGGCTCCTTCCGCATTGTGAGCGAGGGCGCCGTGGCGGCCGGCATGCGCCGCATCGAGGCGGTGACAGGCGCCGCGGCCGAGATGTACTGCAACGACATGCAGGACCAATTGGACGCCGTGCGGGAATTGCTCAAAAACCCCAAAGAGCTGACATCCGCCGTGCAGAAATTGAGCGACGAGGTCGCCGCCCTGCGCGGTCAATTGGCCGACTTCCGGCAGCAACAGGCTGTGGCGGTGTGCCGTCAGTGGAAAGAGCGGCTGCAGCAGTCGCCCGTTTTGGTCGAACAGACCGATATGGATCTGAGTCAAATGCGCGACGCAGTGATGCAGCTGCGCGTCGAGATGCCAGGGATGGCACTGGTGCTGGCCTCCCGCTCAGGTGATAAGCCCATGCTCATGGTGGCGTTGGGCCAGCGCCGCGTTGAGGGCGGTCTTGATGCGGGCGCCATTGTCCGGGCCGCTGCCAAAGAGATTCAGGGTGGCGGTGGCGGTCAGCCGGGTTATGCCACGGCCGGAGGCAAAGACGCTTCGGGATTGGATCGGGCGCTACAGGTTGCCAGGGAGCTCATAGGGTAGGCCCCTGGGCGGCCGTCGGGGCTCCCGGTGGGGACTGCCGAGGGTCATATCCTTCTCATCAGGTCGGGCAGAATCGCAGATTTCCACCGAGCGTAGTCGCCGTCGAGGATATGCCGGCGGGCGGTCCGCACCAGCCATAGGTAGAACGCCAGATTGTGGATGGAGCATATCTGCAGAGCCAGAATCTCCTCGGCCCGCATCAGATGGTGTAAATAAGCCAGCGTGTATACGCGGTCGCATTCGGCAGGGCTCTCCGGGTCGATGGGCTCGAAGCAGGTCTCCCACTTCTTGTTTTTGATGTTGATGGTCCCGTGGGCGGTGAACAGCATCCCGTTGCGGCCGTTGCGCGTAGGCATGACACAGTCGAACATATCCACGCCGCGTTCGATGGCTTCAAGAATATTGGCCGGCGTCCCCACACCCATCAGGTACCGAGGCTGGTCGGCGGGCAATATGTCGCAACATAACGCCACCATCTCATACATCACCTCCGTGGGCTCGCCCACCGCCAAGCCTCCGATAGCGCATCCTTCGGTGGCTCGTTCGGCTATATAGGCGGCGCTTTCGCGTCGTAGATCCTCGTATTGACAACCTTGCACGATGGGGAAGAGCGCTTGATGATGCCCATAACAGGGTTCAGTGCTGTTGTATCGGGCAATGCAACGGTCCAGCCATCGGTGAGTGAGTTCCATGGATTGCCGGGCGTAGCGCCGGTCGGCGTCGCCGGGGCAGCATTCGTCAAAGGCCATCATTATGTCGGCACCGATTACACGCTGGATGTCCATCACATTCTCAGGGGTGAACAGATGCTTCGACCCGTCAATGTGGCTGCGGAAAGTGCACCCCTCTTCGCGTATCTTGCGGTTGTCAGCCAGCGAGAACACCTGGAAACCGCCGCTGTCGGTCAGTATAGGGCGTTCCCAGCCCATGAAACGGTGCAGCCCGCCTCCCGCCTGCAGGGTGCCAAGTCCCGGGCGCAGATACAGATGGTATGTGTTGCCGAGAATGATCTGTGCATTAATGTCGTCGCGTAACTCATGCTGGTGCACAGCTTTGACGCTGCCGACAGTGCCGACAGGCATAAACACGGGTGTGGCGATATCGCCGTGGCAGGTATGGATGACGCCGGCCCGGGCGCGACAACCCCGGTCCGTGGCGTTAATCTCGAATGACATGTGCAAAACACGTTGATAATTTCAATGCAAAATTACGACTTTTCCGTAAAATCTGCGCTACCTTTGCAGCACAAGTACATGTCTTGACACGATGGATTTTTCTTATCTTTTGAGCGAGCCTCTGACTGCCGTCATGGCCCTGGCGCTGACGGTCTCTTTCGTGTGGCTGGCTGTCTACTACGGCATGGTGTACATGCGCCTCGGACGTCGGCGTGAAGATGCTGGCGATGAGCGGCAGCGGCCGTTGCCGCCTGTCTCTGTGGTGCTCACGGTTCATAACGAGGCGGATTGGTTGCGCGAGAACCTGCCCTATCTGCTTGAGCAGGACTACCCCGACTACGAGGTCGTGGTGGTGGACTTCATATCGCAAGACGACACACAGTTTATACTCAAGGTGTGTTCCGACCATTATGCGCGGCTGAAAATCGTGCAGTTTCATCAAGATGTCAACCTCTATCGGGGCAGGAAATACCCGCTTTCCATTGGCATCCAGTCGGCCAAAAACGACCACATCCTCTTCTCCGAGCCGGATTGCGTGCCTAAAGATTTCGGGTGGATTCGGTCGATGATGCAGGGCTATCGCCGTGGCGACACCCAGATAGTGTTGGGGTACAGTGGTGTGCGGCAGACCAAGTCGTTCTTCAACTGGTTGCAGGTCTACGACAACCTTGACTACTTTCTCCGATTTCTGTCCGCGGCGCTGTCAGGCCGGCCCTATACAGGTTGTTCGCGCAACCTCTCTTACCGGCGTTCGTTTTTCTTCCAGCGCAATGCGTTCTACAGCCACCTCTCTATCGCGGAAGGAGCCGACGACATCTTTGTCAATCAAAATGCCACCCGGCAGAACACGCAGGTGGTCATCGCTCCCGACTCCTTCACTCTGACCGATTCCCAACCCGGTTTCGTCAGGTGGTGCCGTCTGCGCCGGGAGCGTGTCGCAACACGCCGTTTCTATCCGCTGATACAGCGTCTGCGCCTAAAAGCCTATCCGTTCGCAGTGCTGCTCTTCTATGTCGCGGCCGGGGTGCTGTTGGCCAGACATACTTTCCCGTGGCAGATCCTACTGGCGGTGCTGGCGCTCAAATGCGGCTGGCAGATTCTTGCCGTGAGTTTTGCCGTCAAGCGTTTCGATGTGAAGATGTTGCATTGGCTCTCGCCGATTTTCGAAATTTATTTTCTTTTTGCAAATACTTTTTCCGCACTTACGCCGTTATCGTTAAAAGGCAAACGTATAAGACGAGTTGTGAAAAAGTAATGGAGAGACTTTCGACTGAAAAGGCACGTCGCGACTATCAACTGGTGTGCGCGGCACGCGATCGGGGCGATCAGCGTGCCTATGCAGATTTGATGCAGCTATACCGCACACCGCTCTACATGATGTTGTTGAAAATGACCAACAGCCCCACCGAGGCCGACGACTTGACCATCGAGACATTCGGCAAGGCGTTCTGCTCGTTGCACCTTTACTCTCCCACCCACGCTTTCAGCACATGGCTTTTTTCCATTGCGTCTAACAACTGTATAGACCACATACGGCGTCGCCACATGCATACGGTGCCTTTGTCCGACATCTCGTCGCGAAGCGAGGACGACAGTTACGAATATCCGCTGCCTGCCGATGTACCCACACCTGAAGAGGAGGTTATGACGGCACAGCGTGCGCGTCTGCTGCGCGAATTGGTGGCTCAGCTAAAGCCGCGTTACCGGAAAATTGTCGAGATGCGCTACTTCGACGAACTTTCTTACGAGGAGATAGCCGAAAAACTGTCGTTGCCGATGGGCACCGTGAAAGTCCAGTTGATGCGTGCCCGCAACTTGTTGGCCTCCATCATGCGGGAACAAGAGAGCCAGTTCTGAACCTCACCATGAAAAAGCCTCCCCCGTCACGCTCTGTCCTGTCTTGTGCGACCTTTCTGGCTGCGCTTTTCGTCACGTTTCTCATCCCCCTTCCGGCATCGTCGCAAAGTGAGCCGTCAGGGTTATCGCTCTTTGTCGACGCCGGCATGTTGCTGCCCAATGCCAAGCAGTCCGCTTTCTACGATGGCCGCAACGGCCGCCCCAACACCATCGGGCGTGTGCTGTACAGCGAGGCCTATGGCACCTCCATCTGGCAGGAACTGAAAAACGGTGGCTACATCACCGACGCAGTAGGCAGCTACAATAACTTGCAGGTCGAAGAGTGGCCCGAGATGTACTACAAGACCTCCTATCAAATAGGCTTCGGTTTGCGTTATGGCTACCGGGACGGGTGGGGATGGATGTTGCGGGTGGACTATTCGCGCCTCACGGCTGCCGGCGAGTGGAACCTCAGCGGCGCCAACGGCACCGGTGTCTTGACTGACCGGGGACGCTACGTGCGTTGCGGCATGTACGGCTTGGAAAACCGCATATACATCGATTTGGCCCTCACCAAACAAATATCTTTGGGTGGCAGCTGGGTGCTGGATGTCGAGGCAGGTCTGAATCTCAACAACACCAAGGTGCAGGAACAGAAGATGGAGATTGCCGGCAGCTACTACAGCTTGTTGGATATCTGGGATGGAGCCGTGCCCTACAGCGGCATCGGCACTTACGAATACATCAACCAAGGCGGTATAGGATATGGTGGCTTCGCCACGTTGGCAGCAAGTTACGTGCTGCCGGGCTACGGATCGCTTGACATCGGCTATTCGTGTTACTACACCCAAACCCGCTTCCCCGATTTCAATGCCGACGACGCTTTCGCGTTGCAGCATGTTGTTTTTTTACGCGCCGTACTTAATAATTTCCTTTTTTAGACCGATTATTGACTAACATTTAATTCTTTCAGCTTTTGATAACCATGATTCCGCTGGCCGGATCCGGCCATACCCATTTTGCGCGAGACCTGTTTGAGTCCGCTTTCCCCGACGAAGAACGACCACCTTTTGACGAATTGTCGAAGCGTGACAGTTCTCGGTTTCACTTCTTGCTACTGCTCAGCGGCGATGACCCTGTCGGCATTCTAACCTATTGGGACTTCGAAGATTTCGTCTACGTTGAGCATTTTGCCATCGACGAGGAGATGCGCGACCAAGGTTTTGGCAAAGCCGCTTTTCTCAACTTTCTGTCGGACCAACACAAGCAGGTGCTTTTCGAGGTGGAGTTGCCGCACGACGAGGAGTCGGAGCACCGTGTCGAGTTCTACAGCAGCATGGGGCTTTGCCAAAATCCGCAGGACTACATTCAGCCGTCCTACCGCGATCCGCAACGCCTGGTCATCCCGATGCTCATCATGTCCAAATACGAGCTCGACGACGATGCCTTCGACGAGATGCGCGACACCCTCTATCGCGAGGTCTATCGCCGCAACTTGTGACAGCCGAAATCCGCTCCGAAAAAGGGTGCCGCATCCATATTGTTGTGTTTCCGCCCTGTTTATTGCAAAAAGACCTTCTTGGTTACCATGCTCTCCGATCGTCGCATTGTTGATTCCACTGCAACTTTCGTGGTATGTGTCGGCGAATTGTCCCCAATATTCGTCTGACAACCAGGTGTAGAGCGTAGAGGTTTCCGCATGGGATGACGATGCTGTCGAGGCGGCCTATTTCGTTGAGCGGGCCTGCGCCTGCAGTGGCAGGCGGGATGTTGCCAGTGCCGTTGAAGCAGTTGTCGCTGATGTCTGTCACCTCGGCGGGGGATGTCTATTTTCCTATGAATTCCAGAACAAGTTGAGCAACTATAGTCGTATACCGTAGGTAAAAGATATGAGGTAGCCGTTAAATGTTTTCTTTTCAGAGGCTTTTAATGAAGATGGCAGTTTGATGTCTTTTGAAAAATTGACACTCGGGACATTCATTCCAGCAAGAAGACCTATGTATGTGTTCGGTGTTAGATTGTAATTAGCCCCAATGGAGAACTCTGCAATCATTCCTGTTCTGGTAAAAGAGTAGTGGTTGTCCTGATAGTCCAGACCATTATTCATGAGCGATAAACCGAAAAGCAATCCTCCGCACAGTTCAAACTTCTCACCGATATGCTCATAATGTCTTATCAGCAAAGAAAATGTGTTATGCAATACGGACTCATTCATGTCAACATAAGAGGTTGACAATGTGCTGAAACCCCATTGAATGCCGAGCATCAATGATTCATCAAAACGCCGTCCCAGCGTAAACCCATAGACTGATGTAGTATACGAGGGTGTATTGTCAGAAACAATCGATAGTGCCGGATAGTCCTGAAACGATAATAATCCGACATTGGATTCAATTAAATTTTTTTTGCTGATTGAGCCGCTGCAATGCTGAAAAATGATACGCATAAAAGAAAAATGATTGTTTTTTTCATTGCATTTGAAATAATCGTTTTACACTTTTTGTATTGTTGCTTCTGCGGTGCTGTGTGGTTTCGAGCAACATTTTTCTGCCACACAATAAAGCCGGTCGCTGAACGTATAAGAAACACGTAGAGCGACGGCTCTATGCCTCGGATGCCGGCCGCGGGGATGCGTGCGTTGAGGACTTCATAAGCAATCGCACGCTCCCGGCTTCGGCGCCCTCACTTTTTACACCCCGTCACATCGGCACACCGAACCTGTGCGGGGCGTTGACAGATGAATTTTTTCATGATACATTAATTTCATCAAACCATTTTCAGATTCACTTTATATAATTAGTTGCAAAAATTGACGAAAACTGACTTTAGTAAACGTAGATTTAAGTTTTTTTTATGACATTGGTGGTTTGTCTGTGATGAAAGGACTGTTATTGCGGGATGGTGGGGTGGGATTGCTGTTATTTTTTTTAGCATTGGAAACAATTGTTTTACTTTGTTGAAACGGGCAAATTCCAAGTGGCTCATTAGACGAGAATTTGTCCCGTCAACACTCGGTGCCCCAATATATCTTACCCTAAAAAATGTCAATTCCTGAAAAAGTGAGGTGAAAAATTTGGTGTGTATCGGAAAACTTTGTACCTTTGCATTCGATTTCGAAAGAAGAAATCACGGCTCCTTAGCTCAACTGAATAGAGCATCTGACTACGGATCAGAAGGTTGCAGGTTTGAATCCTGCAGGAGTCACTCAAGAGGAGCAACAAACGTTGTTCCTCTTTCTTTTCTTGAGGGCTTAGGGCGTGGTTCGTGTTGCCATACTCGGAAAAAAAATGTATCTTTGCCCGTTCAAACGGAATTCAATAATTGTTTAATCAGATTCAATCATTATCATTATGCAACCTAAAGGTAACAAGTACGGCACCCACCGTGTCATCGAGCCCAAGGGCGTGCTGCCCCAGCCCGCCAACAAGTTAGACAACAACATGGATGTCCTTTACGACAACGAGATTCTCATCGATGTGCAGACGCTGAATATCGACTCCGCCAGCTTCACCGACATCCACAACTACGCCAAGGAGCAGGCTGGTGCCGGCGCTTCGGAAGAAAAAGTGATGGAGGAGGTGAAGAAGGAGATGCTGCTCAACGTCGAACTGCAGGGCAAGCACCGCAACCGCCGCACCGGTTCGGGCGGTATGTTGCTGGGCAAGGTGGAGAAGATTGGCGACGCGCTGAAGGGTAAAATCGACCTTAAAGAGGGCGATCGCGTGGCCACGTTGGTCAGCCTTTCGCTGACGCCGCTGCGTATCGACGAGATTTTGGCCATCCGTCCCGATGTCGACCAGGTTGATATCAAGGGCAAGGCCATCCTCTTCGAGAGCGGTATCTATGCCAAGATTCCGACCGATATGCCCGAGAAGCTGGCTCTCAGTGCACTCGATGTGGCTGGCGCTCCCGCCCAGACAGCCAAGTTGTGCCAGTATGGCCAGACTGTCGTCATCCTCGGTGCCGGCGGCAAGAGCGGCATGCTCTGCGCCTATGAGGCGAAGAAACGTGTCGGTGTGACGGGCAAGGTGATTGGCATTGCCAACAGCCCCAAGAGCACCCAGCGCATCAAAGACCTCGGTTTTTGCGACATCGTGGAGAGTGCTGCCGGCATGACCCCTGTGCAGGTTTACGAGCTTGTCGAGCGTCTGACGGGCGGCAAGATGGCTGATGTGACCATCAACTGCGTCAATGTGCCCGACCAGGAGATGACGGCCGTGCTCTGCACCAAGGACGACGGCATCGTTTACTTTTTCAGCATGGCCACCAGTTTCACCAAGGCCTCTCTCGGCGCCGAAGGTATCGGAAGCGATGTGAACATGATTATGGGCAACGGCTACACCAAGGGCCACGCCGAGTTCACGCTGCAGGAGTTGCGCGAGTGCCCCGAGCTGCGTAAGATTTTCGAGGAGCTCTACGCTTAAGTTTTGTTCAATCCGCAGGCGGGGAGACCTGCCTGCGGATTCCAATTCCGGCTGTATCGCGTTTGCATCCTGATGACGCATCCAACCTGTTTGCCGCATGATGATTTCTTTGGTCATACCGGTCTATAACCGCCCCGACGAGATTGTGGAGCTGCTGCAGAGCATAGCGGAGCAGCGTTTCCGTGACTTTGAAGTGGTGGTGGTGGAAGACGGTTCGTCGCGTCCGTGTAAGGAGGCCATTGCGCCGTTTGCAGACTGTTTCAAGCTTCAGTATTTCTATAAGGAGAATTCCGGGCCGGGACCTAGCCGCAATTACGGTGTCCAGCACGCCGAGGGCGACTATGTCATTGTGCTGGATTCGGACTGCATCCTGCCGCCGGATTATCTCAGCGTAGTCCACCGCAGTCTTTCTCAGGAGCCTATTGACGCTTTCGGCGGGCCCGACCGTGCTCATGAGTCGTTCACCGCCTTGCAGAAGGCCATCAATTACTCCATGACCTCGTTCCTTACCACGGGCGGCATCCGTGGGGGCATGAAGAAAGTGGACAAGTTTCATCCGCGCAGTTTCAATATGGGGGTGCGCACTGCGGTGTGGCGGAAGGCGGGAGGCTTCTCTGCGATGCGCTACGGCGAGGATGTGGACTTCAGCATCCGTCTTAAAGAGGCGGGTTACCGGGTGGTGCTGATCAGCGAGGCATGGGTGTGGCACAAACGCCGAAACACGCTCGGGAGTTTTTTCCGCCAGGTGTACCATTTCGGCCAGGCCCGTATCTGCCTCTATCGCAAGCATCCGTCGACATTGAAGCTGATGCATCTGTTTCCGGCGGCTTTTGCTGTCGGGGCGGTGCTGCTCGTGCTGGCCGCCCCGTTCACCCGGGGCTGGTCGCTGCTGCCGTTGGCGCTGTTGGCGCTGTTGCTGTTTCTGGATTCCCTGCGGCTCAACCGAAATTTGAAGGTGGCGGCGCTGTCTGTTGTCACGGCCTTTACGCAGCAGGCCGGCTACGGGCTGGGCTTCCTGACGGAGTGTTTCCGAAGGCAATGACGGGAGCTGGCCCGATACGGAAATAATGGACAACCTCTTTGTCAATTCAAAATCACTGACCCCTTATCTTAACATTCTATGCGACCCAACGGAAACCGCTATGGCACCCATCGTGTGGTGGAGCCGCTCGGCACGCTGCCGCAGCCGGCGCAGAAGCTGGACAACACGATGGAGATTTATGACAACGAGCTGTTGATTGACGTCAGCACACTCAACATCGATTCGGCCAGCTATACACAGATTCGCCATGCCTGCAGCGACGATGCAGAGCAGATGAAAAAAATGATTCTCAGTATTGTCGACGAACGCGGCAAGATGCAGAATCCGGTCACCGGCAGCGGTGGTATGCTCATCGGCACGGTGCGTGAGATTGGTCCCAAGTTCCGTAACACCACCAAGGTGAAGGTGGGAGACAAAATCGCCACTTTGGTGTCGCTATCGTTGACGCCGCTTCGGATAAAGGAAATCAAGCGTCTCGACCCGTTGCACGACCAAGTTGATGTCGACGCCCAGGCCATTCTTTTCGAGAGCGGGCTTTTCGCCGTGCTGCCCGACGACATTCCCGAGCGGCTGGCCTTGGCGGCGCTTGATGTGGCGGGCGCCCCCGCCCAGGTGGACCGCCTGGTCACCGAGGGCGACATTGTCTGTCTGATAGGCGGTGGCGGCAAGAGCGGCATTCTCTGCTGTTATCAGGCCATGCAGAATGTGGGCCCTTACGGCAAGGTTATCGTGGTGGAGTATAGCGAGAAGAATGCGCAGCGCATCAGGGAGATGGGGCTTGCCACGGATATCATTGTCGCCGATGCCACCAATGTCATGGACGTTTACAACAAGGTGATGGCCATCACCGGCGGGCGCGGCACCGACGTGACAATCAACAATGTCAATGTGCCCAACACCGAGATGACGTCCATTCTTGTCACTAAGGGGCGCGGATGCGTCTATTTCTTCTCGATGGCCACTTCGTTCACCCGTGCCGCTTTGGGCGCCGAGGGGGTGGGGAAGGACATCAACCTCATTGTGGGCAACGGCTTTGCCCGTGGCCACGCTGAGTTGACGCTCAACATCCTCCGCGAGAGCGAGCCGATTCGGGCCCTTTTTGAGAAGCTTTACGCATAGCCTTTTGCCGCGGGTCGGCTGTCATCGGTATATCCCGGCCGCGGTGAAGGCGTTTTCCAAGTGTTTCAGGCTATAGCTGTCGCCGTTGAAGGTGACGGATATGATGTCAAACCGCACTTCTTCGTCCCGCCAGTGTGTCTGCACGTAGGCGTTGGCCAGTTTGATGTATGCCTGCTGTTTGCCGGGAGTGACAAAATCCTCCGGCTCGCCGTGGCTCTGCGATGAGCGGGTCTTCACCTCCACCAGCACGATGAGCCCTTCTTTGTAGGCGATGATGTCCGCCTCCAGATGCCCCGACCGCCAGTTGGACTCCAGAATGGCATACCCCTGTGCGGTCAGATAGTCCTGTGCTAATTGTTCGCCCAGTTTCCCGGTCTGTTTGGATGTATCCATGGATGATTGGGGTTGTTGTGTGACGAAGTGTTGTTGAAATTGATCCTATTTGTCGGAGTGTAACAGCGTTTCTACGGCGTCGAACAGGTCTGCGCTGTCTTGTATGATGCTTCGGCGCAGTGTGGCGCGTGTGATTTCGCAGGGCAGATGTATCAGATATACCGCATCCGGGTCGCAGGGCAGACCGCCGACACCAAAGACAAGTAATACGGGTAGGCGTCGCGAGGCGGAGTATCGTTGGATGAATTGTTTGCGGCTGGCCGGAATAAGGTCGGTCTCAATGTTGCGAGGTATATGGTTGCGCCATTTGCACTCCACCGCAAACCGCTGTCCGTAGTGTTCAAACACAAAGTCGGGTGCGCTGTTGGCTTCGGGGTAGACGTCGGGAAGCGATTTGTCGCCGCGCCATTCTTTCAGCGTCAAGTGGCTCCTGTGAGGCACATCGAAAAGTTCCAGCACATAGTCTTCAAATTCGCGTCCTTTCAGCACCTCGTCGTTCATGGTCAAGGCTTTGATGCGAGAGCGGACGGTTGAGTAAGGGCGGTCCAGCGCTTTGTGGATGGCATGTATCCCCATGTCTTCGTAAAACATTCGCAGCAACCGTTTGTCCTCGGCAACTGTCCAGCGGAACGTTTTTACCTTGGATTCGGCTGCAAGGAGCGTCGTGTTGTTGCTGACAAGATGTGTGATATTGTTTAATCCGGCTAACAACGGGCTGATGCTGCCCCTCGGGTTGATATAGCCGCAGACGATATGTTCGACGTGCTGTATGACGAACCGGTTGCGTAACTGCGGTGTGTCGCCCGTTCCATCGGTTTTTTCACGCAGCAGTTCCAGGATGAGCAGCCGGTTCTCTTGCAGCGCCTGTTCAATCTGCACATTGTATATATCGCGGAATCGGTTCATTACCACGAGAATGGCAGGCACGCGGTTCACAAGGATTGCTTTCACAACCTCTGCCTCCAACTCCGAGGTGTTGAAGCAGACCACTGTATCTTGCTGTTTCAATGCATCCACCCATGCAAACACCGTCCCGTAACACCCGATGGGTGCCATCTTCGAGGTCAGAAACAAGGTTTTTTCCTGTTGCCATAGCAACGTGTTTCCAATGGTGTTCTGTATTTTCATATTTCATGCCGTCAGTTTTGCAAATGTACAAAGTTTTAAAAATAACAGGAGTGACGTTGGCGCAATTTTAGGGTGCCGTAAGACCTCCGCAGACTGTGGATTTTATTTTTCACATTTTATTTTATGAAAATTTTGTCTATTTAAAAATATTTCGTATAATTGCAGGTGTCTATTTGTAATTATTAACACTCGAAGAGTTCGCCTTTCTTCGAGGATTCTTCTTCGGGAGAACGGAAAAGGAACAGGGGCAACCTGCAAATCAGACATGTTTTTATGTTTCACCCTTAGATTTATGTAGAGATGAGAAAGATTATTATGACACTTTTGCTGTGCATTGCGTTTTGCTGCAATGCATTCGCACAAGGCAGACAAGTGGATGATTTTTATTATTATCGGAACACCAAAGTGGAACTGCCGGTCAATGTGAACCAATTTGTCGTTTACCTGAATCCGGGGATCCCTGACGTTCCGCCCGAACTGGAGGGTTTGCCGATTTTGGACACGCTCTATCAGTCGGATCGGATGGGAGAGCCCGGATGGGCATATCATGTGATTGCCCCGAATGGCGATTTACAAAGCAACATCGATTTCCTGCTGGGCATTCCTGAGGTGAATACGGTGGAGTATGTGATTGGTGGCGAGGAACGCGAGAATGTGATGGTTTCGAATCTGCTTTATGTCCGGCTGAATGACGGGGACGAGCCGGCCCTGCTGGACGAGGTGGCCGGCGGTTTGGGCGCTGTGGTTCTGTGGGAGCGCGAGCCAATCATGGGCTGGTATACGGTGCGCAACGAGAATCGCGACCAGACCAGCATCGAGTTGGCTAACGCAATATGGGAGACGGGTCTGTTCATGGACATCGACCCGGGCTTTGTGCACCGTTTCCGTAACAACGCACCCTGTGTCTCCGACGCACTGTTTGATCCAGAGCAGTGGAATCTGGATAAAATCAACGCCTGCCTGGCATGGGATATCACCACGGGTGACCCGTCGGTCAATGTGGCCATTGTCGATGCCGGCATCATGGAGAGCCATCAGGAGTTTTCGCAGCACGGCTTCGTATTCTCTTATGACATTTCGAACGACAACCCGTATGTTGTCGGCGAGTTCCATGGCACGCATGTGGGCGGCATTGTCTTTTCGGGACACAACGACTACGAGATAGCCGGTGTGGCGCCGGATGTCGGTGCCATCAACATCCGTGTCAATACGTATCTCTCCAATAATAACATTTCATACGATTTTGCCCGGGCGATTATGATGGCGGCGGAATCCGGCGCCCGAGTGGTGAACAACTCGTGGGGCGACCAGAACCACGCCCAGTGGGCGCAACCGTTGCACAGCCAGATGTTGGAGAGCGCTATTGATTATGCTATTGACAACAATGTGCTGCTCGTTTTTGCCTCGGGTAATTACGGTTACGCGCCGGGCCACCAGATCGACTACCCGGCCGATTACCGCGAGGAGATATTGGTGGTCGGAGCCACGAACCGTGACGATTACCGTGCCTATTTCTCCAGCCATGGACCCCAGCTGGACCTCGTTGCCCCGGGAGATGAGATTTATTCCGCTGCGCATTGGGATGACGCGAGCTATGCCTACGCCAGCGGCACTTCGATGGCGGCTCCCCATGTCACAGGTGTGGCGGGGCTGATCTTCTCCATCCGCCCGGACTTGAACGCACAGCAGGTGCACGACATTATCAACGCCACAGCTCAAAAAATCCGTCCGAGGGATTATCCCTATGGCCTCGATCCGTCGCATCCAAGCGGCACGTGGAACACACAGGTCGGACACGGGATGCTGGATGCCTTTAAGGCGCTGGACTACGCTGCTAATTATCAATATAGCGACCTGATGGTCCGTGATTATATCTACGACGACGGCAGCACGCCGCATGGTGCCTCATGTCTTTGGGCAAGTCCTGATATCTGGCTTGAGGACCTGCAGGGGAATGTGGTGATCAATCCGCGGGGCGGTCATACGTACAATGTCTGTGTGAGAGTGAGTAATATCAGCGATGTTGCCTCGTTCGGGAACGAGCGTCTGATTCTTAACTGGGCCAAGGCCGGCACGGGTCTGTACTGGCGCAGCAGCTGGTTTGGGTCGTCGGTGTTCAACTGCGACGACGGACAGCATCCCAAAGGGGGTGTCATCACCCCGTTGCAAGGTGTGCTGATTCCGCCCGTCGCCGCCCATTCGGATGTCGTGGTCAGAGTTAACTGGCTTGTACCCCGTGCCGAGGAATATGCGCATTGCACCCAGTTTGCTTCGGACCTGTGGCACTTCTGCCTGTTGGCGCGGGTTCACGACGGAGAGACCATTGTGGGGGAGAATCAGTTTTCCTATAATTTGAACAATTTTGTCCGTAACAGCAACAATGTCGCTTGGCGCAACATTTCGTTGTTGAGATCGGATTATCCGTTTGCAGTCGTTGCAATGGACAACCCGTACATGGAGGAGCGCAAATTCCACCTGCGTTTCCATGCAGAGCCCAATGCAGCGGGAGAGAACCTGTTGGAGCATGCCGATGTGTATCTGCGTCTGGACGACGCGCTGATGGAGCGCTGTCATGAGGCCGGAGTGGAGTGTGTGGGCGGCAAGTTTATCGATGAGAATACATTCTATATTGTCGAAAATGATTTTGCTTTGGAGTTTATTCCCGTCCATGCCGACGAGCATTTCACCATAGAGACCCATGTGCGGTTTTATGCACATCCGACGGCCTGCAATGAGTTTGAGTTCGATTTGTTCCAGGAGGACGACGACGGTGTGCTTATTGGCGGCGAGCGCTATGTGGCTGTGAAAGATCGCGGTGTGGTTGTTCTGGCCACGGCGCTTGAGGATCAGACGGTGCTGGCCGGCGAGACGACGGTGTTCAGGGCGGTGGAGCACGACGGCGATGCGCAATATGTCTGGCGGACTGTC
>LPNH01000181.1 GCA_001543385.1 Candidatus Hemicellulosilyticus sp. P3
TCACTACTGTCCCGTTAAAGTGGACTAATCGTTCTTTGAAATAATTGAAATACAGTCTTTTACGAGTGTTTTTGAAGTGAAACGGATTTGATTTTGTACTTTTGCCGTCTAAACAGATTAGATGGTATGAACATTTCAAAATACGTATTCTCTCAACTCACCTCGTTTTTGAATAGAAGTCAGTTCAATGACTATGTCAGGAAGTACCACGGCGACCATTATGTCAAGCATTTCACTTGCTGGAACCAATTGTTGGCTCTTATGTTTGGACAACTCAGCAATCGTGAGAGTCTTCGCGACTTGATTGTGGCATTGGAGGCTCATCAGTCAAAGTGCTATCATCTTGGTCTTGGACGCAAGCCTATCGCCAGGACTACATTTGCCAAGGCAAATCAGGACAGGGATTACCGAATTTTTGAAGACTTTGCCTTCTACATGATGGACCTGGCTCGCAAGAAACGGGTAGTGGATATCTTCAAACTGAAAGGAAAGGTCTATGCCTTCGATTCAACAACGATACCGCTGTGCCTCTCTGTCTTTTGGTGGGCTAAGTTCTTTGCAGAGCAAAGCGGCAAAGCCGAGCGCCGAAAGCGCAAAGGAGGAGTAAAGATACACTTCCTATACGATTTGGAAACATCCGTCCCTGCATTCTTTCACATCACGACAGCATCCGTGTTTGACTCCAAGGTAATGGACAAGATTCCCTATGAACAAGGCTCATACTACGTGTTTGACCGTGGTTACAATGCCTTCAAGGAACTCTACAGAATCCATCGGATGGAATCCTTCTTCGTAGTGAGAGCCAAGCGAAACCTGCAATACAAGTGCATGAAATGGAAACGGAGACTTCCCTCAGATGTACTTACTGATGCAGAGATACAACTGACAGAGTATGCCTCTTTCAAGAAGTACCCTGAAAGGCTCAGGCTTGTCCGCTACCATGATGCAGAGCAGAATCGTGACTTTGCTTTCTTGACGAATGCAACACACCTGACGGCTCTCGAAGTGGCTAACCTGTATAAGAACAGGTGGCAAATAGAATTATTCCACAAATGGCTGAAGCAGCACCTCAAGATCAAGAAGTTTTGGGGAACAACTGAAAATGCAGTCCGTATACAGATTTGTGCAGCTATCATTGCCTATTGTCTCGTGGCGATTGTACAGCATGATATGCGGCTGGAACGATCGACCTATGAGGTCCTGCAAATCCTCAGCATCTCGCTGACGGACAAGACACCACTACAAGATCTATTCAATAAGACTAATTTCAACGATGTCAAAGAGCAATTTGGTCCCCTCATTCTAGGGCTATTTGATTAATATTTAACTCGTCCCAATTTTAACGGGACACTAATGAAATTCAAACTTAATC
>LPNH01000182.1:0-1098 GCA_001543385.1 Candidatus Hemicellulosilyticus sp. P3
GACCGTGCTGGTGTTGATGCGATTCTCATTGGTGACTCGGTTTCAAATGTGATGTTGGGCAATGCGACTACACTACCCATGACTGTAGATCAGATGATTTACCATGCACGAGCGGTGGTCAATGGTGTAAAACGTGCCTTGGTGGTCTGCGACATGCCGTTTGGCAGTTATCAGACAGGCAAACACGATGGAGTTGCAAATGCCATCCGAATTATGAAAGAGAGTGGCTGCGATGCATTGAAATTAGAGGGTGGCGTAGAGATTCTGGATGCCGTTAAGGGTATTCTTGATGCTGGCATTCCGGTGATAGCCCACCTTGGTCTGACACCTCAGAGCATCAATAAGTTCGGCACCTATGCCGTGCGAGCCAAGGATGAAGCCGAGGCCGCCAAGTTAATGAGCGATGCCATCGCACTGGACGAGGTTGGCTGCTGCGGCATCACGCTGGAGAAAGTGCCAGCCAAATTGGCTGCAGAGGTGACTAAGGCAGTTAAATGCCCCACCATCGGCATTGGAGCTGGAGGTGGTTGTGATGGTCAAGTTTTGGTCTATGCTGACATGCTGGGGTTGACGCAAGGTTTTTCTCCTCGTTTTCTGCGTCGCTATGCAAACTTGAACACGATCATTACTGATGCTGTTGGTCGTTATGTAACCGATGTCAAATCAAGCGACTTCCCAAACGAGCATGAATCATATTAAACAAATAACATAGAAATGGAATATTTCGCCTTTCAGTGGCATATCACCGACGAGTGCGACCAGCGTTGTAAGCACTGCTACATCTTTTCCGAGGGTCATCCGAAACTGGTGGAGATGCCTTGGGAGAGACTTGTGGCGGTGCTTGCAAATGTGGAGCGTATGGCAGAAAAGATGAGCCGCCTACCTTATTTATATATCACGGGCGGTGACCCTATCCTGCACAGCCGCTTCTGGGATTTCCTCGAACTCGTCCACTCTCACGGCATCCCCTTCACCATCATGGGCAACCCCTTCCACCTGACTGATGAGGTCTGTACGAGGATGAAGGCACTTGGCTGCCGTAAGTACCAGTTGTCGCTCGATGGATTGCGAGAGACACATGACCGTTTCCGCAAGCCA
>LPNH01000182.1:1150-2519 GCA_001543385.1 Candidatus Hemicellulosilyticus sp. P3
AGAACTCATTGATGTCATCGTGGAGCACAAGGCCGACATCTTCGCATTTGGTCGCTATTGTCCTACATCTGAAGATAAGGCTCACATGGAAACATGGCACGTGGAGCCGGATCGGTATCGTGACTTCCTCGAAAAGTGCTGGGCAAAGTATGAGCAGTATAAGGACTCTGAAACCACGTTCAACCTGAAGGACCACCTCTGGACACTCTTCCTCTACGAGAAGGGACTGTTTAAGATACCTGAAGGTCTTGATGACGATACCATCTATGATGGATGCAATTGCGGCAACTGTCATTTCACTATTTCTGCTGAGGGAAAGCTGATGGCATGCCGTCGCTTCGATAGTTACGTCGGTACTGTAAATGAAGAGATGTTTGAAGTTTATCACGGCGAAAAGATGGAGAAGTTTCGTCAGCACGAGCGTTTCGAGAAATGCCGCAAGTGTGAGCTTCTTCGTTTCTGCCGAGGTTGCCCAGCTGTTTCTTATGGCTATACCAAAAACTTCTATGCTCCTGACCCACAGTGTTGGAAGGAAGTAAAAAATGAAGGGTGAATAATAAAAAGAAAATTGTAAATCTTTAAACTGTAAATCACGATGATTCGACTTAATGCATTCTTTACCCTCAAAGAGGGCGCAAGCACGGAAGATGTGCTGGCAATCACCAAAGAACTCGTCGCCAAGTCCCGTCAGGATGAGGGCAATCACGGTTACGACCTGTTCCAAAGTACTACCAATCCCCGCGTCTTTATGTTCTGTGAGAGTTGG
The DNA here is from genome assembly GCA_001543385.1 of Candidatus Hemicellulosilyticus sp. P3. Lineage (GTDB taxonomy): Bacteria > Bacteroidota > Bacteroidia > Bacteroidales > P3 > Colimorpha. The sequence continues at coordinate 1,917 of LPNH01000182.1, forward strand.
GAAAATGCAGAAGTCCTTGACAAGCACTCCAAGGCACCGCACTTTACCAGTGCCGTCCCTGTACTGGGAGCCTTGACTGCTGACGGACTGAAAATTGAAAGCTTTGAGAAATAAACAGCATGTTAAACAAAAATAATACGTATTATGCCACACATCAATATTAAGTGCTATCCAAAGCATCTTACCGAGAACGAAATGAAGTCTTTCATTACAGAACTCACCCAACTTACTGAGAAACACTTAAAAGCTTCCGAAAACTATGTTTCTATCAGCTATACAGAAATTCCTGCCGAACAATGGAAGGAAGAGGTGTATGACAAGGAAATCCGCCCCAACCTTGGTACGCTGGCTAAGGAGCCAGGCTACGATATGTAAAAGGGGGGACTATGTTTTGTCAATTGATGGACACATGAAAGCTATTGTGATTAACGGCTGCTGTAAGGCCGAAGACTTGCAAGTTAGCGAGATTCCAATGCCCAAAGTTCGGGAGGGATGGGTACTGGTAAAGATACATGCTGTAGGATTAAACCACTCTGAGGCCATCTTGCGCATGTATGAGGCTGACAATGATTATATCAGTACTCCCATCGTGCCTGGTATTGA
>LPNH01000183.1 GCA_001543385.1 Candidatus Hemicellulosilyticus sp. P3
CAGTGAAATACTGGCGTATAGCTCATTTTGCAGGATGATTTTGAGTAGTAGGTACTCAATAGCTCAAATTGCAGGATGATTTTTCTCAGATTTATCATTGCAAGATTCAATAGAATTTGTACCTTTGTCCCGCAGTCTGAAGCATAGTGGAGCTCTGCTGGGGAGCAACTCCATGAGGAATAGGATTGCGCAAATCGACAAGTATGGGCAGGAGTCTCTATCAACGCGGCTCCTGCTTTTCCATACTTAGAGATTCTGCCAATGCCAAGAAAAACCCAGAAATGAACCGCTTGCGGTTATCCTGCGTCAGTCCGCTGTGGTTGTTCAGGTTCTTCTTCAGGTCGGTGAACGTACCCTCGATCTTGTTGTTCGTGTTAGGCATTCCCTTGCACTCCTCCCGCTGGTAGGTGAAGAGGTATGGCAGGTAGAAGTTCAAACTGTTCATCGCCGCCCTCAGCCGTTGATGCGTGTAGTGCATTTTCCCGTCCTTGTGGAGGCTCTTGTGGCCTATCGTGTCCTTCCACTTCTCATTCCAGTCCTGGTAATCTCTCTTGAAGTCTGCCTCGTCAGCCTTGTGCAGTCTGTCTGCCAATTCCTTCAACTCCCTGCTGGCATGCATCTTAGGATGCAGCGTCAGGTATCGTCTGATGATCTGCTTCATGTGGAACTGGCACATCTGTATGTGGTACTCTGAGAACGTCTTGAACAGGCTCTGCTTGCCGTCTATAATCAGTCCACGGATGATGAATCCACGCTCCTTTATACTGCTGACGGCATCCTCGTAGTCCTTCACTGTCTTACTCTTCACAAAGGCCATATACAGAGGCTTTCCTGTCTGGTTGTCCAATGCCAGCAGCACACCGAAACTGCGTCCCCAGTAGGTCACGTCCAGATGCACGAAACCCTCACCGGACAGAGGTGGTTGCACCCATTCACGCTTGATGTCATGCAGCCTGCGCTTGATGGTGGCAACACTCACGCCGAAGCGTTCGGAAAGCTCCGCTATTGTCTGCTTCTTCTGCTGATAGGCATCCCAAAGGTCTGCCTCACCCACCACTATACCTGCACGGAACTGGTGACCGCAATCCTGACATTTGTACAACTGTACGCCCTTGCGTACACCATTCTTTACTGTATGTGATGAACCACATACCTCGCATTTCTTCTTGTTCATACTAACTATGCTTTTGGCTTTTTGAATTGCCTGCAAAGTTAGTGTCTATCAAGGCTCGCGCTATGTCATATCCTGCAAAATGAGCTATAGAGCATTTTCAACCGTCGATTTGTGCTCTCAAACGTTTCAATCTTCCAAAACACCTGTTAGAATCGGCATTGTAGAGGTGTTCCATCCTGCAAAATGAGCTAT
>LPNH01000184.1 GCA_001543385.1 Candidatus Hemicellulosilyticus sp. P3
ATCGAAACGTTCCGCCAGCCATGCTTTCTTTGATGACACCTGAACATCCTTGTTGTTGGAAATCGCGCAGCAGATATGCTCCTGCTCCAGATTCTCTTTCGTTACTCTAATATATTCCATATTGGTTTTATGAATAGTTAATTAAGTCCAAAGACTGGTGATAAACATCGGACTTGCATCGTCGGCTTTCTTGAATCCACAAGACTCATAGAAGTCCAGCTCCTCGTTATAGGCGACGATGACGATACGCAGGTATTCCTGATAGTACTCCTTTATCATCTCAACAAGCTTTCGTCCAATGCCAAGATGCTGGTATTCAGGACGGACGAGCAGATAATGGACGTAAGCTGTCATGATGCCATCGTCCATCGCACAGATCAATCCAACGAGCTGGTCGCCGTCCCATGCTGTATAGACCGTCTCGAAGTTCTGCATGGCCACTACCAATTTGTCAGGATAGTGGCCGGAAGACCATTCGACTGAGAGAAACAAAGACTCTAAGTCTTCTTTCTTGAATTCATGTATGTCCTTATATACTATTTCCATACTTACTGATTCGCTTTTGAGAACGGACATCTTCGCCCGATGCACTGATTATTCTTGGCGGAGTATTGACAGACGATGGGAGGTCTCTCCATCTCCACACCGAAATGCTCTTTGACGAAATCGATGGCAGAGAGGATTGACAGATAGGAGTCACGCTTGCAGCAGCGAGGGCCACCGATGTTGCCTATCTCGCCAAGCGACTTTGCTGTCATCTTGTGTGACAAAGCAAACGGTTCATTGGCTAAAGGGGTGGATTTGGAAATGATGGAAATGAACATGCCCGAACTGATGCCGGCATCACATGCTCCCCAAAAGCCACAAGCACCGCCTGGCACACTCTTGCCGCGGTTCATCATTTCCGTCAGCGCAGCAGGCAAGTCAATATCTCCTCCGGCATTCTGATAGGCCGTCAGCAGCGCTGCACCCACCATCACATGATGCTCAGGGCCGTGCATGTGGCAGAAAGGCAAATCCATCATCTTATTGATGATCTCAATGGGGTTCTTTGATGTCTCTGCCAGACAGAGTCCAATGATGGTGTCCATCCCTCTGGTATGACAGTCGTTACAGACATAGTGGCCGTTGACACAACGGGTCTTGCTGTTCTCCTTCTTGTGACAAATCGCACACTCCATGAGTTCATCCGTTTCCAGATATTCCAATGGCGCCTTGCAAATCAGACATTCTTCTTTCATTAAAACATGCTTATTTTACTAAATAACCTTCCGCCTTCAATACATCAATAGCCTTATCGAAATTCTCCTTCTTCGTGAGTATATAGTCTGTATTGAAAGTTGAAATCGCAAATATACCGATTT
>LPNH01000185.1 GCA_001543385.1 Candidatus Hemicellulosilyticus sp. P3
CGCGACATCTGCGGCGAGCTGACCGACGCCGTGCGCAAAAAAGGCCTCAAGATGGGTTTCTACTACTCCCTGCCCGAGTGGAAAAGCGACATCCACCGCTGGTATGTCGACCCCGACGAAAACATCGGCACCTATGTCGACACCCACATGATTCCGCAGTTCAAGGAACTTGTCACTAAATACAAGCCCACCGTCATCTTCACCGACGGTGAATGGCGCAACAGCGCGAAGCAATGGCATGCCACAGAATTGATTTCGTGGTACTACAACACCGTAGGCAAAGACGCCATCGTCAACGACCGCTGGGGCGACGGACAACAACACGGTTTCCGCACGCCTGAATACAGCGCGGGCATCACAATGACCGACAGGCCTTGGGCGGAATGCCGTGGCCTGGGCCGTTCGTTTGGCCTCAACCGCAACGAGCCTTTGGAAAACTACATGACCTCCGACGAGCTCATCCGTCATTTCTGCGTCCTCGTGGCGGCTGGTGGTGGCATGACCCTCAATGTGGGTCCTTCCGCCGACGGCAAGATTCCGTTGTTGCAGCAAGAAAGATTGTTGGATCTCGGCAAGTGGCTTGATATTAATGGTGAAGCCATCTATGGCACAAGGCCTTACAAGAAATTCTACGAGATGAAGCCCGTCAAGGTGGTGCGTAACGACAACGAAATCAACTTCGACTGGAAGCGCAATTCGCCTGATCCTGCCATCAGCTGCGACCATTTCCAGGCACATTGGCAAGGCGTGTTCTCCTGCCCCGCCGACACCTATACCTTTGAAATCCAGACCGACGACAAGGCACAATTGGTCATTGACGGGAAAACCGTCATCGAAAACACCAACAAAGCGAAGACGGGCAAGATGAAACTGGCACAAGGCCAACACAGCATCGAAGTCTTCTACGAAGAAGACGAGCTTGAAGCCACTATCGCCTTATATTGGTCGTCAAAGAAAATGGAGAAACAGGTCATGAGTGGATTCCAAGTAGGAAGCATGCTGCCTGCCATGGGATTGAAAGCCACCTATACCTGTGAGCAGCCCAACATCTGCTACACGCAAGGCAAAAACGCGCTCTACGCCATCGCTTTGGATTATCCTGAAGACCAATTGGTGCTGAACACCGACAAGCCAGCCAATGACATGAAAGTCACCCTGTTGGGATGCCCGAAGGCACTGCCGTGGAAATACAAAGACGGCCAACTCTACATCGATACAGGTGGGCTAAAACACAGTGACATCCGCAGCGCAGCGGCTTGGGTGTTCAAGATGAAATGATAAAAGCGGCGTTTGCCGCTTTTTTGTTTATCCGATAGGACCGTCTATCAATTCCTTGAGGCCCTGATAGCCGATAATCTTATTC
>LPNH01000186.1 GCA_001543385.1 Candidatus Hemicellulosilyticus sp. P3
AGAAAGTATTGATGATGGCCTGCGCCCTTATGGTGGGTACAGCCATGACAAGCGCACAAGAGGCGCAGGAAACAAAGACCGGTGACCTGTATCAAGGTCTAACCAAGTCTATCAGTTATGACCGCATGATTCCGCCTCACGGGCTGCAGGTCACGTTTGACAAGACGGTACACATCATATTTCCTGCTACCGTGCAGTACGTGGACTTAGGCTCTGCCAACATCATGGCGGGTAAGGCTGACGGTGCGGAGAACGTCATCCGTGTGAAGGCCACGAAGCGATGGTTCAAGGGCGAGACGAACATGAGCGTCATCACGGAGGACGGCAGTTTCTACACCTTCAATGTGAAGTACGCCAAGGAGCCGGACATGCTGAACATCGAGATGAAGGACTTTATCCATGACGGCTCGGCGGTGAACAGGCCGAACAATTCGATGGACATCTACCTGAAGGAACTCGGCTCGGAGAGTCCCGTGCTGGTGCGCCTCGTTATGAAGAGCATCTGGAAACAGAATGAGCGCATCGTGAAGCATATCGGCAGCAAGGGCTTCGGCATCCGCTTTCTGCTGAAGGGCATCTATACGCACAACGGGCTGCTGTACTTCCACACGGAGATCAAGAACACGAGCAATGTGCCGTTTGACGTGGACTACATCACTTGGAAGATTGTGGACAAGAAGGTGGTGAAGCGCACGGCCATTCAGGAGCAGGTCATCCAGCCCCTGCGCACTCAGAACTTCGTGCTGAACATCGGCGGCAACAGTACAGAGCGCACGGTGTGGACGATGGATAAGTTCACGCTGCCCGACGACAAGTGCCTGGTGGTGGAACTGGCGGAGAAGAACGGCGGAAGACATCAGACCTTCACGGTGGAGAACTCAGACCTGGTACGTGCGAAACTGATTTCTGAACTTAAAGTGAAATAGGAGATGAAGAAACTATTGATGATTGGAGTGCTTGCCCTGACAATGGGGCAAGCCTCCGCACAGCGATGCCTTCCGAAGATGCAGGGCATTGAGGTAAACGGCAGTTTTGTGGACGGCAAGGCTTTCGACAAGGCTTTCAGTGGCGGCGTGGCCCTCTCCACATACACGAAGAACGGCAGCAAGTGGGTGTTCGGCGGCGAGTACCTGCAGCGTGACTATGGCTATGCAGACACGACCATTCCCGTCGCTCAGTTCACGGCAGAGGGCGGCTACTACCAGAAACTGCTCACGGATGGCAGTAAGACGCTGTTCGTCTATGGCGGTGCCTCGGTACTGGCGGGCTACGAGAGTGTGAATTGGGGCGAGACACTGCTGGATGACGGTGCGCGATTGACGGACAAGGACGCTTTTGTCTATGGCGGTGCCTTGACACT
>LPNH01000187.1 GCA_001543385.1 Candidatus Hemicellulosilyticus sp. P3
GCACGACGGTCACGACGAATACTACTACCGCAACCAACAGGTGAAGAAACCCGAAGGCGGCTGGCGTCACCTACGTTCCGACGAAATCGAACGCCTGGTGAAGAACAGCAACTCCGCCACCAACTGGGACGACATCTGGGTCACCGACGAGTTCGACACCAACATGGTGCGCAACAACCACTTCTTTGGCATGGTGCGTATCGGTCGTGTGACGCGTAATGTGTTGCAGTACCACGACCTGCGCGTGCCCATCGGCATCACCGACAGCAGCATCATCTCGTGCGATATCGGTGACGACGTGGCCATCCACGACGTGCATTACATGGCCAACTACATCATCGGCGACCGTGCCATACTCTTCAATATTCAGGAAATCTCCACCACCGACCACTCCAAGTTCGGCAACGGTACCATCAAGGAAGGCGAGCCGGAGAGCGTACGTGTGTGGCTCGAGGTGATGAACGAGATCGGGAGCCGTAAAATCATGCCTTTCGACGGCATGATTACCGCGGATGCCTATCTCTGGGCAAAATATACCGACGACACCCAGCTGCAAGCAAGACTGAAAGAGATTACCCAGGCCAGCGTCGACTTTCACCGTGGCTATTACGGCACCGTGGGCGAGTCATGTGTCATCAAGAACTGCTGGATCCTGAAGGATGCCAAGGTGGGACCACATTGTTACATCAAAGGTGCAAGCAAGCTGAAAAACGTCACCATCAACTCATCGGAAGAGGAGCCTTCACAGATCGGTGAGGGTGTCATCCTCGTCAACGGTGTTACGGGATATGGTTGTCGTATCTTCTATTCGGTGGTGGCCACCCGTTTTGTGCTCGGTGACAACTGCAACTTGAAATATGGCGCCCGCCTGATCAATTCCGTGTTGGGTGACAACTCCACCATCTCGTGCTGCGAGGTGTTGAACAACCTTATCTTCCCCTCGCACGAACAGCACCACAACAACTCCTTCCTTATCTCCGCCGGTGTGATGGGACAGAGCAACATGGCCGCCGGTGCCACCATAGGCTCCAACCACAACAGCCGCGCCACCGATGGCGAGATCGTAGCCTCTCGTGGTTTCTGGCCAGGCCTTTGCTCCAGCATCAAGCATTCGTCGAGGTTCGCCTCTTTCACCCTGTTGTCGAAAGCCGACTACCCCAACGAGCTCAACATCATGCTGCCGTTCTGCCTTGTCAATAACAATACGACGGCCAATGAGTTGGAGGTCATGCCTGCCTACTGGTGGATGTATAACATGTACGCCATCGCTCGCAACACCTCAAAATACGTAAGCCGCGACAAACGCAAGCGAAAGATCCAAAACATTGAGTTTGAGACCCTTGCCCCCGACACCGT
>LPNH01000188.1 GCA_001543385.1 Candidatus Hemicellulosilyticus sp. P3
TTCCTCCGAAATCATAATGAAATTACCTGTCATACTTTGTGCGATTTAAAATTTCGCTGCAAAGGTCATGCGTGGAAAAGTGCTTGCAAGTGGCACGCAAAAAAATAAGTATTTTCTCTATTTGTTTAAAATTGGTTGATAATCAGTTGATTATTTATGGTCACACCCTTATAATTCCTTGAAAAACTCCTCGCTGTTTGCGTGGAAATGCGTGGAAACGTGTTTGCATGGCATTACATGAAACAAAATCGGCGCATATTCGATGTGAATATACGCCGATTTCGTTTAGATGGAGGTCAAAAACTACATCTTGGTATCGTAGCTGTCAAATAGTGAACTTAACTCATGCAACAGCTTTACATTTTCTGGTTTCATATTTGTCTCGTCTTTATATTTCTTGCTGATGGTATCGACTTTGTAGCCGCATTCGGCTGCAATGTCATTTATCCAATCCTCTCGTTGTTCATCAGACAACAAATTACGCAATCGCCACAAGATGTGATAAGCCAACACCTTCTTGCCAGAACACTCTGCCAGTTTCTCCTTGTGGTCTTTTCTCTTGATAATACATCCCAATTCAGACTTAGAGGAAATATGCTTGAAAACGATATTGTCATAGTCATAAAGTTCTGATATAAGTTCTTCTGGAAAAGGATATTGGGGGCTTTCGTCTGGCTGATTGCCCACCTGCTCAGGGCTATTTTCTTCTACTTTCGTGCCTTCATCCTTTACTTCTTTCTTCTGTACCTCGTCAAGAATACCAAGAAGTACATCCTTGTTGGCCTCATGCTGCCTACGAACGAAAGTACGCCAGTCATCAACAGTCCGATAATTCAGTTTGATGGTTGTCAAAACAATACTATCTTTCACGTCGCCAAAGATTTGGGTATAAATGCCCATGCCCTTCACTTTTGCAAGGCTATCCAATGTAAGAACGGCATCTTCGAATGGTGCACCAGGCCTGAAAGCCTCATTGAATGCAGCCAGCATTTCATCTTGTCCCTTCTTGTCTGCGTTGTTGTAATATTCCGCCATCTTCTCAGCACCACCATGAGCCTTGATATAGTCAAGGGTCTTGCTCATGGCATGAATGTCCACACGTTCAACAAGCCTCTCTATCTCGTTCTTGATACCAGGATAGACCTGTTCCAGAATGTCGTTGATGCCCTGAAGTTTCTTCGGATCTATGGATTTGAGAATTTTGAAAAGTTTCTGGAGAGTCATCAACTTACGAATAAAGCCCATCATAACTACTTTTCCTTCAGTTCGTTTTCAATATCCTCGATGGATGGGAGAGAACTCTTGAAATTCTCAGGGAATGCCTTTGAAAGC
>LPNH01000189.1 GCA_001543385.1 Candidatus Hemicellulosilyticus sp. P3
TTCATTAGTGTCCCGTTAAAATTGGGACGAGTTAAATATTAATCAAACAACCCCGGAATAAGGGGATCAGATTGCTCTTTGACATCATTGGAATAAGTCTTATCGAACAGTTCTCTGAGCGGTGTCTTGTCCGTGAGTGACATGCTGAGGATTTGTAAGACCTCATATGTCGAGCGCTTCAGCTGCATGTCATACTGGACAATCGCCACGAGGCAGTAGACAGTGATGGCAGCACTGATCTGTATTCTGACTGCGTTCTCTGTAGTGCCCCAAAACTTCTTAATCTTGAGGTGCTGCTTGAGCCACTTGAAGAACAGTTCTATTTGCCAACGATTCTTGTAGAGGTCGGCTATCTGCTGGGCTGTTAGGTCCATCGCATTGGTCAGGAACATGAACTCACGTCCTTGCTCTTCGTCATAGTATCTGACGAGACGCAGGTTCTCAGGATAGTCTTTGCGGCTCTTATAGACCGTCAGTTCAATCTCAGCATCCGTGAGTATGTTCTTAGGAAAACGACGCTTCCACTTGACACACTTGTACTGTAAATTAGACTTGGCTCTGACTACGAAGAAGGATTCCATCCGCTGTATTCGGTAAAGCTCCTTGAAGTTGTTGTAGCCTCGGTCAAATATATAGTAAGCATCTGTCTCATAGGGAATTTCCTGCATAGCCTTAGAATCGTTGACGGAAGCTGTGGTGATGTGGTAAAAGGCTGGCACCTGTGCCTCAAGGTCATAGAGGACGTGAGCCTTGACACCACCTTTCTGTTTGCGAAACTTCGCCCACCAGAACACCGACAGACAGAGTGGTATTGTCGTAGAGTCGAATGCATATACATTGCCTCCGAGCTTGAATATGTCCGTCGCCCGCTTCTCCCTGGCTTGCGTCATCATGTAGAAGGCAAACTCCTCAAATATGCGATAGTCGCGGTTCTGATTGGCAGTAGCCAGTGTCGTCTTGGCGATAGGCTTTCGTCCTAAGCCGAGGTGGAAACACTTGGACCGATGGGCTTCAAACGCCACTATCACATCTCGCAGGCTCTCACGGTTACAGAGTTGACCAAACATCAAAGCCAGAAGCTGGTTCCAGCAGGTGAGATGCTTGACATACTTGTTCCCATCATATTTGCGAGTGAAATAGTTGAAATGATTCCTGTCAAGAAATGCTATCAACTGAGAGAATACAAACTTATCTTGAAACATATGCAGGCCATTTAGGCCGCAAAGTTACAAAATCAAGTCCGTTGACTCTTTAAACTACTCGTAAAAGACTTTATTTCAGCGATTTCAAAGAACGATTACCCCACTTTAACGGGACAGTAGTGATGA
>LPNH01000190.1 GCA_001543385.1 Candidatus Hemicellulosilyticus sp. P3
GTGAGATAGATAAAGGTCCCTCCCACTGCCTTCACCTCGTCGATGAGTTGCGTGGTCAGGGCGTATGATGCCTCCAAATCCAAATTGAGGTAGTCGCGCATGGTGCCATCCATCAAGGCGAAAGGATGCACAAGTAGGTTGGTGACCATATCGTTTTCCAAGTCATAGAAGCGGAAAGTGTCGGCGATACCCGCGCGGAAGCCTGCTTGTGAGGCGAAGCCCATGGTATAGTCGTCACTAATGTCCAACTCGATGAGTTTCTGATAGCTACGTGGCAGGTTCATTCTCAGGAAATGCTGACGGCTTTTGGTCAGCGGTCGGTGCAGCACCTCGGAAAGGCTGTTGATTTCCTTCCGCAACTTGTCGATGTCGAGATAGGACGAAAACGAAGGATGTATGCCCACATCGGCATGGTCGCCCAGGGTTTTGATCAACGAACGAAATGCCGCTTTCCGGATGGAGATGTTCTTGTCGTTGGTATCGTATTCGCCACAGAGTATGAAATAAATGGGCTTGAGTTTGAACTCTTTCTGCAACTCAAACTGAAATTCGAACGAATCGAATGGGTCTTTGCGTTTGCCCCTCAACACTTGATGACGCTCGCGGATGCGCTCGCGATCGCCCGACGACAAATCCTTGATGAAACCTCCCAAGGTACGGTAAACACCCTTGTTTTTATAAGCCCATGCCGCATCCACATCATAGGTCGGGATGAAAGTGAACTTCCTTCTTTTTATCGGCAAATCGGGAAAGACTGCTTGCAAACGTGCACCCAAGGCCAAAGCCCAGATGTTGACCAATGGCTTTTGCAGCATGCCGTTCTCAAACATCCATGTCGACTCGGCGCGAAAACGGCCATACTGGTCGCGCACCTGAGAGAGGTATTCCTCATAGCGTGACACCAGAAAAAACGAGGCGGCAAAGATATCGAACGGCAAAAGGTTGCCTTGACCGTAGACCGCATAAGGTGCCACGGTGCCTTCAAAGTCGACCGTACGAAAACTCTGTTCGTGAATGTGACGCTCAAAAAGAAGGTCGACAGCCTTCACGAAAGGAGCCTCGCCTTGGCGCTGTGAGCCATATTGCATTTTAGGACCCTCGTAGGCATTGAACTGCTCCACGTCGACGGTGCAGTCAAACTCAAGGCCCAGCAACTGACCGAGCAGAAGCTCCATGGCATACATCACGCGTCCGGTGACTTTCGGTACAAGGACAAGCATTTTCATTGGCACAAAGATAGGACGATTTTCGTTACGACGGCTAAATAAGTGAAAAATAATGCAACTTTGCTCAGGCGACGCGAAAAAGTTGTATTTTTGTCGTTTT
>LPNH01000020.1 GCA_001543385.1 Candidatus Hemicellulosilyticus sp. P3
CAGAAGCGTCTACGAGGTGCTGCGCATCCTCAGCGGATCGCTTCTCACGAAGGTCAACATCCCCGAGCTCTTCCTTCCAACGGCAGTGCCTGTACAATGTTTGGACGGACAACTTCAACTTGAATTTTAAATGTTAAATTTTTTAATAGACGATAGTGAAACAATTTTATTTATTAGTCTTCCTTCTACGATCCTTGTCGGCAAAGCCGACGGCACGCCACTATGTGGGTTCTATGATCCTTCGGCGATGGTTCGGTGATTTTTCGAAAAAACGTTTAACTTAACTGGGCAAGTATTTGTTTAGTTGTCACCTCTAACAACTGGATATTATCGTCCGATATATAACTGTTATGCGCTATAAGGCAACGAATGTTATACATTTCCTCCATTTTAACTTTTATCCAGTTCTGATCTTTTATATCATCCTTAAAATAATCCCAATTTGATGATATGAAGTCGGACAATTCAATAAAATCCATGTAATACAAATCATTGTCACCACGCAAAGGCAACCACTTTTTCCCCTGTTCCTGTGTTTTCCTTGTTTCTATTCCGCTTTTTATTTTTTGGGGGAGAGAAACATTATTCATATAGTTAGGTCCAATCTTTTCCGTAAGCTTTTTGTCGATATATTGGCGAACAAAGTTTTCTAAAGCATACAATGTTACGTAAGCATCTGCCATTTTCTTTCCTTTTTCAATAAGGTCATCGTTAATATTCAGATAAGCACTTTCTTCGACAACTTTTTTAATTTCTGTCAATGTATTTTTCTTTGCCTCAGAGGACAGTATTGGAGAAATTGTAACTTTCATAATGTCATATCCTGTTTCGGGTGGCATCACCTTTTGGCAAACACCAAGCAGCAGATTCTGATATTTATCCAACATACCACCGTATTTTGAATATGCATCAATTGGAATAAAGAAATGCACTTCTGCGTAATATGCATTCCATCTGTTTCGAGAGAAATCTGTTGTATCATAGAAATCGCAATGACCAATATCAACCAAAGAACACAACTCTTTTTCGTATGAATATTGCGACTGTACAACTGCTCTTACTCCTGCATAAAAATCTTCGGCGTTAGGCCATTCATATGTAAATTCTGACATTTTCTTAAAATATATAGCAACGTATTTATCTGTTATTTATATCACATAACTATCACATCACTGCTCATCAGACGTGGTAGCAATGTGTCGCGCTGGGCGGAGAGAGTGAGGATTTGTTTCTTATTAGTGTTTATCTTGTCAAAATAAGGTTTGACCTTCTCTCCAAATTCTATCACCAATTTCTCATCTGTCGGCACCGGCCAACCTAAATCATCATATAAAGCGGCCTTGTAGTTTAAGTTATGAATACCAGAACTACCATTCTCTAAATTAAAGAACTCGCCTTGTTTGTGTAAGTAATGGAAATAGCAATAAACAAAGTACGTGTGTTCCTCTTTTACCCGTAATAGTCTACAGAAGTTAGAAAAAACAATGGGGTAATCAAACAACTGCCTAACAGAATCATTAATATATGCTACCCTACCCGTAGAGCAGGTGTCCGTACCACCAGAGATTTCAAGGATAATATCGCCGCAATGGGGTTCGATTTTATCATACTTACTCTGTTTGATATATCGTAATGGTGTTCTTTGGGCAAGTCCATCATTTAAGTCTGCAACATCAGCCCCCCGCAAACACCGTACAGGCATATTATATTCTTCTTCTGGCGCTTCTTTTCCCCACTCCCCACCTATGGTTTCAAATACATAATCTCCCAGTTTGCCTTCTTTACAGGTGGAGTTGGGGTCTTCGATGAAGTAGTGGCGGAAGAGGGTTTCGGCGAGGGCTTCGAGGGTCGCGTTCTCCCGATGCAACAAATCTATCTTATCATCCAACGAACTCAACACCCCTGCTATCCTCTTCTGCTCGTCAAGTGATGGAATAACGACATCGATAGAATTCAATAGTCTCTGAGTGACAAGCGGATGCGTAGAACCTTCTGCATACCCATTAAGATTAAGATGCCGCAAGAAATAATATAAAAATTTTGCATCATTCCCATTTTGTGGCTTAGCAGCCAAGGCGTTATCAGACACCCATATAGGCTGATTTGTATAATAAACAGAACCACAATAGGCACCAACCCTTCCTATTATAACGGTTTCGCCATCATAATTACCCCGGTTTGTATAATCCAAAACGCCATTACCACCATATACAGGAATGGTGCCTTTGTCCTTTGGTCGTTCTTTTCCATTACCCCAAGTAACAACCTCTCCCAATTTATATTCTTTCCATTCACTCATATTACAATCTGCTTCTTAGTTCATCTATTTCATAGTTCAAGGCATCGATTTGTTGCTGACCAATACCACTACCACTAAGCATAGACATCATCTTCGCTTTTTCAAGTTGTTTTTCCTTGCTTTCTATCTGCGCCATAATATCTTTCCCCCTCCGCTTCTCTTCATTCTTGCTTTTCAACAAGTCGCTCTTCTTCATATACACATACATCCTTAACGTGATGAAAAACGTCACCACCATCACCACCAACGACTCTCACGTCACTATCAAATTTGCGGTTTCCGTACTCATATCGTTCTCTATTCTTTATATTCAGTTTTTAAGTAATCCTTAATAACTGGTTTCTTCAGTTGTAAAGTAATCCTTTACAACTGACTTTTTATTATACTCAAATACCTCTTCACTCAACGTATAGTTATTACATCCTTTCATATGACAATCTTTTTTTTTCTTTATAGTCACCTTCTTTTTCTTCTTTATAAAAGAAAACAACATATTGGTATATAATAGGTTGTTCTTTTTCTTTTCCACACACACACCCTGAACACCTTATTTTCGACCACTTTTTTCAAGAAAAGAATCTTCATTAAGTTTATACCTTCTATATTTACGACCTCCAATAGGTGTTATTTCACCATCTTTAGCCATAGTCCTAACCATTTTTTCCAATTCTGTAAAATCTACATCTGGTAACCTTGTAGCCATTTCAGATAGTAAACTATTAGAATGATATTTTAGATCTTCAAGTATCAATGCTTTAAGGCGGTATGGCTCTATGGTTTTTAATGTTGTTGGGAATTGCATTTTTGTGGAGGAAACAAACTCTGGATTTATCTCATATTTCGTTCCACGGCCAGACCCTTTATGTAAAATAATATTATTTGCAATTAATGATTCAACATAAGGGCGAAGACGGCTACCATCTATAAGTTGAAGTTCTTTGGATAGCTCACCTGTAGTTACTGACTTTTTTTGCAAAATGATTCCCAAAGAAATATAAGCCTTTTGGCTAATCTTGTAATTTGCAGACACAAAATCGCATATTCTAGAAGATTCTTTAGAAACAATCTTCTTATACACAGTTACTTCTACATAATCCTCTCCTTCATAAACAACAGGTTTGCATTTGCCAGTGGTCAGCAAAGTTTCATAGATTAAGTCATATCCAGAACCTTCAGCCTCCATCAGATGTAAATCATAAAAAACGTTTGCTAGATGAATGTTTCTTTTCTCTGTCTTTTGAAGTATATTGTTCACAGTCACCCCAATTGGCAAAACTCCAGGATTTGTAATGGTCATTCTATCAGGATAGAGTTTGATAAAAATATCTCCTCTTGTAGTGTATGGTCTATGAACAATAGCATTACATAACAACTCCCTCACTACTTTTTCGTCATATACTGGCAGCTCCTTGCGCCAAAGACCTTCTGAAACCTCATTATATTCCCTCCAGTCCGGAATGCTTTCCCACAAGGTTATCAATAATTCCTGAGGATTTAAACTATAATCGCTCCAAACTTTTTTATCTACCTTACGTTCTTCTGTATCATATTTAATGTATTGTACAATGGGTGAATACAACAAACGTGCTCTTTGTTCTTGTTTCCCTATCCACAACACCCCCAAATTTGTCAAATATCCATCATCATCAATCATTTGATAATAAGAAAGGAGTTCCTCATCTGATTTTTCTTTTACAAACTGTGACACTCTATCAGAAGACCTGATGTCCAATACAAACTTGTTTAATTTTGAAATATCAGCCTTTTGCCATTGTATTTTTAGAGACACTTTAGTCTCCCAACTATATGCAGGCTTATCGGTAATCAACCTACTTAGTTCATCTGGCAAAAGTGGCCTGCTTGAATCGTGATCCCTAATATAGTAAACTCCTTTTGTTGTGCTTGCAATCGACACTTGTGATGGAAGAACGTGTAACTTCATATACTGCCCACCATTATCTGCATCTATTATTTCTGGTCTTAATGCAACATTTATAGTTAGTTCATTGATGCGTTTTATAATTTTTTCAGGTAAATCATCGGTTATTCTTTGCCCTGGTGCAGGTTTGTCCTCTCCATCTTCAATACCAATTGCCAAGTATCCGCCGTGACTATTAGCAAAAGCCACACAGTCTTTTGATAGTTCTTCAAAATCGGCAGTTCTGCCAGTAACTTTTTTCAGGGACTTATTGTCGAATTTATTGTTTTCTTCCATAATCCGTATTGCTTAATCGATCTTTATCCTATTCAGATTCTCCAGTATCACTTTGTTCAGGCGTTCTTCTTCTTTCAGTTGCTCTTCGAACTCGGCGCGGAGAGCGGTGAAGCGTTCGGCGAAGTTGAAATCGTCTTCCTCTTCGGGCAGGCCGACATAGCGGCCGGGAGTGAGGACATAGTCCAATTCCGCCACACGGCTGACGGCCACCGAGGCGCAGAAGCCCGGCACATCGGCATAATCCTTGGACTCGTCGCGCCAACGGTGATAGGTGTCGGCAATGGTGCTGATGTCGTCCTCGGTCAACTCACGCGTGCGGCGGTTGATGAGGTGGCCCATATTGCGGGCGTCGATAAAAAGGATCTCCCCTGCCCTCTTGGCGCGGTTGCGACTGACGAACCACAGACAGGCGGGAATCTGCGTGTTGAGGAAGAGCTTGGCCGGCAGGTTGACGATACAGGCGATAAGGCCTTTATCGATAAGCGCACGGCGTATCTCGCCCTCGCCACCGGTCTTGGATGTCAGCGATCCTTTGGCCAGCACAAAGCCCGCCTGGCCGTTGGGAGCGAGATGATAGACGAAGTGCTGTATCCAGGCGAAGTTGGCGTTGCCGGCAGGCGGCACACCGTACTGCCAGCGGGCGTCGCCACGCAGCTGGTCGCCACTCCAGTCGCTGTCGTTGAAAGGCGGGTTGGCAATGACATAGTCGGCCTTCACATCCTTGTGGGCATCGTTGAGGAAGGAACCTTCGGTGTTCCACTTCACCTGCGAGGCGTCGATGCCACGGATGGCGAGGTTCATCTTGCAGAGGCGCCAGGTAGTCTGGTTGCTCTCCTGGCCGTAGATGGAAATATCCTCCACACGTCCCTGATGCTGACGCACAAACTTGTCGCTCTGCACAAACATACCGCCCGAGCCACAGCAGGGATCGAGCACACGACCCTGATAGGGTTCCAGCATCTCGACCAACAACTCCACTACGCTGCGCGGCGTGTAGAACTGGCCGCCCTTCTTGCCTTCGGCCAACGCAAACTCGCCGAGGAAATACTCGAACACGTGTCCCAGCAGGTCGGCGCTGCGGGTACTGGTATTCTCCAGAGTGCTGTTACCAATCAAGTCTATCAGTTCGCCCAACGACGTGGGGTCAAGGTTGGGACGTGAGAAGACTTTGGGCAACACTCCTTTCAGCGAACGGTTCTCGCGCTCGATGGCATCCATCGCATCGTCGATAAGCTTGCCAATCTGCGGGTTCTTGGCGTTGGCCACCAAGTCGCTCCAACGAGCACTCTCTGGCACATAGAACACATTCTCGGCCAGATATTCTTCGCGGTCCTCGGGGTCGGCACCGTCGGCCTGCTGTTTCAACAATTCGGCATACAATCTTTCAAAAGAGACAGATATATAACGCAGGAATATCAATCCCAACACCACGTGCTTATACTCGGCCGCGTCGATGTTCTTGCGCAGCTTGTCCGCCGCCTTCCATAGGCGTTTCTCCAATGGTTCCTCTATGATTTCTTTCTTTTTAGCCATATCAATCAAAGTATTTCTGCCAGCATACCGGCGGCGTCGCCGACCATCTCGTTGCAGGGACGCTTGCCCATCTGCAGCAGGCGGCCACAGACGATGTCGCCCTCTTCGGCACGGAATTTTTCTATGAGTGTGCGGGTGTCGGCGGTGTGGCCGGTCAGCCCGCAGACCATGGCCATTCCGCTGACGCAGCCGCAGACTTCGCGGCAACCGGAGAGGCCGCGACCGAAAGGTGCGGACACATTCATTGCATTCTGTGCGTCGATGGGCAGCAGGTCGGCATAGGCCATAACGACCGACTGGCAGCAGTTGCAGCCCTGTTTATGCAGCGCTTTTGCGCGTTCGATTCTTTCTTCTTTATTCATTGTCTCATTAGTTTTGATATTTCCCATATTGTAATTGCAGCAGCGCAGCTGACATTGAGCGAATGCTTTGTGCCCTGCTGCGGAATTTCAATGAAACCGTCGCAAAGGTTCATAACCTCTTCCAGGACGCCGTCGATTTCGTTGCCCAGTATCAAAGCCACAGGACCAGCGGCAGCAATGGCGTCTTTACCCAGTTTCAGGCTGTTGTGTGCAATTTCGACGGCATAAATTCTGTAACCTTGTTCTTTCAGTGCGCGAACGCACTCCACGGTGTCTTCGTGATAGCTCCATTCAACGCTTTCCTCTGCGCCAAGGGCGGTCTTGTGAATCTCTCGGTGTGGAGGCGTGGAACAAATCCCACATAGGGAAATATGTCCGACACGGAAGGCGTCGGCAGTGCGGAATACAGAGCCTATATTGTTCTGCGACCGGACGTTGTCGAGCACCACAGTGAGCGGCAGTTTCTCGCTGGCGCGAAATTCGTCGACCGACAGCCGGTTCATCTCCTGTGTGGTCAGCTTGTGTGACATGGTATGGATTATTGAACTGTAAAGATGTGTTTTCTCCACCACACGGTGTATTGACGCCCACCCAATCTGCCGTACGGTCATGCCGACTAACGCCGTGGAACGAATGACGGGGTGTGTCGGGCGGTCAGTGATGCCGGCACCG
This sequence comes from Candidatus Hemicellulosilyticus sp. P3, assembly GCA_001543385.1. Lineage (GTDB taxonomy): Bacteria > Bacteroidota > Bacteroidia > Bacteroidales > P3 > Colimorpha. The sequence goes on from LPNH01000020.1 coordinate 7,082, forward strand.
GCGATATGGGGGGGGCCGCGTGCAGTTTGTTCTTGGCTGTCATTTTTCCCGTTCGGCTATGTGGCATGCTTACCCTACACTGCCTTCAAGCGAGACGCTGAGCAGCTTCTGGGCCTCGACAGCGAACTCCATAGGCAGCTTTTTCAGCACGTCTTTGGCGTAGCCGTTGACGATGAGGCCGACGGCGCTCTCGGGGCTGATGCCGCGCTGCTGGCAGTAGAAGAGCTGGTCTTCGCTGATCTTGCTGGTGGTGGCCTCGTGCTCGAGAGTGGCTGTCGAGTTGTCGGCTTTGGCATAGGGCCATGTGTGGGCGCCGCATTTGTCACCAAGCAGCAGTGAGTCGCACTGCGAGTAGTTGCGGGCGCCGGTGGCGCCGCGCCCCACCTGCACCAAGCCCCGGTAGCTGTTCTGGCTGTGCCCGGCGCTGATGCCTTTGGAGATGATGGTGGAGCGGGTGTTCTTGCCCACGTGTATCATCTTGGTGCCCGTGTCGGCCTGCTGGTGGTTGTTGGTGACAGCCACGCTGTAAAACTCTGCTGTCGAGTCGTCGCCCTGAAGTATGCAGGAGGGATATTTCCATGTCACGGCGCTGCCCGTCTCCACCTGGGTCCAGCTGATTTTGGAACGGCTGCCCTTGCAGATACCGCGCTTGGTGACAAAATTGTAGATGCCGCCTTTGCCGTCTTTGTCGCCGGGATACCAGTTCTGCACGGTGCTGTATTTCACCTCAGCGTCTTTCATGGCCACAATCTCGACGATGGCGGCATGGAGCTGGTTTTCGTCGCGCTGCGGGGCGGTGCAGCCTTCCATATAGGAGACGTAAGCGCCCTCGTCGGCCACAATGAGCGTGCGCTCGAACTGGCCGGTGCCTTTGGCGTTGATACGGAAGTAGCTGCTGAGTTCCATCGGGCATCGCACTCCCTTGGGAATGTAGCAGAAAGAGCCGTCGCTGAAGACGGCGCTGTTGAGCGCGGCGAAGAAGTTGTCTGTCGACGGCACGACGCTGCCCAGGTATTGCCGGACAAGGTCCGGGTGTTTCTGCACCGACTCGCTGATGGGGCAGAAGATGATGCCTTTCTCTTCCAGCATCTTCTGCGAGGTGGTCTTGACGCTGACGGAATCCATGATGGCGTCGTAGGCCACACCGGCGGACGGCTGTGCCCCGGGACCATCTGTCACACCGGCCAGCGCGGCTCTCTCGCGCAAGGGGATGCCTAACTTTTCGAAGGTGGCCAGCAGCTCCGGGTCTACATCGTCCATGCTTTTTTTCTTTTCCTGTTTGGGGGCGGCATAGTAGATGATGTCCTGATAATCCACCCGCTCGTAGTCAAGATGGGCCCAGTCGGGCTCTTTCATCTGCTGCCAACGGCGGAAGGCCTGAAGACGGAAGTCAAGCAGCCAGCCGGGCTCGGATTTTTTTTGCGAGATGAGACGGATAACATCTTCGTTGAGGCCTTTGCCTATGGTCTCGGTGTCAATGTCGGTGACAAAACCCCATTTGTAATCACCGTTGGCGATTTCTTCTATAATTTTGTTGCTCACAGTGTGTCGGTATTAGGTTGTGGATTATGCCTTGGTTTGTTTTGTTACAGGAGTTGTTCAGCGGCGGTGTTCGTGGAGTTTGTAGTGGGGGTGGTAGCTCTTGATGGTGTCGCGCAGAAACTGGCGCGAGATGTGGGTATAGATTTCGGTGGTGCCGATGGAGCCGTGGCCCAACATCTCCTGCACCGCACGCAGATCGGCGCCGTTCTCCACAAGCTCGGTGGCAAAGCTGTGGCGCAGGCTGTGCGGGCTGACATGTTTCTGCAGTCCGGCCCGCTCCACCGCCTCTTTGATGACTTGGAAGACCCGCACGCGGGTCAGATGGGTGCCGCGCCGGCTCAGGAAGATGTAGCGTTCTTCGCCCGGCAGGGGTGTGATGTGGCTGCGTATCTGGTGGATATAGGTGTCGAGCAGGCTCAACGCACGCCGGTTGACCGGCACCCACCGCTCTTTACTGCCCTTGCCGAAAACCTGCAGATATTCTTCTTCAGCGTAGATGTTGCTTAGTTTCAAGTAGACAAGTTCCGAGACACGCAGCCCGCAACCGTAGAGGACTTCGATCATCACGTAGTCGCGAAACTGCTCGGGACGGCTGAGGTCGAAGGTGGCTTGCAGGGCGTCTATGTCGCTGTCGGTGAGCACATCGGGCAGATGCCGGGGTTTGCCGGGCATCATCAGCAGACTGGCCGGATTATCTTTCAGGATGTCTTCGATGACCATCATGTGGAAGAACGACCGCCAACCGGAGATGAGGCGGCACTGTGTGGTGATGGCGATGTCGGTGTTGTTGAGCTCGGACAGCAGCTGCTGCAGGGTCTCCAAGGTGACGTCGTCGGGCGGGATGTTGCGTGAGAGCGCAAAACGCATGAGATGGTCGACATCGCGAAGGTAAGCCTCCACTGAATTGCCGGCCAGCCGCTTCTCCAGCATGAGGAATCTGCGGAACTCGTCACGCATCTCCTGCCAGCGCCGGCTTATCTTTTCTTGCGTTGCTTGAACCACCATGATAAAAAATCCCAAAGGTTTTCTTGCCGCCCGTAGCGTTCCCGCCGCCGGTCGCGCGGCATATCCAGGTCGACGCGCCACTGGCCCATGCGCTTCAGCACGACCTCTGTCTGACGACGGAAATAGGGGCCGTTGGCCGCAGGGTTGACACGCATGGGGGCGGGCAGCGACACGGCGAGCTGCGCCGCCTCACGGCGCGAAAGGGTGCGTGCGGAATGGCCGAAATAGTGCTGGCTGGCCGCCTCGCAGCCATAGATGCCGTCGCCGAACTCGATGACGTTCAGGTAGACTTCCATGATGCGGCGTTTACCCCACACCCACTCGATGAGCTGGGTGAAGTAGGCTTCGACGGCTTTGCGGAGCATGGTGCGGGTGTGCGGCAAAAAAACATTTTTGGCTGTCTGCATGCTGATGGTGCTGCCTCCGCGGACACGCCGCCCGCGCTGATTCTCCCGATAGCTCTGCTTGAGTTGTTTGACGTCAAAGCCGCTATGGTATAGAAACATGGCGTCTTCGCTGCACACCACGGCGGTGACTAAATGGGGCGAGATGGCATCGAGGCGGACATAGTCTCGCTCGAAGCGCACCGAACGCCCGTCGTCGGCACACTGCTGCACGAAGCGCTGCACCATCAGCGGGGTGAAGGGAGGAAAGACGAAGCGGAAGGCCACCACGGCCACCAACGAGAGCAACCACAACGACAGGACCCCGACCCAAACGACACGCCACACTTTTCCCGCCCAGCGCAACTCGCGCCAACGACGGAATACTCGTGAGCGACGTTTGGACTTTCTGTTCACCATATAACGTTTTTATGACTGTAAAAACAGCATTGCAAAGGTACAAAAAAAGTAGATACCTTTTGACGGATGCAACGGCACGCCGCCACCGGAAAAGGGCTACGCTCAATGGACGACGATTTCGTGCTCCTGACCGTCGTCCACCAAGGGGATGGCAACGGGGATGGACATGGCCATGGTTTGGCGTTCATAGCGGATGACGTAGGTCGAGCCGCCGTGACGATAGCGGACGGTGAAGTGTGTCCACTCTGTCGGCACACGGGGGTCCACCACCAGCGTGTCGCCCTGCTTGTGCAGGCCAAGAATGGTCTCGACGCCTGTCTTGTATGCCCACGACGCCGAGCCTGTGTACCAGGTCCAACCGCCACGTCCGGGATGCTGCGGGTTGCTGTAGATGTCGGCGGCGATGCAGTAGGGCTCGACTTTGTATTTGAGGACATCGGCCAGGGTGCGGGTGCGATGGATGGGGTTGATGAGGGAATAGAGGAAGTAGCCCTGGTCGTAGCGGCCCTCTTTGAGTTGTGCCATGATGTACCACATGGCGCCGTGGGTGTATTGCCCGCCGTTTTCACGCACCCCTTCGGGGTAGTTCATGATGTAGCCCGGCGACGGGTGGGAGTTGCGGAACGGGGGCGTAAGCAGCCGGATGAGTTCGTGCTCGCGGTCGACCAGACGGCTGTCGGTTTCGCGCATGACGGATTCCTTCTGATCCGGCGTGGCAACGTCGGTCAAGATGCTCCAGGCCTGCGATATGAGGTCTATCTGACATTCGATGTTGTTGCGGCTGCCCATCAGCTCGCCGTTGTCGAAGTAGGCACGAAGGAACCACCCCTTGAGCGTCCCCTCCCCACCCTGCGGGCGGTCTCCGTCCCAGGCATTGTCTTGGATGGCGCGGACCAACCGGGCACGGAAACGGGACAATTCTTCGCAGTATGAGAGGTCGGCACCGGGCATCCGTTGCGTAAGCTCTTCCATCTTGGGCAGCAGGTCGGCCAGGAAGAAGGCCACCCAGACGCTCTCGCCACGGCCTTCGACACCCACACGCGACATACCGTCGTTCCAGTCGCCGCAGCCCATGAGCGGCAGCCCGTGGATGCCGATGCGCGACATGGCCCGGTTGACAGAGCGGCGCAGATGCTCGTATAGGGTGGCATATTCAAAGGTCCGGATGTCCGGATGTGCGGATGCCGTGTCAGACAGCGGCTCGTCCCAGTGTTCGGGGACCGCATAGTTCATGCCACGCTCGGCCTCGCCGGGGGCCAGCCGGTCGGCCTGGCAGAAAGGCACAGTCTCGGCAAGGATGCCGATATCGCCGGTGACACGGACATACTGGTGGGTGACAAAGACGAGCCAAAGGTAGTCGTCGCTGAAGGTGGTGCGGGCACCCAGACGCATGCTGGAATGCCACCAATGCAGCACATCACCCTCGGCGAACTGGTGCGCGGCGTGGTCCAGAATCTGACGTCGGGCATAAGCCGGGTCGCTGTAGAGCACGCTCATCACATCCTGCAACTGGTCGCGGAAGCCGGTGGCGCCGCCGACTTGGTAGAAACCGGCCCGGGCAAAGAGACGCGACGAGTAGACTTGGTAGAGATACCAGCGGTTGAGCATATAGTTGAAGCTGCGGTCGGGTGTGTCGACCTGGATGTGCGAGAGCCTGTCTTCCCAGAAGGCCTCCACACGGCCGAACTCCTCGCGGATGTCGCCAAGGGCGGTCAGGGGCCGGAAAGCGGTGTCGGGCCGTTCCGCGACGGCCATGACGAAGGCCAGCTCTTTTCCGTCGCCGGCCGGGACTGTCAACGTCAGCCCCACGCGCTTGCGGTTCGGGTAGTCGAGCGAGAGGTCGGTGAGCGGCTCTGTCGCCGTCAACAGGAGTGTCTGGTTGCGGTAGACAGGATGGTAGACATTGCGCACACGGAGGGTGTTGGACGGCGCATCCCACTCGGAGTGCAGGTAGCGGGCGGTCTGCTCCTCGCTCATGCCGAGAACAAGTTTGTAGACCATGTCCAACTGCACCGTCAGCGGTGCCGCGGTTTTGTTGTCCACCCTGATCTGATAGTATTTTTCCATACGCTCGACGGCAACGAAGAGGCGCACTTTAACGCTCATGTTGTCGTACTCGGCATCGAAGGCCGACCAGCCCTGCCCGTGGCGGGCTGTTGCCGGCACAAACTGACGCCGGCCGATGAGAAGCATCTCGCTGGCGCTGTCGCGGACGATGTCGTTACTCCAACTCGTCAGCTTGAACTGCTGCGCGTTATGGGCAAAGGTGAATCCCGCCATGGTGGCGCTGACTATGCAGCCGAAACGAGGATTGGCAATGACATTGACCCATGGCATGGGAGTGTTGGTGTTGGTCAGCACGTAGTCGCGGCCGTCGCGGTCGAATCCACCGTATTGGTTGTAGAAGTCCAAACCGCTCCATACACGGAATTCTTTGCACGGATTGAGCACCGGATATTCCTCTTTGTCCTGATAGCGCTGATTGGCCGCTTCATAGGCATGTAGCTGCTGTTCGAGGGTATGGCTGTCGCGCGTGGTGAAGACCAGACGCGCCACGACGCGCAGCAAGGTGCGTTCGGCGTCGCTCACATCGCCGCCGTTGAGCACATAGACTCGCCCGGCGTCGCTGTGGGGCGCCCACAGGTGCTCGGTATCGGCCATATTGTGTATGAAACGGGCCAACCCTTCACGCTCCTCCTCGGGAGCGTCGGCGATGAAGACGAGGTCGAGCTGGAGCCCGTGGACTTTGAAGTATTCGAACGCCCGCAACATCTCTTTGGCAAAGCCCGAATGGGCGGCACTGTCGATCTCGACCAGCAAGATGGCCAGGTCGCCGCTGATACCGAAGCGCCACAGGCCGCTTTGCGACAAGGTGTTGGCGGCGAGCCATGCGCTGCGGTGGTTGCCCAGGGTGGCTGTCTGGCCCATATATTTGGCCATGTCGTTATAGAGACGCATCTGCGACCCTTTGAGCAACGACATGCCGGTGCGCATGTTGTTGAACACGGAGGCTGTCTTGAAGGCATGCTCCACGTCGACCGGCGTCCGGTACTGGCCTGCCAGCTGCAGCAGGTGCTCCTTCGCCTTGGCAAAGCCGGTGAGGACGTAGGCTTCGGCACTCTTGCCGGCCTCTACACGGAGGCGGCGGCGCATGCTCATGACGGGGTCGAGCGTGGTGCCCACCGTGCCGGTGAGGGTGCGCCGGTTCTCGATGATGTCGGCATGGCGCAGACTGTTGCCCCGGCCGAGAAATTTGAGCCGCGAGGTTTCATATTCGACCAAATCCGACCAGTCGGGACGGCCGGACCCGTCCGGCCGGCGCTCCACCCACAACCGATGGAGCATGTAGTGGCGATTGTTATGATCGCCGGAACGACTGAATATCAGCGACTCGTAGCGGCTGTCGTATTCCGATTGGATTTTCATGCCATTGAAAACACGATGGTTTTCATCCTCGGCGGACGGCGCCAGCACCACTTCGCCGTAGGTTGTTATTTCCAAATCGACATCCCGGGTGCCGCTGTTGGTGAATGTGTAGCGGCGCAATTCGGCCGAACGGTCTTTCAACACGGTGACTTCAGTCTTGGTCTCGATGCCGTCGTCGACGCGCAGGAAGCTGATTTTGTCGCCGGCAAAGCTTACGTGGTAGCGCTCCGGCATCACGTCGAGCGGATCGTAGGTGGCCGACCAGAGCCGGTCGCTATGCAGGTTGCGCACATAGAGGAAGAGCCCGTAATGGTCGGAGCTGATCTCACGATAGCGGTTCAGCAGAATGTTGCGGAAACGCGAAAAGCCCGACCCACGGTCGTTGAGCATCACTGTGTACTGGCCGTTGCTGACGGCACCGACCTCCGGCACGTTGGCCACGCCGTCGTAATCGCGGGCATCGCTTTCGGTCTGCACTTTCGAATAACGGTAGCGCTTGTACCGTGTCACTTTCAGGTCGATATAGGGCTTCACCTGCGCTTTTTCTTTCAGCAGTGTGTCCATGGAGCGCATAACGGGTTCCTGCATGAAATAATGTTGCAGGCAGTTGTCGGCCAAGTAGTTGGTTATGCTGGCCAGGATCATGCCCTGATGGTGGGCATAGTGAACCCGGACCGCCACGTGGTCCTCCTCGTCGTAGCTCTCATAGAATCCGAATGACGGCGACAGGCCCTCTTGGCCGGACGCAGGGGACTCCTCTACGCCACCGTACATGCCGAGCGCACAGAAACGCCGCATGTTGTCGTAGACGGCACGGTCGTCGACACCGATGGCCATCAGCGAACTGTAGGGGGAAAGCACGATGCGGTCGGGTGTCGTGTTTTGGAACTTCAGATAAGGGACTCCAAACGCATGGTATTTATAGTTTTGCGCATCGTCCAACTCGTTGTAGGCCGCTTCGCTGACACCCCACGGCAACGGATGTCCGGCGGGTTGGCGGACCGATTGTTTGAGCACATTGCGGATGAAAGCACGCTGGGCCCGGATGGCGAAGCTGTAGGTTTCGTCCATCAAGGTGTGGCGATAGGTGGGCAGGAAGATGAGCGGCATGAAATATTCGAACATGGTGCCATACCATGAAGCCACACCTTTGTAGCCTCGATATTGCACCAGTGTCTTGTCGAGACAGAACCAATGTTTGTAGGGCGCGTCGCCCTGGGCGATGGCCAGGAAGCTGGTCAGGCGTGCCTCGGAGGCGAAATTGTTGTAATGGTAGGGCAGCAGTGTACGCGCACCGAAATCGTAGCCGATGCTGAAGACATCGAGCTCGGGGTTGTAGAGCTGGCTGAAATCGGTCTGGTCTATCAAGCGCGTCACTTTGGCCAGCAAGGCTCCAGCTTGGTCGGAAGCCGCGGATGCGTCAGTCAGGAAGCCTTTTACGACGTAGAGACATGCAACGAAATTGCCGCTGTCGCAGGTGGAGATGAAGAAGTTGGGCAAAGCCTTGAGGGTGTGTATGTCATACCAGTTGAAGAGATGTCCGTGCCATTTTTCCAGCCGCATGACTGTGTCGACGGTATGCCCCAGCCGCGCCACAGCATCCCGGCGGCCAATGAACCCCAGCTCGGCCGCACTGACGACGGCGGTGAGCGAGTATCCGATGTTGGTCGGCGAGGTTTTGTAGTCTGTCTTGTTTCCACGGTTGAGCTGGTAGTTGTCCGGAATCAGGTAGTTGTTCTCCTCGACGAGCAGGGTGTCGAAAAAATGCCACGTGTCGCGGGCCAGATGCCGCACATTGTCGGTCTCACGGGGATTGAGCGTCCGGCGTTCCTGCGGAAACCGACGTCCAAGCCAGTGCATCAGGAACGGGGCGCCGCACCACATCAACACACAGAACACGCCGGCCGCGATGTCCAGCGCCGCGGCGTCGCCCATCATCACCATCAAGGCTACAACAACTGCCGCACAGAGGTAGTTGGTCCAGAATTTGCCGACATAGCTGCCTAAAGTGCCTTTGGTGCTCTTGGCCGCCTCGTCGCTCGGCACCCAGTTGAGCAGGTTTTTATGGCTGAACAACATACGGTAGCAGCTGCGCAACAGCGCATCGGTATAGGTCCACGCCTCTTTGGGCAACAGGGCGAACTGCACCGCGGAACGGTAGACGACCACCGCCAAACCGTGCATTAACGTCATATAGTATTTATAGCGACGGCTGAAGCCGGGACGTCGTGCCAGCTGCCCCCAGATGAAGAATAGTATGGGAGCGGCCACCACCGCCAAGGCCAACACGACATACCATGACGGAGAGACAAAGGTTTGCACGGCGACGGCGGACAAGGTGTAGCCGGCTATTATCATCAGGACTAACGACAGGCTCAGCACGGAGCGGCGCAGGTTGTCGAAGATTTTCCATCGGCCGATGGTGTTCACCGGATTGCGCACACGCTCGCCGCGCCCGTTGCGCACACGGCGGCGCAACCAGCCGACAATCTGCCAGTCGCCGCGCGTCCAGCGGTGGTGACGTTTGAGGTCGTCGAGATAGTTGGACGGGTTGTCGTCGAAGAGTTCGACGTCGTTGATGAGACCGCAGCGGATATGGCAGCCCTCGATGAGGTCGTGGCTCAAGATGAGGTTTTCGGGAAAGGCGTTTTTCAGCACATGCTGGAATATGCGCAAGTCGTAGATGCCTTTGCCGCAGAAGGTGCCTTCGTTGAAGATGTCTTGATAGAGTTCGAACGACGCGGTGGTGTAGACATCCAGCCCGCCCAACCCGGCGAAGAGCTGTGCATAGCGGCTCTTGTTGGTCACCTCCACGTCGACATTGACGCGGGGCTGCATGATGCCATAGCCCGCTTCGACACGGCGGCCGTCGGCCGAAAGGCGTGCGCGGTTCAGCGGATGCGCCATGGCGCCGACGAGTTTCTGGGCCGAATAGAGCACTAACTGCGTGTCGGTGTCGAGCGTGATGACAAACTGGACGGGAGAGGACTGGACGGAGGAGAGAGTTCCGGCAGGGCCGTATTCCGGCGTGAGTTTTGACAGCCATTCGGAGATGGTCTCGCAACGGAAGCGGCGCTGCAGCTCCTCCCCGGAGGTATGGCCCAGCAGCAAGTCGTTGAAGTGAAGTATGGCGCCGCGCTTGCGCTCATGGCCGAGCCAGCAGCCCTCGCCTTCGCTCCAGGCACGGCGTCGGTAGACGAAATTGAATATCGGTGCACCGTATTTCGCATTCAATTCGCGCACCTTGGCCAAACCGGCCTCCATCACCTCGGCGTCCCACGGCGCGTCGGCTTCTTCGTAAGCCGCGGCGTCGCCGACAAGTGTGTAATACAGGTTCTGCCCGGTGGCACCGCTAAAGCCGTCACGTCCGTTGCCGCGGTTGATGTTTGAGAGGTAATACACCTCCAGCTGCCCCAGCAGCGCCACCGTCTTCTCCGCACTCTTCAGAATGGTGGGCATGATGACCATTGTGGCGTACTCTTTGGGGATCAGCCCGTCCCTGAAGCGCAGGCGGAAGGTGCTCCGCGGCCTGTGCACACGGAAGAGCAGCTGGTTGAACAGCTCTGTCACCAGCTGGCTCACAGGAACAGCCATGAGCAGTGTCAATATGATGTCAAGCGCTGAGAAACGGAGTATGGAACCGCTCGACGCCACTGTCGCCAGGAGGTAGGACAACGCCAGTGTGGCCAATGAGACAATCCAGACATACCAGCGGGCCCGTGCCTCCCACCGTTTCGGCGGAAAAAGCTGCCATCCTACATGCACACCGTCGGCATCGGCACGAGCTGTCAGTTCCTTGACCAAGTCGTATTCGTTCATTTTACGCTTACGGCTTAGACGGACGATACGGTCGCGGTAGTCCTCTTTTGTCTTGTCGCACATCTGGTCGTACATGCCGGCACGCTCGTCTTTCAGCATCTGCTCCGAGAAACTCACTGCATCGATCAACTCCGCCATCGGCAACCGTGTCATTTTCTTCAACGAGTTGAATAGATTCATCATCGTCAGATTCTGCTGCGACACGTGGTCCAAATGTTTCGCGTCTGAAAGGGCGCGGTCTGTCGGCTTGTAATGGCAGGCGCCTTCCGCTTTCAGCTGGCGGCAGAGCCCGGCCAGCTCACGGATAAGGATGAATTTCACCAATGGCAGCAGGGCGCAGACCTCCGGATAACTCAGATAATCGTGCTTCAGCGACTGCCAATGCGACAGATGTTCGAACATCAGCCCTTTGTCGATCTGATGGTGGCAGGTGAGCAGGTATTCCTGGAGCATCTGCTCGATGACCCCCAAACGCTGCTGCGGAATGCGGCGGAAGCCGCGGCTCTGCAATTCTATACGCAACACTTTTTCCTGCTCGCTGATCATGTAGTAATTATCCAGCACCCACTCGTTGGTGCTGCCCACCAGACGCTCGCGCCGCGTCTCGTCAACAAGCAGCAGATAGTATTCCGTCACGTCCTTCACGCTTTTGCGGAACCGGCTATAGACACTTTTCATAATACGCTGTGTTTATCATGCAAAAATACAAAAACCGCGCGAATAATCATGAAGTGTTTTATGGCGTTTTTCACTACTTCAAATAAAAGTTGTACCTTTGCAAAAACTCATGGAACAGTTTGCCGTTCCGGACATCCACAATGAGATGGCCGAACGGTTAAACACCAAGAAAACAAGCATTCACAAAAACAACCAATCATGGCAAAAGTAGCTATCAACGGCTTTGGCCGTATCGGACGCATGTCCTTCCGCGCCATGCTGGCTCATCCCGAGCTGGACATCGTGGCCATCAATGACCTGACGAGCGCTGACACGCTTGCTTACCTTTTCAAGTATGACTCCGTGCACGACAACTTCGACGGAGAGGTTCACGCCGAAGGTGAGTATTTAGTGGTCAACGGCAAGAAAGTGCGCATCTATGCCGAGCGCGACCCGCAGGCACTGCCCTGGAAAGAGCTGGGTATCGACATCGTGGTCGAATCGACAGGCCTGTTCAAAAAACGTGAGCAGTTGATGAAACACATCAACGCCGGTGCCAAGAAGGTCATCCTGACGGTCCCCGCCGGCAAAGCCGACGACGTGGACGCCACCGTGGTGATGGGTGTCAACGACAATGTGCTCACAAAAGAGATGCAGCTTGTCAGCAATGCCAGCTGCACGACCAACTGCCTGGCTCCCGTGGCCAAAGTGCTCAACGACAAGTTTGGTCTGAAACGCGGATTGATGAACACAATCCACAGCTACACCAACGACCAGAAGATTTTGGACCAGCCCCATAGTGACCTGCGTCGCGCCCGCGCCGCCGCCGTATCTATCATCCCCACCTCGTCGGGTGCCGCCAAGGCTGTAGGCCTGGTCATTCCCGAACTGAAGGGCAAACTGGACGGCTTTGCCATGCGTGTTCCCACGCCTGACGGCTCCGTCGTCGACCTCACAGCCGAACTGAACTGCACCGTCACCAAGGAGCAGATCAACGCCGCCATCAAAGAGGCCGCCGAAGGCCCGATGAAAGGTGTACTGCAATACGTTGACGAACCGATCGTCAGCGTCGACATCATTGACAACACCCACAGCTCCATCTTTGACAGCCTGCTGACACAGGTGATGGACGGCAATTTTGTGAAGGTGGTCTCCTGGTATGACAATGAGAAAGGCTACAGCACCCGTGTGGGCGACCTCGCAGCCAAGTTGGTCACCCTGCTCTAAATTTCCTCCATTGAGGTGAAGGGTTTAAAGGGTCGGCACCGAATGGCAAACCCTTTAAACCCTTTTACTTATTCTTATTTTTCATAACCAGTAAACAAATCCACAGTCATGCTGTTACAAGACAAAACGGCCATCATCACCGGCGCCACACGCGGAATCGGGCGTGCCATCGCACTGCGTTTTGCCCAAGAGGGCTGCCACATCGCTTTCTGCGGACGGGAACGAAACGAGCGTATGGCATCCGTGGAACAGGAATTGCAGGCCATGGGGGTCAAAGCCCGCGGATATGCCGCAGATGTCGCCGACTACCAGTCGGCGCAAGAGTTTGTAAAAACCGTGTTGGCCGACTTCGGCACGGTGGATATACTTGTCAACAACGCCGGCATCACCGACGACGCCGCGCTGAAACGCATGACGGAGGAGCAGTTCGACCGTGTGGTGGGAACCAATCTGAAATCTGTGTTCTGCATGACCAAGGCCATCCAGCCGTCCATGTGGAAGCAGGGCCATGGCGCTATTGTCAACATCGGCTCGGTGGTCGGCATCGCCGGCAACTACAACCAGGCCAATTACGCCGCCTCAAAGGCAGGAATCATCGGCTTCACCAAATCGTGCGCCAAAGAACTGGCCGCACGGGGCATACGGTGCAACGTGCTGGCGCCGGGATTTATCGAGACAGACATGACTGCCGACGTGCCGCCGGAGCTGATGTCCACCTGGTGCCAGCGCATACCCATGAAACGACCCGGCACCGCCGACGAGGTGGCCAAAGCCTGTGTTTTTCTGGCCAGCGACCTTTCGTCATATATCACCAGCGTCGTGCTGCCGATGTGCGGCGGCATGGAAGACGCTTGATTTAACTAAATTAGATCCCGATGGTCCGATTGCACCCCGCCAAAACCGCCAAACGCTCCGTTCTTCTCATTTCCAGCTTGCTTTTTGCCGCCTGCGGCGGACAGCAGACATCTGTCCCGGCCATCGACACCGTTGTCGACGATTATGGCCGCACGGTGGTTGTCGACCATGAACCGACGCGCATTGTGTCGGCATCGCCTTCCATCACCGAGATTGTCTATGCGCTGGGGCAGTCACACCGGCTGGTGGGACGCACCGACTTCTGCCTCTACCCTCCTGCCGCCGACACCCTGACCTCCATCGGCGGCATCAGCAATTTGAACATCGAGGCCATCCTGGCGCTGCAACCCGACCTGGTCGTCACCGCATCGATGATACCGCAGCGCAGTGTTGACCTGTTGCAGCAGATGGGAGTGCCCGTCGTCTGCATCATTGAGAAGGGCCGCTACGAAGACCTCTACGGCAACATCAGACAAGTGGGGCGGCTGTTACGCTGCGAAGCCGCCGCCGACAGCTTGAACCGACTGCTCCGCCAACGGCTGAAATCTGTGTCCGCCGGACGGCCGGAAGCCGACTCTGTCCAAGCCAGCCGGGCCGTCGGCCAACCGACCACCCCCACCGTCTACTACGTGGTGGGGTTTGGCCCCACCGGCAATTTCACCGCCGGCGGCAATACGTTTATTGACGACATTATCCGTCTGGCTGGCGGACGCAATCTGGCTCATGAGGTCGAAGGGTGGAGCTATAGCCTCGAAGCGCTTATGCAAAACGACCCGGATTATATTGTGGTGCGACGCGAGGACTCTGCCACTTTCTGCCGCACCCACCCCTACAAGCAACTGTCTGCCGTACGGAACGGCCGTGTCATAGGCATAGAGAGCGGCACCCTCGACCTGCAAGTGCCCCGCAACATCGATGCGATACACTATTTACGCAACCGTTTCAAAAAATGACCACAGATATAGACAGCCTACAGTCGCGCACCATTGAGTGGCTCCGCTATCCATTGATGCTCCTCATCGTCATCATTCACACCGACACTGCACTCCTTAACTCCATGCCCATGGGTGAAGGCATATATCCTGTGCTTTATGCCATGCTGCGCACTGTTATCCGCGTCGCAGTACCCCTGTTTTTCATATTCTCCGGCTACTGGTTCTTCCGTCAACCCGCCGACTTCACCTTAGGCACCTACGGTGATAAACTCTCCAAACGGCTGCGCACTCTTTTGGTGCCATACCTTTTTTGGAACTTCTTTGCCTGGGCGCTGCAGATTTTCGTCGTGATACTCCAGGGACACATCAGTTGGATACCTCCGGATATCTTTCGCCCCGACCGGTTACTTGATGTCTTCATCGGTCTGGGAGACGGATACCAAGGCATGCCTAAAGCATTCCAGCTATGGTTCTTAAGGGATCTCTTAGTATTGTGTCTGCTGGCACCGGCTCTATATATGTTACTGCGTGGCCGTCAGGCCTGGGTGCTCATGCTTTTTGCGCTTCTCTACCTCATGCCATGGCCCGGCGACTGGCCGGACATCTTCAAACGATTTCCCTCTGCACTGCTATTCTTCAGTATAGGCGCTTGGTACGGCATACACAAGGTCAACATGATTGATGCTGTGCGCCGCATACCGCTATGGATAGCCCTGCTGACACCCACACTACTCATGGTGTGGCACGTCTGGTTATTACTGCACAATAGTCCATCAACAACGATTGTCGCTGAGAACCTCTTCAGCATCACCGCAACAATACCTTCCCTACGGATTGCCGCCGCTATGGTGGAAAAATACGACCTGCGCTCCACGCCTTGGATAGCTGGCAGCGGTTTCTTGCTTTTCGCGATCCATCCGTTATTGATAAACTATCTTATTGTAGAACCTCTTATCAACCGTCTAACGCCTACCGTGGCCCACTTCTGGCTTGTCCTTGGCGCTGAGGTGACACTATCCGTAGCGGTCTGTGTAATCCTACATGCCGCCGTCAGCCATCTCTTGCCACGGACTGCCGCGTTACTCACCGGTGGCCGAAGCAACCAGCAGTCTGAAAACAATTAACGGTTGGAATGTCAACCTTGACATCAACGACTGCGCTGTCACCATAGGCGATGTCCACACCGGTTAGCCCGCAAAGATAGAGACGCTTCACATACGTGAGTCCTACAATCCTTTGCCAATATTCCAAATCCAGTTGGCAAGGGTGAATATCGCCACGGCTGCGAGGGTTGCTGGCGGCCATCGACGATGCATAAGACGGTAAAGGAGATCGTCGTTGCGCCATGCGTCGCGCACAAGCAACACCGCGGCTGACAGCAAAAGCAGGACAAGCAATAAACCTAACGGGTTTGTGAGCAGCGAGGCGGCAACGTCGCCCTGCATCAACAGATGCAGGGAACGCACCGTGCCACAGCCCGGACAAGGCACACCTGTCAGCCGCTTGAAGAGACAATGCAGATGCAGGGGCAGCCAAGGCTCCAAGAAGAGGTAAAGAGCCGCCGCAGAGACTGCACCAAAGGCTGCGAACAATGTTTTTTTATGAGAGCGGAATGACGACACGGAATGAAAAAAAAGATTCGGGAAGACTGACGCTCCCCGAATCTTTACTATCTGTACGACCCTTACAACAATGCGTATTTGTTGAACTGCAGCATATTGTACTCGCGGGTCTTCTTCATGATGAGTATCACGTCAATGAGCCACCAAATGCCGCAACCGCCGAATGTGATGAGTTTGAGTATGCCCAAACCGATGTCACCCAACAGGAAACGGTCAATGCCCAGCTCACCGACAAGAATGGAGATGACCAGGAGAATGGTTGGGTTCCTGTAGTCGACAGACTGAACCATCAACGCTTTGTCGCCGTCCATTTCCATCATTTTCTTGCGCATGGCCGGAATTTGCTCGGGCGGAAAATAATCACTCCGTGAAATGAAGAAATAATCAATTTTTTCAGGTTCCATTTGTTTTGGTTTTTAACAAGTTAAAAACATGCCATGTGTCTTATTCGGCGGAACTGATGAAGGGATATTTGTAGTCGCGGGCCGGGTCGAAGGTTTCCTTGATGGCCTGGGGAGAGGTCCAGCGGATGAGGTTCAGATAGCTGCCGGCTTTGTCGTTGGTGCCGCTGGCACGGGCGCCGCCGAAAGGCTGCTGTCCGACAACAGCGCCGGTGGGCTTGTCGTTATAGTAGATGTTGCCAGCGGCATATTTCAAGATTTCGGCACCTTGACGCAACGCCTTACGGTCGCTGGCGAAGATGGCCCCGGTCAATGCATAGGGCGAAGTCTCATCGCAGAGGTGCAACGTCTCTTCGTATTTGCTGTCTTCGTATACGTAGACGGTGATGATGGGGCCGAAAATCTCTTCACACATGGATTTATATTTCGGATTTTTGGCCAGGATAACCGTAGGCTGGATGAACCAACCTTTGCTTTTGTCGCCGGTGCCGCCAAAAACAATTTCGGCATCCTTGCTCTTGCGGGCATGCTCGATGTAGCGCATGCAGTTGTCGAACGAAGCCTCGTCGATAACGGCGTTGACAAATGCGCTGAAATCACGGACATCGCCCACCTTAATCTCTTTGAGCATCTTGCCGATCGACTTTTCCACCTTGGGCCAAAGGCTGGCCGGCACATAGGCTCGCGAAGCGGCCGAGCACTTCTGACCCTGGAATTCGAAAGCGCCGCGGACAATGGCGGTGGCCACCTGGTCGGCTTCGGCCGACTTGTGGGCAAAGATGAAGTCTTTGCCGCCCGTCTCGCCCACAATCTTGGGATAGGTGCGATAGTTGGCGATATTGTCGCCGATGGATTTCCAGAAACTGTTGAAGGTGCCCGTGGAACCGGTGAAGTGGACGCCGGCAAGATTTTCGTTGGCAAAGGCCACCTTGCCGATGAGGGATCCGCTGCCGGGCAGGAAGTTGACCACGCCGTCGGGCACTCCTGCCTCCTTGTAAATCTTCATCAACAGGTAGTTGGAGAGCATGGCTGTGGTGGAGGGCTTCCAGATGCATACATTGCCCATCAGCACCGGGCTCAGACATAGGTTACTGGCGATAGAGGTGAAATTGAACGGGGTGATGGCAAAGACAAAGCCTTCAAGCGGACGGTAGGTGACGTAGTTCAACGTGCCTTTATCGCTACAGGGCTGGTCGCTGTAGATCTGCGACGCATAATAGGCGTTGTATCGCAGAAAATCCACCAACTCACAAGCGCTGTCGATTTCGGCCTGCATGGTGGTCTTGCCTTGGCCAAGCATGGTGGCGGCATTGATGAGGTAACGGTATTTGCCGCTGATGAGGGTGGCTATCTTGAGCATGACACTGGCACGGTCAATCCAGGGAGTGGCGGCCCACTCCTCGTGAGCTTTCATGGCGGCGGCGATGGCAGCTTTCACCTCCTTCTCCCCTACTTTGTAGTATTTGACCAGAACATGCTTGTTGTCGGTGGGCATGACAATCTCACCCATCTCGGCGGTCTTGACTTCCTTGCCGCCAATTACGGGGTAGATGGTGGTGGTCTTCTTATACAGATCTTCCAACGCTTCACGGATGGCTTTGCGTTCAGGGCTGCCGGGGTTGTAGCCCATCACGGGCTCGTTGGCAGGCTTGGGAAAAGAAAAAACAGTGTTGTTCATTATTATTTGGATTTTAAGGTTACGGATAAGTGGTTGAGATTTTTGAGTATGCAAATGTACAAAATCTTTCATGTAATTGCAAAAAAATGTATTTTTGTAAAATAAAATTTATCCCTGTTTTACTCACATTAAACATTACTTTATGAAACGTTTACGTATGATTATGATGAGCATTGCCGCACTGGCGCTTGTGTCCTGTTCGGCCGTGCAGAAAACCGTGTCGTCCGACAATGCCGCCTCGCTGAGCGGACAACAGTGCGCCACGGCCACCAACGCCCTCTATAAGGCATACAAGACGGCCGGCAAAATAGACCTTTCGTCAACAACGAATGTGTCAAATATCCTTGTTGTGGCCACCGCCTACAACCAGTTGAAGGCTAACAAGGGCGATGCAAGCTACCGCAAAGCATTCACTAAAGGCGCCGTGGCCGCCGGCACCGGCCTTATCACCGCCGCCAACGCCGAAACATTCACCAACACACTGCTCAACAGCACCGGACTCGGCAACATCAACACCACCAATATCAAGAATAATGTGCAGACCGCCGGTACTATCATCACGCTGCTCAACACGCTGAAACAGTAGACCGGCTCGACTCACCTCAGCCGAACGGATAGCGGGCACCCTTGGACAGGATGCCCGCTATCTGTTTGGCCCCGGAAAAAAAATGCACGTGTTCAACAATTACATACGGACCAATGCAGTTTTACCGCCCGGGCTGAAATAAAAACGATCACCATTCCGACATAATCCCCGACGACCGATTCGGGGTTTAATGCAAGAAAGCAGGCTCCGCTGCATACAGAGCCTGCTTCGGTGTCGAATGGACAACGGGTGCGGAGGGGGATTATACCTCCCAAGTGTCGCCGGAGTTGAGCAGGTCGTCGACGCAACGGTATTTACCGTTGGCCTTGCACTCGTCCATCTGATCTTCGTAGAGCTGGGTGTAGGATGTCTTATGCACGTTGCGGATGACACCCAAGGCTACAGGCAGGTCGCCATGCATGCGGGCCAGCATCATGTGGATGCCGGTGTCCTCGGTGGTTTCGTCGTGAATCATGATATCCTGCTCAGTGACGCCGTTTTCGCCGATGGTGACGGCTTCGAGGCAACGGCCGTTGAAACGAAGGCCGCGGTTGCGCTCTTTGCCGAATATCATGGGTTTGCCATGTTCAAGCACGATGGTACGGTCGTCGCGCACCGCGCGGTCGGTGATGGCAGCATGGGCCTTGTCGTTGAAAATGACACAATTCTGAAGGACCTCAACAACGGAAGTGCCGTCGTGACGGGCAGCCCGCGTCATCACGTCGGTTGACAATGCGGGCACACAGTCGAGGGTGCGGGCATAGAAAGTGCCTTGGGCGCCCATGACAAGTTCGCCTGGATTGAAAGGATAGTCGATGGTGCCGAAAGGCGAAGTTTTGGTGATCTGTCCGAACTTGGTGGTGGGGCTGTATTGGCCCTTGGTCAGACCATAGATTTCATTGTTGAAGATGGTGATGTTCAGATCCTGGTTGCGGCGCACGGCATGGATGAGATGGTTGCCTCCGATGGCCATGGAGTCGCCGTCGCCCATGTTGACCCACACGCTGAGGGCGGGGTTGGCGAGTTTGACACCCGTGGCGATGGCACAGGCGCGGCCGTGGATGCTGTGGAAACCGTAAGTGTCGACATAGTAAGGTATGCGCGAGGAGCATCCGATACCCGACACCATGCAGATGTTTTCTTTTTTGTGACCCGTCTTGGGAAAGGTGGCAAGGAGCGAACTGAGGATGGCATGGTCGCCACAGCCCGGGCACCATTTGACCATCTGGTCGCTCTGAAAATCAGCCTTGGTATATTCTCTGTCCGCTTGCGGAACAAAATGTCTTTCCATATTGATTCGTGATTTGTGATTCGTAATTTGTGATCTGTGGGTTATTTCTCCAACAATCTTTTAAATTCCTCTTTCAGCTCGCCAACTTCGAACGGCAGACCCATAACTTTGTTGTACTGGGACATGGGGCATTCGGGGAACTGGGTACGGAGATAACCGGCAAACTGGCCATTGTTCAGCTCGCAGACAACGATTTTTTTGTAGCGGCGCAGTATGTCGCCCGTGTTCTTGGGAAGGGGCGCGATGTAGTTGAAGTGGGTATAGGCCACTTTGCACCCCTCGTTGTTGAGCTCCTCGACAGCCAGCGTAAGGGCTCCGGCAGTGCCGCCCCAGCCGACGACAAGCAGGTCACCGTCGACGTTGCCTGTCACCGTTTGGTCGGGGATATAGTTGGCCACACGGTCGACCTTTTCCTGACGGTTGCGGGTCATCAAGGCGTGGTTTTCAGGATCGGTGCTGAGGGGGCCGTCGGGGCATTTTTCCAAACCGCCCACACGGTGGTTCAGACCCTCCATGCCAGGCAAAGCCCACTCACGGGCATACGACTCGGGGTCACGGCGGAACGGACGATAGTCGGGATCGTTGGGGGTGGCCAGACGCGGTTTGATCTCGGGCAGATCGGCCACCTTGGGAATGCGGAACAGCTGCGAACCGTTGCCCAGATAGCCGTCGGTGAGAAGGATGACCGGGGTCATGTGCTCCAAAGCCAGCTTGGCGGCAGTGTAGGCCCAATAGAAGCAGTTGGCGCTGCTGGAGGCCGCGACCACGATGAGCGGAGCCTCGCCGTTGCGTCCATAGAGCGCCTGGTTGAGGTCTGACTGTTCGGTTTTGGTGGGCAGACCTGTGGAGGGGCCGCCGCGCTGCACATCGACGACGACGATAGGCAACTCGGTCATGACGGCCAGGCCCAATGCCTCGCTCTTGAGTGACAGTCCGGGCCCGGAAGTGGAGGTGCACGCCAGCGCACCGGCATAGGAAGCGCCGATGGCAGAGCAGATGCCGGCTATTTCGTCCTCGGCCTGGAACACGCGGGCACCCAACGCCTTATGTTTGGCAAGTTCGACCATGACATCGGTGGCAGGGGTGATGGGATAACTGCCCAGGAAGAGCTGGCGGCCGCTACGTTCCGAAGCAGCCAGAAGACCCCATGCGGTGGCCACGTTGCCGGTAATGTTGCGATAGCGGCCCTTGGGCATCTCGGCATGAGCCACCTCGAATATGTGCGAATGCATCACCTCCAGTTTGTCGGCGTATTCATAGCCGGCCTGGAGGACCGCCTCGTTGAGCTTGATGACCTCTGGTTTCTTGGCAAACTTGCGTTGCAGATAGGCGCGGGTCTGGTCGAGTTTCTTGTGGGTGGCATAGAAGATGATGCCGAGGGCGAACATGTTACGGCACTTCTCGGTGGTCTTCTTGTCCACGCCCTGCTCCTGACCGATGCGGGCGGTGAAGGAGGTGACAGGTGCCTTGATGATGGTGTAGGCACGCTCCAGCTCGTCGGTGAAAGGTTCGGTGGTATAGCCGGCTTTTTCGACCGCCTCGTCGGTGAAGGTGTCGATGTCGACAATGACGGTGGCACCCTTCTTGGCCCACTTCAGATTGGATTTGAATGAGGCCGGGTTCATGGCCACAAGGATGTCGCACTTGTCGCCTGAGCTATAGATGTGGTTGCCGACGTGCACTTGATAGCCGGACACACCCGCAATGGTGTTATGGGGAGCGCGGATTTCGGCCGGATAGTCGGGGAATGTAGCGATATCGTTGCCGGTAAGCGCCGACGCGTCGGAAAACAACGTGCCGGAAAGCTGCATACCGTCGCCCGAGTCGCCGGCAAAGCGGACGACCAAATCGTCTTTAGGGATTATTTGATTTGTTGCCATGGTTGTGTTAATAATATTGAGGTTGATTAGGAATTTGCAAAGGTACGAAAAAAGAGGTTTATCGAAGCAGTGTAACCGTTCCGGCCACCACCTGCCACTCGCCCGGCCGCCCTGCGGTGCGGTAACGCACGCGGTAGACATAGGTGCCCTGGGGACAGCGCTCGCCGTCATGTGTGCCGTCCCATCCCTCTGTGAGGCCCTCGAAACTGGACACGAGCAACCCTTCACGATTGTATATCGTGGTCTGAACGTCGATCAGACTGCGGCCATAGACACGGAAGATCCGGTTGGTGCCCAGATTGGGCGTAAAGGCATTGGGTATATAGACAGCCGAACGGTCCATCGGTATGACAAGATTGGCTGTGTCGTAGCATCCCGCCGACGATGCGACAATCAGCCGTATGACAACTGAATCGGCATCGTAGGGCATGTCAAAGCAACAGGCGGGTTCTTCACTGACGGTGCCGTCAAACAGATACCAGCGGCGGCTTTGCGCAGCCGTGGTGGCGTCGCTGACGCAGACGCGGGCATTCTCATAGGTGGGAAACTCCGGTTCGCAATGAATCACGGCACGCAACGAGCGATCGACAGTGAGATACAATTGCAACAGGGAGTCGCAGCCGTAACGTGAGACCAGCCGGTAGCGGGGGGTGTCGGTGCTGTAATAATAGGTTTCGCCGTCAACCCACCGGTAGCCGACCTCGGGGTCGCTGCTGCACATGGAGACCGAATCGACGCGATTGTATACAGGCCGCAACACTACGTGTGAGACGACAACACTGTCACACTGCGCGACAGAGGTATAGACATTGCTGTAGTCGCCGGGCTCCGATATTCGGCGGCCGTTGATTTCCACAACGTCGCCCATACAGAGGTCGACGTCCTCGTCGAGATTGTAGCTGCTGTTAACAGTGAGATGAAGCGTCACAAGCTGTTCGCAGCCGCCACCCGGCGTGACGGTGCGGGAAAAGTCACCCGACTGGGTATAGGTGCGGCCGTACCATGTGAAACTGTCACAAGCCGTGGCGACAGTGTCGACCGATTCGGAAGCCATCACCCACAGCCGCAGAATTGTAACGGCGCCACAGGCCGAGGGGGAAGACAAACTGTCTGTCAGCCATCCCGCAACGGCGGTGCGACGCGAATCGATATTGAAGCCATGCTCCGTGTAGGCCATATTCTGACATACTGTGTCAAAAATAGTGTCGCGCGTTTGTGAGATGGCAAAGGGCAATACCGTCAGATTGTTGGTGGTGTCGCATTCCATGGGAACCCCGCCGTGACCCACGCCTTCACCCCGCCTGTCGTTGACGGCGACAGCCAGCGCATGCATGGGTGTGAAATCGCAGAAAAGCGATGTCGGCAAATAAAAATCAAGATGCAGGCAACTGTCGGGCGGCAACAGGAAACTGACATTTTCAATGGATTCAATATAGGTGCCGCCATAGCTGTCTTTATAAAGCGAGATGAAGAGTGTGTCGCCGTCGAAGGAAGCCTCGCCTTGGTTGCAAACATCAAACACAAAGTGCACCTCCTGGGACCCGGGCGTGACAGCGGCGTCGTCACCGATGACCAAATCGGCCGCCGTGCGGTAGGGTTTGCCGCTGGTGTCGATGTTGGTGGCCTGTTGCAGGAAATTATTGTAGGGGCGGCGTATCACCGGAACGGATCCGCTATTGTCAACGAACTGGTGCGCATTGTTGAACAACACAGCCGGTATGGTCAAATCGTGATTGACGTTGGTGATGTTGTACATATATTGGTTCCACACCGGACGGGCGGGCGCCCAGGGGTCGCCGTTGGAACGGCAGATGTTCAGCGTGCCCTGGTAGGACTGGCTGTTTTGCTTGCCCACGAAGACAATCTCGGCAGCACCGTCGTTGTCGATGTCGGCAATGACGGGGTACTGCATGATGGTCACCTCGCGGAACGGATAAGTGTAGATGGCAGTGGCAGCTAAAGCCGGTGTGCTGCCGTTGACAATGGAGATCATGTCGTTGTCGCAGATGAGCAGCTCGTTCTCGCCGTCCTGGTTGAAGTCGAAAAGCGTCATGCTGTTGGAATAGGAGTCTTCGCTGAAACCTTTGGTCCAGAACAGGCTGAATGTGCGCGTGGCGGCATCGTATTTGTAGGCACGGATGTTCGCTCCCGACACACCGCAGTGAAGCACCACCTCGGGGACGTTGTCGTTGTCGATGTCGGCAATGAGCGGTATGCTTTTGCCGGGCAGCGACACTGCCTGCGCGATGGGGGTGGACACGGTGTTGTTGTGGACGTCCCACACGTAGCCGTAGACCGTGCCGCTGTTGCCCTGGGCCGGACGGCTGCTGATGAAGAGGTCGGGGTGGCCGTCGAGGTTGAAGTCGGCCACCTGCACGTGGCCGTCGCTCCCGATGCCGCTCACCCCGGTCGAAGGCGCCGTGGCGTAGAGCGTGGAGCTGTTGCCCGCGGTGCCG
>LPNH01000191.1 GCA_001543385.1 Candidatus Hemicellulosilyticus sp. P3
CATCCACCTTTGCAGAATCCACCACAATCTCAGCATGGAAAATCTTCTGCTCAATACGCTCGTTGAAGTTGTCGGACACAGAGCCGACAAACATTCCCTGCGTCAGCCCTGAAATCTTGCTGGGCGGGATAAGGCTGTCCATCTGTGTATTGATGGAGGTGGAAACATCCTGTCGGTTGATTGAAATCGACTGGCGCTTCTGAAGTACCTTGCCGAAACGCTCACTCAGTTGCTTGGCAGTCTCACCGACAACCTGCCCACTGAAGATATTGCCGACAGTGTTCATCACCACCTTTGCCTCCTTGTCGCCATAGTCACGGACAAGTTGGGAAAAGTCCTGAAAGCCAAGACAGACCGCCACCTTGTTGCTTCGGGCAGTGGCAATGAGGTTGTCCAGTCCCTTGAAGTAGATGGTGGGCAACTCGTCGATGATAACCGATGACTTCAACTTTCCCTTCTTGTTGATGAGTTTCACGATACGGCTGTTATACAGACCGAGGGCTGCACCGTAAATGTTCTGACGGTCGGGATTATTGCCGACACACAGGATTTTCGGCTCATCGGGGTTATTGATGTCAAGTGTAAACTCGCTGTCAGACATGACCCAATAGAGTTGCGGGGAGATCATTCGGGACAGCGGTATCTTGGCACTGGCTATCTGTCCCTGCAGCTGCTCCTGCGCTCCACCGAGCCATGCGTCCATGAAGGGAGAAAGATAGTTCTCCAGTTCGGGATAGGAAGTGAGAATAGGAAAGATGTCCTCATACCTGCGGTTAAGCAGTTCAATGGCATGGGGGAAAGTGCAGTACTTACCGCCCTGATAGAGCCGTAGGAACCATATCACTGCGGCAAACAGGATGATTGGCGATTCCACGAAGAAGTCGCCCTGCTTCTGTACCCATGTTCGGTTAAGGTTGAGCATGATGGTGTAGGCACTTTCGTAGGCATCGGCAATGTCCGTCATAAAGTCGGGATGAATGGGATTACAACGATGGCTGCGCCGTGGGTCATCGAAGTTGATGACATAGAACTTTGGCTTCACCTTGTAGCCATCTGAATGCTTCAGCAGGTGGTTGTAGGCTATGGTCGAGAGGTCGGGGTACTTGTAGTCGTAGCAATAGAGCGAATACCCCTTCTCTATCTGCTGCTTGATGAAGTTGTTCACCACTGCATACGACTTGCCGCTGCCCGGTGTACCGAGTACGATGGTTGCACGGAACGGGTTGACCACATTGATCCAACCTCTGTTCCATTTCTTCTTGTAGTAGAAACGTGTGGGCAGATTGACGGAATACTCGTTCTCCATCAGCCGTGTCTCCTGCTG
>LPNH01000192.1 GCA_001543385.1 Candidatus Hemicellulosilyticus sp. P3
CAGATCACTTCCATCAGATAGCCGTAGTCTTTCTCGCTGACGACGACGTTATGCGCATAGCGCATGAGGTTGTCGACCTCAGCCTTCTCTTCCTCGACTTGGTGGTTGAACCTACATGCCGTCAACACCACCAGCAACAGGATCCACACTTTTCTCATTGGTCATTCAGTTTTTCGAGGCACTCCTTGCACAGGCAGTCGCTGTAGTGTTCCTTCAGATAGGCTTTGGTGCTGTCTTTGAGCTGCACTTTCACGCACCAGCAGTCGATGGAATGCACGCATTCAAACGTTTTTCCGCAACGGGGACAGGTCTTTTTCATAGTCAAAAACGCGAGACCCCCATTTGGAGGTCTCGCAAAACAAAAAATGAATATCAATTATTTAAACAACATTGCACTTGGAATGACACCCGCCTCGAACGAGCTGAGCAGCAGGCCGTCGTTGGTATAACGGTACACCGTGCCGTTCATCATATAGTTCTTGGCGTCGGTCACATAGATATCGCCCGTCCTTGGCTCGATAGCCATGTTATAAAACATGCCCTCTTCCTGGGCGGCGATGCGGAAGCTCTCCGACAACGACAGCGTGGCGATGTCGAAACGGCGCACTTCGTTGTTGAGGAAGAGATACAACTGATCACCTGTTGGGTTGGCTCTCAGCACCATGGCCGTGCCGTCAAACTCGTAGCGTTTCTCAGCCGTCTTCGTCAGAGGATTGATCTCCCACAACGAAGGCTGTTCGGCATCAGCTTCCCAAATGGCGCCTTCGCAGAGCACCCACACATGGCCGTTCTTGTCGACAGCCATCGTGTTAGGCTCCTTCCCTACCAGAATCTCGGCCACCTTCACGTCGTTGTTCATGTCGATGACTTGTACGGTGTTCTTCTCCATGCCCGAAAGGTAGTAGTTCGACCAGTTGCTGACATAAAGCTCATTGTTCACAGGCACCATCTTCTCGGTGGTCTTGCCCGTCTGGATGAAGCCAGTGTGGCTCATGTCCTTCGGGTTGATGATCCACAGGCCAGCACCCATCAGGTCGCTGACGTAGGCCTTCTCGGGCGACACAAAGAACAGTTCACGCGGCGAGTAGAAGTCGCCAAGCTTGAAAGGCTTCGTGGTGTCGCACACCATGGTGGTGGCATTCACCTTATAGATGAGGTTGGTGTTGTTGACGACGACATACAGTTGTCCGTCCACCAAGGCCATGCTCTCGGCCACATCGCCCAAAGGAGCGTCGTTCACCTTGTAGAACAAATTGTTGCCCACCGTGTCGGCCTCAATGTCGTAGAACGACAGGGATGCGTTGGAGAACTGGAAGTTGCAGGTTGAGTGCCTTTGGATTGACGGGGGTGGCAGGATCTTCGGGCTTGCAGGAGAACAGCAAAGCGGCGACAAGAGCCAGCAAAAACAGGTTTATTCTTTTCATTTCTTATCGTATTTATTGTTTCACAATGCGTTTCGTCACCGTCTTACCATCGGCGTTGACACGAACAAAATAGATACCTTGGTTCAAATCATCCATAGCGATTACATTGGTCGATGCAGACATCACCAACTGTCCAACGATATTGTAGACTTCAACCGACTGCAGGTTCTCAGCCTTCACCGTGAGGCGGTCCTTCACGGGATTGGGATACATCGCAACGTTTTCCGTCTCATTATCAACAACGTCGTAATGCGCCAAATCGTATATCACGCCGACAGCGTCGAGATCGAAACCACTGGAGCCGAAAGGCGTGGGCCAAGGGTCGTTGACCTTATGGCCTTCAGAATCGTAGGTGGCGTATTCGGGATTAATCGTCCCCACGACGTCGACGACTTTGACATGGGTGATGTTGTTCTTGTCCAACAGGGCGTTGTCCTCCACCTCGTCGAGGTCGAAGGGCGTGCCATA
>LPNH01000193.1 GCA_001543385.1 Candidatus Hemicellulosilyticus sp. P3
CCCCACGCTCGACGGTGAACGGCTTTACGACACCGAAGACCTCTGCCTGATGCTCCATGTCAGCAAGCGCACTATCCAGCGCTACCGTCTGCTCGGTGTCCTCCCCTATGTCCAACTGCGCAAGAAAGCCTATTTCAAGGAGTCAGACATCAGCCAGTTCCTCCGCCGTCAGGTACCAGGCATATCAGAGAATGAAATCGGCGAATATTTCGCCAGAATAGTCAAACCAAATAAATAATCAAACAAACATGAACAAGAAAAAAGACGAAAAGGACGTGCTGATAGTCCGCGATGAGCAGACGGGTGAAATCAGCGTGGTGTCCGGCCTCTCACGGGACGGTACACCGAAAACCAAGCCCGCCAAGTTGGAGAACTCGCCCGACTTCCTCCACTTTGACCGTGGCGGTGATGTACTCGACAACTTCTTCACCAACTTCTTCCGCCAGTACAAGGAGCCGTCACGCTTCGGGTTCTACCGTCTGGCAGCCGACAAGGTGGATGCGCTGCTTGACGTGATGAAGGATCTTCTGAAAGACCCCGAGGCCAACAAGGAGGCACTTGCCGCCCACAAGATTGACACGTCGGAGTACGAGAAGAAGGTGCAACAGGAAAAGAACGGGCAGGAGCCCGAAAACATTAACAATCAAAAACAGGAAAAAGAAATGGAACAGAAACAGGAACAGCCTGCCCAGACGCAGGCAGAAGGACGCCGCAACGGCTATCAGCCGCTTGACGAGAGCAAAATCAACTGGCCGGACATGGAAAAGAAGTGGGGCATCTCACGTGAAGCACTCCAGAAGTCTGGCGACCTTGACAGGATGCTGAACTACGGCAAGAGCAATCTCATTGCCGCACAGCCGACTTTCGACGGCGAGAAGTACGACATGGCCATGCGCTTCTCTCTGAAGACCCAGCCAGACGGAAGCATCACCATCAGACCGCACTTTATCCGTATGGAACCCAACCTCAATGTGGAGTTCCGAGGTTACACGTTCACGGATGAGGACAAAAAGGCGCTGCGTACGACAGGCAACCTCGGACATATTGCGGAAGTGGCAAATCTGGAAACGGGCGAGATGGTGCCCTCATATATCAGCATTGACCGAAAGACCAACGAGATTCTGACCTACCCGGCCAGCAAGCTGCATCTCCGTGACAAGATCGGCACCACGCCCTTAACAAAGGAGGAGCAGGACATCTTGAAGACCGGTGCGCCTCTTCCCAACAAGGAAGTTGAACTTGCCAATGGCCGCAAGTTCACCGTCACCCTGCAGGTCAATGCCGACCAGAAAGGCATTGAGTTCGTCCCGGGCACC
>LPNH01000194.1 GCA_001543385.1 Candidatus Hemicellulosilyticus sp. P3
TCTCGACTAGTGAGCTGTTACGCACTCTTTGAATGAATGGCTGCTTCCAAGCCAACATCCTAGCTGTCATCGAGACCAGACTTCGTTAGACTAACTCAGGCAGAACTCCGGGACCTTAGACGGCGGTCTGGATTCTTCTCCTCTCGGGCACGGACCTTAGCACCCGCACCCTTACTGCACTGCTACGGACCCTGTGCATTCGGAGTTCGTCAGGTCGCGATAGGCGGTGAAGCCCTCTTGACCTATCGGTCGCTCTACCTCACAGGGTGAACACAGCACGCGGCACCTAAATGCCTTTCGGGGAGTACGAGCTATCTCCGAGTTTGATTGGCCTTTCACTCCTACACACACCTCATCCAGAAGCTTTTCAACGCTTATTGGTGCGGGCCTCCATCCCGTGTTACCGGGACTTCACCCTGGACATGTGTAGATCACTCGGTTTCGCGTCTACCACATCAGACTCAACGCACAAAAGTGCGCTTTGACCTTACGGTCGAAACGGCCTCTTCAGCCTCGCTTTCACTGCGGTTGCCCCACAGAGTGGGTTAACCTTGCCTGACACGGTAACTCGTAGGTTCATTATGCAAAAGGCACGCCGTCACTGCAAAAAGCAGCTCCGACCGCTTGCAGGCGACTGGTTTCAGGTACTGTTTCACTCCCCTCGTCGGGGTGCTTTTCACCTTTCCCTCACGGTACTGGTTCGCTATCGGTCTCCCGGGAGTATTTAGCCTTGCCGGATGGTCCCGGCGGATTCGCGCAGAATTCCTCGTGCTCCGCGTTACTCAGGATGCCACTAGGCCACGTCACGATTCGGGTACGGAACTCTCATCCTCTGCGGTTGGACTTTCCAGACCATTCCCCTCTCGAGACATGTGCCACCCCGTGGTCCTACAACCCCGATGCCGCATTGCTACGGCAGCGGTTTGGGCTCTTCCCCGTTCGCTCGCCACTACTGGGGGAATCATTCGATTATTTTCTCTTCCTGCAGGTACTAAGATGTTTCAGTTCCCTGCGTTTGCCTCCCTACCTTGCGTAGGGATAGCAGCCCTTCAGGCTGCTGGGTTGTCCCATTCGGAAATCCCGGGGTCAACGGCCATTTGCGCCTAACCCGGGCTTATCGCAGCTTATCACGTCCTTCATCGCCTCCGAGAGCCAAGGCATCCACCAGACGCCCTAACTTACTTTCGCCGACTGCCTGGAACATAGGCTCCAGGCATTGCTCATACTTTCAGCTGTAATTGAGATTACTCAGTTCTTCTAAAACTATATGTCTTCTTTACTTACAGTCTTGTGTCACAACATGTCAAAGAA
>LPNH01000195.1 GCA_001543385.1 Candidatus Hemicellulosilyticus sp. P3
CTGAACGCCGACTACAAGAAGATTGAGGAGCAGATGGCGCAGTCGAAGAAGCTGCCCACGGTGCTCGTCACGTCCACCGTCGTCGGCAATCACCGCTACTCCGTGCCCGAGTTCGCCAAGTGGGCCGACATCGTCAGCGCGAACGACAAGGCGTTTGCCGTGGATGCCTCCACCAACCGCATCGTCTCGCTGGCGGCCAAGGCGAAGAAGGTGGGCGGATTATTCCTGACGTTGAATGGCACCGCCGTGAAGCCCACGGACGCGGTGGATGCGAAGAAGGAGTACGCGCTCATCGCCATCGACGGCGGCGGCGAGGTGACGCCCGTCACGCCGGAGGAGTGATTTTCTAAGAAGACGAGGAGACAAGAAGACAAGGAGACAAGACAATAGTAATGTCTCGTATTCACGTATTCCAGTCTTCATGTCTTCCACAAGCGAAACAATAACAATAAAAATAACAACATGAAAAAGAAGATTTTCTTTATGCTCGCGCTGCTGCTGACGGCGGTGGTGCAGGGCGCACGGGCCGACGACGGCTGGAGCTCGGCCAGCTCTTATGACAAATATTCCGATGCCGACAAGCCGACGCATTACGACACTTACGGCGGCAGGAGCGATGTGCACGTCATCAAGACCGCAGCCAATTATCTTTATGTCATGGATAAGCCAGCGGATTATTGCAGCAAGAATATCTATCTCGACATCAACGTCGACGTGAGTTCGAAGACCTGGATAAATCTTGATTATATCTTAGGTGTATATATATACATGGAAAGTTGGGGTAGTGGTTATAGAGGCACGTTCTACGGCAACGGCCACACCATCCGCATAAACCTGGATTATGATTCATACGGTAGCTATAAAGGGCCGTTTGGTGTCATTGCTAAGGGCGGCAAGGTGCAGGACCTTAACGTGGAGGGCACAATCTACCTCAAGAAAATGGACGACGGCAATGGAACGGATCTTGTGGGCGGCATCTGCGGCGAGAACAATGGCACGATAGAGAACTGCTCGGTCAGTGCCAGCGTCAGCAGCGAAGAGAATTATTTGGGCGGCATCACCGGCAGGAACACAGGCACAGGCACCATCAGCAACTGCAGGGTGAGCGGCAACGTCAGCAGCAACTCGCGCCTGGTGGGCGGCATCGCCGGCGAGAACAACGGCACCATCAGCAACTGCTGGGTGAGCGGCAACGTCAGCAGCGACTGGAAAAACTCCAGCGTGGCAGCCACGGCCAAGGTGGGCGGCATCGCCGGCGAAAACAACGGCACCTTGGAGTACTGCTGCATGAGCGGCAACG
>LPNH01000196.1 GCA_001543385.1 Candidatus Hemicellulosilyticus sp. P3
GCAACTCGTCAGCCCCGTATTGTCGGCACCAAGTGTGTAGGTTGTCATCTCTGCCGATTGGTCTGCCCCACTGGAGCCATCGGCGTTACCAAGCGAATCAATAAAAAATGATATGTCTTTTCCTGGTTATAACAAACAAAAACCGCACTTTTATCATAATTTCTCCCTTATTGTTAGCGAATGTTACGGAGAAAAGTCGTACCTTTGCCACCGAATTATGCGACATACATTACTATTATATACAGTCGTGCTGGCACTGACAGTGGGCTGCACGGGCAGAAACGGCGGCGAGACGAAGACCGTGGCTCAGCCAAGTGATACCACCTACACCCAGAAGGCGGCGATGGCGGTGTATGACTATCAGCCGGAGCGGGCATTGCAGATCATCGACTCGGCAGTCATTGTTGGGAATATCAGCGAGGTAAGGGCTGACGTTGAGAGGGCGAGGATATACAGCATGACGCAGGCGAAATCACGGCTCGACTCGCTGCTTCACGGCCCTGAGGGCACATGCCTGGACTCAGGCAGGGTCGTTGGTGAGCGGCTGCTGGCGCACGACTCCTTAAAACATGATCTCAACCTGCGGCAGCAATTGTTAGAGATACTGGTCTATACCGCCCGCATGCAGCAGGATACGCTCACATGGATGCTGCGGTCGCACGAGCTGGTTGATGTGTGCCATGAGCAGGGACTGCAGACCGAGGCCCTGCGCACGGAGGCCGAACTCGGTGCTTCGCTCTGCTATTCAGGACAGATGGAGCAGGGAATGACACAACTCGACAGCGTGATTACAGCACTTCGCGAGAGTCCGTCGTTCAAGTTCAATGAACTCGATGCTTTCATCATCGCCTCAAAGCGAAAGATAGGCGTACTTAATTCCATGAAGCGTTTCGCCGAAACATTGCCTCTGTCTCATCGTATCAAAGAACTGCTCGACGACTACGAGCAGCACCCCGACAAGTACCACGACGGCAGTCACCGCGAGCCCAAAGATTCTACCAAGCGTGCCGATTATATCCGTTTCTATCGCTCTCAGGCGCAGAACTTCGTCACTGCAGCCTACGCTGCACTCGGTGAGCGTGGTAGTATGGAGGAGACTTTCTACGAGATAGAAAGTACCGTGCGCGATGCCACAACCCGCGAGCACCAAGCCCGCTACCATGCCTTGGAGCAGCAGATGGAAGCAGAGCGGCAGCGAGCCGATGCACAGCGCAATGCCCTCATAGCCTGGGGCGCAGTCCTACTGGCTCTGCTGGCTCTGTGCTTCGTCGTTGTGGTATATCGCAAAAATCGCAACATGCTGGCACAGCAGCTGACGGAGCTATATGATAACACCCGCCCCGCAGCCCCTGCTGTTGATGCTGATTTGCAATCCACATCTACTGAAGACCTCTACCGCTACATCCGCGACGAGGTCATCCGTCTGCAACTCTATACCGACCCAGGCTTTGGTCGCCAGAGCATCATCGCGCGGTTCCACCTGACGAAGGATGTGGCCAGTCGTGTCTTCTCGCAAGGCAGCGACCACTCGAGCATCAGCGACTTTATCAATAACTGCCGCCTCGACCATGCCCGCCGCCTGCTGGTCAGCCGTCCCGACATGAGCATTGCCGACATTGCCACTGCCTCCGGCTTCGGTGTCCGCACCACCTTCACCCGCAGTTTCAAGGTCAAGCACGGCCTCACGCCATCTGAATTTCGGGAGCAGCAAGAGCAAAGCTAAGCTTGCTTAGGCTTTGCCGCGTCGCGTCCGAAATCGCCGAAGGCAATTCCGCGAGCAGCAAGAGAAAAAATTAGGATGCATTTTGTCTTTTGAGGATGCAATTTGTCCGAAATGAGGATGCAATTTGTCCGCGCTATTGTGAGTGCGGACATTATTGTATATTTTTGCATCAAGAAACTATATAACTGAAGCTTATGACATCAACGACTATTATCATGATTCTGGCGATTGCGGTGGTGGTGCTTGCCGTAGTTGTTGCCGTGATGGTATGGCTCTTCTGGCGGAAGAACCGCGAACTGAAGCAGAAGAACGAGGCCATCGTCAGTGAAATACACCGCAGTCAGAACATCATCGAGCGGGCTGTGA
>LPNH01000197.1 GCA_001543385.1 Candidatus Hemicellulosilyticus sp. P3
CTTTGAAATTATTGAATTACAGTCTTTTACGAGCAATTTTGAGAGTCAACGGTTTTGAATTTGTACCTTTGCAGCCAAATTTAACAGGCTACAATGAACAAAGGTCAATACGTTTTCTCTCAACTGGTCAGTCATTTGGACAGAAACCACTTCAACTATCTTGCTCGCAAGTATGATGGAAACAAGTACGTGAAGCACTTCTCGTGTTGGAACCAACTGCTTGCAATGATGTTTGGACAACTCTCAAATCGTGAAAGTCTGAGAGACGTTGTGGTAGCCTTGGAAGCACACCATTCCAAGTGTAAGTTTCTTGGCATAGGAAGCAAACCGATTGCCAAAACCACATTGGCATCTGCAAATCAGAATCGTGACTACAGGATCTTCGAGGATTTCGCCTTCTACATGATGAAGGAAGCTTGTGAGAAACGGGCAACCAATCTCCTGGATATTCCTGGAAAGAAATATGCATTTGATTCTACGACCATTCCCCTATGTCTCTCTACATTCCCATGGGCAAGATTCAGAAGGAAGAAAGGCGGTGTCAAAGCCCATGTCTTATATGACATTGAGGCTCAGGTTCCAGCCTTCTACACAGTGACCACTGCATCAAAGCACGATTCAACAGCAATGTCTTCAATCACCTATGAGCCAAATGCTTACTACATATTCGACAGGGCTTATGACTCATTCAAAGAACTCTACAGAATACATCTGACGGATTCTTTCTATGTGGTCAGAGCCAAGACCAACTTGAAGTATAAGATAGTCAAATGGAAGAGACGCATGCCAAAGAACGTACTTACTGATGCCGAGGTGAAACTAACAGGCTATTTGTCAGAGAAGAAGTATCCGGAGTCATTCAGACTTATAAGATACTATGATGAGGAAGAAGAACGTGAATTCACTTTTCTCACCAATGCCAAGCAGCTTGCCGCTCTTGAAGTCGCAGAACTTTACAAGAAAAGATGGTTGGTCGAACTGTTCTTCAAATGGCTAAAACAGCATCTCAAGATTAAGAGGTTTTGGGGCACTACGGAGAATGCCGTTCGCATCCAGATTGCTGTCGCCATCATAACCTATTGTCTTGTGGCTATTGTCCATCACGATATGAAATTGGAACGCTCGACCTATGAAGTCTTGCAAATCCTCAGCATATCACTTACGGACAAAACTCACCTAACAGACCTGTTCGATAAGACTAAATTCAACGATGTCAAAGAACTCGATTGTCCCCTCTTTCCGGGGCTATTTGATTAATATTTAACTCGTCCCAATTTTAACGGGACACTAATGAA
>LPNH01000198.1 GCA_001543385.1 Candidatus Hemicellulosilyticus sp. P3
CGTGGCGCACCTGCTGTGGGACAAGACCAAGGACTTCCTGCAGCGCGCCTTCACCGTCATCTTCATCGCCTCCCTGGTGATCTGGCTCCTGCAGACCTTCGACTTCCACTTCCAGATGGTCGAGAACGGCGAAGGCAGCATGCTGGCCAGCGTGGCGGGCTGGATTGCCCCTGTGTTCAGTCCCATCGGCTTGGGCGAATGGCAGATTGTCACCGCCCTGGTGAGCGGCTTTATGGCCAAGGAAAGCGTGGTGGCCACCCTCGAGGTCTTGAACGCCATGCCTTTGTTCACCACCGTCACCAGCATCTCCATGTTGGTCTTCTGCCTGCTTTACACGCCTTGTGTGGCCGCCATGGCCGCCGTGCGTCGCGAGTTGGGCAGCAAGTGGATGCTCTTCATCATCCTGTTCCAATGCGTCGTCGCCTGGCTCTGTGCCTGGTTTGCCTACCTCATCGCCAACGCCATTATCGCATGAACTGGCCAACCGTCATAGTGCTATTGGTCGTGTTGGCCCTCGTCGTAGTGGCCATCAGGGCGATACGTAGCGGCAAGGGCACATGCTCTTGTGGCGGCAAAGGCAAAAAAGAAGAGAACTGCAACGGATGCCAAGGCTGTACGGTGGATTGTCCGTTTAGGAGGTAATCACACTTTTTCCAATTCACACAACCCAATTATTAACAAAATAATTCCCCCTTTTGTGCCTCTATTTCCAAAATAATAACTACTTTTGCATCACGGATTTCCCGTGACGGATGTTCCGTGATAAATTAAACTTGATAATAATCTATGCAGTCATGACCAAGAGAACACAAAAGAAACCCGTTAACCCATTCATTTACAAAGGGTATGAAGGACCGAATTATTTCTGTGACAGAGAAATAGAAACAGAGAATATAGTTAGAGCGCTGCAAAATGGGCGAAATATAACCTTACTTTCTTCCAGAAAAATCGGCAAAACAGGCCTCATAAAACATGTATTTAATTGCATTAATAATCAAAACAAAAATGCCATTTGCATCTATTTGGATATTTTTGCAACCCAAAACTTGAATGATTTCGTTCAAGCTTTAGGTACGGCCATCATGGAAAATGCCGTAGAACATGAAAAGTCTTTGATGGCAAAAGCCTTTGATGCTTTCAAAGCATGGCGACCTGTGCTAAGCTACGATTCGCTGACAGGACAGCCTTCGGTTTCCATCAGCATTGAGCCTTCGCATGAGGAACACACGCTTGAAAGCATCTTCAAACACTTGGAAAACCTGAAAAAAGATGTGTATATTGCCATTGATG
>LPNH01000199.1 GCA_001543385.1 Candidatus Hemicellulosilyticus sp. P3
GATTTTAAACCCGCTTAAACTATGCTGACAATTTATTAAACTCGTTTAAACATTGACAGTATTATCCAATAGTACATAGTTATTGCTTCGGCGGCAGACTTTGAAAATGGCGAGTTGTCCAAACCTGAACGAGGAAGACGAAACAGAGCAGGATGGCCACCTTGTAGGGCGCGGTGAGGTCGGCTCCAAACAGGCTGTGCGACAAGGGAATGACCACGAGGGGCGAGACGAACTGACCCAGATAGAGGGCTGCCGAGAGCAGGGGCATGACGGTGGTAGCAGAGTTCTTTCCGCCCTTGATGCTGGCAATGGTGTTCAGGTAGGGCACACCCACGCCATTGGCGATACCGATGAACGCAGAGCCCAAGATAATTGATAATTGACAATTGACCACTGAACATTCGGGGCAGGCCAGCAGGAGGTAGCCAAGGAGGAAGAACAGAGGAGCGAAGTATTTCACACCTCTGCGGAACGTATGCATCAGCCCGCCGAAGACGAGTCCAACGAAGAAGGCCACGACATCGAGTCCCACCATAATCATGGTAATCGCTTCACTCGACAGTGCCGTTTGCTGACTGGCTATCACGGCAAAGTTGGTTGGGAACACGAAGAAAATCATCATCAACAGCAGCATGCCGATGACGGAGGGATGGAACTTCAGCAGTTGGCGAGGCTCGAAGGGAATGCCGCGCTTGTTGGATGATCCAAGCTTTTCATCCGGCAGCCACAACCACACCATCACGACGGCAATCAGTCCCATGAGATAGACCAGGAAGGCGTAGTTCCACTGAATGGTGGCCAACAGACCTGCCAGGAGTGTTGCCACTACGCCACCCATCTGGTTCATGGCTGCGGAGAGTCCCATCAGCCGCGCCTGCTCCTCTGGTGGAAAGTAATAGGCCAGCAGTCCTGTGGAGAGTGGCATGATGAGTCCTACGCTGATGCCCAGCAAGGCTCGCATCACCAGCAACACGTAGATATCGTCGACGAAGAAGCATCCGGCTCCTGCCGCTACATAGAGCAACAGGCCAGTGGTGGCTATCGCCCGAGTGCGCAGCCATCGGCTGATGGAGAGGAAGAAGAGGTTGGTGATGATAATCAACAGCGCAGGCATGCTCACGATGAGCTGCACGAGCAAGGCGTCTGCCTGAGAGAAGTGAGCCTTGATGATGCCCAGTGCGGGGGCGATGGCGGCTCCTGCCATCACGGTGAGCAGCGACATCGACAGGATGGTAGCCGTCACTCTTTTCGTAACGTTTGTTTTGTCCATAAATATCTGTGGAGTTGT
>LPNH01000200.1 GCA_001543385.1 Candidatus Hemicellulosilyticus sp. P3
CTGACTACGCAGTGGTCGAGAATACCAGAGCAGGATATGTTCCATGTTCAGCGTGGCATGAACGACTTCCGCCAGATAATGTATGATGGCAGACGCTTCACACCTGATGATTTCAATCTGGAGCATGAGAAATGCCTGACTTTCTTGAAACAAGCAGTAAAGGAGAGTACCGCCAAGCATATCGTTGTGGTTACACATCATCTTCCGACATTATCAGTGGTGGCAGCCCAGCACATGGGTTCCGTTCTAAACGGAGCCTTTGCTACAGAACTGGGAAACTATATTGCCGACAGTCGCATTGATGCCTGGATTTATGGGCACTCGCATACCAACATTGACACCATGATAGGCAATACAAAAATAATATGTAACCAGATGGGATATATATACTACAATGAACATCTGACAAACGGATTTGAACCAAACAAAACAATTGTAATAGAATGAACAATAACAAGAAGCAAAGCGAAAGGGAAATCTTGGAAGAAATTCTGCAGACCCTAACTGAACAGAAAAAGACTCTAGAAATGATAGTTCCAAATCCTTTGAGGATATACAACAATAAGGAAATCATGGAATTATTGGGAGTTAAGGATAAATATCTCAAGAAGTTGAGAGATAACGGCTACCTTGGCTTTTCAAGGGAGGGCGACAAGTATTGGTATACGCAGAAAGATGTAGATTGTTTTCTGCACAGTTTTCATTATGAACCATTTAATAGCGATAAAAATTGATTATGGACTCTTTAGATTATAAATACAAACATGCCAGTAAACAAAAACGCATTATTGCGTTACAAGATAATAGACAGAAGCCTGCGCAACAGGTACAGAAGATGGACGATAGAGGACCTGGTTGATGAAGTATCTG
This sequence comes from Candidatus Hemicellulosilyticus sp. P3, assembly GCA_001543385.1. Taxonomy (GTDB): domain Bacteria; phylum Bacteroidota; class Bacteroidia; order Bacteroidales; family P3; genus Colimorpha. The sequence continues at coordinate 871 of LPNH01000200.1, forward strand.
ATGCGCTGTACGATATGGAAGGGATTCGCAAAGGGATCTCTCTTAGAACAGTTCAGAACGATATTCAGATTATGCGTTCTGACAAACTCGGATACAATGCGCCCATAGAGGTTTACGATCAGAAGTACTACAGGTACGCTGATCCTGACTACTCTATCACTGAACTGCCTCTGACAGCTGATGATTTCAAACTTATCACGAAGGCAGTAAAGATGTTAGAAAAGACAGAGGGGAAACCTGAACTTCAGCAGATGGGCAGAGTACTTGCGAGAGTTAAGAAAAGGCTAACAGCCATTCTGAACTATGGATAAAGGAAGGACTCCGGTTTCCTGTTTGGGGAAATCGGAGTCTTTAATGATTGAGTGAGGAATCGGATTCGAACCGATGAATGACGGTTTTGCAGACCGCCCCCTTAACCGACCTTCGGTTTTGGAGACCGACATTCTACCAACTGAACTATGCTCCCATCGTTGAGGTGGCGGGACTCGAACCCACGAAGCCGAATGGCGACAGATTTACAGTCTGCTCTCGTTGCCGCTGGAGAACACCTCATTATATTCTTGTGGAACCTCGTGGAGTCGAACCACGTTCTCAGGATTTTCAGTCCTGCGCATACACCAAGTCTGCCAAAGTTCCATCAGAGGAGGCTAAGGGATTCGAACCCTTGGGACGTTTGACCGCCCTCTAGTTTTCAAGACTAGTGCAATAGACCAACTCTGCCAAACCTCCAATTTGTGCGGAAGCAGAAGGGCTCGAACCTCCGACCTTCGGTTTTGGAGACCGACATTCTACCAACTGAACTATGCTCCCATCGTTGAGGTGGCGGGACTCGAACCCACGAAGCCGAATGGCG
>LPNH01000003.1 GCA_001543385.1 Candidatus Hemicellulosilyticus sp. P3
CTCTTTCCGCCGCCGCCACCGCACCGCCGCCCCGGACGCCCCACCAGTAGGGGGTTTATGTTAAATGGTTTTGCGGCACGAAAGAAGAGAGATTTTCTTTTGTATCAAGACAAAAGAAAATGAAGTGTGGTGTGCAAAGTGAAGAAGTGAATGTCTGAAAAACCAATGCAAGGAAAGAAAAACAACCACCGCCCCTCTTTTTTTTGATTGGTGTGGAAGAAAAATTTTGGTGGATGGGATATTTGTTGTATCTTTGCATCCGGTTTTGGACGGGTGGAGATGCCGTCGGACAAACGAATGATCCGTTAGCTCAGTTGGTTCAGAGCGCTTGCTTCACACGCAAGAGGTCGAGAGTTCAAATCTCCCACGGATCACTGACACGAGGGACAGTACGGGCTGCTCCTCGTGTTTGTTTTTGTGGTTCCGCTGCGGCGGCGGTGGCGGGTCGGCCGGTGCCGTCCGGTGTTTTGCAGTCTCACGGTTCACTTTACCAGTCACTTAGAGGAATGGTGGCGGCATGGCTACGTAAGGCGTTGATTTGCAGTAGTTGATGTATTCTCGATTGTGGCAAAGTGCTGTCGGATAGTTTTTTTTTGTATGCTATTCAAAAATTTATTTGTATCTTTGCAAATCGATATTTCGGAAAATTTATTCATCAAGTTATATTGGATTTTATAAAAACTTTTAGAACATGACAAAGGCTGAAATTGTAGCGGAAATCGCTCAAAAGACCGGAATTGAAAAGGTCGCCATCCAGGCTACCGTCGAGGAGTTCATGGGTGTTGTGAAGGATTCGCTGACCCGCGGCGAGAATGTTTATCTGCGCGGATTCGGCAGCTTCATCATTAAGAAACGCGCCGAGAAGACGGGCCGTAACATTTCGAAGAACACCACTATTATCATCCCGGCTCACAATATCCCCGCTTTCAAACCCGCCAAGACTTTTGTCAACGAGGTGAAGAAAAGCAACTGATGTATAATTTTTAAGTTATTAAACAGATTATGCCGAACGGTAAGAAACACAAACGTCACAAGATGGCGACGCACAAACGTAAGAAACGTTTGCGCAAGAACAGACATAAGAAGAAGTAGGCTGTAGGGAAGCCGGTTTCTTCGTTTGTCCCCCGCCAGGGATTGGTTTTGCGCTGCCGGCAGGCTTGGTCTGGCCGGGTGTCCTTGGCAATGGGAGGAACTTTATCTCTAAAACAAATTACGCAACGGCAAGGTTATGCCGAGATTGCGTAATTTGTTTTTTTGTCGGTATGTATCATAATTTTATTTTTCTGTGAACAAAGCATTGGTTATTCGGTCGACGGACGAGGAGAACGAGATTGCGTTGCTGGAGGACAAGCAGCTTGTGGAGCTGCACCGTGAGAAGAAGTCGGGGTCGGTGGCTGTCGGCGATATTTATTTAGGCAAGGTTAAGAAGATTATGCCCGGGCTGAACGCCGCTTTTGTGAGCCTGGGCGACGAGAAGGACGGTTTTATCCATTATCTGGACCTGGGGGCCGACTATAATATGGTGAGCCGCTATCTGCGGCAGGCGATGAACGGCGACCGCAATATGCGCACGCTGACGGGCATGAAACGGGAGCCGGAGCTGGCCAAGTCGGGCAATATGGGCGACACGCTGAATGTGGGCCAGCTGGTGCTGGTGCAGGTGTCGAAGGAGCCGATATCGACGAAGGGGCCCAAGCTGACGGGCGATTTGTCGCTGGCGGGACGCTATCTGGTGTTGGTGCCTTTTGACGACAAGGTGTCGATTTCGCAGAAGATCAAGGGCAACGAGGAGCGTTCACGGTTGCGTCGTCTGATGCAGAGTATCAAGCCCGAGGGGTTTGGTGTTATTGTGCGCACGATGGCGGAGGAGAAGAGTGTGGCCGACCTGGACGCCGATCTGCGCAATCTGTGCGACAGATGGGCGGCGATGACGGACAGGCTGAAGTCGGCCGCCTCGCCGCAGCGTGTGTTGTCGGAGCTGAGCAAGACGACGGCGCTGCTCCGCGATGTGTTGTCGGACGAGTTCGACGAGGTGTATTGCGACAATGAGGAGCTGTACGGGGAGCTGCGCCAGTATGTGCACAGTATCGCCCCCGACAAGGAGGGTGTGGTGAAGCATTACCGTATGGATACGCCTATTTTCGAGCAGTTCGGCATTTCACGCGATATCCGCCGCGCTTTCGGGCGCATTGTGACGATCCGATCGGGGGTGTATCTCTATGTGGAGCATACGGAGGCGATGCATGTCATCGACGTGAACAGCGGTAACCATATCAAGGCGGGATCGGGCCAGGAGGACACGGCGCTGCAGGTGAATATTGAGAGTGCCAAGGAGATCGCACGGCAGCTGCGGCTGCGTGATATGGGGGGTATTATTATTGTGGACTTTGTCGATATGGCCAAGGCGGAGCACCGCCGCGAGCTGTATGAGTTTATGGTGCAGGCGATGGCGCAAGACAAGGCCCGTCACACGATTTTGCCGCTGAGCAAGTTCGGGTTGATGCAGATTACACGTCAACGGGTGCGGCCCGCCATTGAGGTGGATGTGCAGGAGAAGTGTCCGTTCTGCGACGGGTCGGGAATGGTGCGCTCGACGCTGACGGTCATCGACGAGATTGAGCAGAATCTGCGTTACCTGACCATGTCGCAGCGGCTGCGCTCGACGACGATTCTGGCACATCCGTATGTCAACGCTTATCTGCGCCTCGGCTTCCCGTCGATGCGGATGAGATGGATGTGGCAATATCGCTGCAGGGTGCGCGTCAGGGCGATGGAACGGCTCAATCTGCTGGAATATAAATTTCTGAACGCGGCGGGCGAGGAAATCGATATTTGACGCTGGCGCGTTTGCAAAAAAAATATTATCTTTGCACACTTGACTATTGAATGATACACAAATCTATGCAGGAAAGTAAAATCGGACTGGATTATGCAAAGGTGGCGCATGCGCGGGAAATAGCACGCAATATCGCCAATCAGGTGCAGTCTTTTGTGGACGGTTATACGACGGTGGCTGTGGAACGGACCGTCTGCCGCCTTCTGGGTATCGACGGTATCGACGGCAATGAGGTGCCGCTGCCCAATGTGGTGGTCGATGCGTTGAAGAGCAGCGGCCAGCTGGGCCAGGGTATTGCCTTTTATTTGGGCAACGCCGTCGTGGAGACGGGTTTGACGCCGCAGGCCGTGGCCGAGGCGGTCAGCCGCGGCGAACTGGATATCACGCAGCTGCCGTTGCACAAGGCCGGCGAGATTGAGGCCGCGCTGCAGCCGTATGTCGCCGCCACGATCGAACGCATCCGCGGCCGCCGGCAGCGTCGCGAGCATTATATCGAGACGATCGGCGAGGGAAGCAAGCCGTATCTCTATATTATTGTCGCCACGGGCAATATTTATGAGGATGTGGTGCAGGCACAGGCCGGCGCCCGCCAGGGGGCGGACATCATCGCTGTGATACGCACCACGGGCCAGAGTCTGTTGGATTATGTGCCGTATGGCGCCACGACCGAGGGCTTTGGCGGCACGTTCGCCACGCAGGAGAATTTCCGTATCATGCGCAAGGCGCTGGACGAGGTGGGCGAAGAGGTGGGCCGCTATATACGCCTGTGCAATTACTGTTCGGGGCTGTGTATGCCTGAGATTGCCGCCATGGGCGCTTTGGAAGGGCTGGATGTGATGCTCAACGATGCGTTGTACGGCATTCTGTTCCGCGACATCAATATGCAGCGCACACTGATTGACCAGTATTTTTCGCGTATTATCAACGGCTTTGCCGGGGTCATCATCAATACGGGCGAGGATAATTATCTGACTACGGCCGACGCTTACGAGGAGGCGCACACGGTGCTGGCCTCGGACTTTATCAATGAGCAGCTGGCGCTGCAGGCCGGGCTGCCCGAGGAGCAGCAGGGCCTGGGGCACGCCTTTGAGATGGACCCCATGCTGGAGAACGGTTTTCTGTATGAGCTGGCGCAGGCGCAGATGTTGCGCGAGATTTTCCCCAACGCCCCGCTGAAGTATATGCCCCCGACGAAGTTTATGACGGGCAATATTTTCCGCGGTCATATCCAGGATGCGTTGTTCAATATCATCGGTCAGTGGACGCACCAGGGGCTGCAGCTGCTGGGCATGCCCACCGAGGCTATCCATACGCCGTTTATGAGCGACCGTTACCTGTCGATTGAAAATGCCAAGTATATTTTCAACAATATGAAGGATATTGGCGAGGAGGTGGAGTTTAAGGAGGGCGGCATTATACGCCGCCGGGCCAAGGAGGTGCTGGACAATGCGACGGCGCTGCTGGAGCAGATGGAGAACGAGGGCCTTTTCAGTGCGTTGGAGAAGGGCATATTCGCCAATGTGAAACGTCCGAAGAACGGCGGCAAGGGCCTCGACGGCGTCACCCGCAAGGGCGTGAATTATTTTAACCCGTTTGTGGAACTGATGAAAGGGAAGAAATAGCGTTATTTTTTAATTTTTACAAGTATGAGCGAAGGATTGTATTCGATGGAGGCGAAGGATTACGACAAGACCCTCGACCTGACACAGATAAAGCCGTATGGCGATACGATGAATGACGGCAAGACGCAGCTGAGTTTCACTTTGCCGGTGCCCGCCGGCGACGAGGCTGTCGAAGCGGCCAAGCAGCTGATGAAGAAGATGGGATTTGAAAATCCGCTTGTTGTCTATAGCAAGGAGCTGACGGCGGGTTTCACTTTCTTCAACTGTTATGGCAGCTGCTCCCACACGGTGGACTATACCACCATCCATGTGCCGAAGGTGGAGTCGGACACGATGGATATGCATGAGTGCGACGAGTATATACGCGAACATATCGGCCGCAAGATTGTGGTGGTGGGTGCCTCGACGGGTACGGACGCCCATACGGTGGGCATCGACGCCATTATGAATATGAAGGGCTATGCCGGCCATTACGGTCTGGAGCGTTACGATATGATCGAGGCTTACAACCTGGGAAGCCAGGTGCCCAATGAGGAGTTTATCGCCAAGGGCATCGAGCTGAAGGCCGACGCGCTGATTGTGTCGCAGACGGTGACGCAGAAGGATATACATATCAAGAACCTTACGGAGCTGGTGGAGATGCTTGAGGCGGAAGGCCTGCGCGACAAGATTATACTTATCTGCGGCGGCCCGCGCATCAGCCACGAGCTGGCCAAGGAGCTGGGCTACGACGCGGGTTTCGGCATGAACACCTATGCCGACGACGAGGCGTCGTATATTGCCCAGGAGATGGTGCGGAGAGGGTTGAAATGAACGGAATCTGACAATCAATCAATATTTTGCTATGAATAAAGAAGATATTAAGCCTTTTATCGCCAAGCGGGCGGCCAAGGAGCTGCATGACGGCGATGTCGTCAACCTGGGTATCGGGTTGCCTACGTTGATTCCCAATTTTCTGCCGCAGGGTGTGAATGTGGTGCTGCAGTCGGAGAACGGCATGATAGGCATGGGCCCTACGCCTGAGGAGGGCAAGGAGGATCCGTGGTTCATCAACGCCGGCGGCGGCTATGTCACCCATACGCCCGATGCCAGCACGTTTGACAGCGCCACGTCGTTCGGCATTATCCGCGGCGGACATGTCGATGTGTCGATCTTGGGCGCCATGCAGGTGGACGAGCAGGGCGACTTGGCCAACTGGATGATTCCCGGCAAGAAGACACCCGGCATGGGCGGCGCCATGGATTTGCTGGTGGGCGCCAAGCGCGTTATACTGGCCATGGAGCATACGGCCAAGGGCAACCCCAAGATTTTAAAGAAATGCACGCTGCCCTTGACCGCCAAGGGGCAGGTGAATATGATTATCACTGAGATGGGTGTGATGGAGGTTACTCCGAAGGGCATCGTGCTGACGGAGATTAACCCCGAGTTCACTGTCGAGCAGGTGCAGGCTGCCACCGAGGCCACCCTTATCGTCAGCGACAATCTGAAGAATATGGTGTAGCCATGAGACAGCGCATCACCTTTGCTGTGCTGTGCCTTGTATGCCTCTGTGGCGTACAGGCACAGCATATTGAGTTTAAATGGCACGGCCTTTACGGTGTGGTGGAGTTTGACCATCTGTCCAATCTGAACCGCGACGACCACGAGGTGGCCTTGAACGGTGTTTCCGCCGTGGTGGGCTGGCAGGTGCGTAAGGAGTCGGCGATAGGGCTTGGCTTCTCTTATCTGGGCGACCCGACGGGGGCTTTCTCTCAGATGCCGGTCTTTGTGGAGCTGCGCAGCCACTATCTGCGCAGCCGCCTCACGCCGTTCACTGTGGCGCAGGCGGGCTATTCGTTTCCGACCAATAGCGCCAGCAGCGGCAGCGAGGCGGTCCGCATCGAGAAGGGCGGCATGATGTTCGCTTTTGCTGTCGGCGGCCGCTATGCTGTCAGCCGCACGCTGGGTGTCAACCTGCATGTAGGCTATCAACTGTTGCTGATGAACGAGGTGGAACGGCGACATGCCGGCGCCCCCACGGACCGTTCGTCGCAGCTGTTGCATAATGTCAAGGTGGGCTTGGGCCTGAATTTCTGATTTTCACTTTTTTTGCTACATTTATGTGCAAGAGGCTCCTTTTTCTGGTGGCGACGCTGGCTGTCGCACAGTGTGCCGTCGCACAGGCTGTGCGCACGGCGGTTGACGACTTTGAGACGACGGAGGTGAACCGCCTCGCGCCGCGTGTCGACGTGACACCGTACAGCGACGAGGACGATATCGAACGGGGGAGCTATGCACATTCGGCTTTTTATCTGCCGTTGGGCGGCGTCTGGCGCTACGATCTGCGCGACGACTATGCCGACCGTTCCGCCGAGGTGGAGGGGAGGGCCTTTTCGACCGACGGGTGGGACGAGGTGGAGCTGCCGTGCTTCAGCTGGAGCCGCGGCGGCGACAAGCTGATGCTGCCGGCTGCCGGCCCGTCGGGGCGTGTGGCGCACGAGGGTAACCTCAGCGCACTGCTTTACCGCAGTTTTGAGGTGGCGGAGCGCTGGAAAGGCTACACGGCTGTGCTGCGCCTGCAGGGCCGATCGGCTTATCATGTGTGGGTGAACCGCCAGTATGCGGGCTATGCCGAGGACAGCCGGGCGGTGAATGAGTTTGACATCACCCGTCTGCTGCGTTACGGGAAGCGCAACGATGTTGTGATTCAGCTGGCGGGGCTCTCGTCGGGCTCGTTGCTGGAGAGTGCCTATGACCCGATGTTTAACGGTGTCGGCGAGGCGGCGGTCACTTTTTTTCCCGCCACGCATATTGATGACTACAAGGTGGAGGCTGTCTATGACGCGGCCTCCGGCGGCGGCATGCTGTCGGTCGACGCCTCGGTGGTGTCGACGCGGGGCAAGGGGCGCTATTATCTTGAGGTGGAGCTGTGGAACCCGCAGGGGCGCGAGGCGGCCAAGCTGGGCAAATGGCTTTATCTGGACAGCCGCAAGGCGGCGGAGGTGCATGTCGAGCAACGGCTGAACCGGGTGGAGCCGTGGAGCGCCGAGCGTCCGGCCTGTTATACGGCTGTGGTCCGTCTGCTCGACGAGAAGATGCGCCCGCTGATGAGCACGGGCTCGCGGACGGGTTTCCGCACGGTGGCGCTGGAGAACGGACGCCTGACGGTCAACGGCAGGCCGTTGGTGTTGCGTGGCGTGGCTTATGTGGATAACGGCCAAAGCGTTGACGATATGCGTGCGGATTTGCTGCGCATGAAGCATCACAATGTCAACGCGGTGCGCACGGTTCATTATTCGCCGGCGCGGGGTGTGCTGTATGACCTCTGCGACGAGCTGGGCCTGTTTGTGATGTGTGACGCCAATCTGCAGCCGTTTTCGAGCGGACGCAAGGCGGTCGCCGCCGACGCGGACTACGCCGACCTTTTTGTGTCGCGTGTGCGCACGATGCAGGCAAGTTTGAAGAATCATCCCTCTATTATATTGTGGTCGCTGGGCGGCAGCGCGGACAACGGGGTCTGTATGACGCAGGCCTACCGCGAGCTGAAGCGCCTCGACAGGTCGCGCCCGGTGGTCTTTGCCGGGGGCGCCGCTGGCGACAACAGCGATTTGGCTGTTCTGCTCAACCCGACGTTGCAGGAGGTGCGGCAGTATCTGTCGCGCGGCACGGCACGGCCGCTGCTGGTGGCGGCTTACGGCACGGCCGAGGGCAACCCTTACGGCGGTCTGCAGGAGCTGTGGCAGCTTTTGTCGACGGCGACGGCGGGCGGCTTCGCCGCGTCGTGGAACAGTTATGTGACAGGCGATGCGGTGACGGGGCAACGGGTGAAGCACAGCGGCATCGGGTTGCGCGATGTGACCGGCGAGTTGCGCGAGGCGTACCGCCCTTTCGATTTTTCGCTGCAGAGCCTGGCTCCCGACGCGGCGGAGTTCAGCGTGGTGAATCGTAACCACAGTCTTGCCTTGTCGGACTATCGTGTGGGCTATGTGCTGTACAGCAACCTGAAGCCGCGTATTGTCGAGGGCGACATCAACACGGCGCTGGCGCCGGGCGAGGTGCATACGTTGAAGCTGCGCCTGCCGAAACTGACGCTTTATGCCGGCGAGGAGCTGATGATACGTTTTGAGGTGCGCCCGCGCGATGTGGCTCCGATAGACCGTGCCGCGGTGCTTTCGACCGCTACGTTTCTGCTGCCGTCGATGCAGACGGCCAAGCAGCCGTTGCCTGCCTACGACCGGCAGCGGCTGACGGTGCGCTATGACGACAGCAGCCGTGTGCTGACGGTGGCAGGCAGGCGCTTTGAGGCCCGTTTTGACTGTGGGCAGGGAACGCTGTGCCAGCTGGTGTCGGGCGGCGAGAATTTGTTGCAGGAGCCGTTGACGATGGATTTCTGGCGTGCCACGGCGAGCGGCGACGCGGCGCTGAACAGCCGCGCCACGTTGTGGATGCCGTACCGGCAGGTACGCCGCGAGGTGGTCGATGTGGACTATCGGGAGGTGGACAGCTGCACGGTGGCGGTGAATGTGATGTCGCGCTACAGCGCGGCGTCGGGCGGCCCGCTGTTTGATGTGCGGCAGCGCTATACGGTGTTGCATTCGGGCGATGTGCTGGTCGACAATGAGGTGCGCAGTGTGCTTCCTATGGCGGAGCCGCCGCGAGTGGGTGTCTGCTGGGGGATGGCACCGGGGTTCGACAGTGTCGGATGGACGGGGCGCGACCGTGTCAGTTTCAGCGACCGCAAGGCCGGCAGCCGCCTAGGCGGCTATAGCGGCGAGGCGCTGCGGATGCACGGCCCTTATGCCGACACCCGCCGGCTGACGCTGCGCAACGGACGCACGGGTCTTTATGTGGATATGCTGGACACTTTGTTCGGCTTTGAGCTGCAGCCGCAGGACCGCGGATATGCGGTGCACGCCGACTACCGCATGGCTCCTGCCGGCGGCATTGTGACGGCTATGCCCGCCACGACGACGGTTGATTGTCGTTTTGTGCTGCATCTGCGGCCTTATGACGCCCGTGTGGAGGATGCCGACGATTTCTGCCGCACGGCTTATCCTGTCGAGACGTCGGCGATGTTGCCGATGCCTGTCATCACCGCCGGCGCTGACCATTTCAATGCGCCGATGCAGGTGACGCTGTCGCTGCCGCCGGAGGCGCAGGGCGGCGCGGGACGCGGGGCGGAGATACGCTATACGCTGGACGGCAGTGTGCCCGGCGCCGCTTCGCCGCGTTATACCGCTCCTTTCTCGATTGAAGGCAGCACCACGGTCAGCGCCAGGACGCTGAAGGCGGGGATGCCGCCGTCGTTTGTGTCCAGCCGCACGTTTTATTTCGACTATGTGTCGTCGGTGACGTTGCAGAATAAACCTAACACGCCGTATAACCGCCATTTTGAGCGTGCGCTGACCGACGGTGTGACCGGCACGGTCGACGATTTGTCGCATGGCTGGATCGGTTTTTCGGGCAGCGATTTTGTCGCGGTGGTGGAGTTGGGCCGGGCGATTGATTTGAACGAGGTGCGGCTGCGTTTTGCCCATCAGCCTTCGGCCTGGGTGTTCGGCCCGGTGTCGCTGTCGGTGGCTGTCTCGGGTGACGGGGTGCATTACGACGAGCCGGTCGGGGCTGACTGCAGTTTTGACCCGACGGACGAGGCAAACGCCTCCGCACATCTGCTGGAACCTGTTGTGCGAGTGTCGAGACAGGGGGTGCGCTTCCTGCGGATTGAGGCACGCAATGTGGGCCGTATACCGGACTGGCATCCCGCCAAAGGGCTCCGGGCCTGGCTGATGACGGACGAGATCACCCTTACGGAGATGTTGCCATGAACAGCCGCACTGAACTGTTGGTCCGTCCCGAGGGTATGGAGCGTCTGCGTCGGGCTCATGTGTTGGTTGTCGGGCTGGGCGGCGTCGGCGGATATGCCGCGGAGATGCTCGGCCGTGCGGGAGTGGGACGTATGACTGTTGTCGACGGCGACACGGTGAGCCGCAGCAATATCAACCGTCAGATTGTGGCGCTGCACAGCACGGTGGGGCAGCCGAAGGCAGCGCTGTTCGCGGCCCGGCTGCGTGATATAAACCCCGGCATGGAGCTGACGGTGGTCGACGAATATGTGCGTGACGAACGGTTGGTGCAGCTGGTCGAGGCGTCCGCTTACGACTGTGTGGTCGACGCGATTGACACGCTGTCGCCCAAGGTGTTTTTGCTTTATCACTGCCATCGGCTGGCCCTGCCGGTGGTGAGCGCCATGGGCAGCGGGGGCCGCATGGACGGCAGCCGCGTGCAGGTGGCGGATATCAGCCGCAGTCATGGCTGCCCGCTGGCGGCGATGGTGCGCAAGCGGCTGCGGCGACTGGGGGTGGGGGAGGGCATCCGCGTGGTCTTCTCCGACGAGACGGTGCCGGCGTACGCACGGCTGGAGGAGCCTGGCCCGAACAAGCGCACCGCACTCGGCACGGTGTCTTATATGCCGGCGCTGTTCGGATGCCGCGTGGCGGAGGAGGCGATAAGATTGGTTTTGAACGCTTGAATTGTTGATTGATATGAAGTTCAGATGTTTTGTCTTGGGTCTGTATGCCCGCGTTTCGGGCTGTGGTCCGGCCTCTCTTTTGGCAGGACTGGTTTTCGGCGGGCTGTCGTTGGTGTCCTGTGAGCGTGAGTTTACGCCCAATGCCGAGTGGCGCGAGGTGCCGTCGGTGTATTGCCTGATGGATCAGGATGACGATACGGTTTTTGTGCGCCTGCAGCGTTGCTATCTGGGAGACGGCAATATGTTGGAATATGGCATGGCGGCCGATTCGATCTATTATCCTGCCGACGCGGTGGAGGTGCTGATGCGTGTGTGGCGCAGCGAGGCGGAGGCCGGCCGGACCGGCGTCACGCCGCTGTATGAGCTGCGTTTCGAGCGTATGATGCGCGACAAGGTGGAGGGCGCCTTTGCGTCGGGGCCGCAGCCGGTTTATTTCCACCGCAACGCGGCGGGTGAGATGAACCCGGCCTATACTTACGAACTGGTGGTGCGCCGCACGGCCGACGGCGCGACATTGGCTTCCGCCACAACGCGGTTGCTGGGCAACCCGGACGCCACCCGCGGATGGCTGATATCGCCGTCGCGTGTGGGCGGCACGGGCCGTGTCACGTTCAATATGTTGACGGGATCGTGCCTGATCAAATGGACTCCGCTGGAGCGCGGCCGCCTTTACCAGCCGCGGGTGCGTTTTTATTACCGCTACCGCTTCGCTCCCGACAGCCTGCGCTATACCGACGTGCGTTGCGACGTGGTGCGGCAGACGTCGCAGCAGAGCACTGAATTGACGACGTCGGTTTATAAGGAGTATTATCTCGGCGAGATTGCCAAGGCGCTGGCCGGCGACACCAATCACAAGATGTTTGTCGACACGGTGGCCATCATCATGGATGTGGCCAACGAGCCGCTGAATGCCTATATCGCTGTCACGACGGCGGCCGACAGGCAGAATTATCTGATGTTTGGCAATATTGAGGGGGGCGTGGGACTTTTTGGCGCCCGCCGCTGCCATCTGATGGAGCACGTGCTGGCCGACAAGGGAGACCAGGTGACGGGCATGCACACGCTTCTGGAAAATCTGGGGGTGGGATTCCAGCAGAATGATTTGTAGGAGGTGGAATTGAAAAAAAGCGTATCTTTGCACTTTCACAGGAGTTGCAATGGACTATAACTTCAATGCCATCGAGCCTAAATGGCAGCAATTTTGGCGCGAGAAACAGACGTATCGCGCAGAAAACTGTTCTGACAAGCCTCATTTTTATGTTCTTGACATGTTCCCTTACCCTTCGGGGGCGGGGCTGCATGTAGGCCATCCGCTGGGATATATCGCCAGTGACATTTATGCCCGCTACAAGCGTCAGTGCGGCTTCAATGTGCTGCACCCCATGGGGTACGACGCCTATGGCCTGCCGGCCGAGCAGTATGCCATCCAGACCGGACAGCACCCTGCTGTCACTACGGAACGGAATATCGCCCGCTATCGCGAGCAGCTTGACAAGCTGGGCTTCAGTTTCGACTGGGACCGTGAGGTGCGCACCTGCGACCCGCGGTATTACCGCTGGACGCAGTGGACGTTTATCCAGTTGTTTAACCATTATTATGACGAGCGGCGCAACCAGGCACGGCCTGTCAGCGAGTTGGTGGCCCGGCTGGATTCCGGCGAGGAGCCGATGCGCGACGGACGGGAGTGGTCGACGCTCAACGAGGCGGAGAAGCAGCGGTATCTGATGGATTTTAGGCTGGCTTATTTGGCCGACATCCCGGTGAACTGGTGCCCGGAACTGGGCACGGTGCTGGCCAACGATGAGGTGGTGGGAGGGCTCAGTGTGCGCGGCGGCCACCCTGTGGAGCGCAAGCTGATGCGCCAGTGGAGCCTGCGTATCACGGCTTACGCCCAGCGTCTGGTCGACGGGTTGGAACAGGTGGACTGGTCCGAGAGCCTGAAGGAGATTCAACGTAATTGGATTGGCCGCAGCGAGGGTGCCGCCGTGTGGTTTCCGGTGGTGTCGGACGACCCGGCGCTGAAGGATGTGCGTTTCGAGATTTTCACCACACGTCCGGACACCATTTTCGGGGTCACTTTTATGGTGCTGTGCCCCGAACACGAGTTGATAGGCCGCATCACCACTCCTGCGCAGCGGGCCGAGGTGGAGGCGTATGTCAATTGGGCCAAGAACCGTAGCGAACGCGAACGGCAGGCTGAGGTGAAGAAGGTGAGCGGCGTGTTTACAGGGGCCTATGCGCTCAACCCGCTCACGGGTGAGCGGGTGCCTGTCTGGGTGAGCGACTATGTGTTGGCGGGCTATGGCACGGGTGCCATTATGGCGGTGCCGGCGCACGACAGCCGCGACTTTGCCTTTGCACGTCATTTCGACCTGCCTGTCCGCCAGGTGGTGGCGCAGGCTCCCGACGCGGCCGAGGACACGGCTTTGTGGACCGAGAGCATGGACAGCAAGAGCGGCTATTGTGTCAACAGCGGCTTTGTCACGGGCATGAAGGTCAAGGATGCCATGCGGGCTGTGATTGACAAGATTGACAGCATGGGCGTCGGACACCGCACGGTCAATTACCGCCTGCGCGACGCTATTTTCAGCCGTCAGCGCTATTGGGGCGAGCCGTTCCCGATATATTATAAGGACAATATCCCGTATACAATCCCCGAGGAGTGTCTGCCGCTGACGCTGCCCGAGGTGAGTGAGTTCAAGCCTACCGCCACGGGCGAGCCGCCGCTGGGCCATGCGGCCTGCTGGGCCTGGGACGAGGCCCGGCGCTGTGTTGTGGAGACGTCGAAGATTGACAATAAGACGGTGTTTCCGCTGGAGCTGAGCACGATGCCGGGATTTGCCGGCAGCAGCGGCTACTATCTGCGCTATATGGACCCGCATAACGACGAGGCTTATTTTTCGCCGCAGGCGGTGTCGTACTGGAAGCAGGTGGATCTGTATGTGGGCGGCGCCGAGCATGGAACGGGGCATCTTATCTATGCGCGTTTCTGGAATAAGTTTCTCTATGATATCGGCATGGCTGTCATGGACGAGCCGTTCAGGAAGCTTATCAACCAGGGCATGATACAGGGCCGCTCCAATTTTGTCTACCGTTCCAAGACGGATAATAACCTGTTTGTCTCGAAGAATCTGCCCGGACGCGCCGAGACGACGGTGCCGATACATGTGGATATCAATTTGGTGGACAACGATGTGCTGGATGTGGAACGTTTCCGCCGGTGGCGTCCGGAGTTTGCCGACGCCCGTTTTGAGCTGGAGGAGGGCCGATATGTGTGCGGCTGGGAGGTGGAGAAGATGTCCAAGTCGATGTTCAATGTGCAGAACCCTGACGATTTGGTGGCCCGCTACGGTGCCGACACGTTGCGTCTGTATGAGATGTTTCTCGGACCGGTCGAGCAGGCCAAGCCGTGGGATACCAACGGCATCGAGGGCGTGTTCCGTTTTCTGAAGAAGTTCTGGCGTCTTTATGACGCGGTCGACGACTCGCAGCCGTCACCGGCGATGGTGAAGCTGCTGCACCAGACGATAAAGAAGGTGACGGACGATATTGAGCGGTTCTCGTTCAACACGATTGTCTCGACGATGATGATTTGCACCAATGAGCTGACGGCCTCCGGATGTCACAGCCGCGCTGTGCTCGAGCCGCTGCTTCCGCTGATTGCGCCGCTGGCGCCGCACATCGCCGAGGAACTGTGGCACCAGACGGGGCACGACGGCAGCGTCTGTCTGGCGGCGTGGCCGAGGTATGACGACGCACAGCTGGTCGAGTCGGGGTTCACCTATCCGGTTTCATTTAACGGTAAGATGCGTTTCACTATCGAGCTGCCGGCAGATGCCGGTTCTGACGACGCTTTTGCCGCTGTTGCCGCCCACCCGGCCGGGCAGAAGTATTTGGCCGGCGCCACGCCCAAGAAGGTGATTTTTGTGCCGAAAAAGATTATCAATGTGGTTATCTGACACGGTTAAACAGTTTTTGTAAGCTATTATCCGAATATCCTGTCATGCTTAGTCGACATTTTCTTCGCGCCAAGGTCCTGCAGTCGCTCTATGCCTGCCAGATGGTCTCATCCGAACTCTATCAGGTGGAGCTGTCGTTCAAGGACTCTATAGCCCAGTTTAATACGTTGGGCACCATCCAGCTGGGGTTGCTGGCGCGTATGCGCCCTGTGGCGTTGCGTGTCCTCGACGACTTGTCTCACAAGTTTCTCCCCTCGGAGGCGGAACGCAACCCGTCGTCGCGGCTGTCGGAGAATGTTTTTCTGCTTGCGCTGTGTGACAATCTGGTGCTGCGCCGCCGCATGGAGTCGCTGCCGTCCGGAAGCTGGCCTGACGAGGATGTGTTGCGCACGTTCTTCCTCCATTTTCGCAGCAGCGGTGTCTACAGTGCTTATGTGGAGTCCCCGCAGACCTTTGAGTCTGACCAGACTTTTGTGTTGCAGCTGTTCCGTGCATTGGTCAACGACGGGGCTGTCCGCTCGGCTGTCTGCGAGCAGAGCTTGCTCTGGAACGACGATTTCGACCAGCTGGCGCAGTATAATTTCATGATGTTAAAGGCGCTCGACGTTTCGTTTGCCGCGGACAGCTATCTGCCGCTGATGTATGACGAACGGGTGGAGAAGGATGTCGAGGACTATCGTTTCGCCTTTGAGCTGCTCCGTAGCGCCTGTGTGCAACATGACGAAAACCAGGAGCTTATCCGCTCTCATTTGCGTGGATGGGACTTTGAGCGGGTGGCCGTCATCGATTTGATTCTTATCAATATGGCGATTGCCGAGGTGACGTCGTTCCCCACCATCCCGGAACGTGTCACGATTGACGAGTATATCGAGCTTTCGAAGGAGTTTTCGACCGAGCGGAGCAAGTTGTTTATCAACGGTATATTGGACCGCATCTTTTCCCAGTTGCGGGCCGCCGGCCGTATCAACAAGACGGGCCGCGGCCTGCCTGTGTGGCCGGAGGAGGAGACGGATGAGGCGCAGGGGCAGGAGGAATAGCCCCCGCCCGAGCTGTCTTGAAGTTCGCTGAACCGTAGTTGTATGAATTGTTAAATGTATTTATTGCCATGAAAATCCGTTTGCTCATCCTGTTGCCGCTGTGTGTCTGGTTGACCGCCTGCTCGGGGGGCGACACGACGGCGCCGGAGGTGGACCCGTCGATAATAAAGAATCCCCATTCCGCGGCGGGCTATGATGAGTCGCTGCCGATGCCGCGCATTGTCTTCGACAAGCAGCAGCACGATTTCGGGCGGCTCACAGCCAATGAGAGCATCTCTTATAGTTTCCGCTTCCGCAACGCAGGCAACGCAGATCTGGTCATCAGCCGTTGCGAGGCTTCGTGCGGCTGTACGGTGGCGGATTATCCGCGTCACCGCATAAAACCCGGCGAGGAGGGCTATGTGACGATTACGTTCTCTTCCGCCGGCAAGTCGGGACAGCAGGTGCAGGAGGTCACGGTGCTTTCCAATTCACAGCCCGCCCGCACGAAGCTGCGCGTGCTTGCGCAGGTGGGAAGATGAAGATGAACGGGGATGCGCCGGACGGCCGAAGAGTGGAAATTATAATTTTTTAATATCTTTTTTTCATGAACCTTATTGCTATTTTACTTCAGACTCAACCTCAAGGAGGCAGTTCGATGTTGATTTGGATGGTTGTGTTTTTTGTCCTCATCTGGCTGTTGATGATGCGTCCGCAGCAGAAGAAGGCGAAGGAGGAGCGCAAGTTCCGCGAGGGGCTGCGACCGGGCGACCGCGTTGTGTTTTCCGGCGGCATCTACGGCAAGGTGCACGAGGTGGGCGACACCACTGTCGATGTGGAGGTCTCGAACGGGGTTATCCTCACTGTCGAGAAGTCAATGATACAACCTGCCGCGAACAACGGTAATGACAGATAATTATGGCTCCACTGTGCGGCGGCCGGCATTGGTGTATCTGTGTGTTGTCGCCGTCACGGCGTTGCTGTGGCTGATGGTGTCGCTGTCGGAGCGGCATCCCTATCGTGCCACTTTCCGTATCAGCTGGACGGGTGTCGACACGGCGCGTTATGCTGTGTTGCAGGCGGACAAGTCGGTGACGTTCGACATTGTGTCGAACGGCTTTCTGGCTTTTTCGCGGGCCAGACTGAGCCGTCGCGAGCCGTTGGTGCTCGACGCCCGACGCGACACGCTGCTTTCGCCCGACGCCTGTGTGGCGGCGTTGCAGCGCCAGTTCAGCCTGTCGGGGGTGCACGGCATCAGATGCCGGGAGAAGCAGATCTGTCTGCGTCTGGCGGAACGCCGGGCCAAGGCTTTTGTGCCGCAGTTGACGGGCGTGAATGTCTCGTTTGCCGACCCGTATGCCCTGTACGGCACGATCAGCGTGGAGCCCGACACGGTGTGGCTGTATGGCAGCGAGGCGTCGCTGGCGCAAGTGGAGCGGATCGGTGTCAAACCTGCGACGCTGGCCAATGTGCGGGACACACGTTCTTATCAGCTGGCTTTGGATCCGGTGTGGCTGAACTTTCCCGATCTGCATGTCTCGTCGCCCGTGGTTTCGGTGACGATTCCTACGGCCCGCTTTACGGAGAAGCGTTTTACGCTTCCGCTCACCCTGGTCGGGGCGCCGGAGGGGTTGAGTGCCCACCTCTATCCGGGTCAGGTCGATGTGCTGATGTGGGTGTCGGAGCAGGATTACAGCCGTCTTGAGGACAGTCAGATGCAGGCGCAGGTGCTCTATGCGCCCGGCGACGAGACGTGGAAGGTTATCATCAGCTCGTTCCCGGCGTATGCCCGCATCCGGAGCGTCACGCCTGAGACGGTGCGTTATGTCATTATTCAGTCTTGAATGTCTATGTGTGCCTCTTATAGTCCCAAGGCGGTCGGCATCACCGGCGGCATCGGATGCGGCAAGACCACGGTCGTGTCTGCCTTTGCGGAGCTGGGTGTGCCGGCTTTTGTGGCCGACCGTGTCGCTGCACGGTATTACGACAGCCCGGATTTCTGCCATGCGGTGGCGCAGACGCTGGGCGCCGATGTCCTGGCCACCCCCGACACGGTGGACAAGGTGCGGCTGGCGCAGCGTGTCTTTTCCGACCCGGAGGCGCTGACGGCGCTCAACACGCTGGTGCATCCCCGCGTGATGGCGGATTTTGAGCGTTGGCTGCCGCAGCAACGGTCGCCGTATGCTCTTTTCGAGAGCGCCATTTTGTATGAATGCGGACTCGACGCGCGGATGGATGCCACCATTGTAGTCTATCTGGACCGTGCCGAAAGGATGCGCCGTCTGCTGTTGCGCGACCGGGTGCCGGAAGAAAGGATTGAGGCGCGTATGGCGCGGCAGCTGCCGTCGGAGGTGTTGCTGGAGAAGGCCGATTATGTGATTCTCAATTATGAGGGGAATCCGCGTGCCCGTCAGGTCGATTGTGTTCATCGTCAGATTTTGTCCCGTCTATGAGGTGTCGTCTCTCCATACTCGCTTTGCTGTGTGTGTTTTTGGTGCCGCTCCACGCCCAGGACCCGGCCGACGGCGCGGCGGCCCGCTGGGCCGACTCGGTGATGCAGCGGATGAAACTGCGGCAGCAGGCCGCACAGCTGGTTGTGGCGCGTGTGCCGGTCAATATGACGGCCAAGCGGCAGCGACGCTTTCTGCGGGATATGCGTGAATGGCAGGTGGGCGGTGTTTGTTTCTTTGCCGGCACGACGGGTGCGCAGCGCGATCTGACATGCCGGATACAGGAGGACAGCCGGGTGCCGCTGCTGGTCTGTCTCGATGCGGAGACGGGGACGGGTATGCGGATGACGGATGTCCCGCGGCTGCCCTGCCAGATGCTGCTGGGGGCCATGCCGCCGTCGGCGGATACGTTGATACTGGAGATGGGGCTGCTGATGGGGTCCCAGTGCCGCCAACTGGGGGTGCATGTCAATTTCGCCCCGGTGGTGGACATCAACACCAATCCGTTGAACCCTGTTATCGGCCGCCGTTCGTTCGGCCAGGACAAGGCGATGGTGGCGCACAAGGCGTCGCTCATTATGAAGGGGCTGCAGCAACAGGGGGTGATGGCTGTGGCCAAGCATTTTCCGGGGCACGGCGACACCGACGCCGACAGCCATCTGCAGCTGCCGGTGGTGCGTCACAGCCGCCGGCATATCGACTCGGTGTCGCTCTATCCTTTCCATCGTCTGATAGCGGACGGGGTGGGGGGTTGCATGGTGGCGCATCTGCATATACCTTCTCTTGACACCAACCGGAAGGTCCCGTCTACACTCTCGGCCCGGGTGGCGGACAGTCTGCTGCGGCGGGAGCTGCATTTCGACGGGTTGATTTTCACCGACGGACTGGACATGAAGGCGGTGTCGGACAGCTACAACGCCGGCGAGGCGGCCTGTATGGCGTTGGCGGCGGGCAACGATGTCCTGCTGCTGCCTGTCGACGTGGAGGCGGCGATTGACTCGCTGGAGGAGCGCGGTCGCCGCGACACGGCGTTCTGTCGGCTGATAAGCAGCCGCTGCCGGCGGGTGCTGATGGCCAAGTACCGGCAGATTGTGGCGCCGCTTGCGCCGGTGCGACCGGGCGGCGACGTGCACGACTTGAACTACCGCCTGGCATTGGCTGGAGTCACCCTGTTGCGCAGCGACTGGCATACGGATGGGTTGCGTGTGGATGTGACGGCGGGCAACTACAAGGAGGTGCTGGATTCGCTGGATCGGATGGTCGACACCCAGGCGGTGACGCTCTGTCTCTACGATTCACCCTATCTGCTCAACCGGATGAAGGAGCGGCTGGATTTGTGCCGCCGGCCGTTGAATATCATCGTGGCCTATCACGACCTGCCGGGTGTGCGCCGGGCGGTGGACACGCTGATGGTCCGCCGGGGTGCTTTCAGCGGACGGCTGCCGGTCGATGTGTCGGGCTATCCGAGGGGGAGCGGCCTTGACAGCCTGGCGCCCGCCCCGCCTGCCCCGGTTCCGCTGCAGCCGTTGCAGCAGCACCATCCCGCCATAGCGGCGGCGATTGACAGCATTGTGGCGACGGGTATGCTCCGCCATGCCTATCCGGGCTGCCAGCTGCTGGTCATGCACCGCGACACGGTGTTGTATGACCGTTGCTATGGACGGCTGACCTATGACAGTGCTTCGCCGGCCGTCCGGCGGGACACACGCTATGACCTGGCGTCGGTGACCAAGATGGCGGCGACGACGCTGGCGGTGATGCGGCTGGTCGAGGAGGGCAGGGTGCAACTCGACGACCGGCTGTCGAAGTATCTGCATTATCTGCGGTTTACGGACAAGCGCGGCATCACGCTGCGCGAGGTGCTCAGCCACTGCGCCCGCCTGCAGGCAGGCGACGCTGCATGGCGCGATGTGTTGACCGACAGCGTTATGCGGCATCAGTACGCTTCCGACACTTTGCCCGATATCACGCCGCATATCACAAAGGCTATCGCCTCGTCCAAACGGATCAAGGAGAAGGGCAAGATGGTGTATAGCGATTTGGGCTTCATTTTGCTTGGCGATTTGGTCAGGCAGGTGTCCGGTGTGCCGCTGGACCGCTATGTGGACAGCTGTTTTTACCGTCCGTTGCATTTGGCCCGCACGGGATTCAACCCGTTGCTGCACGGTGTGGTGAAAGATTCTATAGCGCCCACAGAGGTGGACAGTGTTTTGCGCGGCGGCATGATTCAGGGCACGGTTCACGACCCGACGGCGGCGGCGATGGGCGGTGTGGCCGGCCATGCAGGCCTCTTCGGCACGGCCGCGGATATGGCCCGTGTCTGTCAGTTGCTGCTGCATGAGGGGGTCTGGGACGGCGACACATTGCTGCGGCCGGAGACGGTACGCCTGTTTAATCAGCGTTATTATGCCCGGCAGGGCAACCGCCGTGCACTGGGTTTCGACAAGCCGCTGTTCACACCCGTCGTCTCGGGCAATACTGCTGTGTCGGTGTCGCAGAGCAGCTTCGGTCACACGGGTTTCACCGGAACCATGATTTGGGTCGACCCCGAATATGACCTGATTTACATCTTCCTGTCCAACCGCGTCTATCCCGACACCCGCCCCAACCTGTTGGCCGGCCTCAACATCCGCACTGACATCCAGGAACTGCTTTACCAAGCCATGAAAGATAATTAGGCTTGGGCTGATGGGTCTGTTCTTTGACCACGAATCATAGCAATCCGACGAATCTCTTTGATCCATGGATTTTCTTGATCCACGGACTTTCTTTTATCCACGGATTACACGGATGGACACGGATTTCTTTTTATTCTCTGGTTTTTTTTTTTATCCACGGATTACACGGATGGATGTGGATTTTCTTTAACTACCCAAAAAAATCATCCGTGTTCATCCGTGTAATCCGTGGATCAAAGAAACTACCGTTAATTATCAGAAAAGAGCATATCTCCGAAGGTGGTGATATGCTCTTTTTCTTGTGGCTGTCTGTTTGACAGATTCAGTCCCGCTTGAAGATGTCGCGGGTGTAGACTTTCTCCTTTACGTCGTCAAGGCAGCTGTCGTAGCGGTTGGCGATGATGGCCTGGCATTGTTTCTTGAAGGCTGCGAGGTCGTTGACGACACGGCTGCCGAAGAAGGTGCCGCCGTCTTCAAGGGTGGGCTCGTAGATGATGACGCGGGCGCCTTTGGCCTTGATGCGTTTCATCACGCCCTGGATGCTCGACTGGCGGAAGTTGTCGCTGTTGCTTTTCATGGTCAGGCGGTAGACGCCGATGACGCATTCGTGCTCCTGCTGCCGGCTCCAGCTGTTGTTGCTGTCGTAGTAGGTGTAGTAGCCGGCCATCTTCAGCACTTGGTCGGCGATGAAGTCTTTGCGGGTGCGGTTGCTTTCGACGATGGCGCTCATCATGTTTTGCGGCACGTCGGCGTAGTTGGCCAACAACTGTTTGGTGTCTTTGGGCAGACAGTAGCCGCCGTAGCCGAAGCTGGGGTTGTTGTAGTGTCTGCCGATGCGCGGGTCGAGGCAGACACCGTCGATGATGTCTTTTGTGCTGAGCCCTTTCAACTCGGCGTAGGTGTCGAGTTCGTTAAAGAAGCTGACCCGCAGCGCAAGGTAGGTGTTGGCGAAGAGTTTGACGGCTTCGGCCTCGGTGCTACCCATCTCGAGGATGGCGATGTCGCGCTCGACGGCGCCCTCGGCGATGATGCGGGCGAAGGTGCGGGCGGCCTCGGCCACCGCCGCATCGTCGTGACGGTAGCCTACGATGATGCGGCTGGGGTGGAGGTTGTCGTAGAGGGCTTTGCTCTCACGCAGAAACTCGGGGGCGAAGAGGAGTCGTCCGGTGCCGAAGCGGCGGCGTACCGATTCGGTGTAGCCGACGGGAACGGTGCTCTTGATGACCATGTAGGCATGGCTGTTGACCTCCATCACTTTGCCGATGACGTCTTCCACGGCGGAGGTGTCGAAGAAGTTTTTGGCGCTGTCGTAGTTGGTGGGGGCGGCGATGACCACATAGTCGGCATCGGCGTAGCCTTGCCGCCAGTCGAGGGTGGCATGCAACGACAGCGGCTTTTGCAAGATGCTGTCGGGCAGGCTGCGCCCCTCCTGCAGGGCCAGGTCTTCGCGGAAGAAACGCTCGATGTAATCGTCCTGGATGGGCGATTGGCGGCGGTTGACTTTGTCGACCCGTTCGGGGACGATGTCAACGGCCTCCACTTGGTGGTGTTGCGCCAGGAGGGTGGCGATGCTGAGCCCTACATAGCCGGTGCCGGCAACTGCTATCTTCATGTGTGAGTTCTTCGTCGGTTGGATTGCCGGGGGCTATTTTTCGAGGCGGATGCGGGCGTCGACGGCGGTGACGTAACGCGGGTTGCCCAGCAGCGGGTTGAGGTCCATCTCGGCGATTTCGGGCGCGGCTTGCACGAGGGCGCTGACACGGGCCACCTGCTCGGCATAGAGGTCGAGGTTGACGGCTTCCTGTCCACGCACGCCCTGCAGAATCTTGTAGCCGCGCAGGCGGGTGAGCATCTCTTTGGCTTCGGCGGCGGTGACGGGCGCCAGGGCGCTTTGCACGTCTTTGAGCACCTCGATGAAGATGCCGCCCAGACCGAAGAAGATCTGATGGCCGAATTTCGGGTCGCGGATGGCGCCGATGTAGACGTCGGTGCCGTCAAGCATGGGGTACATCTCCACGGCGTAGGTCTCAGGAATGACGATGAGGCGGTCGAATTCGCGGGCCACGGTGTCGAGGTCTTTGACTCCCAGTGTCACGCCGCCGACGTCGCTTTTGTGTAGCGGGCCGACGACTTTCATCACGAGGGGCGTTTCCTTCGAGCAGCCCACCTCTTTGGCGAAGGCAAGGGCATCTTCCTTTTTGCTCACCTCAACGCTCTTCTTGCGGCTGATGCCGGCGGCGTCGAGCAGCTCGTTGTAGTCGGCGATGTCCATATAGCCGTCCTTGCAGCGCTCGACGGTGGCTCGGATGCGTGCCACGTCGATCTGCGGCAGCTCCACTTGTTCAGGCTGCGGCTTGGGGGTGTGGTAGACCTTGCACAGGGCGTTGCCCAGCACGCACTCTTCGGGGAAGTTGATGCGGCCCCGGTCGATGAATTCCTGTATTTCGTCTTTGACGTTGATGATGCTGGGCAGCACGGGGAAGATGGGTTTCTTGCAGTGTTTCATCTTCTCGTCCAGCAGGGCGTAGACCTCTTTGTTGGAGAAGAGTCCGGGCGATCCGAAGATGACCACCGAGAAGTCGATGTCGGTGTAGTCGTTTTCGACGGCGTCGATGATGTAGCCCAGCTGTTCGGCGGTGCCGGTGGCCAGGAAGTCGATGGGGTTGCCTACCGACGAACCGGCAAACAGTTTTTCGAGCAGGGCGGGGCTGGCGGGGTGCTCTTTGAGCGACGGGACTTCCATGCCGCCGTTGCTGAGCACGTCGGTGAGCATCACGGCGGGGCCGCCGGCGTGGGTGATGACGGCGCAGCGTTTGCCTTTCAGTTCGGGGTGCATGAATATGGCGCAGACGGTGGTCAGCTCCTGACGGTTCTGGCAACGCACGATGCCGGCTTTGCGGAACAGGGCGTCGACGGCGGCGTCGTTGGTGGCCAAGGCGCCGGTGTGGCTGGAGGCGGCACGGCTGCCGGCGGCGCTGCCGCCGCTCTTGATGGCGGCGATGCGGCAGCCTTTGTTGATGAGGTTGCGGCTGTGGCGCAGCAGCCGTTGCGGGTCGGCGATTTTCTCCATGTAGAGCATGATGACGCGGCTGGAACGTTCGGGGTCGAAGGTTTCGTCGAGGTGTTGCAAGACGTCTTCGATGCCCAGCTGGGCACTGTTACCGACGGCCCAGACGCTGTTGAAGGTGAGGCCGTTGGTGATGCCGTATTCCTTGATGAAGACTGCGGTGGCGCCGCTGCCTGTGATGAAGTCCACGCCGTGGGGGTCGAGGGTGGGGATGGGGGTGTCGAAGCAGCCCGCATAGTTGGTGTTGAGGAAGCCGGTGCAGTTGGGCCCGATGAGCGAGCCGCCCACCGCGTTGACGCTGTCGACGATGTGACGCTCGATGGCGGCGCCTTCGGCGTTCTCCTCGGAGAAGCCGGCGCTGATGATGATAAAGCCTTTGGTGCCTTTCTGCTGTGTCAGCACGTCGACGGTGGCGGCGCAGAATTTGGCGGCGATGCAGAGAATGGCGCAGTCCACCTGCGGCAGGTCTTCGACGCGGGCGTAGCATTTGATGCCCTGTACTTCGCTCTCTTTGGGGTTGACGGCATAGACCTCGCCTTTGAAGGGACTGTCCAGAAGGTTTTTCAGGGCTTTGCCTCCGGGTTTATGGATGTCGGCCGAAGCACCGCAGACGACGATGCTGCGCGGATTGAGTAATTCTTTCGAAATCATATTCTTTAGTTTTGTCGTTGTGGATTTTGGAAAAGACAAATTTATGAATTATATTCAATATATTCAAGCCCAATGTTCAATTTCCGTTTCTGCCGGGGCGCGACACAGCCTGTATATGAAAAAAATCGTATCTTTGCTTTTTGCTTCATGCTTCCCGGACTTTGGCTTTTGCCCTTTACTTTGCCTGTGCTCTTGACAGTTAATTTTTTGCTCAATCTATGAATCTCAACGGACTGCCCCTGATTCAGGAGGCCGATCTCAATGACAAAGTGGTGCTGGTGCGTGTGGACCACAATGTCGTCAAGTCGGGCGTGATTCACGACCCTTACCGTATCGACGCCACGTTCGGCACCTTGTTTTACATCCTCTCCAAGGGTGGCAAGATTATTTTGATGACCCACGTGGGCCGTCCGCGCGACAAGAAGACAGGCCATATCACCATCGGCGAGGAGACGTCGGTGCGCCCGATTGTGGAGTATCTGCAAAACAAGTTGCACATCAAGATTGATGTCCCCGAGTTCTATGCCCACGAGGGCAACGGCTATCTGAGCGTGGAGAGCAGTATCAACCACACCATCCGCCGTCTGCGCAGCCATGAGATCGACATGATCTACCTGCCCAACACCCGCTGGTTTTGCGGAGAGGAGTCGACGGGCGAGGATTATGAGCGTTTCTCCAACCAGCTGGCGGGCCTGGCCGACATCTATGTCAACGATGCTTTCGGCTCGTGGCAGCCCCACGCCTCGACAGTGGGCATTACGCGCTATCTGCCTTCTTATGCCGGGTTCCTTATGCAGAAGGAGATTGAGAATCTGGACCGCATATTCAACGCCAAGCAGCCTTTTGTGGCGGTGGTGGCCGGCAGCAAGTTCGACACCAAGATAGACAGCCTTTACGCGCTCTTGCAGAAGGCCGACCGGCTGGTGCTGGGCGGTGTCATCTACAATGCCTATCTCTGTTCGAAATATGGCGTCTCCATCAAGGGGGTGGATCCGTCCGACGTGGAGCGTGCGGCCGAGTTTGTGGCCTTTGCCGGCCATTATCCTGGCAAGATTGTGGAACTGCCCTATATCGTCGAATCGGACGTTTTCGGCGACCGGGTGGAGGGCAAATTCCGTACACACGATATCCGGACGCTGCAGCCGGGCACCCAGCTGAATTATGTGCTGGACGTGGATCCCAGGTCTTATGATGAACCGGAGATACTTGATGTGTTCCTGCGTGCCAAGACGGTCTTTGTCAATGCGGTGATGGGGCTGGTGCCCCATTTCAACGAGGGCACCATCGGCCTCGACACGGTCATCGACCGCAACCCGCATGCTGTCAAACTCTACGGCGGCGGCGACACGATGCAGGAACTGAAACGGCTGTTGCCCGGCCTTTACATCATGGCGCTCGACAGCCGCGACTATTATATCTTTACAGGTGGCGGGGCGGTGCTGAAGGCGATCGAACGAAATTCGCACAGCGGTATCGCACCGGTCAAGGCTTTGATGGAACTCAAGAGCGAACAGGAGCGCTGGAAGGTGCGGTTGTCGCGATAGAGAGGTATGCCGGACGTCATTAAGGTCAGAAAAGGTCTCGACATTCCGTTGCCGGGTGCCGCAGCCGCAAAGGTGGACGCTGCCGACGGGATTCTGTCGTATGCGGTGCAGCCTGTCGATTATGTGGGTTTTGAGCCCCGTCTGCTGGTCCGCGAAGGTGACAGCGTGCAGGCCGGATCGCCCCTGCTCTGCGACAAGGGCGACGATCGCCTTGTGCTTGCCTCTCCGGTCTGCGGCACGGTGCGACGTATTGTGCGCGGCGACCGGCGCCGGCTGCTGGCGGTGGAGGTGGAACGCGGGTCGACGGAGACGCCGGACGGCTTGGATAAGCCCGCCCCATCGGATTTGTCCGATCTGACGGCGCTGCGGCGACGGCTGCAGGCGACGGGGCTTTGGGCCTCGATCGTACAGCGGCCTTTCGGCATTATCGCCCCGCCGGACTCACACCCCAAGGCCGTCTTTGTGTCGTGCTGTGACAGCGCCCCGCTGGCGGCCAGTTGCGACATCACGCTGCGGGGCCGCGAGGCGGAGTTTCGCCGCGGGATAGAGGCGTTGGCTGCGCTGGCCGACGCCCCGCTGCATCTGGCGTTGCGCCGAGGTCAGGCGCTCGCTGCCCTGGACGGCATGCCGCCCAAGGTGAAGGTGCATTATATGGAGGGCCCGCATCCGGCCGGCAACGTCGGCACACTGATGGCGGCGGTCGCCCCGCTCAACAAGGGAGAGACGGCCTGGGCCGTCGACCCGCAGGATGTGGCTTGCATCGGCCGCTGGCTCATCACGGGGCGCTATGCCCCGGAACGGGTGGTGGCGGTGTGCGGCCCGGCTGCGCAGCAGCCGCAATACTATCGTGTGACGGCGGGAGCCTGTGTGGCGTCGCTGTTGTCGCCGCATCTGCCCGCGACGTGTGCGACACCGCGCATCATCGCCGGCAATGTGCTGACAGGCAGGCAGATTTCTGTCGACGGATTTCTCCCCGCCCGCACCTCCGAACTGACGCTGCTGCCCGAGGGCGACCGCTATGATTTTCTGGGCTGGTTGCGCCCCGGGTTTCGCAAATACAGTTTTTCGCGCACGTTCCTGTCGGGGCTGTTGCCACGATGCTGGCAGCGGCGCATGACGGCACGCAGCCCGCGCCGGGTGCCGCTGTTCGACACCGGCTGCCACGGCGGTGTGCGCCCCCTGGTCTTTGGCGAACCATTCGACCGGGTGTTTCCGTTGGACATCTACCCCATGGAGCTTGTCAAGGCGGCGGTTGTGGGCGACGTGGAGCGGCTGGAGCGGCTGGGCATCTATGAGGTGGAGCCCGAGGATCTGGCTTTGTGTGAATTTGTCGACCCGTCGAAGACCGAGATACAGACGCTCATTCGCACGGCGCTGGAGCTGTGCAGAAAGGAGGCCGGGTGAGCCGTCGACCCCTGTTGCGGCGCGGTTTTGACCGCCTGAAACCCCAATTCCGCCCCGGCGGGCGCTTTGCCTGGCTGCAAAGCACCTTCGAGGCTTTCGAGACGTTTGCCTACACGCCGGCCACGGTGACGCGGCAAGGCGCCCATGTGCGCGACGCCGTCGACATGAAGCGGTCCATGTTCACCGTGGTGACGGCGCTGATGCCCGCCCTGCTGTTCGGTATGTGGAATATCGGCTACCAGACCTCGCTGCACAGCGCCGACTGGCCCTATGCCGCAGGCGCTGCATCGTTTTGGCCCTGTATGTGGTTCGGGTTGGTGCGCCTGATGCCGATGATAGCGGTGAGCTACGGTGTGGGGCTTGCCATCGAGTTCGCCTTTGCCCAGGTACGGCGTCATGAGGTCAATGAGGGCTATTTGGTGACGGGCCTGCTCATCCCGATGATAGTGCCTGTCACAACGCCGTTGTGGCAGCTGGCGCTGGCCGTGGCCTTTGCTGTGATTATTGCCAAAGAGGCTTTCGGCGGCACCGGCATGAATTTTATCAACCCCGCCTTGGCGGCGCGCGCGTTTCTGTTCTTTGCCTACCCCGCCCGCATGTCGGGCGACGGGGTGTGGATCGCCCGCCGTATGTGGGGCGCTGACGCCATTGCCGGCGCCACGCCGCTGGGCGAGATGGCGTCGGGGGCGGCCCGTCCGTCCGCCTCGCTGTTGGAGCTGCTGGCGGGCACTGTCCCCGGCAGCACCTGCGAGACTTCGGCTGTAGCGATCTTGGCGGGTGCCGCCCTGTTGTTGCTGACGGGGGTGGCGTCGTGGCGCATCATGGCCGGCGTTGTCCTCGGCGGCAGCCTGACGGGGCTGCTGTTCAACCTGTTGGCGCTCTCCGGTGCGCCGTTCTCCGCCTCCGCTTATCTGCACCTTCCGTTCTATTACCATTTGTTGACGGGCGGCTTCCTGTTCGGAGCCGTCTTCATGGCGACAGACCCTGTGACCGCGGCGCAGACCCGGACGGGCCGGTGGATATACGGCCTGCTGACAGGGGCGTTTGCCATCGTGCTGCGCGTCTGCAACCCGGCCTATCCTGAGGGCATGATGCTCAGCATACTGCTGATGAACTGCTTTGCACCGCTCATCGACCATTGTGTTGTCGAATGCAATGTCCGGCGCCGGGCGCGTCGCGGAAAGGAGGTGTCGCAGTGAGGTCGTTCAGCAACCGCTACATTGTCCTCTATGCCGCCGCCCTGGTGGCGGTGGCGGCATTGCTGCTCACGGTGGTCAGCGTGTCGCTGCAGCCCCGCCAGCAGCACAACCGCCAGCTGGAGACGCAGCGTATGATCCTGAAAGCCGCCGGCATCGACGCCACGCCGGCCGACGCCGGCCGGCTTTATGCCGCGCATATCCGCGAGGTGCGGCTGTTGGAACAGGACAGTCTGACGGCCTGGATGTACGGCACATCCTGCATCCTTCCTGTGCGTGGCAACGGCCTGTGGGGGCCTATATGGGGCTACATCTGCTTTGACCGCGACTGGACGGTGACGGGCGCCGTGTTCGACCATCAGGGCGAGACTCCGGGGTTGGGCGGCGAGATAGCCACCGAGGCGTTTGCACGGCGTTTTATAGGCAAAAGCTGCACCGACACGTCGTACACCCGTTTCGTGCCCATCGTGCTGACCAAACACGCCGACCCGGCATCGCGTCACGAGGTCGACGCCATCAGCGGCGGCACCATGACCAGCAACGGTGTCACGGCGATGTTGCGCGACTGTCTGTCGAAATATCAAGACTGTATGTTACATGAGCGTTAGGAAATGGAAATTGGTCACGATGCCGTGGAGCCGGCAGAACCCCGTCACCGTCCAGGTGCTGGGCGTCTGCTCCTGCTTGGCGGTGACGGCGCAGCTCAAACCGGCGGTGGTCATGGCGGCCAGCGTCACAGCGGTGGTGATGCTCAGCAACCTCGTCATCTCGCTGCTGCGCCACACCATCCCGCCGCGCATCCGCATCATCGTGCAATTGGTGGTGGTGGCGACACTGGTGGTGGTCACGGACCAGCTGCTGAAGGCCTACGCCTACGATGTCAGCCGCCAGCTCTCGGTATATGTGGGGCTGATTATCACGAACTGCATCGTCATGGGGCGTCTTGAGGCTTTTGCGATGACACACGGCCCGTGGGAGTCGTTGCTCGACGGGTTGGGCAACGGGCTGGGATATGCCTTCATTTTGGTCGTGCTGGGCGTTGTACGCGAGTTGTTCGGCAGCGGCACGCTGTGGGGTTTCCCTGTGGCGGAGCGGCTGGGGCTCTATCGCCTGGGCTACGAGAATAACGGTCTTTTCGTCATGGCCCCGATGGCTCTCATCCTGATGGGGCTTGTCATCTGGCTGCAACGCAACTCCGACAGCGGCCTGCAGGAAAAATAGACATTCGATATGGGAGCATTCTTCAATATTCTGGTCCGTTCGGTCTTTGTCGACAACATGATTTTCGCCTTCTTTCTGGGCATGTGCTCCTATCTGGCGGTGTCGAAGACCGTGAAGACCTCTTTCGGACTGGGCGTGGCGGTGACATTTGTGCTGCTGGTCACGGTCCCCGTCAACTATTTGATTGACCGCTATCTGCTTCAGCCCGGCGCCTTGCGTTGGGTAAGCGAGTCCCTGGCCGGCGTCGACCTCTCGTTTCTGAGCCTCATTGTCTTCATCGCGGTCATCGCCTCCATCGTCCAGATGGTTGAGATGGTGGTGGAGCGTTTTTCGCCGGCACTCTACAATGCGTTGGGTGTCTTCCTGCCGCTCATCGCTGTCAATTGCGCCATTATGGGCGGCTCGTTGTTCATGCAGCAACGCGCTTACGGCAGCCTCACCGAGGTGACGGCCTTTGCCCTGGGTTCCGGGACAGGGTGGCTGCTGGCTATCGTCGGCATCGCCGCCATCCGTGAGAAACTGCGCTATTCGCAGGTGCCCGCCGCGTTGCGCGGGGTGGGTGTCACATTTATCATCACCGGGCTGATGGGTATGGCTTTCATGGCCTTCATGGGTTTTAAAATATAGACATATCGATACGTTGCCATGTATATCACCGCCTTGTCCGCCCTTGCTGTTTTCATGACTGTCGTCATGTTGCTGCTGTTGTTGCTGCTGTTGCTGCGGTCGCGGCTGTTTCCCGAGGGGCAGGTGACGTTGCATATCAACGACGATCGTGAACTGAGGGTGCCTGCCGGCGGCACGCTCATCGGCACTCTGGGTGAACAGGGGGTGCACCTGCCGTCGGCATGCGGCGGAAAGGGGTCGTGCGGGCAGTGCAAATGCCGCGTGGTGCAAGGCGGAGGGGCGATATTGCCCACAGAACAGGGCTTTTTCAGCCGACGTGAGCAGCAACAGGGCTGGCGTCTGGGCTGTCAGGTGAAGGTGAAGGAGGAACTCCGGATGGTGCTGCCCCCAAGCATTCTCGCTGTCAAGGAATACGAGTGTACAGTGCTTTCGAACCGCAATGTGGCCACCTTCATCAAGGAGCTGCGCGTGCAGTTGCCGGCAGGCGAACATCTCGACTTTGAGCCGGGCAGCTATGCCCAAATCAAGATACCGCCTTTCCGCATCGACTACAGCTCGTTCGACCGCGCCATGATCGGTGAGCGCTATCTGCCCGTATGGGAGCAAAGCGGCATGTTCCGTCTGCGTTGCACCAATGACGAGCCCACGGTGCGTGCCTACTCCATGGCCAACTACCCTGCCGAGGGCGACGTCTTTATGCTCACGGTGCGTGTGGCCACGCCTCCGTTGCGCCCCGATCGAGGCGGCTTTATGCCGGTCAACCCCGGAGTGGCCTCCTCCTATATCTTCTCGTTGCGTCCCGGCGACAAGGTGACCATGTCGGGCCCTTATGGTGACTTCCATGTGAACCCGGTGCCTGAGGGCAAGGCGGTGCCCGAGCGTGTGTGGGTGGGCGGCGGCGCAGGCATGGCGCCTCTCAGGGCGCAGATCATGCATCTGACCCGCACGTTGCATCTCACCGAGGGTGTGATGCACTTTTTCTATGGTGCCCGTTCGTTGGCGGAGGTGTTTTATCTCGACGACTTTATGCAGCTGCAGCGCGATTTTCCCAACTTCAGCTTCCACCTTGCCCTTGACCGCCCTGACGCCGCCGCCGACCGGGTCGGCGTACCCTACACGGCAGGCTTTGTCCATCAGGTGATGCTCGACACCTATTTGGCCGCCCATCCCGCCCCCGAGGAGATAGAATATTATATGTGCGGCCCCGGCCCCATGAGCGCCGCCGTGACGCAGATGCTTGACAGCCTGGGTGTGCCGACCGGCAATATCCGCTACGACAACTTCGGCAGCTGAGCCGCTGCCCGCCACCTTTCAGCCGACATTCACTGTTTATCCAGATATCTGAAAATTCAACCCCATGACACTACCCCGCATTCATTCAGTGAGCAAAAAGATTTTTGTCGCCCTCCTGGGCGGTTTTCTGCTGCTCTTCCTGCTCTTTCACGCCACCGCCAACCTGCTTATCCTGCGCCATGACGAAGGTGCTTGGTATTCAGCATTCTGTCATTTCATGGGCACCAATTGGGTGGTGAAAATTTTCGAGGTGCTGCTGCTGTGCGCCATCGCGTTCCATGCCTTGCTGACCCTGTGGCTGGCTTTGACCAACCGCCGGGCACGTCCGGTGCGCTACCGCCAGCCACAGCGCACAAAGACTCACGCCGGATCGAAGCTGATGGTGTGGACCGGCATACTGATTCTCGTCTGCATGGTGATGCATTTCACCGACTTCTATTTTGTCAAACTCGGCTGGGTGAAAGGCGAATACCAGGTACGGACGGAGCGGCTGCAGAGCGGCCGGCTGGCCGGCTTGATGCAGTTTGCCGAACAGATGAACCTGTCGCCGGCCGAGATGGCCGAGGAGCTGGAAAGCGGTGTGCAGCAGTATGGCGACAGCGCCGGCCTCGACCCGCAGACCGCCGCCTATGTCGAAGAGATGCGCGGCCAGCTGGCGGTGCTGAACATCTTGCAGCGAGCCTACGATGAAAACCTTGTCAGCGGCGACGGCCAGTGGATACGCCACCTCACCTACGATGAGCGGCAGACGCTGCGTGAGGTGTTGCCCGAAAGCGACCCGGAACCGGATTTCTATTACATGGCCCGGCAGAAGTTCCGCGACAGCTATCTGGTGGTCATGTACCTTCTTTTCTTCGCAGTGGTGTTCCTGCATCTGCGTCATGCCTTCCCCTCGATGTTTCAGACGCTGGGTCTGAACAACTATAAATACTGCGGTGCCGTGGAGGTGCTGGGCAAGGTCTACTGCTGGTTGGTGACGCTGATGTTCGCCGCCGTGCCGATTCTCGTTTATCTGGGTCTGTAAATCAATGCTCCCGGCAGCTCAGCCTGGCCAAATCATTCCGCGCCGATCGCTTCAGCACTGATCTGTCGGATTTATAAGATTTCGCGGGTCGGGCGAGCCGGAAAAAACAATAAAACGAAAGTATGAATTTAGATTCCAAAATACCTGAAGGTCCGCTTTCACAGAAATGGACGAACTACAAGACCAACCAGAAGCTGGTGAACCCGGCCAATAAGCGCAAACTTGACATCATTGTCGTCGGCACCGGCCTGGCCGGCTCCTCGGCAGCGGCCTCGTTGGGTGCGCTGGGGTTCCATGTCGACATTTTCTGCCTGCAGGACTCGCCGCGCAGGGCGCACTCCATTGCCGCGCAGGGCGGCATCAACGCCGCCAAAAACTATCAGAACGACGGCGACAGTGTGATGCGGCTGTTCCGCGACACCGTCAAAGGCGGTGACTACCGTGCCCGCGAGGCCAACGTCTACCGGCTTGCCGAAGTCAGCGGCGGCATCATCGACCAGTGTGTGGCGCAAGGAGTGCCGTTTGCCCGTGACTATAGCGGCATGCTCGACAACCGCTCGTTCGGCGGCGCCCAGGTGAGCCGTACCTTCTATGCCCGCGGGCAGACGGGGCAGCAGCTCCTGCTGGGCGCCTATGGTGCCCTCAGCCGCGAGATAGCCCGCGGCACGGTGACGATGCACACCCGCTGCGAGATGATGGAGCTGGTGGTCGAGCCCGACGGGCAGGGGGTGCCGCGTGCCTGCGGCATCATTGTCCGTGACCTGGTGACAGGGGCCCTCCGCCGTTTTGCCGCCCATGCCGTCGTGGTGGCCACGGGCGGATATGGCAATGTGTACTACCTCTCCACCAACGCCATGAACAGCAATGTGAGCGCGGCATGGGCCTGCCATCGTCAGGGCGCCTTGTTCGCCAACCCCTGCTACGTGCAGATCCATCCCACCTGCATCCCCGTGCACGGTGACTACCAGTCCAAGCTGACCCTCATGAGCGAGAGCCTCCGCAACGACGGGCGCATCTGGGTGCCCCGACGCAAGGAGGACGCTGAAGCCATTCGTGCCGGGCGCAAAGGCCCCGGCGACATCGCCGAAGCGGATCGCGACTATTACCTTGAGCGCCGCTATCCGGCCTTTGGCAACCTGGTGCCGCGCGATGTGGCGTCGCGTGCCGCCAAAGAACGTTGCGACGCCGGCTACGGTGTAGGCACCGGGTTGGCAGTCTACCTCGACTTTCGCGACGCTATCCGGCGGCTGGGACGCGACGTGGTGGAGCAGAAGTACGGCAATCTCTTCCAGATGTATCAAAAGATTACGGACACCGACCCCTACCGTGAGCCGATGATGATATATCCCGCTGTCCACTACACCATGGGCGGTCTGTGGGTTGACTACGAGCTGCAGACCACCATACCTGGTCTTTTCGCCGCCGGCGAAGCCAACTTCAGCGACCATGGCGCCAACAGGCTGGGCGCCTCGGCGCTCATGCAAGGGTTGGCCGACGGCTACTTTGTGCTGCCATACACCTTGCAGAACTACCTTGCAGACAGGATATATGCGGAAAAGCCCCGTTGCGACACGCCCGCCTTCGACGCAGCGGAGCAGCGGGTGCGGCAAAAGATGGAGCGGCTGCTGTCCGTCGGAAAAAGCGCCGACGGTCATCCGGTCGATTATTACCACAAGGCGTTGGGTAAGGTGATGTGGGAATACTGCGGCATGTCGCGCAGCGAGGAAAGCCTTGTCGAGGCCGACCGTCAGGTGTGTGAGCTGGAAGCTGATTTCCACCGGCATGTCATCATCCCCGGCACCGCCGACGAGATGAACCCTGAGCTGGAGAAGGCCTGTCATCTGGCCGACTATTTCGAACTGGCACGCCTCATCATCGCCGACGCGCGTCAGCGCAAAGAGTCGTGTGGAGGCCATTTCCGTGTGGAGAGCCAGACCGCCGACGGCGAGACCTTGCGTGACGACGGGCACTTTATGTATGTCGCCGCCTGGGAATACCAGGGCGCGGGCCATCCCGAGGTCATGCACACCGAACCGTTGCACTACGAGGAGATTCAAATAGCCACGAGAAATTACAAATAGCGATTGGCGATAAGCGAATAGTGAAAAGACCTGTTGGACTTAGTGGACCCGTTTGTCCTGTCAGTCCGATCAAAAAAAGACAGTAGTATGAATTTTACCCTTCATATATGGCGTCAGGCCGACGCCCTTTCCCAAGGCCGTTTTGAGACCTATCGGGTCGAGCATATCTCTCCCGACTGCTCCTTTCTTGAGATGCTCGACATCCTCAACGGGCAGCTTGTCGGCGACTCGGTCGCCCATCCAGTCTGTTTTGACAACGATTGCCGCGAAGGTATCTGCGGCATGTGCGGCCTCTATATCAACGGACGGCCGCACGGCAACGACGACGGCGTCACCACCTGCCAGCTTCACATGCGCCGTTTCAGCGACGGCGACGAGATTTGGGTCGAGCCATGGCGGGCCAAACCGTTCCCGGTGGTGCGCGACTTGGTCGTCGACCGCAGTGCGTTCGACAAGATTATCCAGGCCGGCGGCTATATCAGCGCCACCACCGGCGGTGCGCCCGACGCCAATGCCATCCTGATCCCCAAGCACAAAGCCGACGAGGCGATGGATGCCGCCGCCTGCATCGGTTGCGGCGCTTGTGTGGCTGCCTGCAAAAACGCCAGCGCCATGCTTTTCGTCGCCGCCAAGGTGAGCCATCTCAGCCTGCTGCCGCAGGGGCAGCCCGAGGCCGCCGACCGGGTGCGTCGCATGGTGAGCAAGATGGACGAGCTGGGTTTCGGCAGCTGCACCAACACCTTTGCTTGCGAGGCAGAATGCCCCAAGCAGATCAAACGGCAGCATATCGCCCGACTCAACCGGCAGTGGATAGGGCAGGCCTTCGGGCGCGACCGGAAATAAACCCAAACCGGCTGGCCGGTCGGGGATAAAATAAAACGGGCATTCGCCCGTTTTTTTACCGTGTAAGCGTAGCCGCGTCACTTCTCCGGAATGGATTCCAGCACGGCGACCAGATAGTCGTAGAATTTTTTGCTGCTGGGAATGTTGGCCCGCTCGTCGGGGCTGTGGGGGTTCTGCAGTGTGGGGCCGAAGGAGATCATCTCCATGTCGGGGTATTTGCCTCCCAGCAGTCCACACTCCAGACCGGCGTGGATGGCCACGACGGCAGGCTCTTTCTTGTACAGTTTCTTATAGGTGGCCTTCATGGTCTTGAGCAGTTGGCTCTGCATATTGGGTTTCCATCCGGGGTAGGCGCCGCTGAGCTTGCAGGTGCCGCCGGCCAGTTCTGCCAGGCAGACCAGCCGTTCGGCCAGCGCCTCTTTGGCGGTGTCGACAGAGGAGCGCAGCAATGCCTGGACGGTGAAATTCTTGCCTGTGGTCTTCACGATGGCCAGGTTGAGCGAGGTCTCCACCAGGCCCTCCATGTCGCGGCTCATGCGGATGACGCCGTTGGGGGCGATCATCATCAGGTTGATGATTTTCTGCGTGTCGGCGTCGCTGATAACGTTGCGCGGCATGCGCACGCGCTCGTATTTCATAAAGAAACCGGGTTCGACGGCGGCCAGCTCTTTCTTAATCCAGCCGGCCACTTTGTCGAATTCGGCCAGGATGCATTCGGTGTGCTCTTTCGGGAAGGCTACCACGGCTTCAGCGTCGCGCGGGATGGCG
The DNA here is from genome assembly GCA_001543385.1 of Candidatus Hemicellulosilyticus sp. P3. GTDB lineage: Bacteria > Bacteroidota > Bacteroidia > Bacteroidales > P3 > Colimorpha. The sequence goes on from LPNH01000003.1 coordinate 36,789, forward strand.
TTGCGCATATTGCCGCCTTCGACGCTGACAAGACGCAGCCCGCACTCGGCCACCCAGCGCAGATGGCGGAAGAGCAGTTTGTTGACATTGGCGCGGCCGGTGTTGATCTCCATGCCGGAATGACCGCCCTTGAGGCCGCCCAGCGTCAGTTTGTAGGCGCAATAGCCCTCGGGGGCGTTGGCGGTGGAGTAGGGGATGTTCAGCGTGGCGTCGACGCCGCCGGCGCAACCCACATACAGCTCACCTTCGGTCTCAGAGTCGAGGTTGAGCAGGTATTCGGCCTTCAGCTCGCCTTTCTTCAGGCCGAAAGCTCCGGTCATGCCTGTCTCCTCGTCGGTGGTGATGAGTGCTTCCAGCGGGCCGTGTTTCAGCTTCTTCGACTCGAAGACAGCCATAATGGCCGCCACGCCCAGACCGTCGTCGGCACCTAATGTGGTGTCGCAGGCGTACACCCAGTCGTCGACCACCTTGGTCTCGATCGGGTCTTTCAAAAAGTCATGCACCTTGCCTGCGCGGGCTTGGGGCACCATGTCCATGTGGGCCTGCAGCACCACGGTCTTGCATTTTTCCATGCCCTTGGTCGCGGGCTTGGTCATGATGATGTTGCCGACCTTGTCGACACGGCAGTCGATTTTGCGCTCTTTGGCCCAGCCGACGAGGAAGTCGCGGACGGCCTCTTCGTGTTTCGACGGGCGCGGGCAGCGGGTGAGCAGGTGGAAATTGCTCCACAGCTCTTTGGGTTCGAGATTCTTGATGGTCATAATGGTTTATTTTTGAAAATTGTTTTGTCAGGAAACGGTGCAAATGTACAAAAAAATATTCTCTTCTGCAATCAGCCTATTCTGGCTCCGGGTCGGCATAGACGGGATTTTCCAAGGCGTGAAGGATGTCCTCGAACAGTTGATAGATGTTGTTGAGCGCTTTGCGCATCTTGGCGTTGGGCTCCTTCCGCATGCCGGTCAGCAGCGAACTTTCGGGTATGGGCACGTCGCGGTGCCGTTGAGGGACGTGCTGCGGCTCGGCGTTGTGGCGGACGATGGCCAGTTCCTCGCTTTCGCGCTGTCTGGCCTCGTCGGAGCGACGGTAGTCGAAATATTGCACCGAGAAGACATCGCGGCGGGCCTCCTGCAACAATTCGTACCGGTGCCACTGCAACAGGTCGGAAGCGGGGGGCGGAAAGGTGTGGGTGGCGTAGTCGTCGTAGATGCGCCGTTGCTGCTCGAAGGCGTCGCGCCCGTTGATGAGCATGATCTTGTCATAGCGTGCAAAGTCGGCGTCGAGGCCCCGCAAGGGGTTGTCAACAAAGACATAGAGCAGGGCGTGCCGGTCGTCGTAGTGGAGAAAGAAAGGGCATCTTGCGTCGTCGGGCAGCTGCAGGTCGGTTTCGCGGGCCAGCGAAAGGTCGTAGAGCCTGTTGAAACATTCGGCGAATTCATAGTTCGGGCATTGCGTCTCCCACAGCAGGAATGCGGTTTCGGAAAACGAGAGCGACAGTTCGGCAAGACGTGCGTGACGAGACATCAGAAGGCGTTTTGGTGTGAAAAATCCGGGCGGTAGACACTTGCGGCGGAGAGCTCCTGCACCCATCCGTTGCAGAACCCCAGCGCGTGGAGGCGGTCGGTCACACGCCTGTATTCGTCCTCGGTCAGCGTGCGGCGCAGCGGCGATCCGGGCGGGCAGGCCGTGGACTGAAGCAACTGGTCAGGCGGGTAATACTGCGCCATCAGGGAGATGTGGATGCGCGTGGAGAGATGCCCGGCCAGCCATTCGAGGCAGCGCAGCGAATTGTCGACGGCGCCGGGCAGCACCAGGTGTCGCACGATAATGCCGCCGAAAGCCATGCCGTCGTCGTCGACGTGCAGCGACGACCCTTTCTGGCGGTACATCTCGGTGATCGCCTCGGCGGCACGTTCGGGGTAGTCGGCGGCGTGGGAGAGCTGCGCGGCCAACGCGGCGTCGCTGTACTTGAAGTCGGGCAGATAGATGTCGATATAGGGGGCCAGCCGGCGCAACGTCTCCACATTGTCGTAGCCGCCGGTGTTGTAGACCACGGCGGGGTGCAGTCCGCGCCGGTGCATCTCTTCGACCAGGACGGGAATGAGGTGGGCATAGTGCGACGGGCTGACGAACCCGACCATGTTTTCCGTGGTCTCCAAAACCTCTGCAATGCGGTCGACAATGGCGGGCACGGTGCGGTAAAAGATATGGCTGTCCGCCACCCGGCCACCTGAGATGGCGTGGTTCTGGCAGTAGATGCACTGCAGGTTGCAGCGGGCGAAGAAGACATTGCAGATACCGCGCCGGCCCGACAGCGGCGGCTCTTCGCCGGTGTGGCGGCAGATAGAGGCCACTTCCGGCTCCTCCGGCGACTGGCAGAAGCCCGGCTGCAGACGTCGGTCGACAGCGCAATGGCGCGGACACAGGTGGCATGACATGGTGCAAAAATACAAAATGTTTCGTATTTTTGCACCATGATGTTGGATAAGCTCACAGCCAAGGTCCTGCCGTACCTCAAGCCTGCCGGCAACCTCATGGCGCTGCTGGTGACGGTGGCGCTGCTGCTACTGATGTTCCCGCGCCAAGGGGGCGGCACCCATTACGATTACGGCGTAGGCAGCTTCTGGAACAACGGCGACCTCTACGCCCCGTTCGATTTCAACGTGCCGCTCACACCGGAGGAAAACGAGAAAGCGGTGGCGGAAGCCAAATCGAAGAGCCTGCTTTACTTCGAGGTGGACAGCACGGCGCACTACCGTGCGCTGCAACGCCTCGAGACCCTGTCGGCCAGACATAACATACCGTTCAACACACGCCGACAGCTGCGCCGCAGCATGGACAGCATCTACCGGAGCGGCTATGTGGTGCCGCCCGAGGGGGTGCTCGGTGTCGGGGCTCACACCCTGGTGTTGCTCCAGGGCAACATCGGGTCGGAACATCGCATCGACGAGTATGTCACGCCCGACGACGTGGCGAACGAGCTGTTGCGCGACAGCATCCTGGTGCCCAGCATCGCCTTCGACGAAGTGCGCACACGTCTTGAACTCGACGCACGTCTTTCGCAGACCTCCTATCACGCGCGAATGGTGCAGGAAGGCGCCCTCGTTATCGCCAAAGGCGAATATGTCACACAGGAGAAAGCGCAGACCCTTCGCGCCCTGGAGGCCGAGAACGACCTGCGTTTCGCCGCGCATTACAGCATGCCCGGGCACCTGTGCGGACAGGCGATGCTCATCCTCATCGCCTTTGCGGCGCTCTACCTTTTCTTGCTGATGAACAAGTACGACATCCTTACCGACAGCCGCAAGTTGACCATGGTGCTGAGCAACATTCTGCTCATCTCGGCCGCCATAGCCCTTGCCGTGCGTGTGGCGCCGGACTACGTGCTGGTGGTGCCGTTGTGTGTGGTGCCCATCATGATGCGCATCTTCTTCGACATGCGCGTGGCACTCTACATACACCTCACCACTGTCATCATATTGGCCAACATGGTGCCTAACAGCTACGAGTTCATCTTTTACCAGCTCGTCACCGGCATGATGAGCATCATCTCGGTCAAAAACTTCGAAAGCCGCAGCAAATTTTTCATAGTGGGCTGCGTCATCTTCTTCACCTATTCGCTCATCTACACCAGCGGGGTGCTGAGTCAGGACACACATTTCGGCAACATACGCCTCGAGCGTTACGGCATCTTCTTCGCCAACGCGCTGCTGACATTGCTGGTCTACCCCCTCATCTACCTTGCCGAAAAACTTTTCGGACAGACCTCCATGCTGACGCTGCTCGAAATCAGCAACACCAACACACCGGCCCTGCGCGAGCTCTCGCGCAAAGCGCCCGGCACCTTCCAGCACTCGATGCAGGTGGCCAACATCAGCGAAGACCTCATCAACGAGATTGGCGGCAACTCACTGTTGGCCAAGGTGGGCGCACTGTACCATGATATCGGCAAGACCGTGGCGCCCCTCAATTTCACAGAGAACCAGACGAGCGATTTCAACCCCCACGTCGAACTGGACTACGAGGAGAGCGCCCAACTCATTACACGCCACGTGACAGACGGCATCGACCTGGCCCGCAAATACCGGCTTCCGGCCAGTGTCATCGATTTCATACGCACCCACCACGGCACCACCTACACAGGCTATTTTTATGCCAAGATGCAGGAGCTGCACCCCGACGGCGGGTTCGATAAGACGGTGTTCCGCTATCCGGGCCCGATGCCCTTCACCCGGGAGACGGCGGTGGTGATGATCGTCGACAGCGTCGAGGCCGCATGCAAAAGCATGAAGAGTCACACCCAGGAGGAGATAGACCGACTCGTCGACAAGATAATCTTCGGCAAAATCGAAGCCGGTCAGCTCAGCAACTGCGATCTGACGTTCGGCGACATCAGCCGCATCAGGAAGATTCTGAAATCGCGGATGCTCAGCATCTACCATGCCCGCATTGCGTACCCCGTGACCCGGGCGCCCAAACCGTGAGCAACGCGAAGAGCAGACTGTAGACTACCACGGTGAGCAGCGGCACCCATACGGGGGCTGATGGCTCCTGCGCCCCGCCGAGGAAGATCCCTTTCAGCAGATAATACACCCCTTTGCCGCATAGTATGGACAGCGCCATGCCGCCCCACACCGCCGGCCAGCGGCGCCGACGTGGCAGCTGTGAATAGAGGGAGGCCGTTGTGGCCAGTTCGGCGGCCATGCAGATCGCCTTCCCGAAAGCCGGCATACCGACGACGACGCTGCTGACCATGGGCAGTGCCACTGCCAGCATCAGGCTGTTGCGGCGGCTGTCCGTCAGCAGCATGCCGCACAGCAGTATCAGCAGCATGGGGTTGAGGCGATAGACGGGCCATGCCGTCAGATGGCTCAGTGTCGGAATCAGCAACGCGGCGGCAATGAGCGCCAGGTCGACAACCGCGGTGCGCGGACGGATGAATGTGACAGATTTGTACATGATTGCAGGAATGGTTGATTAAACAATTGACGATGATATCACAGGCGGCAGGCATAGCCGGCCCCGATGCTGTGTATGAGGCCGGCAGGCGTCGCCTTGATGTTGCACACATAGAACAGGTCGAGACTGTTGTGGCTGTCAAGGCGCAGACGGCTTCCTATGAAGGTATGCGTCATCTGCCAACGGTCCCAGTAGTAGCCCTCCACACTGATATATGGTGTCCAGCGGCTGTCGCCCATGTGGCAGGACAGCGAGACCATGGTGCGCATCAAATGCGCATAACTGTGCGTCTCGCCGTTGTGGGCGTAGATATAGCGTTGGCGCACTGACAGCGCCAGGCTTCGGCGCCCCCAAGTGCCGGTCAGCGACAGCAGCATGCGGTTCTGCGCCGAAGTGCTGCGCCACATACGGTCCACCGCCAGCTCGGCTCCCATCCAGGGGGTGATTCGGTAGCCGGCCATGGCTCGCAGAAACGCCAGGTCGAGGCTGTGCATCTCCTCCCGGCCCCGAATCTCGCCCCGCACGCCAAGCGTCCAGTTGTGCTGCAATGCCTTGCTGAGCTGCAGTGACGCCCACCCGCCCGCCTCGTTGCGTTGGGCACGGAGCAGGCCGGGAGTGAACAAGGTCGTGACGGTCATGCAGCAGGCCAGCATGCGGCGGATCATCGTGGCACGGACAGAACGGCGGGCATCCATATCGGCAGGCAAGGGTTCAATTTTATTAGACGTCTTATCGCCTCAACATACGGGCTTGCCCGTATGTTGAGGCCTATCGAAAACATTGATTATATATCGCAGCTATACGTGATTTTTCTGTTCTCCGCCTCACCCTCTACGACGTGAATGACCGTCTGCGGCATATAGCGAAGCACCACGCTGCAGTCGTCGGTGGGCTTGAACGCGGTGTCCTCCATGAGGCGCCGGTAGGCCTCGTCGATGAGTGGCCTGCGAAACGCCTGGGGTGTCTGGGCGCAGCAGAGGGTGCTACGGTCCGGCACCGCCGCCACCCTGCGTTGCTTTGTGCTGCCAGAGGTCTGCCACACCGTGTCGGTGCAGGGTATGGCCACCCCCACCGCTTCGTGGTGCAGCAGCGCGTCGGCGACCCGGGCGATAATCCGCTGCGACACCCAGGGACGTGCTGCGTCGTGGAATATGAGGTTGACATCGTCGCCGGCTCCGGCATAGGCCCGTATGGCGTTGAACGATGACAGGTGGCGTTCGTCGCCGCCAGTGATCAAGCGTCCTGCCTTGCGCCAGCCGCCGGCGTCGAGGACGGACTGCATCAGATCCCTGTAGCCGGGGTGCGTCACCACGGCCACCTCGTCAATGGCGGGGGCGCGGTCGAAAGCGTCGATACAGTGAGCCACGACAGGACGGCCCTCCAGTTCGAGAAACTGTTTGGGCAGTGCGCCGCCCATGCGGCTGCCGTTGCCTGCGGCGAGGACGATGGCGATATTTTTCATCTCAGCATGTCATTTTTTGCGTTTACCTGTCAATCCTGTCAGCACGCCGAGAAGCACCGCTGCCAGAATGACCCACACGGGGTTGACCCCGAAGAGGGCGATGAGAATGGCCGAAAGGGCCGGAATCCACACATTGCGCCACGTCAGCCCGGCCGACCGAGCCAGTGTGAACACCGGTGCGGCGATGAGCGCCACGACGGCGGGGCGCAGCCCCATAAAGATATGACGCACCGTCTCGTTGTCGCTGAAAGAGCGGAAAAAAAGCGCCAGCAACAGGATGACGGCCACCGGCATGGCGATGTTGCCGGCCACGGCGGCCACGACACCCGGCACGCCGCGCAGGCGGAAGCCGATGGCAGTGGCCATGTTTACAGCGAAAACCCCCGGCATAGACTGCGACAGCGCCACCAGCTCCAGAAAGGACTGACGTTCCAGCCATCCATGCCGGTCCACCAGTTCCCGCTCCATCAACGGCAGCATGGCGTAGCCTCCGCCGACAGTGAAAGCGCCGATTTTGAAAAACGAGCCGAACAAAGCCGCAAGTGACGTCATAGCCTGCAAAGGTACTAAATAAAACCGAATGGCGATCCGGCGAATCCGCACTTCAATTTTATTTTGTAAATTTGCACACTCTTACAACTGCACACAGCCCATGTCTCCATTCTTTATCTTCTTCCTGCTCTTCATCGTCGCCATGCTGGCGCTCGACTTAGGCCTGTTTCACAAAGACGACCACGTGGTGGGCATGCGCGAAGCCGGCGCATGGACGCTTGTATGGGTGTCGCTGGCCATGCTGTTCGCGTTGCTCATCCGGCTCAAGGGCGAATGGCTGCACGGCATAGAGAACATGGAGGACCTCATGGCCTACGCCGCCGGTTCCGACTGGGAAGCCAAGCTCTCAGGCTGCACGGACTATGCCGCCGCCCTCGACATCTACCGCCGCGAGGTCTGCGGCCAGTATCTGGCCGGCTATTTCATCGAGGAGTCATTGTCCATAGACAATATTTTTGTCATGATAATGATCTTCGCCTCTTTCGGCGTCCGCAAAGAATACTACCACCGTGTCCTTTTCTGGGGCATCTTGGGAGCCATCGTGCTGCGATTCCTGTTCATCTTCGCCTTAGGGGCCTTGGTCAACCAGTTCTCGTGGCTGTTGGTGCTGTTCGGTGTGGTGCTGTTGTACAGCAGCGTGAAGATGTTCGCCGATCGGGGCGACAGGACCGTCGACACCGACAGCCATCCCGTCGTGCGTTTCGCCGCCCGCCATTTTCGAGTGTCGCCCGGCAGCGACGGCCACAACTTCTTCACCCGCATCGACGGCAAGCGCTATATCACCCCGTTGTTTCTGGTGCTGCTGGTGATAGAGTTCTCCGACATCATCTTTGCCGTCGACTCCATCCCGGCCGTCTTTTCCGTCAGCACCGACACGATGGTGGTCTACACCTCTAACATTTTTGCCATCATGGGACTGCGGTCGCTCTTCTTCCTTCTTAGCGACATTTCCGACCGCTTCTGGATGCTCCACTACGGGTTGGGAGCCTTGCTGGCCTTTATCGGCCTGAAGATGATCGTCCACGAGCTGCTGCATGTCCACATCTCCACCGGACTGTCCTTGACGGTCATCCTCTCCATACTGGTGCTCAGCGTCCTGTTGTCCGTGCTCATCCCCAAGCGGAAGCCGGCGCGGTAGCTCCACCCGTTGCACAACCCTGCACCCTCCATTCGGAATAAACACAAACTTATAACAACCTAAATAACCATTTCCCATGTTCCTGTTAGACATACCCAATAGTTTGAAGACCGTCATCATGCTTGTGCTTGTGGTCGCGGTGTTCTACTTCTTCCTCATCCGTCCGCAGAGCCAGCAGGCCAAAAAAGAGGCCGCCTACCGTGACGGACTGCGCAAGGGCGACCGTGCTATGACCGCCGGTGGCATCCATGTCACCATTGTCAGTGTCGAAGGCCCTTACGCCACCGTCGAGCTGGCCCCCGGCACCCGCGTCAAGGTGCAGACTGCCACACTGCAGCCGCTCCCCGGAACGCGCGTTTAGCGGTGTCCGCCGTGTCCCGCCACGGGGCAAAATGATAAAGAATCTTAAAACTATGAAAACGTTTTCTGTTTTTTATAGTTTTCTTTTTATCTTTGCGCCCTATGTCGGATGTTCGTGAAAACATAATATCCTATGCCTCATCTGTTTTCTTGAAAAACGGGTGCCGTAAGGTGACGATGGACGGCATCGCTTTGGGGATGCATATCTCCAAGCGTACACTCTACGAACAATTCGCCAACAAGGAAGAGCTGCTGACAGCTTGTCTGCGCCACCTGCACGCCGACATCGACGAGCACATGCGCCAGATGTACGACGAAATCGGTGACATGCTTTTCCTGGTCTTCTTTATGACCAACGCCATGTCGATCGTAACCCGTTCCATGTCGTTGCTGCTGCGGGAGATGATGCAGTACTACCCGGAGTTGTTCCGGGCCGAGGTGTTGTCGCACGACAGACCCTACTACGACTACATCCACGAGATCCTGAAAGAGGCCGAAGCCGCCGGTCGGCTGCGCAAACATATCGACATCGATCTTACGATTGACTCCTTCCGGCTGTTGATGAATTACATGCACCTGGACTCGTCCGACAGTTTCATCTCCGGATTCACGTTTGAAGACCGGCATGTGGCCCTTGTCAGCGAGCTGATATGCAACTTCTTCCGAGGTCTGTTGTCGGAAGAGACCATCCGTTGCTTCGACCGCGAGTTGGAGCAGCGCAAAAAGAAATTGACCGATAATATTTTATAGCATAAATGTCTATCTACACAATCAGAATGAAACGAATCAGACGGACCATGGCTTTGCTTTGCGCCTGCGCCTGCGCCGCGACGCTGTCGGCACAGCCCGTGTTGCGGCTCAGCCTGCCGCAAGCCCAGCAGTACGCACTGCAGCACAACTACATCATGATGAACGCCTCGCTGGAGGTGCAGAAAGCCGAGGCGGCACGCTGGGAGAGCCTGGCCTCGATGTTGCCGCAGGTCACCTCGCAGTTCGACTACAACTCAATGTTGGGCTATGAGATGAAGTTCAATATGGCCGGGGGATCCATGAGCATCCCGATGAATCCTTACGGCACCTTCTCGCTCACCGCCTCCATCGCCTTCAACGCACAGATGCTGGTGGGGCGCTGGATGAGCAACAAGGCGATGCGTGTCAGCGAGATTCAACGTCAGCAGACGGAGCTCAGCACCTTGCTGAACGTAAAGAACGCCTATGTCTCCATCTTGGCCATGGAAGATGTGGTGGGCTTGCTGGATTCCAGCCTGGCCAACATGGAGCGCTTGGAGCAGACCACCATCGAGAGTGTGCGTGCCGGTGCCGCCGAACAGATCAGCGCCGACCGGCTGTCGGTGCAGGTTGCCTCGTTGCGCAACAGCATCCATGCTAACCGGCGTCAGTTGAACCTGCTCTACAACAGCCTGATACTAATGCTCGGCGCCGAGCCGGACAGCCGTATCGAACTCACCACACCGCTCGACTCCATCCTGAATGTCAGCCATGCCGCCATGCTTGCCTCCACCGGTTTCGACATCGAGCGCAACCACGACTATCGTCTGCTTCAAGAGAGTGAGCGCCTGTCGCACGACCAGGTGAAGCTGGCCTGGTGCAGCTACAGCCCCACCGTCTCGGCATTCTTCCAATACAGCGAGAAGACCTACTTCGGCAAAGACGAGGGCATGAACATGACGCCGCCGCGTGTGTTCGGCTTCACGGTAAGCCTGCCGCTGTTCCAGAGCGGTGCCCGCCTGGCCAAAGTGAGACAGGCCAAGATCGCCTACCAGGAGAACCTCAACAGCAAACGGCAGGCCGAAGAGGGGCTGATGGTGAGCTACCGCCAGCTCTGCTTCGACCTGATGTCCGCCATCGAGACCTACCAGAATCAGCGTAGCAACATCGAGGTGTGCAAACGTGTCTTCGACAACACCGCCGAAAAATACCGCTACGGGCGTGCCTCCAACGTCGAGGTCACCAACGCCAGCACCGACATCATCTCAGCCGAAAGCAACTACATCCAAGCCGTGTTGAGTGTTGTTTCGGCCCAGCTCTCGCTGGAAAAACTGCTCAACCGCGACTGATCCGCCGCCCCGCACCGGGAGCCTTTCCGGCAGAAAGAGAAAAAGCATAATCAATATCCTAATCCATAATGAAACACGCTACGAAGATTGCAGCAATCGCATTGGCCAGCCTCGTCCTTGCCTCATGTGGAGGCAAAGGCGGCAAACAGGCCACCACCACCAAAAAAGAGGTGGAGAAAGTCAAAGTGCAGACACTCCAGAGCGAGCGCATCGCCAAGACCATTGAGCTGTCGTCCACGCTCGAAGGCTACGAAACCATGAACATCTCGCCCAGCATCACCGGGCACATCGAGCACATCTATGTCGAGGTGGGCAGCCGGGTGTCAAAAGGCACCCTGTTGGTACGCATGGACCAGACTCAGCTGAACACCACCCGTATCAACCTCTCCAGCACCAAGACCGAGCTGGACCGTGTCAGTGCGCTCAAAGCGTCGGGCAGCATCAGCGAGCAGGTCTACGACCAGACCAAGGCCGGCTATGACCAGCTGGTCGAGGCCGAACGCTTCCAGGAGGAAAACACCTTTGTCCGCGCCCAGTTCGCCGGTGTCATCAGCGCCAAAAACTTCGAGGACGGAGAGATGTACACCGGCGCCCCCATCTTGACGCTGACGCAGATAGGCCGCCTCAAAGCCATCATCAACATCCCCGAAAGTTACTTTCCTCTTGTCAAACAGGGCATGAAGGTGCAGGTCTACAGTGACATCTATCCCGAGACGAGCTTCCCGGCCACCATCGAGATAGTCTATCCCACCGTCGACGCCTCCACCCATACCTTCCAGGCCAAACTCAACATCCCCAACAGCGGCGAGAAAATACGTCCGGGCATGTATGTGCGCACCACCCTTGCCTTGGGCGAGGTGGATGCCATCACGGTGCCCTACCAGAGTGTGCTGAAGCTCACGGGCAGCAACGACCGTTACGTCTTTGTCAACCGCGACGGGGTGGCCCGTCGTGTCGACGTGACGCTGGGACAGCGTTTCGACGACCGTATCGAGGTGATGCCTGTTAAGGCGGGTGAGTTGAAAGAAGGCGACGAACTGGTCGTGACCGGCCAGGCCCGGCTGGTCGAAGGCTCGGTGCTCGAAATCGTGAAAGACTGACCCTGCACCGTTTCCCATTCCAAACACACATTTTTAGAATCCCGATATGGCAATCTACAAAACCGCTATACAAAAACCCATCACGACGAGCCTCATCTTCGTAGCCGTCGTCATACTGGGTCTGTTCTCGCTGACACGTCTCCCCATCGACCAGATGCCGGAGATGGATCCGCCCTACATCACTGTGATGACCACCTATGCGGGAGCCAACGCCAGTGAGATCGAGACGAACATCACAAAGATTATCGAGAACTCGCTCAACTCGGTCGACGGGTTGAAAAACCTCACCTCCACCAGCCGCGACAACATATCGGTCGTGGTGATGGAATTTGAGTGGGGCATGGACTTGGACGAGGCGCTCAACGATATCCGTTCCTACGTCGACCTGGTCTACGACAACCTGCCCGACGGCGTGTCGCGCCCCATGATCCTGAAACTCAACACCAGCGCCATGCCTGTGATGGTATACGGCATCACCGCCGAGGAGAGCTATTCCGGTCTGGACCGCATCCTCGAAGACAACGTCGTCAACGTGCTGAACCGTATCGACGGCATCGGCAACCTCACCGTCAGCGGCGCCCCCGAGCGCTACATATACATCGATCTCGACCCCAAACAGCTGGAGTCCTTCGGCATCAGCCTGGAACAGGTCGGCAACGCCATCAGCGCCAACAATCTGGACCTGGCTTCCGGCACCGTGAAAATGGGCAAGGAACAATATCAGATGCGTGTCAAGGGCGAATACGTCGAGAGCGCCGAGATCGCCGACATCGCCGTGACCACCACCCTGCAGGGCCGCCAGGTCTTTGTGCGCGACCTTGCCACAGTGCGCGACACCATCAAAGACCTCTCTCTTGACGAGAAAATCAACGGCAAAGACGGCGCCCGCCTCATCATCACCAAGCAGACCGGTGCCAACACGGTGGCCATCGCCCGTTCCGTGCGCCGCGAGATGGAGAAAATCCAGCGCACACTGCCGCCAGACATCCAGATTACACTCATCAATGACGGTTCGGAGGAGATTATCAACGCTGTCAACGGCTTGGCTGAAAGCATCTTCTATGCGCTGCTCTTCGTCGTGATGGTAGTCTTCTTCTTCCTCGGCGACTGGCGCAGCACCGTTATCATCGCGCTGACCATCCCCATATCGTTGCTCACCTCGTTCATCTACCTGCTCTTTGTCGACAGCTCGCTGAACATCATCTCGTTGGCCTCGCTCACGGTGGCCATCGGCATGGTGGTCGACGACGCCATCGTCGTGCTGGAGAATATCACCAAGCATGTAGACCGTGGCGAGAACCCGCGTGAGGCCGCCATCTACGCCACCAACGAGGTGTGGACTTCGGTCATCGCCACCACGCTCGTCCTCGTGGCCGTCTTTGTGCCGCTGACCATGCTGCCCGGCATGGCGGGTGTCCTCTTCAAGGAGATGGGATGGATTATCACCATCGTGGTCTGCGTCTCGACAGTGGCGGCCATCACCCTCATCCCCACGCTGTCGTCGCTGATGCTCAAAGAGAAGCCCTTCTTCCTCAAAGACGAGGATCGCCGGGACTACGAAGAGCGCCAGCGTCAGCGCCGTTTCTCATACAAGAAAACTGTCGAGCCTGTGCTGCAGCGCATCGAGGGCGCCTACGCCCGTCTGCTGCGCTGGTGTCTGGGCCACAAGCGTGTCACCATGCTCGTCGCCCTCGGCATCTTCGTCGTCTCGATGATACCGTTCGCCACCGGCATGATAGGCATGGACTTCATGATGGTGCAAGACAACGGACGCATCAGCGTCACGGCGGAGCTGCAGCGCGGCACCCGCATTGAGGAGACTCTCAAGACCGCACGCCGCATGGAGGCCGACGTCAAAGAGATCCTGGGCGACGACGTGCTGGTCATCTCCACATCGGCCGGCTCCAGCGACGACGCCAGCATGGCGGCGCTCTTCAACAGCACCACCAACAACAAAATCTCCATGACGCTGCGTTGCACGAAGAAATACGACCGCGACCGCACCATCTTCGAGATGCAGGAGATGTTGCGTCAGCGTTTTGCCGAATACCCTGAGATTGTCACCTACCAGGTCAACCAAGGCTCCTTCGGCGGCATGGGCAGCAACAACCTCAGCATTGAGATCTACGGCTACGACTTCGACCAGACCACCAGCTTCACCCAGGCACTGCGCAAACGCATCGAAGACAACGTGCCCGGTGCACGCGACACCAAGGTGAGCCGCGACGAAGACCGCGCTGAGCTGAAAATCGTCTTCGACAAGCAGAAACTGGCCCTGCACGGGCTCTCCGGGTCGGCGGTGGCGCTCTATGTGCGCAACCGTGTCAACGGCATGTCCGCCGGATACCTGAAAGAAGACGGCGAAGAGTACAACATCGTGGTGCGCCTGCGCGAAGAATACCGCTCCTCCATCACCGACATTGAAGAGCTCACTGTCCCCACCGCCACCGGGCGTATGGTCAAACTCAAAGAGCTGGCCTCCATCGAGGAATACTGGTGCCCGCCCACCATCGAGCGCAAGAACCGTCAGCGCTATCTGACCCTGAGCGTCGAGCCCTACAACACCTCGTTGGGCGAGCTCGCCGCCAGTGTGCAGCATGAAATCGACCAGATGGAGGTGCCGTCGGGTGTGCTCTACGCCCTGGCTGGCAGCTACGAAGACCAGCAGGAGACCGCGTCGAACATGTTGCTCCTGGGCATGCTGATCATCATGTTGGTCTACATTGTCATGGCCTCGCAGTTCGAGAGCTTCAGCAATCCCTTCATCATCATGTTTGCCATTCCCTTCGCCTTGAGCGGTGTGGTCATGGCATTGCTTGTGGCCGGACGCAACCTCGACATGGTGGGTATGCTGGGCATCATCCTGCTTATCGGCATCGTGGTGAAGAACGGCATCGTGCTGGTCGACTACATCAACCTCATGCGTGAGCGTGATGTGCCGCTCAACGACGCCATCGCCATGTCGGGCCAGAGCCGTCTGCGCCCCGTGGTGATGACAGCGCTGACCACCATCCTCGGCATGATCCCCATGGCGCTCTCCACCAGCGAAGGATCGGAGGCTTGGACCACCATGGGCATCGTCGTCATCGGAGGCCTGCTCGTCTCCACTTTGGTCACCCTTATCGTGGTGCCGGTGCTCTACAGCGTCTTCAACCGCAAGGAAGAAGCCGAGAAGCGGGCCAAGTTGCGTAAGAAATTTGTCTTCATGAACATCGAACTCGACAAAAACAGTTGACGTATCAGCCTCTGCAAGTGCAGAAGAGTGTATGATGCAACCCAACAACCAAGCAATCCAACAACCAATGAAAAGTGTTTTAATTGTTTTCAACCAAGCTAACACCGAACGTGTCGAGTATATGCTCGACACGCTTGGTGTGCGCGGTTTCACCTTCTGGGAGAATGTGCAGGGCCGCGGACATGAGTCGGGCGACCCTCACCGTGGCACGCACACCTGGCCCGAGATGAACAATGCCGTATTGGCAGTCGTGGACGACGGCAAAGTCGACGCATTGCTGACCGCTGTGCGCAAGCTGGACAAGCGTAACGAAGAGGTGGGCATCAGGGCATTTGTGTGGGAAATCACAGCGATGGTCTGATCCGTGCCCCGTCGGTCGGCGCTTTTGCCCGTACATCGGGCGGAGGTGCGGCACACGCCGGTGTTCTTACAGGAATTAACACAAAGAAAGCGGGACCTGTGCAGGTCCCGCTTTCTTTGTGTCTCTGTGTTCCGGCGTTCAGTCGTCGACCCGCTGGATATGGCCGTAGCGGTCGTAGTGCAGCTCAAGTCCTGTGTTGAGCACCACCGTGTGGCCCTCAGCGTGGCGCGAGACGTGTGCGATATAAGAGTCGGGATATTGCCGGCGGATAAAATCGCCGATACCTTCGGGCAGGAAATGATTGGGAAATCCGTACTCGTTGTCAATGCTGAGCCATTGTCCCTTCCTGTTGAATGTGATGGCGGTGCCGTCTTCGAGCATCGCGTTGTAGCGGCCGTCTTCGCGTTCCACATGCAGCACCGCTACACGCGGCCAGTAGTCGTTAATGAAAGTCTGCGCCGTCTTGGGCATCTGTTTCACGCCGACCGGCCTGCCGGCGGCCATGGCTGCCGCTGCACAAAATGCTATGGCGCAGAGCAGAAGAGAGATTCGTTTCATATTGCGGTGTTTTCAATGTTCAATTTCATCCGACGTTTTCTCGCCGTGCCAAAAATCAAGCAAGCATCACTCGGGTCATTCGGCTTGTCGAAAACGTTCAAATTCCAGTCTTCGGGCAGCCGACGGGGCTCCGCTGTCGTCGCCGTTCACCCACACACGTTCAATGCGGCTGTGGAACGTCATCCCCTCTAACGGTGACCAGCCGCACTTGTAGCGCAGCGTGTCGCGGCGCACCGTTTCGCCGGCAGGGCAGGGGCGCACCAGCACCAGGTCGGCATGATAGCCTTGGCGCAGAAACCCGCGGTGGCGTATGCCGAACAGCCGTGCCGGGTTGTGGCACATCTTCTCCACAATCAACGGCAGCCAGTGGGCCGTCATGCTGTCACGGTCGGCAGACATCCGCCCCGCATCGTTCATCAACGCTTCGAGCATCATCTGCAACGAGTGCTGTATGGACGGTATACCGCTCGGGGCGTCGAAATAAGGCTTCAGCTTGGCCTCAAGCGGGTGCGGGGCGTGGTCGGTGGCGATGGTGTCGATCAGGCCGTCCTCCAGTGCCGCCCACAGCGCCATCCGGTCGTCGTTGCTCTTGATGGAAGGGTTGCACTTGATGCGGTTGCCTAATCCGGCATAGTCCCGGTCGTCAAACCACAAATGGTTGGGGCTCACCTCGGCGGTGATGTGTTTATGTTCGAGCGGAAAATTGCTCAGCAGGCTCAGTTCGGTTGCGGTGCTGAGATGGGCGATGTGCAGCCTTGTGCGGTGGCGCCGCGCCCGTTCGACAGCCTGATATGACGCCACAAAACAGGCCTCCGTGTTGCGCACCTTGGGGTGCAGCGCCGCCGTCTCGCCCGCGGTGCCGCCGAACTCGGCCCTGAGGCTTGCCATATTGCTGCGCACAATCGGTTCCGATTCACAGTGGGCGACAATCAACTTGCGGCTACGCTCGAACAGCTTGTCAAGCACCGCCTCGTCGTCCACCAGCATATTGCCCGTGCTGCTGCCCAGAAAGAGCTTGACGGCGGCGTAACGCGCCGGGTCGACAGACAGCAGCCAGTCGATATTGTCGTTTGTGGCCCCCAGCATGAACCCAAAGTTGACCGCGCTCGTGGCTTCCGCCCTGCGCTCCTTGGCCTCCAAAGCCTCCATGCTCACGGTGGGTGGCTGGGTGTTGGGCATGTCGACGACCGACGTCACGCCGCCGGCCCGCGCCGCCCGGCTCTCGCTGTCGAAGTCGCCGGCGGGGTTGCTCCCGTCGCCGCCGTCGCGGAAATGTACGTGGGTGTCGATGACGCCGGGCAGCAGATAGCAACCCGTGGCGTCGACCTCTTCGCATCCTTCGGACACCGGCAGGGCGTGCGTCGCGCTCTCCGTGTTGTGTGGCGCGATGCCGGCGATGCAGTCTCCGGCAATCAGCAGGTCGCCCTCAAACAGCCGGCCCTCGTTGACCAACGTGGCGTTGCGGATAATACAGTCGGCCATCAGAACTTCTGTTTCTCGGCCCATTGGCGCCCGGCCACCTGGGCCTCCGAAGAGGTGTTGTATTGATTCGTCACAACAAAGCGTCCCGTATGGTCGATACATCCCCAGCGTCCGGACAGCTTGGCGGGGGCCACACGGTTGTTCCATGTATAGATGAACAGTTTGGCTCCCTCAAAGACGGGCCGAATGACCCATTTGCCCTCATAGTCCACATAGCCCCAATGCTTCGATTCGGGATCGCAGATAGGGTAGAGCCAGTGTCCGGGCTCTTGCCCGGTGTCCCATTCACGGCCGGCCGTCCATGCTTCGGTGGACAGGGTGAACACATTCTTCGACAGCAGGTTGCCTTGGTCGTCGATGCTGGCCCACAGTCCGTCGAGTTTGGCTGTGGCGAAACGTCCCGTGTCGTTGGCAAACTGCGACACTTCCTCATAGCGGGGCGCTATGACCCATTCGCCGCGATAGTTCACCCATCCCCACAACCGGCTGTCGGGGTGGCACACAGGCAGCCGCCATCCGTCAACAGGGCGCTTGTGCTCCAGCTGCAGCAGCGCGTAGGCGGCATCCTCGCGGCTGGCGAAAATACACTCTGAGACGACACGCCCGTTGCGGTCAATGTTGCCCCAGCGGCCGTCCAGTTTCACTTGGGCGTAGCCGTACTTGTTGTCTGCGCCGAAGTGGCGGCATTCGTCGTACTTGGCCTCCACCACCCAGCGGCCCAGATAGTTGACATAGCCCCATTTGCCCGTGTGCGGGTGCAGCGCCGGCATCCGCCAGATGTCGTACAGCTTGCCGGCCGTCCATTGCCGTCCGGCCTCTTCGGCCTCCTCACGGGTGAGGAAGATATTGTTGATGATAAGTATGCCTTTGCCGTCGATACAGCCCCAGCGCCCCTCGGCCCGCACCGTGGCAAAACACATCGGTTCCTTGCCGATATAGGCGTTGGCGGCCTCATAGACAGGCCGGTATTTCCATTGTCCGTAATAGTTGACAAACCCCCAGCGGCCGTCGGCGGGGTTGCGGGCGGGGTAGACCCATTTGCCCGGCTCGTCGTTGCGTTGCCATTCGCTGCCGGCGGCTTCGGCCTCTTCGCGGGTGGTGAAAATGTTGCGCACCACCATATTGCCTTCGGCGTCGATACAGCCCCACCTGTTGTCCAGTTTCACCGTCGCATAGCGGCGCACACCGCTGCTGAATGCATAGGCTTTCTGGAAACGCGGGGCGATCTGCCAGGCTCCGCCGCTGTTCTTAAACCCGTACAGGCGGCTGCCCGCGTCGGCTGCCGGCGTCTGGGCGGACCCTGTCCCGGCGGCGGCCACCGCGGCGAGAAACAAAAGTATGGAAATACTCCTCATGCGTGTCTGGAATTGCTAATATAACGTTTTGCAAATCTACTAATAATTATCCAATTGTTTGCGAAAAAATCCTATATTTGCAAAACAGTCAACCAATCTATTTTTAATCATAATTTTGACATGCAAAGAGATACTGCAATTTTCGACCTCATCCAAAAGGAGCGGGAACGTCAGACCAAAGGCATCGAGCTGATTGCCTCCGAGAACTTCGTCAGCGACCAGGTGATGGAAGCCATGGGCAGCGTGATGACCAACAAATACGCGGAAGGCTACCCCGGCAAGCGCTACTACGGCGGCTGCCAGGTGGTCGACCAGAGCGAGACCATCGCCATCGAGCGTGCCAAGCAACTCTACGGAGCCTGCTGGGCCAACGTGCAGCCCCACAGCGGCGCACAGGCCAACATGGCCGTCTTTCTCGCCTGCCTCAACGCCGGCGACACCTTCATGGGCATGGACCTCAACCACGGCGGCCATCTCAGCCACGGCAGCCCCGTCAACTTCAGCGGCATCAACTACAAAGTGGTCGGCTACCAAGTGAAGGAAGAGACCGGCATGGTCGACTACGAAGACATGGAGAAGAAAGCTCTCGAGTTCCGTCCTAAGCTCATCATCGGCGGCGGCAGCGCCTACAGCCGCGATTGGGATTGGGCCCGCATGCGCGAGATCGCCGACCGCATCGGCGCCATCCTCATGGGCGACATCAGCCACCCCTCCGGCCTCATCGCCAAGGGTTACCTGAACAACGCCGTCAAGTATTGCCACATTGTCACCACCACCACCCACAAGACCCTCCGCGGACCGCGCGGCGGCATGATCCTCATGGGTCAGGACTTCGACAACCCCTGGGGCAAGACCACTCCGAAGGGTGAGATCAAGAAGATGAGCGCCCTGCTCGACAGCGCAGTCTTCCCCGGCACCCAGGGCGGCCCCCTGGAGCATGTCATCGCCGCCAAGGCCGTCGCCCTCGGCGAAGCCCTCACCGACAGCTACGACCAGTACATCCAGCAGGTGATGAAGAACGCCAAGACCATGTGCGAAGCCTTTGTGGCCAAGGGCTACAAAGTCATCAGCGGCGGCACCGACAACCACCTTATGCTCATCGACCTGCGCACCAAGTTTCCCGAGCTCACCGGTAAAGAGGCCGAGAACGCCCTCGTGGCCGCCGACATCACCGTCAACAAAAACATGGTCCCCTTCGATAGCCGCAGCGCCTTCAAAACCAGCGGTCTGCGCGTCGGAACGCCCGCCATCACCACCCGTGGCCTGAAAGAAGGCGACATGCAGGTCATCGTCGACATGATCGACACCGTCCTCTGCAACCCGACCGACGAGGCCGTCCGCGCCAAGATCACCGGCCAGGTCAACGAGATGATGCAGCATCGTCCGCTGTTTGCCTGGTAATACTGGTAATAGATGAGCCCCGCCGGGGCGAGTCAATCATGTACAACCGCCGAGGGTGCAAACCCTCGGCGGTTTATTATCCTTGACAAGACAAGACCGCATAGTGGGCGGCGGACCTGCCAAACATATCAAGCCCACGCGACCCGGCCAGACGGATAGTGCAGTTGCTATGTCGACTACGCCCGAGAAGACATCCGCCAGGACGTTGCAGCACAATAAAACCGTCCATTCCTCGTTATGGCAAAAAATGAATCGGAATGAAAAAAATACTTTTGCTCTTCTCCCTGACGGCCTGTATGGCTACAGCTCTGTGGGCGCAGGCTCCGCAGGTCTATGATGAGAGCCTCGACGCGATGGAGCAGATCCGCGAGGCCACGGTGACGGCTCGTGCAACCGGCCGCTATGTGATGTGCCAGGTGGGCGGCAACTGGTGCCCCTGGTGCCTGCGCTTTGCCGAGTTCGCCACCACCGACAGCGTCGTCGCGCCGCTCATGGAGGAAAACTACCTCTACATCCACGTCAACTATTCGAAAGCCAACAAGAACCTCGAAGCCATGAAGTTCCTTGGCAATCCGGGCCGTTTCGGCTACCCGGTGTTTGTGGTGATCAACGAGAATGGCGACCCCATCCACATCCAGGAGAGCGAGAGCCTCGAGGAGGGCAAGGGCTACAGCCGCAAGCGCGTGGAGAAGTTCCTCCGCCTGTGGAACAAAAAGGCCGTCGAGGCAGAGGCAAAATAGATTGACACGCGACAGGCCCGACCCATATCGGCGGCGGCGCGAGAATGCCTGCGGCACTCCTGCGTCAGGTCCACCCGGCCGTCCAGTCCCGGCAATGCGGCTCACCCTGTGGAATACGCCAAAGAATAAAGAAAAGAAATGAAATACAATTTCGATGAACCGATAGAGCGGCGGGGAACCGACTGCTTCAAGTGGGACGCGCTGCCGGCGATGTACGGACGCGACGACCTCACGCCCATGTGGGTGGCGGATATGGACTTCCGCACGCCCGACTTCGTCATGGAGGCCCTCCGCAGGCGCTGCGACCACGAGGTGCTGGGCTACACAATGCCATCCGCGCATTACTGGCAGGCGGTGACCGCATGGCTGCAGCACCACTACGCCATACAGGCCACAAAAGACGAACTGCATTTCATCCCCGGCATTGTGGCGGGCATCTCGTTCGCGCTGCTATGCCTGACACAGCCGGGCGACCGTGTGCTGGTGACCGTCCCCGTCTATCCGCCGTTTCTCAACCTGCCCCGTGCGAGCGGCCGCGAACTGATTTGCAGCCCACTGAAAACAGAGAACGGCCGTTTTGAGATCGACTTCGACGACTTTGAACGCAAGGCGGAGGGCTGCCAAGTCTTCATCATGAGCAACCCGCACAACCCCGCCGGCACGGTGTGGGGCAGGGAGGTGCTGGAAAAAGTGGCCGAAATCTGCGAGCGTAAGGGCATCATCGTCATCAGCGACGAGATCCATGCCGACCTCACCCTGCCCGGACAAAAGCATGTGAGCTACAGCACCGTCAGCAAAGCCGCCGCCCGCCACAGCATCACCTTCGTGGCCCCCAGCAAGACCTTCAACATCGCCGGACTGGGCAGTTCGGTGTCCTACATTGCCGACGCCGCCCTGCGGCACCGTTTCTTCGGCTGGCTTGAATCCTTAGGGCTTGCCGGCGGCAACATCTTTGCCTTCACCGCCGCCGAGGCCGCCTTTGCCCACGGTGCGGAGTGGCTGGATCAGATGCTGCAATACCTGCACGGCAACGTGCAGACGCTCGACAGCTTCCTCCAGGAGCGTATGCCCCGGGTGAAGGCCGTGCTTCCCGAAGCCTCCTACCTTGCCTGGCTCGACTTTGGCGCCTACGGCCTTGCCCACAAAGAGTTGGCCGGCCGGCTGGTCGCAGAGGCACGTGTGGCGCTTAACGACGGCCCCACCTTCGGCGGCGACGCCTACCAGTGCTGTTTCCGGCTCAACCTCGGCTGTCCCCGTGCGATGCTGCTCGACAGCTTGGAACGCATTTCTCAAGTGGTGGGACAATGAAAACATCAAATCGACGTTAAATAGATTGAAAAACCCCGCATCACCATCGACACAATGAACATTTTGGTCACCGGCGGAGCCGGTTTTATCGGCTCCCACACGCTAATTGAACTCTACAAAGCCGGCCACACCGCCGTCGTCGCCGACAACTTCTCCAACAGCAACCCCGAGTCGCTGCGGCGCGTCGCCGGGATAATCGGCATCCCGGAGGTGCCTTTCAGCCACGTCGACATCCGCGACCGCGAAGGCTTGGAAAAAATCTTTGCCGCACATCGCTTCGACGCCTGCATCCACTTCGCCGGCCTCAAGGCCGTAGGCGAGAGCGTCGAGAAACCGTGGGAATACTACGAGAACAACATCGGCGGCACGCTGACGCTCCTTGACGTGATGCGCCGTCACGGCTGCAAAAACATCATCTTCAGCTCCAGCGCCACCGTCTACGGCGACCCCGCCGAGATCCCCATCACCGAGCGTTGCCCCAAAGGCCGCTGCACCAACCCCTACGGCTGGACCAAGAGCATGATCGAACAGGTGCTGACAGACCTGCAGAAAGCCGACGCGGAATGGAACGTCATCCTGCTGCGCTACTTCAACCCCGTGGGTGCGCACCCGTCGGGCAGGATAGGGGAGAACCCCGGCGGCATTCCCAACAACCTCATGCCCTACATCACCCAGGTGGCCGTCGGCAAGCGCAAAGAGCTCGGCGTTTTCGGCAACGACTACCCCACGCCCGACGGCACCGGCGTGCGCGACTACATCCATGTCTGCGACCTTGCCGCCGGCCATGTCGCCGCCCTGCAGGCCATCGGCCGCCGTTGCGGCGTCGGCGTCTACAACATGGGCACCGGCCACGGCTATTCGGTGCTCGACATGGTCAAAGCCTTCGTCCGTGTCAACGGTGTCGACGTGCCCTACAGCATCAAGCCCCGCCGTGCCGGCGACATCGCCACCTGCTACTGCAACCCCACCAAAGCCAAAGCCGAGCTGGGCTGGGAGGCCCGCCGCAGCATTGACGACATGGTCCGCGACAGCTGGAACTGGCAGCGGCACAACCCCGACGGCTACCCCGAATGAGACGCTCCGGAGGCCCGGAACACTGCAACCCCGACAAAATCCCAATACAAGCGCCATGTACGAACACATCATCAAACACTACACCGACTTTCCCAAGCCGGGCATCGATTTCATCGACATCTTGCCCTTTCTGCACGACAAGACGGCCTTTCGCGACGCCGTCTGTCGCCTCGACACCCTCTGCACCGCCCCCAACGTGGCCACCGTCGAGGCCCGCGGCTTCCTCTTTGCCGCCCCGTTGCTGGTGCAGTCAGAGCACATCCAGACCCTTGTCCCCGTCCGTAAAAAAGGCAAATTGCCCTACGCCGAAGGCGACCTGCATAGCGTCTCCATCGAGAAAGAATACGGCCGCGACGAGGTGTATTACCGCCTCAGCGACCTGGCCGCCTGCCGCCCTGAGGACGGCGTCGTCGAGCTGACCCTGCTCGACGACCTGCTGGCCACCGGCGGCACCGCCCTCGGCATCGCCCAGGCGCTCAACCGCGAGACGGTCAACGGCTGCCGTGTGCATGTAAAAGAGTTCCTCTTCCTGGTCGAGCTGACAGATTTGCAGGGCCGCGCACAACTCGAACAACTCGCTCCCGTCCGCAGTCTGATGTCTGTCGGCGGCACGGAAAGTTGAGTGCGGATTGTCTTGAACACCGCTGCAGGCTGACGTTTTGTCAGCCTTTTTTGTTTGGTATTATCCTTGTTACGGAAAACATAGGAAAACAAAACAACAAAAACAGATGACCTTAGACAAGTT
Source organism: Candidatus Hemicellulosilyticus sp. P3 (assembly GCA_001543385.1). GTDB lineage: Bacteria > Bacteroidota > Bacteroidia > Bacteroidales > P3 > Colimorpha. The sequence goes on from LPNH01000003.1 coordinate 60,694, forward strand.
CACAATCAAAGCGCAAGAGGCCGTGCAGAAAGCACAGTCCATTGCCGTCGGGGGGCAGCATCCCGCCATCGAGACGGCGCACCTGCTGAAAGGGCTCCTCTCGGAAGACGAGAATGTGACCCCCTACCTCCTCAAGAAAATGGAGGTCAACATCCCGCGTCTGACACAACAGGTCGACGACATCCTGGGCGGCATGCCGCGCGTCAGCGGCGGCCAGGTCTACCTCTCCAGCGACGCCAACCAGGCCCTTGTGGCCGCCACGCAGCGTGCCACCAAGATGAACGACGACTTTGTCAGCGTCGAACACCTGCTGCTGGGCCTCGTCGGCGGGCGCGACCGTGTCAGCCAGATGCTCAAAGACGCAGGCGTCAGCGAGAAGTCGCTCCTCACGGCCATCGCCGACCTGCGCAAAGGCAGCAAAGTCACCAGCCCCAACCAGGAGCAGACGATGAACGCCTTGAACAAATACGCCAAAAACCTCAACCAGCTGGCGCAGGCCGGCAAGCTCGACCCCGTCATCGGCCGCGACGAAGAGATCCGGCGTGTGTTGCAGATACTCAGCCGCCGCACCAAAAACAACCCCATCCTCATCGGCGAGCCCGGCGTCGGCAAAACCGCCATCGCCGAAGGCCTGGCCCACCGCATCGTCAGCGGCGACGTCCCCGAGAACCTCAAAAGCAAAACCATCTACAGCCTCGACATGGGCGCCCTGGTGGCCGGTGCCAAATACAAGGGTGAGTTCGAGGAACGGCTGAAGAGCGTCATCCGCGAAATCAACGAAGCCGACGGCGAAATCGTGCTCTTTATCGACGAGATCCACACCCTCGTGGGCGCCGGCGGCGGCGAGGGCGCCATGGACGCCGCCAACATCCTCAAGCCCGCCCTGGCCCGCGGCGAGCTGCGGGCCATCGGCGCCACCACCTTGGCCGAATACCAGAAATACTTCGAAAAAGACAAAGCCCTCGAGCGCCGCTTCCAGAGCGTGCTCATCGACGAACCGTCGGTGCCCGACACCATCAGCATCCTGCGCGGGCTGAAAGAACGTTACGAGGTGCACCACAAAGTGCGCATCAAAGACGAAGCCATCATCTCGGCCGCCGAGCTCAGCCACCGCTACATCTCCAACCGCTTCCTCCCCGACAAAGCCATCGACCTCATCGACGAGGCGGCCGCCCGGTTGCGCATGGAGATCGACTCCGTGCCCGAAGAACTTGACGAAATCGAGCGCCGCATCCGCCAGTTGGAAATCGAGCGCGAAGCCATCAAACGCGAAAAAGACCACGACAAGCTGGAGCAGCTGGGCAAAGAAATCGGCGAGCTCAACGAGCGGCGCAACAGCATGAAAGCCCGTTGGCAGAGCGAGAAAACCGTCGTCGAAGCCATCCAGGCCGAGGTCAAAAACATCGAAAGCTACAAATTCGAAGCCGAGCAGGCCGAGCGCTCCGGCGACTACGGCAAAGTGGCCGAGCTGCGCTACGGCCGCATCAAAGAAGCCGAGCAACACGTCACCGACCTGAAAGAGCAACTCAAAACCATGCAGGCTGACCAAGCCCTCATCAACGAAGAGGTCGACAGCGAGCAGATTGCCGAAGTCGTCTCCAAATGGACCGGCATCCCCGTCACCCGCATGCTGCAGAGCGAGCGCGAGCGCCTGCTGCGCCTCGAAAAAGAGCTGCATAAGCGTGTCGTGGGCCAGGACGAAGCCATCGCCACCGTCGCCAACGCCGTGCGGCGCAGCCGTGCCGGTCTCAGCGACGGCCGCCGCCCCATCGGCTCCTTCCTCTTCCTCGGCACCACCGGTGTCGGCAAGACCGAGCTGGCGCGTGCCCTGGCCGAGACCCTCTTCGACGACGAGGAAATGATGATCCGCATCGACATGAGCGAATACCAGGAACCCCACAGCGTCAGCCGGCTCATCGGCGCCCCTCCGGGCTATGTAGGCTACGACGAAAGCGGCCAGCTCACCGAGGCGGTGCGGCGCAAACCCTACAGCATCGTCCTCTTCGACGAGATTGAGAAAGCCCACCCCGATGTCTTCAACACCCTGCTTCAGGTGCTCGAAGACGGACGCCTCACCGACAACAAAGGCCGTACCGCCGACTTTCGCAACACCATCATCATCATGACCTCCAACATGGGCAGCGAGATCATCCGTGAGCGCCTTGACGGCGACAGTGTCAGCGCCTACGACCTCGAGGAAACCCAGCGGGCCGTCATGGAGTTGCTGCGCCAGCGCGTGCGCCCCGAGTTCCTCAACCGCATCGACGAGGTGGTCATGTTCCGTCCGCTCACCCGTAAGCAGCTGCTGGGCGTGGTGCGCATCCAGCTCGACGCCGTGGCGCGTATGCTTGAGCACAACGAGATTCTCATCACCGCCACCGACGAGGCGGTGGCCCACCTGGCCGATGTGGGCTACGACCCCGCCATGGGCGCCCGCCCTGTCAAGCGTGTCATCCAGCGCGAGGTGCTCAACCCGCTCTCCCAAGAGTTGCTCGAAGGCAAAATCAATGCCAAGGACAACATCGTCATCGACACCGTCGACAACCAGCTGGTCTTCTACAACCCGCAGAAGCAGTAGCCGGCGGTTCCTGTACACGGCCAACCGGAGGTGGAAATGTTCTGCCTCCGGTTTTTTTTTTTGTCCACGGACTTTCTTTTTTATCCACGGATTATTTTTTATCCACGGATTACACGGATGGGCACGGATATTCTTTATATCCACGGATTACATGGATTTTTCGGCGATTGAAAATAATTTGATGAAAATAACATTTGAGATACCATGATATATGAAGATGAATCCTACGCCATCAACGGGGCGATGATTGAAGTGTCGAAGCAGCTCGGAAGCGGTTTTCTTGAAAAAGTCTATCAGGAGGCGCTGATGATAGAATTCCAATGTAAAAATGTGTAAATAGGACATGAAAAGGAAGATATACAGGCAATTGCTAAATTGGAGGATCGGCAAGAAACCTATTTATTACATATGCGCAGAATGTGCCAGACATCAGAGAATACCTGACAGCTCGCCAAGTCGTTGCTATATACGGAGTTGAGCGCAGTACACTATACCGTCTGGCTAAGTCAGGTAAGATTCTATGTATAAAAGCTTTGTGAATTCAAATTAAATCACTAATTTTGCAGCAATTCTACAAAATCAAACATGTAATGATATTAAAAATCGAATTTGAAAATTTCTTTTCTATTAGAGATAGAATAAGAATCGACTTCAGAGCAGGAAACATCAATACGGCTCTTGCACGGGAGTTAAGCCATAATGTGATGGAGTGGAACGGTGTGCCTGTGCTTAAAACCATTGGACTGTTTGGCCCCAATGCTTCTGGCAAATCGAATATTCTGAAAGCCATTACTTTTTGCTGCAGAATGATTTTGGAGTCACATCTTCATAACGAAGGGGTGACATTCAACTTTGAACCTTTCAAATTTGATGGTTGGCAGAAAAAGCCCAGCAAATTCCTTATTGATTTTGTTTGTGAGGATGTGGAGTATGAATACGCTTTTGAGTTAACCCGTGAACGAATCTTAAGCGAAAGTCTGTTCCATTATCCTATGGGAAGACGTGCGAAGGTTTTTGTGCGTGAAGCAGAAGGCAAATACAGTTTCGGTACTGGTGTGATGGTTAAGCCTTCAGATGTGGTGATCAATACTAGCGAAAAGAATCTATTCTTGAGCCGAGCCAGTTCAATGAATAGAGAAATTGCACAAAAGCTATATCGTTATTTCATGAATCAATTCCTGCTGGGGCTTGTCAATGTGAATGACGTGATGGTGCTGGATAGTTTCAATGCCTACAAGAAGGTGATTCTCAAAGCACTTGAAATATGCGATACGGATATTACTGACATCGAGGCAAGGAAAGAGCAAATGCCGGCTCCTGTGGTTGTGCCTGGACAAACGGAACTATCATACAAGTTGGTGGATGTGCTTCGCTTCAAGACGTTCCATCGCAACCAAAAGAACATCATGTTCGACATGGATATGGAAGAATCAAATGGTACAAGAAAATTGTTCCAGATTCTAATACGTCTATTGGATGTGGTAAAGAATAAGAAGAGCATTATGATGGACGAGTTTGACATGGGGCTACACACTCGTCTGGCTGATTTCATTCTCGACTTGATTCATGCTTCAGAAAGTAGTCAATTACTGTTTACTTCCCATAACACGAACCTTATCGATGTCAAACGTCTGAGACGTGACCAGATTGTTTTTGTCAACAAGTCGGAGCAAGGCGCAACGGAGGTGTATTCATTATACGACTTCAAGGATTTCCGTGAGAATATGGATGCCGAAAAGGGATATATACAAGGACGCTTTGACGCCGTTCCTTATGTTGATTCATCGGTGTCAAGTATCAAACAATTATTGGAAGGCTGATTATGGCAAGCAAAAGAGAACCGTCACCATCTTTGCGAATGCGAAAGATCGCCCTTGTCATTTGCGAGGGCGAGACAGAGGTCTGCTATATCAACCTTCTGAAATTGTGGTATAAGTCACCCATCAGAATCATTTCGCACATAGAAGGCACAAAGATCACGCCATCGTTGGTTGAGAAGCGTACAAAGGAGCTCAAAATCTCACAATGGGATAAGGTGCACACATTCCTCATGTACGACATGGATGTGCAGGCCATCAATGAGAAACTACACAAATGCAAGGCAGAAATGTTGTTGAGTAATCCTTGCTTTGAAATATGGTTGCTGCTTCATGCTAAAGACCAAAAGGCTGCAATCGAAACGGATGCACTCATCAAAGAGTTGAAGAAAAGCGCCCCCGTGTGGAAGAATTACTCCAAGTCAGCCTTTACCGACACACAAAAGTCTTTTTTGAACGACCATACAGACTTAGCTGTTTCAAGAGCTAAGAAACTACGTGAGTTCCATAATCCATCAACAGGTATCTACAAATTGATTGAAATGCTGAAAGAGGATGCGCATTAGTATTCTTCCATCAAGAATTTATGCCAGAAAAATCCAGAATAACAGGCAATCCAACATCTTCCTTGATTGACAGAATGAAACAGGCAGTTCTTCGCTGTAATGGAAATAGAAATAGCTTTATGTGATGCCCCCCCTGCGGGTCTCTTCGCACTCCACAGGAGCTTGTGGTATGCCGTCGGCTCGGCCGACAACCCATTTGGCGTTCTCGACATGCCAAAACTCAAGCAGGCCTCCTTTGGTCATCTATAAATCAAATAAACTCCTAACCCTGCGGGCAGAAATCCTGTAAATCCAGTAAATTTCTGATGACGCAACAAACGCGCAGCGAATATTTTACTGGATTTACTAGATTCCGCGATGCCGTAGGCGAACAGGAGAATGATGGATTTATAGAATTCATTCTTGATGGAAATCAAAGACTCCAGATAATACAACGAAAGATGTCCTAAAGTAAATATTATTTTGCCAGAATGAAAATTTGTTGCATCTTTGCATTCCAAAAAGTAGCCAAAAAAGGCAAAGAAATGGAATCATATGGTTGTAGAAAGAGAACAATACGTTGATAATCTTGTTGGTTCGATGCATAATGGCCTCATTAAGGTCGTAACAGGGATACGTCGATGCGGCAAGTCTTTTTTGCTGAATGAGCTATTCCGCAAGAGACTGCAAGAGATGGAGATAAAAGAAGACAATATGCTTTTCCTTAAAATGGAGGACTGGCGCAATCGCAGTCTTCGTAATCCGGACACTCTGCTTAACAGAATCGAAGCATTCGCGAGAAATAACAGCGATATGCACTATGTTGTTATCGACGAGGTCCAAATGGTGGATCATTTTCCCGAAGTACTGAACAGTCTGCTGCTTTTTGACAACGTGGACACATACGTGACCGGGAGTAACTCACGTTTCCTATCCACAGACATCGCCACGGAATTTCGAGGCCGCAGTTATGAGATTCATCTTGCACCACTCTCTTTTTCGGAGTATATGAGTGCTTGTTCAGGCACGATACAAGAGGCTTGGGATACATATTCACTATATGGAGGGTTGCCTGGGCTTATGTCAATGGACACTGAAGATAAAAAAATGGCCTATTTGCGCCAGCTTTTCAACACAGTTTATCTGCGTGATATAATGGAGCGCAACCGTGTTGAGAATGTCCCTGAAATAAAGGAGCTGATACGAGTGATGGCTTCTTGTGTAGGGTCGCTCACCAATACCAACAATCTGACAAACACCTTTGCCACCAAGAAGAATCTGTCAATAACAAACAAAACCGTTTCCTCGTATATCGGGTATTTTGAGGAGTCGTTCATTGTCGAACAAGCCTTGCGATACGACATTCGCGGCAAAGGATACATAGGTGCTCAAGCGAAATACTACTTTCAAGACATCGGACTTCGCAATGCATTATTGTCCTTCCGGCAACTTGACAGAGGACACATTATGGAGAATATCATATATAATGAATTGCGGCAGCAGGGCTACTCTGTGGATGTGGGCGATGTGGAAATCCGCACGGCGAATGGGTCAAGAGCTCACCTTGAGGTCGACTTTGTGGTGAGCAAAGGTCCCCGTCGCTACTATATCCAGTCGGCATACCAGCTACAAGATGCCCAGAAAGAAGAGCAAGAGAAACGGCCGCTTCTTCAAATTAAGGATTCTTTCAAAAAGATACTCATCGTGTCGGGACATTACCCTCCGATGTTCGACGACAACGGTGTTTTGTCAATAGGGCTTTTCCAGTTCTTGACCAACCCGAATATCATTGAGCAGGTTTGATGCAGTTTTCCAGTGATGCGTAAGAGTTGTCTCTTGGTTCTATATTCTCCTACCAATATCTTGTGGGGAATGGAAAATTCATTTATTCCTATCCTGCTGTTTTTCTTTTTTTCGCTGCTTTGCTATATCCAACCTTGCGTGAACTACTGCAACCGGTAATACTAAAGCCACTGCCAAGAGCGTATAAACCAGAAAGATTCCGAAGTCTATAGAATGTGACCGAGAATATCTGATTGCAGCCAATACAAGCCTGAGCACCAAAATAGCCAATATGTAGTGCTCTACATAACGAAGAGTGGTTTTAAGGATCATCATAGTCTACAATGAAAGGTTAGTTGGAACATGGAATACAATCATAGTGGCAGAGTCCTCTTCTCTTAAGACACTTTTTGTCGCTGTGTTCACAATTATGCTTATCCGTATCTAAACTCCTTTGACACTCCGTTTCAATCAAATCAACCGCAATTGCGATTACTGCAGCGGCGGCGACAACTCTACCTCCAATTTTGAGAACCTTTTTTAAAAACGGCCAGACATCTTTTGTGTATTTTTCCTCGGCAAAGAAGGGATTTTCAACAATATCTAAATTTGACACATCTATTAGAAGTGACGCTACATCAAGACTGTCATGGAGAATCGTCTGCTTTATCAAATTCCCGCAGGGAGTATTGATGTCGAACGTTATTCCACCCTCAATATCGTTGAAGTTACAAAGGTGTACAGTCTCCTCCCAAATTGTCATATCAAAACCGTTTTCGTTCTGGTTTGAGAAAAAGAGAGCATCCAAATCATCCTCAAATGTGTAAAGAATGTCATTTTCATCCACAATATGACTGCCAACGCAAAGGGTCATTCTGATGAATTCATCCGGAGTCGTACCAAGTAATACCGCTGTTGTCCCAATCCTGTCATTTTCCGAAACCGCCAAAAAACCATTATCCGGTTTTTCAAACGTATATCCTGAAATCATTAAACCTTTATTTTCGTTGCTCTTATTGGAAATCAAATTGTTCATAAATGAGGCATCTTTCGTGCATGCAAAGATGGTAAATGCCATTCCGACACCAATGAATAATGCACTCATGATGGCCAAGCAGTTTCTTTTATATTTCTGACTCATTTGTTTTATTTTTTTATGATGCTTTCGTTGTCGCAGAAAACTTGCGGTTGCTACGGTGCCGTGTGGTTTTGCGCAACATTTCTTCTGCCACACAATAAAGCCGGTCACTGAACGTATAAGAAACACGTATAGCGACGGCTCTATGCCTTGGATGCCGGCCGCGGGGATGCGTGCGTTGAGGACTTCGAAATCAATCACACGCTCCAGATTCCGGCGCCCTCGATTTTACGCCCCGTCACATCGGCACACCGAACCTGTGCGGGGCTTTGACAGATGAATTTTTTCATGATATATTATTTTTATTAAACCATATTTCAGATTCACTTTATATAATTAGTTGCAAAAATTGACGAAAACTGACTTTAGTAAACGTAGATTTAAGTTTTTTTATAATATTGGCAATTTGTCAATGATGAAAGGACTGTTATTGCGTGAGGGTGGGGGGAGCGCCGAAATTCAAGCAGACCTGAACTTTGATATGGCGAGAAAACGACTAATGAAATTGAAATTGATCATCTGTGTTCATCCGTGTAATCCGTGGATCAAAAAGAAATCCGTGCAATCCGTGGGCGGGAATCCTCCATGTTTTGAAAACACCCGCCAGCGCAGGACTTCTCATTTTTTTTTGTACTTTTGTAGTTCAGAATTGTAATCTTAGTATTGTCTATGGGCGATTATATTGTTTCGGCACGCAAGTACCGGCCGGTGACGTTTGACAGTGTGGTGGGGCAGCAGCACATCACCACCACCCTCAAGAATTCCATCCGCAACAATCAGTTGGCGCAGGCGTTTCTGTTCTGCGGGCCGCGTGGCGTGGGCAAGACGACATGTGCCCGCATTTTGGCACGCACCATCAACTGCACCAACCTCACTCCCGATACAGAGGCGTGCGGGCAGTGTGAGAGCTGTATCAGTTTTAACAATGCCAATTCGATGAATATCTTCGAGTTGGATGCAGCTTCGAACAATGGCGTCGAGGCCATGCGAAGCCTGATCGACGAGGTGCGCATCCCGCCGCAGGCCGGACGTTACAAAGTCTATATCATCGACGAGGTGCACATGTTGTCGGCAGCGGCGTTCAACGCTTTTCTGAAGACGTTGGAGGAGCCGCCGGCGTATGCCAAGTTTATCTTGGCCACCACGGAGAAGCACAAGGTGCTGCCCACCATTCTTTCGCGCTGCCAGGTGTTTGACTTCAAGCGTATCGGCATCGATGACATCGTGCAGCATCTGGCCCGTGTGGCGCAGCAGGAGCAGGTTTCGTATGAGGAGGAGGCGTTGCGCCTCATCGCCCGCAAGGCCGACGGCGGCTTGCGCGACGCGTTGTCTACATTCGACCAGTTGGTGAGTTTCACGTCGGGCAACTTGACGTATGCCCGGTGTGCCGAGACGCTTAATGTGCTGGACCACGAGTATTATCTGCGCTTGGTGGAGAGTTTCCGCGCGAATGACATCAGTTCGGCGTTGCTGCTCTATGAGGAGATCCTCGGCAGGGGGTTCGACGGGCAGCGTTTCCTGACCGGCCTGAGTGAGCATCTGCGCAACCTGATGGTGTCGCTCGACCCTGCAACCCACCGCCTGTTAGAGGTGAGCGAGGGTGTGGCGTCGCGGCTGGGCGAACAGGCGGCGGCCTGCGGGCTGCCCCGCCTGTTGCAGTGGCTCGACATCGCCAGCGATTATGAGTATCGTTACCGCGACGCAGGCAATAAGCGGCTCTTTGTCGAGGTGGCGCTGATGAAGATGGCAGCAGGTTAGATAGCAAGACCCCCGAAGCATCCACCGTCCCCGCCCGGTCCGCCGGCTGCCGTGGAGGCCGCTGGCGGGGCTGTGCCGCAGCCGCAACCTAAGCCGTCGCCTGAGCCGCAGCCCAAGGCGCAACCGACGGCTGTCCGGCCGTCGCAGTCTGTGGCGCAGCCCGAACAGTCGCAGCGGCCGCAGGCGGCAGACGGCCGTCTGCCGGGTATCATCTCTATCAAGATGAAGCCGGTGTCGGCACAGGTCCGTCCCGCGGTACAAGAGGAGGAGGTGCAGCCGCTGACGCAGGAGCGTCTGCAGGAGGCATGGGAGCGGTTGATTGCCGAGTGGAGCGAATCGAACCCCGAACAGGCGGCCGTGCTGCAGGGGCACGAGGTGGAGCTGAAGGAGCGCAACCTGTTTGCAATCAAGGCGAACAACAGCAATTTCGAGCGCGAATTGCGCACCTTCAAGACATCGATGCTGGAGCGGCTGCGCAGCCAGCTGCGGTGTCCCGCACTGCAGTGCCGTGTGGAGGTGTATGTCGAACGGCAGGAGAGCAAGGCTTACCAGCCAAGCGAGAAGTATGATGCCATGCTGCAGTCCAACCCGGAGCTGGCCCGGTTGCGTATGATGTTTCCCGATATTGATTACTGAGACGAATGGCTAAAGTTTTGGCTTATGGAATTCTATAAGTTTGACGGCGCCGGCAATGATTTTATTTTGGTCGATGTGCGACGGTCGGCATGGGTGCCCGATGCCGCCCAGGTGGCTGCGATGTGTCATCGCAGACTGGGGATCGGCGCCGACGGGTTGATGACACTGGGCTTGCCTCCGGCCGACGTTGCGGGCTGCCAGTTCTCTATGACTTATTTCAACAGCGACGGTAGCCGCGCTGCCATGTGCGGCAACGGCGGCCGTTGCATAGCGCTTTTCGCCCATCTGTCGGGGTTGACGTCGGGCGGCGCCTCTGCGCCTCTGCGTTTTATGGCCGACGACGGTTTGCACGAGGCCGACATTCTGATGTGGGACAAAACGGCGCGGGTGGGGCTGGTGCGGATAGCCATGCGCGATGTGGCACGGAGCACGGTGCGGCGCTGCCTGGACGGCTGGCTGCTCGACACGGGGGTGCCGCATTATGTGCAGCGTGTGTCGGGGTTGGCCGGGTATGATGTAGAGCGGGAGGGACGACGTCTGCGCCATGCCCCCGAGTTGGGCGCCGAGGGTGCCAATATTGATTTTATCGAGGACCGCGACGACGGCCGGCTGATGATCCGCACCTATGAACGAGGTGTGGAGGGCGAGACGCTTTCGTGCGGCACCGGGGTGACGGCGGCGGCTATTGTCAGCGGCAACGGGCGCGTCAGCACACGTGGCGGCGACTTTGCGGTGGCTTTTTCGGCCGGCGACGACTCGTACAGCGGTATCACGCTTACCGGCCCCGTGTCGCTCAATTTTACCGGTGACTGGAATTTGTAACCGAGCTCCTTTTTCTTCAACCAATAACTTCACAAAACATTTTCCCGCAGTGGATCTATTCAGCAGCCTTGACGCCGAACCGGCCCGCAAACGTATCGACGAGTTGACGCAGCTCGTGGATCGCTATAATCACGAGTATTATATGAACGACACGTCGCTGGTGAGCGACTATGAGTTCGACGCTTTGTTGCGTGAGCTGCAGGAGCTGGAACGGCAGTATCCGGAGCTGGCCCAGCCTAATTCGCCCACCAAGCGTGTGGGCGGCGAGGTGAACAAGACGTTCCGTCAGGTGACACACCGTTTTCCGATGCTGTCGCTGGGCAACACTTACAGTATGGAGGAGATAGCGGAGTTCGAGTCGCGCACACGGCGGCTGCTTGAGGGCACGGCGTTCAGCTATACCTGCGAACTGAAGTATGACGGCGTGGCCATCGGCCTCACTTACAAGCACGGGCAGCTGGTGCAGGCGGTTACGCGCGGCAACGGCACGGTGGGCGACGACATCACCGCCAACGCACGCACGATACCCACTGTCCCGTTGCGGCTGCGCGGTGACTACCCGGACGATTTTGAGGTGCGGGGCGAGGTGGTCTATCCGTTCGAGGCGTTCGAGGCCATGAACCGCCGGCGCGAGGCGGAGGGTGACGCGCCTTTTGCCAACCCGCGCAATGCGGCCAGCGGATCGCTGAAGCTGCAGGATTCGCGCGAGTGTGCCCGGAGGCGGCTGGAGTTTTGTATGTATTTCATGATGCTGCCGCCCGGCACGGCGTTGCCATCCGGGTCGCCGTTGCTGTCGCATTACGGTCGGCTGCAGGCGGCGCGTGACATGGGGTTCCGGGTGCAGCCGCATATCCGCGAGTGTGCCGGCATGGAGGAGATCAAGGCCTATATCGATTATTGGGACAAGGAGCGTTGGAATCTGCCTTACGGCATCGACGGCATTGTCATCAAGGTGAACCAGACGTCGCTGTGGGATTCGTTGGGTATGACGGCCAAGTCGCCGCGCTGGGCTATAGCCTACAAGTTCAAGGCGGCGCGTGTGGCCACGCCGCTGGAGCATGTCAGCTTTCAGGTGGGGCGCACGGGGGTGGTGACACCGGTGGCCAATATGCAGCCGGTGTGGCTGGGGGGCACCACGGTGCGCCGCGCCACGCTCAACAACGCCGACTTTATCGAGAAGATGGATATCTGTGAGGGCGACACGCTCTGGGTTGAGAAGGGGGGCGAGATTATTCCCAAGGTGGTGGGCGTCGACCTAAGCCGGCGGCTGCCCGGAGCGCAGCCGGTGGCGTATGCCCGGTGCTGTCCCGAGTGCGGCACGCCGCTGGTCCGCAGCGAGGGCGAGTCGGGCTATTACTGCCCCAATCAGGACGGCTGTCCGCCTCAGATTGTCGGGCGGTTGGAGCATTTTGTGTCGCGCAAGGCTATGAATATCGACACGCTGGGGCACGAGCGCCTCGAGATGTTGTACCGTGCCGGGCTGGTGTGCGATGCAGCGGATCTTTTCGACCTGCGGCGCGAGCAGCTCATCGGGCTGGGCTCCGAGGAGGGCAGCGCCATCCAGGAGCGTGGCGCCGACAATATTCTGGCCGCGCTGGAGGAGGCCCGCCGGGTGCCGTTCGACCGGGTGCTCTTCGCTTTGGGCATACGCTATGTGGGCGAAGTGGGCGCCAAGAAACTGGCACGCTATTTCCACACGGTCGACGCATTGATGCAGGCCGGCGTCGACGAACTGGCGCAGGTGGAGGATGTGGGCGAGAAGACGGCGGTGACGGTCTATGATTATTTTGCAGTTGACGCCCACCGCAGACTGGTGGAGCGGCTGCGGGCGGCGGGGTTGCAGATGCGGCTGGAGGAGCGGCTTCTCTCCGATGTGCTGGGCGGCAAGACTTTTGTTGTGTCGGGGGTGTTTGAACACTATTCGCGCGACGAAATCAAACAGTCGGTCGAGGCGCACGGCGGCAAACTGGCCAGCTCGATCAGCGGCAAGACGGATTATCTGCTGGCTGGAGAGCGCATGGGACCCGAAAAACGGCGCAAGGCTGAGAAGCTGGGGGTGCCGGTCATCGACGAGTCGACGTATAGAAGCATGATAGGCGATGAGACAGCGTAGCGGCTTCCGGTTGTTTGCTTTTGTATCGCTTTTGGCGGCAGGCTCTGTCGCCGCACAGGAGCATGGTGTGTTGATGACGGGCGGCTGGTGTCTGCCCAACGACAATACGTTCAGCTATATTTCGCAGCCGACGGCAGGCTTGGGCTATGCGTGCGAATGGATGCAGCGCGAGGGCTGGCGTCTGGGTGTGCGTGCCGACGCCATGGCGATGCGTCGCGCCGTCGCAGGGGCCCGCTTTTCGTTGGCGCTGACGGTAGAGGACCGTCTGGCCGGCCCGATAGACGAATTTATCGAGGCGGGGCTCTCGGCCTATGGCGACCCTTATCGGCGGAGCCTGGACAGCGCCAATCATTTTATCGGCTCTTATCTGAATTGCCACATCGGGGTGGGCTTGCGCTATCGCCATGCGTTGGACAGCCTCCACACCTTGTCGGCGGCATTGCGTTTTGTACACTCGTCCAACGGCTATTTGCGCAAGCCGAACAAGGGGTTGAATTATGTGCAGGTGGAGGCGGGTTTTCACTTCGGGCCGACAGGCCGTCGCCGGCCGTTGGCGGCTGTTGGCGACTCCACGGCGTTGCGACCGGCTGTCTTTTTTGTCTCGTATGCACCGGGGCTGGTGCAGCAGCGCGGCGGCGACCTTCACGCGCCTTATTGTTATGCCCACTCACTGCTGTTGGGTGTCATGCGCCCGTTCTCGCCGAGACGGTCGTTGGGGGCCGAGGTGGATCTGATGTATAACTATGCCCACCGGGTCGAGGCCCGGCAGGCGGGCGACGCTGACCCACGGCCGCTTTATGCGGGTCTTTGCGCCACGTACCAGCGCAACTGGGAGCGGCTTTTTATGCGTGTGTCGGTGGGCACCGATGTGCTGCGTTCGCCCTATCTGCTCGGGCGCGTCTATGAGCGAATCAGCCTCAATTGCAGGCTGGCCGACGGCTGGAGGCTGACACCGTATGCCGGTGTGGCCTGTAAGGCCTATTACGCCCACATCGACTATATCGAGTGGACGCTGGGCGTGGAGTTTTGAGCTTTCAGCACCTCCTCCACACGGGCTTTGTTCCATGGCTTGCTCATGTCGAAGATTTTTTCGACGGGTTGTGACAGTTTGGCTATAAGCACGTGGGTGTTGTCTTGGTGGTCGATGGTTTCCAAGGCTTTGGCCACAGCTGTCCAGTCGTGGGTGGAGTAGAGCAGCGGCACAAAGGTGTAGAGGTCGAAGTTGCTTACATTCATGTTGTCGACGCCTTCGGTTTCGATGCGTGAATGTGCGCGGGCTAGCTTGATTTCGCCCACCTCTTCCAGCACATGAAGGTATTTTTCGTAGAGCACATATTCGTTGAGCAGGAATGCCACCACGGTGTCGCTCAGACTGTTCCATAGCTTTATGGGCAGCGGCCGCGCCACGAAGCGCCCCAGCATGAAGGAGCCGGCTTTCAACCCCGAAAGCCCTTTGGTTATGCATGTTTCGGCGGACTGCTTGAAGACTTCCGTCTTATGGGCGGTGCCGAGCAGGTCGAAAACGCGCGACTGGTCTTGGTGGTCGCCCATACGGCTGCCGAGCACCTGGTTGATGTAGCGGTCGGAGTGGGTCTCGTACCAGCTGTTGACGATGTTCCGCGCCACGTCAGGTTTGTTTTGCAGGTCGCACCGGATGAGGCGTGCCAGCTTGTCGACATCGGTGATATAGTTGACTTGTTCGGAGGTCACGATGTTTTGGTACTGCCGGTAGGCTTCTTTCATGGCCTGGAAGAATATTTTCTCGTCGTCAGACAGCTCCACGTTTTTGCCCTGCAGGTATTTGGTGAACCGGGCGGGACGGAAGTCGGCTACGCCGCGGTAGATGCTCTGACGCTTGCTTGACAGGGTGATTTTCTCGCCTTCGGTCAGTACCGATCCCTGCTCGTTGCAGAGATAGGCCGGCCGCCCGTCGACGGCGGGGCGGAGTTGTATGCCGTAGTGTTGCAGGTCCAGGAAGGCGGGGATGCCGTAGCCGCGGCAGGCTGTCACGACGTGGATGGCGGCGGGGGTGAGGCTGATGATGGCGTCGACTTCGTTGAGGGTGATGGTGTCTTCGGGGACGAAGCGCTCCTGGCAGAGGCAGACGTATTCGCCGTTCTCCTTGTGTTGCCGGGCTTCGTTGATGCTGAAGCAGAGGGTGGTGCTGATGGCGCTGCGCGGCAGCACACTCAGGCCCCGGCCGAAGAACTCGAGTTTGCGCAGCGAATGGTCGTCGATGGAGGCCGACACGATTTGGCGCAGGTGGTAGGGTTTGACCAGGTCGGTGACAGCGGATTCGTCGATGAGCCCTGCGTTGTACATATCGGTGGCAGCCAGCAGTGCGGCGCGTCCGGTCATCTCCGACATGTTGAGCTGCAGCACCGAGAAGAGGCTCAGCCGGCGCGGACGCGATTCGACGGCAAATTCGATGGTGACAGGCGATTTGTAGCGGCTTTCGAGTTTCGATAGCAACGGGTCGAAATGGTAGACGGCGGGAAATTCGTTTTTGATGTCGGCACGGTTGTTGTAGGCGCGGTCTTCGGAGGTGACATCGCCGGTCATGATTTCTTCGCCGAAGATGTTGCGGTAGCTCTCGATCTGGCGCCCTTGCCCGGTGCGGCTGTGCCGGCTGTAGAGTACGCCGGGGTAGGATTCGTTGTTGCCGATGGTCCATACCATGCGTTGCAGGATGAACGACGGAAAGGCCTGCTTGCCTTGCATGAAGGTGAGGACGAGGTCTTGATTCTGGATGAAGAATCCGCGAACGTATTCCAGCAGTCGCAGTGTCTGATAGCGGGCGTCGTTCAGCAGCCGTTTGTCGACGATCTGTTCCTCCATCTCGGCGATGCGCCGGCGTTGGGTGTCGCAGTCCAGTTCGATGTCGTTGCGTATGTAGCGCCGGTGGATGTCCAGCATCTCGCACAGGGTGTGCAGGGTGCTCAGATAGACACGGTTGGCCATGGATTCGGCATAGGTGTGCCGCAACCCTTCATAGGCGGCACGGGTGACGCCGATGTTGAGCAGTGTGGGCATCAGGCCGGGAATGTATTGCGGCATGGCGCAACGGATGGCGAAGACGAGCGGCTTGTGGCTGTCGCCTAAGCGGCAGTCGGTCATCACCTCAAGGTTGGCAATGGCGTCTTCGAGCAGCCGCGGCAGCAGGTCGTGGCGGCGGAAGGCTGCGGCGGTGAGGATGCAGAAGTCCGGCACGGGGTAGCTGTTGCGTGTCAGGTCGAGCAGCATACGCCCTTTGTGGCTGATCTCTTCGTCGGTGAAGGTGCCTTCACTGAGGGTGTGGATGAGGTATTCGTTGCCGACGAGCGGATGCTGTTCCACGTACTGTTGGCACTGTTGCCGAAATGAGTCGCGTTGTAGCCGCAACTGGGCCGAACCGTCGGCGGAGATGGTGCCGTCGGCGGCTTCGATCAGCAGCTGGAGGTAGCGTTCGCGCCGGGTGTCGTCCATCTTGAGCAGGTGGTACATGTCGTACCAGCGCGGCGGCAGTTCGTGGCGCTCTTTGTCGTCGTCGCGGTAGTAGATGACGGTGCCGGGTTTGTTGCCTTCCAGCCGGTTGGCGGGGTCGTCGCTGTCGTGGTTGAATATTTCTTCTCCGTGGCGGGCGTAGAGATTCACCATGTAGAAGTTGGGGTAGCTGGCTCTGATGCGGTATTTTCCAATCATGGGGCAGGATGGAGCTGGTTGTAGCGTTCGATGATCAGTGCAGCGGCGCTGTCGATGACATTGTCGCGGCCTGCGGCGGTGGCGGAAGGGTCGAGGATGACGGTGTAGTCGGGCGGCATGCCGTTTTCGTAGTTGCGGCCGTCGACCGCCAGCGTGCGGGTGATGCTGAAGCGGTAACGCCATCCGTTGGGCAGCTCGCCGCCGTTGGGCATCCCCAGTCCGCCACCGGTGGTGTCGCCGACGCAAAACATGTTGCTGTAGGCTTTGGTGCAGAGCGCAAAGATAGAGGTGGCGCTGTAGGAGCCGCGGTCGGTGAGCACGGCCACGGGCTGGCTGTAGGCGGTGTGGCGTGAGGCAGGGGCGGTGACGGCGGTCGGGGTGCTGAAGTCGTCGTGGCCGGGGCCGTTTTTGAGTTGGGTGGTGTAGAGGGTCTGTCCGTGCGCCGGCATCAGGCTCAGCAACTCCCGGATGTAGCGGATGGCACCGCCGCCGTTTTGACGAAGATCGAGTATCATCCCTTTGGCGTCGGGATATTGCCGGACGATGTAGTGGAGCTGTGTTACGTCGACGGAGTTCTCGAACGAGCTGTAGCGCACGTAGATGACGCTGCTGTCGGCGATGATGTTGTGTCTGAGGTTTCCGGTGGTGTGGTGGCCGATGCCCAGGTAATTGAGGTTGACCACACGTTCGTCGATGTTGCTGCGGGCTACACGCCGGTGCCACACGCTGTCGCTGCGAGCCATGTCGAACGGTGTGATAAGGTTGACATGGCCGTCCTGCAATGTGTTGAGCATCTGTGCCATCACTTGAAAGAGCGCTTCGCGGCTCATGTCGCTGTGGACTTTTGGCCGCAAGGTGTCGTAAACGGTCTGCCAGTCCACCTCTTTGACATCGAACAGGGCGTATTGCCGGTCGACACGTTGCCATAGATAGTCGAAGTTGACCACAGCGTCGCTGTCCTGCCGGTCGTCCATCAGCATCTTTTCGCACGAGTTGAGGCTAAAGAGCAATGCCGTCGCCAGGGTCGCCAGAATTATGTTATGCGGATTTGTTTTCACTTTTGACAGGGTGTCTGTTGGTGCTGTTTTTACAAGGCCATGGTGAATTGCAGAAGCAGGCTGTGACGCGCGGCTTCGTAGGCCCATGCGCCGTTGTGCCGCGTGGTGAAGAAGTGCCAGGTGTAGTTTATGCCCAGCGTGTTGCCGTTCTGCAGGTGCAGCGTGGCTCCTAACCCGCCTGTGAGGTGGGGCAGGGGGGTGGTGCTCCATTCGTAATGGTCGCCGAAGGCCGCGATCTCTGTTTCGCCGTTGGTGTAGTTGTCGACGTAAGCGAATCCGGGACGGTACCACGCACCTATGGGTGCTCCTCCGGCGGTCATCCACAGGCTCCACGGCCCGGTGTGGTATTCTCCTTTGCCCCACAGGGTGACCGTTGCCAGGTTGCCCATGCCGACGCAGGCGTTCATGTAGCGGCTGTTGTAGGCGACGGCCAGCCAGTCTTCGGCTGCGCCGCCGGCCCAAAGGCGCCATCGGCCATGACCGGCTAAGCACCGTTCGACGCCCATGTGAATTGCTGCGGTGACACGGTAGCCCGATATGCCGATGTCGCGTAGCGGCAGTGTCTGTTTGCACAGGATGCCGCCTGACAGGGTCAGCGCCGCCTCGTAGCGCCATGGCCCTTTGGCAATGCCGACAGCCCATCGGGTGTCGACACCGGGTGTTTGGTAGAGTAGGGGAGACACGCCTTGGTCCCGCATGACACCGTAGCCTGGGCCTATGCCCATCGTCAGCGTCATTCGGTAGCCGTCGGGCTGCTGTTGCTGGCTCTCCTCTTGTGCTGCCGCGGGGCTTGCCGCAAGGGACAGCAAGAGGGCGGTGTACAGGCATCGGTGCCTCAATTTACTCATGTGGTGTCCGGTTCTGACAGGCAAAGATACGAAATAATCCCCTCTATTCACATTTTATGTTTGATAAGTTTGTTTGTGTCGGATAGGTGTTTTTCATTCAATGTTTTTATTTTTGCATTTTAGATTCGGTATAGATCAATGTTTAATGCTATGAATATGAATTTTTCCAAGTCTCTACGCCACTTGTTGTGGTTTATGGTGGCCGGTTTGTCCATGGCGTCTGTAGTGTCGTGTCGCGACGATGCCAGCGTTTCGGAGGCCGAGATTGCCGCCTTGCAGCAGCGTCTGGACAGTATCAATGTCGAGTATGAGCGGCTGCGTGCCGCTGGCAGCGAATATGCCGGCGCTCTTTCGTCGAAAGACAGTATGATCCAAGTGCAGTCCGACGAGATTCAGTCGCTTATCATCCAGCTGCGCCGGGCACGGGCGTCGGCATCGCAGGGCGTTGACGCCAATGCCGGCGCGTTGCGCGAGAAAAATGCGCAGATTGCCCAGTTGCGCAGCCAGTTGGATGTCCAGTCCAAGCAGCTGAAGAAGCTTGAGGAGGCCGCCCGCCATGCCGGCGACGGCACCTCGGCGGAAATGCAGAGGCAGATTGACCGCTGCCGCGAACAGGTGTCGCAGCAGGAACGGCTGATCGCCGACTTGAACCGTCAGATTGCCGGACTCAACGGTCAGATAGAGGCTCAGACGGGCACGATATCCTCCCTCAGCGGGGAGAAGGCCGCCCTTGCACTGCAGGTGACGTCGCTCGAACGCCAGGTTTCGGAGCTCGGCGAGCGGATGGCGTCGATGGCGCAAGACAAGGCCGACACCCGGCAATTGGCAGATTGTCAGCAGCGCGTGTCACAGCTGCAAGGCGAGGCTGACCAGCTGCACGCCCAGATCGGTGCGCTGCAGGACCAGATACGGCAAAGCGGCGACGACTCCCGTCAGTCGGCTGCGCTGGGCCAGCAGGTGGCCTTGCTGAACCAACAGGTGGTTCAGCTGCAGGCTCAGCTGGAGCAGAGGGATGCGCGTATCAACGGGCTTGTCGCGCAGCAGGATGCGGCCGGCAAGAGCGGCCAGCAGGCGGCGGCCCAGATTGCCGCGCTGCAGCAGCAGGTGGCACAGCAGCAGGCTGACATCGAGCGGCTCAACGCCGAGGTGAATGCCAAGGAGGCTGAGTTGAAGCAGGCGCGGTCCGCGGCATCCAAGTCGGCGCAGACGGCGACAGCCGCCACGGCGGGCAAGAAGCTTGGCGAGCTGCAGGAGCTGTGTGAGAGTTACGCCCGCGAGATCGAGCAACTGCGTGCCGAGAATGCACGGCTGCACAGCGAGAACGAGCAGCTGCGGGATGAAATGGCGCAGGTGCAGCGCGACGCGGAGAAGGCCTTGACTGACAACAGCAAACTGGAGCAGAAGGTGGCCTTGGCCAGCATATTGGTGGCCGACGGGCTCACGGCGACGCCGGCCAAGAGCATCAGCGGCAACACGATCAAGCCGACAGAGAAAGCCTCGCAGGTGGTGGGTGTGCGTATCGAGGGCCGGCTGCTTGACAATAATGTCGTCGATCCGGGCACTATCACGATTTACGCCCGTCTTGCCACTGCCAACAACCGCATTGTGGCGAACGGAACGCCCGAGGATTTTGACATGCAGGGCGTTTCGATGCAGTATACGTTGAGCCAGGATATCGAATTTACGGGCGCCGGTCGCAAGGTGTCTATGGTGTGGCGTAAGCTGCCTGCCACGGAGATGCCGGCAGGGCTCTATTGGCTGACGCTCTATGCCAACGGACATGAGATTGGCAAGACAAGTTTCCTCCTGAAGTGATGAACCGACAGAAGACGTTTAATACTTTCAGGCAGACTTATCCCTCGTTTGTCTATGACAGTTACCATTACGATGTGCGACCCGACGGGTTGCACATCGTGTTTTCGTTCCGTGTCATGGACCGAGAAGGCCGTCATCCGGTTGTTTTTTCGCCTTCCGCTTTTGTGCCGGCACGCCGTTTTCTCGATTTCCGCCAGTCTGCCGCCACGCTTGACGCCTTGGTGTTCCATATCGGAATGGCTGAGTTAGTCAGTTACTGGAAGTGCTTCTGCCCCCCGGCTGTGGAGGTCCGTTGTGGCTCGCTTGACGCGGTGCAGATTGCGTTTTGGAAGAGGTTGTATTTTTTGGGTCTGGGCGAGTTTTTCTATACGAACGGCATTGTCGTCTCCGAGGCGGATTTCATGACGATTGCGTCGAACGGCTCTACGCATATGCTGCCGCTTGCGGACGCGGGGGACCGGACGGCGTGTCTGTTGCCTATAGGCGGCGGCAAGGACTCGGTGGTCAGCCTCGAATTGTTGCGCGGCGCAGGGGTCGGTGTCACCCCGCTTATACTGAACCCCCGTGGTGCGACGCTCTCCTGTGCCGCCGCCGCCGGTTTCGGGGTGGACGATACGCTGGTGTTGCAGCGAAGTCTCGACCCGCTCATGCTGAAGCTCAACGGACAGGGGTGTTTGAATGGCCACACGCCGTTCAGCGCACTGCTGGCTTTTTATTCCTTGCTGGCTGCGCAGCTGTCGGGTGTGCATGCCATCGCCCTCTCGAACGAGAATAGCGCTAACGAGAGTACGGTGGCCGGGACGGAGGTCAACCACCAGTATTCCAAATCGTGGATGTTTGAACGCGATTTCCGTCGCTATGTGGCGTCGTATCTGGGCGGAGGGTATGACTATTTCAGTCTGTTGCGGCCGCTTTGCGAGTTGCAGATAGCCATGCTGTTTGCACGCACGGAGCGTTATTTCGATATTTTCCGCAGCTGCAATGTGGGCAGCAAGCAGGATGTGTGGTGCGGGCGGTGCGCCAAGTGTCTTTTTGCTTTTATCATTCTTTCGCCTTTTATCGCCCCCGGGCGGCTGGCCTCGATTTTCGGCCGTAATATGCTGGACGACGCTGATATGTTGCCGCTGTTACGGCAGCTGACGGGCCGGGCGGAGACGAAGCCTTTTGAATGTGTGGGTACCGTGGACGAGGTGTTGGCGGCTCTTGCGCTGACACGTCGCCGCTGGTACGACGGCGGCACGTTGCCGGCTTTGATAGCGGCGGCGGCCCCGTTGCCGTCGTGGCAGGATGCGGCGCGTCTGATAGCGCCGATGGCGGAGGAACATTTTCTGGACACAGGGCTTCTGGGCCATCTGGCATGCCGGTTGGAGGAAGCGCGGAAGGAATATATGATGCATTTCTGATTTTTTCGAGTTCTCAATTATTTTGGTTTTGGAATCTTCGTTTTATCGCTCGGAGCAGTTGCGGCAAATGCTGGACGGGAAACGTCTGTTGCTGGCCGGCTATGGACGCGAAGGGCGCAGCAGCCACCGCCTTTTGCAGACATTGTGTCCCGACGCCAGTGTGAGTGTGGCCTGCGACGACAAGGAGGCGGTCGGTATGTTGGCGCAGGAACCACCCTTTGATTTGGTGCTGAAATCGCCGGGCATCCCGATGTCACTTTTGCGCCCCCATGTCGACTTGTCGCGTGTCAGCTCGCAGAGCGACATCTTTCTGCAGCTTTATGCCGACAGAACGGTGGGTGTCAGCGGCACGAAGGGAAAGAGCACCACCACGGCGCTCATCGGCCACATATTGAGCCGCTCGCTTCCGGCCCCGCGGCGTGTGCTTGTGGCGGGCAATATGGGCATCCCTCTTTTCGACATCATTCCGCAGATGGATGATCATACGGTGGTGGTGGCCGAATTGTCGTGTCATCAGCTGCAGGGCATCCATCGCGCCCCGCATATCGGTGTGCTGCTTAACTTGTATCAGGAGCATCTGGACCATTATGACGGCTATCGCGATTATCAGATGGCCAAGATGCAGCTGATGCTCCGCCAACGACCTGGCGATGTTTGTTTTTATTGTTCCGATTCGGCAGATCTGGCCGCTCTCGTCGGCGAGGTGCAGGCGCAGGTAAGGTCCGAGGTGCTTCCCTATAGCGCCGCCGAGGCGGCTGCCGATGTTTCGGCGCAGTGGCCTTCTGTGCTGGCCGGGGCTCACAACCGCACCAATATTTTTGTCGCGCGAAGGGTGGCGCAGCGTTTCGGGGTCGACGACGCGGCCTGTGCCGCTGCCGTGGCTTCGTTCGAAGGGCTTCCGCACCGGCTGCAGCGTGTGGGGACATGGCACGGCGTCACTTTCTATAACGACAGCATTTCCACCATCCCCGAGGCGACTATTGCCGCCTTGCAGGCGCTGCCTGACGTTGATTCGCTTATTTTGGGCGGCTATGACCGCGGCATCGATTATTCGCCCATCGTTGATTATCTGGCCGCTCACGACGCTGTCCGCAACGTTGTCTTTGTCGGTGCGGCGGGCCGTCGCATGGCAGGGGCGCTCTCCGCCTGCGACGTGCAGCGGCGATCTTTTGTCTGTGACGACTACCGCGCCATTGTGGAGTGGTGCTACGCACATACGGCGCCGGGCCGCATCTGCCTGCTCTCGCCGGCGGCGGCCTCGTATGACGCTTTTGCCAATTTCGAGCAACGCGGCGAGACTTTCTGCCATTGGGTGAAGGTGGTCGGTGAATCCGCATTGCAAACGGTTCATCATGCTCTTTAGTTATTATGAATGCTTCTGTTCGCCAAGATTTGCATTGTCATCCCGGTGTTTCGGGTGACGAACATTACGCCCACGACTTGATTGTATCGCGGCTGCGGGCGCTGCATCCGGATGCGTTGCATACACATGTGGGAGGCTACGGGGTGGTGGCTTATTTCGGCGTCGCGCCAGGCTTGCCTGCCGTGGCGTTGCGTGCCGATATCGACGCATTGCCTATCGGCCACCGTTGTGGCCATGACGGACACACCGCCACGCTGTTACGGGTGGCGGAACTGCTCGGCACACGGCGGCAGGAGCGCGGTGTGCTGCTTGTCTTCCAGCCTGAGGAGGAGACGGGGACGGGCGCACGGAAGGTGCTTGACAGCGGCGTTCTGGATACCTATGACATCCGTGCCTTTTTGGCTGTCCATAACATACCGGGCTACCCGTTGCATGAGGTGCTGCTCAGCGAAGGAACGTTTGCGGCAGCCTCGTCCGGGGTGGTGTACTGTTTGCATGGACGCCCCACCCATGCCTCGACACCGGAGATGGGTGTCAACCCCGGATTGGCGGTGGCGGAGATTGTGCAGCGGATGCAGCGTTTGACCGATGTGGATCCGACACGGCCTGCCGGCTTCCGTCAGGCTACGCTTGTCGGCATACGTTTGGGCGACAGGACGTTTGGCACGTCGGCGGGCGACGCGGAGGTGATGTTTACGTTGCGTGCGTTCACCAATGCCGCCATGCGCGTGCTTTTCGACGCGGCGCATCGCATGGTGGCGGATGTCGCTGCCGGCTATCGGCTGTCTGTGACGTATGAACGGGTCGAGCCGTTCTCCGCCACTGAGAACAGCCCGCAGGTGGTTGGTCGTTTGCGTGCTCTCGCCGAAAGTGAGGGTTGTCATTGCACTATGCTGCAACGCCCTTTCCGTTGGTCGGAGGACTTTGCTGATTATCTGATGCGCTATCCGGGGGCGTTGCTTGGCATCGGCGCGGGCGAGGATCATGTTGAATTGCATCATCCCGACTATGATTTCCCCGACGCGCTTATCGAGCCCACAGCCCGTTTGCTGGCGGCGTTTGCCGAGAACTTGGCTATCGTGTGATTTTGTATTTCTTAACTGCATTGTACTATGAAACGTTTGTTATTTCTCCCGTTGTTTCTTGCTGTTTTCACTTTTGTCCGCTCGCAGGAGGAGTTTTTCGACGGCCAGTCCTGCACCTCTATTATGGCGGGCCGGAAGGCGACGGTTGACGGCAGTGTCATCACCTCGCACACGTGCGATGGCCGTTATCGTACGTGGCTCAGTGTCGAACCGGCCGCCGACTATCCTGAGGGGGCGATGATGCCTGTCTATAAAGGCACCGCGCACACGGTTTCGCGCGACGACACCACCGGTGTGCGTCTGGCCGGCGAGATACCGCAGGTGCGCCATACTTTTGCCTATCTCAATACGGCCTACCCTTGTATGAATGAGAAGCAGCTGGCTATCGGTGAGACCACGTTCGGCGGCCCTGACACGTTGCGCAATCCCGACGGGATGTTTCTCATCGAGGAGCTGCAGCGTGTGGCATTGCAGCGTTGCTCCACAGCTCGTGATGCGGTGGTGCTGATAGGCAGTCTTGTCGAGCGTTATGGCTATGGTGACGGGGGCGAGTGTATCACCCTTGCCGACAAGAACGAGGTGTGGCAGATGGAGATACTCGGCGCAGGCCGCCACGCGAAGGGCGGTGTCTGGGCGGCTCAGCGCATCCCGGACGACCATGTGGCGATCAGTGCGAACATTCCCCGTATCGGACGTCTGCAACGCAATAATCCCGCCGCTTTCCTTTGTTCCGACAATGCGGAGTCGGTGGCGCGGCAACACGGCCTCTGGGACGGTAAGGGCGAATTTGTATTCTGGCGTGCGTTTCTGCCGGAGTATGCCGGCGGACGCAACTTCCGTGAGCGGGAGTTTTTTATACTCAACGCATTGGCGCCGTCGTTGCATCTGAATTATGAGATGGATGAGCTGCCGTTCAGTGTGCGGCCCGACAGCAATGTGTCGGTCGAATGTGTCATGGCATTGTTGCGCAGCACTTATGAGGGCACCGACATGGATATGTGCCGCAATGTGCTGATGCCTGTCGAACGTAAAAACTCCGAGGGCGACCCGTATACGGATTATGTGGTCAGCCCGTTGGCCAATCCCTGGATGACATCGGCGATGCAGAAGACGCTCAATTATCTGCGCCCCGGCACGGTCGATTTCCGGCGCACGGTGAGTGTGGCATGGTGTTCCTACAGCTGGGTGGCGCAGCTGCGCGGACGTATGCCCGACGCAGTGGGCGGTGTCTGCTGGTTCTCGGTCGACAATCCGGGCCAGTCACCGCGTATTCCCGTCTTTGCCGGCACGACCCGTCTGCCCGACGCTTTCGGCCGTTGCGGACAGAAGCGGTACGACCCCAATTCGTTGTTGTGGCAGTACCGTAAAGCCAATAAGCTGGCGACATTGGCGTGGCAACGCACCAAAAAGGAGATGACCGATACGCTGTTGCACCGGCAGCAGGCGGCATTCGACGGATTGAGGAAGCTGGAGTCCGATGTGCAGCTGTATTATATGCAAGGCATGATCTCTGACTGTGCACGACTGCTCGACGGCTATACCGAACGGGTCTATCTCGACACCCGCGACGCTTGGGCCGCCCTCGAGGCACGTTATTGGCACCTTTTCGGCATGGGATTCTGAACTATTTGTGATAAAATTGCTATCTTTGCACACATTATATTATTTTCAAATTAAAAATATTGTTTTCGCAATATGAAAGTCAACCGCAGAAAAGAGCTTTTCCCCCAGGTCACCGACGAGGAGTGGAATGACTGGAAATGGCAGGTGAAAAACCGCATTGAAACCTATGAACAGTTGAGTCGTTATTTCACTTTCACGCCCGAAGAGGCTGAGGGTGTCAAGAAGGCTCTGGCAAAGTTTCGCATGGCTATAACGCCTTATTATCTGAGTTTGATCGACCCCGCCGACCCGTATGACCCGGTGCGCCGCCAGTGCATTCCTGCCGGCGAGGAGTGCAATATCGCCCCCGCCGACTTGAACGACCCGCTGCATGAAGACGAGGACTCGCCGGCCCCCGGCTTGACGCACCGTTATCCGGACCGCGTTTTGTTTCTGATTACTGATATGTGCTCGATGTATTGCCGCCATTGCACCCGCCGCCGTTTTGCCGGTCAGAAGGACGACGAGAGTCCCAGTGAGCGCATCGAGAAGTGTCTGGCTTACATCGAACGGACTCCTGAGGTGCGCGATGTGTTGCTCAGCGGCGGCGATTGCTTGATGGTCAGCGACAAGAAACTGGAGTATATCATCCAGCGTCTGCGTGCCATCCCCCATGTGGAGATCGTGCGTCTCGGCAGCCGTACCCCGGTGGTGTGCCCGCAGCGCATCACGCCCGAGTTGTGTGAGATGCTGAAGAAGTACCATCCCGTTTGGCTCAACACCCACTTCAACCACCCCAACGAGTTCACCCCCGAGGCCGAGGCCGCTCTGGCACGTTTGGCCAACGCCGGCATCCCGCTGGGCAACCAGACGGTGCTGTTGCGCGGCGTCAATGACTGCGTGCATGTGATGAAGAAGTTGATGCACGAGCTGGTGCGCAACCGTGTGCGTCCATACTATATCTACCAGTGCGACCTTTCGATGGGTCTGGAGCATTTCCGCACGCCGGTCAGCAAGGGTATTGAGATCATCGAGAATCTCCGCGGCCATACCAGCGGTTATGCGGTGCCCACGTTTGTGGTCGACGCGCCGGGTGGCGGCGGCAAGACACCGGTGATGCCGCAGTATGTCATCTCGCAGAGCCCCGACAAGGTGATTCTGCGTAACTTCGAGGGTGTCATCACCACCTACACTGAACCGCGCGAATACCACGAGGAGTGCCATTGCGAAGCTTGCGAACAGCGGCGGCGCGTGGACGAGGGCGTGGCTTCGTTGCTGGAGACTGACCGCATGGCGCTTGAGCCCAGCCATCTGATGCGGCATGAGCGCAACAAGAAACACTGACTTTAAGTAGATACAGAAAATTGAAAACCGGAAGAGCATTCCTCTGTGGGTTTTGCGGGCGGATGTTTCTGCTTGCCCTGCTTTCCAGTTTTCAATTTTCTTTTATCAACACGGCCTCAGCCCAGGTGGCGGGGCTGTCGACGCTGGCGGTGCTGGACATGCCGTCCGACGCGCGTTCCGCCGCTTTTTCGATGGATTATCTGCCCGTGCTGGACGCCGGCGCCATGCAACGGTTGGACAATCCGTCGTTGCTGTTTCGCCCGCAGCGCCAGGTGTCGCTGAATGTCGTCACGCTTTTTGCCAGCTCGGCATCCGGCGCGGTGGCTTATGCTTTTGAGGCGCCGCATGTCGGACAAGTTACACTGGGGCTTCGTTTTTGCAGCTACGGCAGCTTTGAGGGCTATGATGTGAACGACCAGCCGACAGGCGAGTTTCGGGCCGGCGACTATATGCTGGTGCTGGGTTGGGGGTTGGTTGTCGACTCCAATTTTTCTATCGGCGCCAACTTGAAACCGGTCTTTTCACAATATGAGTCTTACAAGGCGTGGGCTGTCGCCGTCGATGTGGCCGGAAGCTATGTGAGCGACAGCCGCCGGCTGGTGGCTTCGTTGGCGGCCCGTAATATCGGTGCGCAGGTGGCGACATTTGACGACGAAGTGGAACGTCTGCCATTTGAACTTTCCGCGGCATGCTCTTACAAACTGTTGCGGGCGCCGTTCCGCCTGTTTGCCGCCTTGACGGAGCTGCAGCGGTGGAATCTTCGCTACGAGGATGCGCTGAATCCTTCGTCGTCGACAGACCCTTTCACGGGAGTGACGACACGCGACTCTGACGGCAAGGTCTTTTTCGACCGCTTGGCCCGCCATGTTGTCGTGGGATTGGAGTTGGACTTCAACAGCCGTTTCTTTGCCCGTGTGGGGTATAATTACCGTCAGACCAAGGAGACGCAGTATGCCGGCAATACCAACGGCAGCGGTTTCTCGTTCGGTTTGGGCCTGAAAGGCAAGCGTTTTGATTTCTCCTATGCACGCAACAACTACCATCTCTCGCAGGCGGTGAATTATTTTACGTTGGAGTTCAGTTTGTAGCAGTCGGCGTTGAATATACGTAGTCAGGTCTTTTAATCATTTTTTTCTCTTTGCTATGCGTCTATCTGTTGTCATCAGCCCGTTGGACAACCCCTATTGGAACTTGGCTGTCGAAAATTATCTGGTGGCGTCGTCCGATCCGGATGAGTGTACACTATACTTATGGCAGAACCGTCGCACGGTTGTCATTGGCCGGCACCAGAACCCTTACAGTGAATGTGACGTAGACTTGCTGCTTGCCGACGGTGGCTTTCTGCTTCGCCGCACAACGGGCGGCGGCGCAGTGTATCACGATGGCGGCAATCTTAATTTCTCCTTTGTGGTGCCGACAGATGCCTATGATGTGGAGCGCCAGTTTGAGGTGTTGCGCCGCGCTGTGGCGGATTACGGCTTGTCGACGTCGCTTAGCGGACGCAACGATGTGCTTTGCGAGGGACGTAAATTCAGTGGCAATGCTTTTTTGAAGGGGCCTGTGCATTGCCTGCATCACGGCACGATTCTCATCGCAGGCAATATGGCGGATATGCAGCGTTATCTGAGGCCTAAGCCGGCCAAACTGGCCAAGCACGGCGTGGCATCGGTGCAGAGCCGTGTGGTGAATCTGTCGGCGTTGGCGGCGGTGAGCCGCGAAAATATCAAACCCCGTCTTGTGGAGGCGTTCGAGGCGGTCTATGGCGCTACCGCCGGGCGGCGTCCGTTCGAGGAGTTACAGCGGCTGCCCGAGGTGGGTAGACGCTTTGAACAATACAGTGGCGACACATGGCTGACTGCGGGCTGGCGCGATTTCCGGGCAGAACGCAGCGCCCGTTTCGAATGGGGTGAGGTGGAATTGTCGTTGCAGGTCAGAGAGGGGCAAATCGTTGCGCTGCAACTGGCCACTGACGCGCTATCGACCGATACGGTGGAGGTGTTGGAACATATGTTGGTGCATGCAGATTTGCAGCACTGTCCCGCACTGCCCGACAACGTCGATCGTGCCATGGCGGAGGATATTCTTTCCATGATTTATACCCGGAGGTGAGTGCGGTATCTGCTTTTTGACAGGATGGACCAATGCACTGCCGCCGCAGTGGATGAATTGCTGTCTGCGGTGCC
This sequence comes from Candidatus Hemicellulosilyticus sp. P3, assembly GCA_001543385.1. Taxonomy (GTDB): domain Bacteria; phylum Bacteroidota; class Bacteroidia; order Bacteroidales; family P3; genus Colimorpha. Next base: position 90,265 of record LPNH01000003.1, read on the forward strand.
GCCTCAGCGCCGCGAAGAGGCGCTGCATATCCGGCATCTGAGCGGTCGTTTTGCCGCGCTCAAGTCGTTTCAGCTGCTGCAACAGTTGCTGCCCGATCTGGATTGGCGGAATACCGTGTATCGGCGCACGGAGCATGGCAAGCCCTATCTCTGTGGCCGCGACGGCAATCCGTTGCCGGATGTTTACTTCAGCATCAGCCACTGTGCCCGCGGGCTGCTGGTGGCGGTGTCGGAGCAGCCCATAGGGGTGGACATTGAGTCATTCCGCCATTTTTCCGATTCGTTGCTCCGCCGCTGCATGAATGAGCAGGAGCAACGTCAGATACTCCAGTCCGTCAATCCGCAACGGGAGTTTGCACAGTTATGGACCTGCAAGGAGGCCGTGTGTAAATTGCGCGGCACCGGGCTGACGGACGATTTGCCGGACCTGCTTTCGGGCTCTGAGACCACCAAGACGTATTGCAATCCGGCGACTGGTTACGCCTACTCATTTGCATGGTGACAACACCTCTTGCCGGTGTCGAAAGAGATGACATCACATCCGGCTAATGGGAGCCTTGCCGGCCACCAGCCGGGCTTCTATCGGCACAGTGCTGTCCATCAAACCGATGCGGGTGTCTGATGTGTGCCGGTTGACACCGGTGTAGGCCAACGAGGCATCCTCGTAGCGGCGGAATTTCAAGATGGCGTCGTTCATTTGGGCGCGGTTGAACACCCCGACGCGCAGCAGCAGGTCGAAGTCGTCAATGGCCAATCCCGTGACCCTCCCGAATAGCGAAGGCTCCAATTTTCGGATCACATCCTCGAGACTTTCCTCGCGGTAGTCGGTGAGGTACATGAATATGGGGATGCGTGTGGCGAATTTCATCAGTTTCTCCTGTACCTCGCGTCGTTTGGAACGGTACTCTTTCTCTACTGCAGAAAGTTCCTTTTTCTTGCTGGAATTTTTTTTGTCGCCCATTTCACGTTTGAGTCTCTTGATTTTGTCGGCCTTGTTGACAATGCTCTCGATGATATCGCTGCCCAAGGCGCGGAAACCTTCAATCTTCATGATGGTGGCCAACGCCTCAGGGTTGTCCAGCACCCGTTGCAGGGTGGCATTGTCCACGTTGACCAGCTGGGCGCTGTTCCATCGGCGTGCCAGCAGGGTGCCGCTGGTTCCGTTGTCCACAAAGTCGAGAATCTCGGTGGCGTCCACCCGTTTCATCGAACTGCCGTCGAATTGCAGGATGGGCAGGAAGTTGATAAATGCGTCCACCTTGTCTGTGATGCGTCGGTTGCAGTCAATGTCTAATTGGTTGGCGTAGGTCACCACCTCGCGCAAGGCGCGGTTAGGCGCGAAGTCGAAAACATAACAGGTTGTTTTCAGGATGTTCTTCTTCGTTGGGTCGTCTTTGTCAGTGGCTGTCCAGGGACTTTGCACACGAAAGGCTGTCTGGAAATAGGTCTCGGGGCTCGAGCAGTTGCGCAGCATCAGCAGTCCGCCCAGAGGCCGGAGGGTCACGCCCGTGGTCAGTTTGCCGCAGGTCAGTGTGATGGTGCGGCTTTGCAACGGGTTGTCGCCCATTGCCTCGCGCACCGGTCTGAGGGCATCCACTCCGACGCCGGCCTTCGATCCGCTGCAGTTGATGATGGTATAGTTTTGATAGAAGCCGTTGGCCGGGTGGTGTAACAGCGCCTCCATGGCATCGCACGAGGCCACATTGGGCAGGAACCACATCGTGTGGGCACAGCGGTCGAGCAGACGCGAGTCCTCGAAGGGTAGGGCGGGCCGTACATTGAGTGGCGAACTGCCGTCGCCGAAAATGGGTGCTTTTCCGCGGATGATGTCGAGCCATTTCTGTACAGCTTTCTCGTGAACAAACGCGGCGACTGTTGCTTGCCTGCCACCGTTTGAATCCTTGCTGTCGGCTACTGTCTCGGCGCGGAAAAACTCGTTGAGGTCGAAACCGTCCATATCCCATTGCTCTATCATGGCACCCAGATCCTGTGGCATCTGGTAGGTCATCATCACCATAGTGGGCATCTCCATGTAAGGGCCGCCAACGGTCTCTTTTGCCGCCTGCTCGTCCTGGTAGGTCCAGTTGAAAATCTGATTCTCAACAAACTCACCGGTGGCCAGTGCACGGAACGGCGTGCCGCTGAGGTAAAGGTAATGCTTGCCCTTGATGGGCACCTCGCTGTCGTCCCAGGCGCGTCCACTCTCCACGTCGATGCCGCTTTCGCGCATCACCTCGTCCGCCTCTTTCAGGCGCTGTTTGTCTTCGTCGCTGCCCATGTCGAGCAGACTCTTGGCATTGTCGTTCCATGCCCCGAAGTGATATTCGTCCAGTACAATCAAATCCCATTCGATGCGGTGCACCCACTCGTTTTTGGGCTTGATATTGCCGTAGCGGTCACGTCCGAGATAGTCTTGGAATGAGCCGAACACCACCAATGGTTTCGATGACGACAACGACGGAAGCTGTTGTTCCTCCAAGCGACTGCTGTAGTATCGCCATCCGTCAAAGTCGCGGTGGCGCAGCAGGTCGTCGCGCCACGAGTCCTCCACGGCGGGTTTGAAGGTGAGCACCAATACCCGTTTGGCATTCATCCGCTTGGCCAGTTGATAGGTGGTGAATGTCTTGCCGAAACGCATCTTGGCGTTCCACAGGTAGTGGCTGGGACGATTGGGCTCCTCTCCATCCATTCGGGCAAAGTAGTCGGCGGTCTGCGTTACAGCTTGCTTCTGCTCCGGCCGCAACGGATAGTCCAGGTCGCGCACGGTCTCTATCTGGGTCTGGCGATGGCGCACCGCCACATAGGCGGCTTTTGCCTCGCGCAGACTGCACTTGCACCACTCACCGACAAGTTCCTTGCCCATGTGGCGCAGACACTCGTGCAGATCGTGGTCGCTGAAGCTCTCGCCGCTTCCGTCGGCATAGAAGGCATTGTCGTACCATAGCAGACGGTAGGTCTTGTGCGGCTCCGTGACGGGGTGCTGCTCGTCAATGCGCTTCCGCACGTCGGAGCGTGTCGTTTGCCCAATCTTGATCCAGCCGGGGAACGACGTGTCGTCATACATATAAATCTGCGGCACCGTGCGCTGCCCGGTGGGGAGTATCTGTTCTGTTGTCGCCATAATCTTTGTTGTTTATGACGCTCAGAGAAATAAATATGTGATAGCTAAAACCTAAAACAAGCCTGAATGTGAGCCCGTGTCGAGCATCAGCAACATCAGCGCCTCGTCTTCAAGTGCTTGCTCAATCCCATTCTTACGCTTTCGTTTGGCAGGCACAATGTCGATACCGTTGATACTCCGTATCAACTTGCGAAAACTGGGCAGCAGACTTTCATTACTTACTCTTAACGTAATTTCAGCCATTTCAACCTCCTTTTGTGTCTGTACCGCATGGTTTTCGTTTTTATTGCATTGCTACCACATTTTAATTCAAAGAGCGTTCTGTTTTATATTTTTTACCGAGCCTTTCCCTCGGCGATGTCGGCCTATTCCATCGGTCGTATCATGCTTTCGATAAAGGCAATCTCCTTAAACAGGGTTAGAACCAGTCTGAGTACCCATGTTCATATCGGTCATGGCTATTGTTTTGTTGTTTTGAACTATATGCTTCTTCCACATTTTTGAACAAATCTTGTATGGTTTGCAATTGGATTTCACTGTCATTATCCCTACATATAGCCAGGCCAAGTGCCGTTGAAAGAATAGACATCATCTCAATCACATGTTTCCAGTCCTCTATCAAAATTCCGTCTCCAACATTGTCACGTAGGTATTTGATGTCACTGAAGCCTGCATATCCGCAACATAATTCCTTTCGTGTTGATCCTCCGCCAGTGTAAACGATAGGCCTTTTCTGTAACACTCGGCTTATTTCATTTTCCGGCACTCCAATATTTCGTGCATGGCTTTCTATACGATGCACAATTTCATACATACTTCGTGAAACGGCTGATTTATGGCTTTCTATACCAAGATCCATAACCGCATTGAGCCCATATGGGACAGAAATATAGTCATAGATTATAACCTCCTCACCATTAGGTGCAGAAAACAAACTTATGTCTGTGGTGCCGCCACCGATATCAATAACCATATTCATTCCATCACCGAATTTTCCGTTCAACGCCATCGGATTGAGGTTCGCGCATGCTTCTGGAAACACATAAATAGAATTATCGCGTTTAGCTTCATTACTATAGGGCATGATATCAGTCAGCCGTACCAATTCGTCCACCGTACAACGCAAAAAAGCCTCTTTGTCATGGTGGAATACCTCTTCAATCAGATGATACACCGTCAGTATCACTTGCGTCGCCACCTCTTTGTTTTTCTGCCAAGTCTTTGTACTACTACAAGTCCCCATATTTACCGTAAGGTTTTCAGTGCCATATTTCTCATCGAGTTCAAAGAAGACATAGGTTAGATACCAGACACTCACCTGCAGAGGCGACCATTCATAGCGCCATTTTAGGCCGGAGGAGAAAAGAGACTGTTTAAAATACCTCATTATTATTGGCTGTAGACGTTTTTTTTCTTCTTTCCACAACTTGAGTTCCTTCTCGTAATTGGCCATACGCCCGTCCATTGATTCTTGGTTTCGTTTGTTGTGCTCATCCACCTCCTGACACCGTTTTTCATGGTTTTTTATCAGACTGTCACGTTTAGCCCTGATAGCCTCATATGCGTCAAGTTTGGAGCGGTAGTGAAGAAGTTGTTCCCTGTAATAGCGGTCCGCCCTGATTTTCGCCTTCTTCAACCTGGAATTATAAACTTTTATCTTTTTCTCATAGCGCTGCTTGGCTTTTAGGTATTCAATAAAGGCTTCCCCGAAGCTTTTGGGTTGTGTCGGCGTAGCGACCTGCTCCTTTATCAAGGTGCCGAGATCCGACAGGTCGTTGAACGTCTGAGTCGTTGCTTTAGTGGATTGTTGTTCCTCAATCTGAGGTGGCTCTGGCATAACAGGCTTGTGGAGTCGTGCTGCAATTTCCTCATAGTTAGGCTGCACAGGAGGATCGCCAACTTCAGGCAATTCGGGCAATATCGGATTCGGAGGATATGACCACAGAGCCAGTGTCGGTTTGACCGGTTCTTCTGTCAATGGGGCTATACGAGCCTGAAGAGCCTCGATCTCATCCACGAAACCGTATGCCAGCGTTCGGTCTTTTCTGACCATGACCGTTGAGGGTATAGTGTACTGTTCCTGACCTTTGTCATCAACAAATCGATGAAAAAAGTATAGCTTATTGCGGCGGTCGCTACTGTCCTCCAGACACACCTTTGTCTGGTGTGTTCCAAAATCCAGTCCTATCGTGTATGATGCCATTGTTATAAAATATGTATTAGGTTAATCATCATTAGTTTGCTGCTTACCACAGGCTGTGGCACGTGGTCCAATTCATGTAGTTTGGCGTCTCGCTCGTCAATGCGTGACTGTAGCAAGCTTCGTTCAGCAGGCATCACACGCTGCAGATCCCGCATACGGTCCTCTATACTCTTACCATTGTCGAACTCGTCGAACCACAGCCCGAGTTGGCAACGTTTTACCTCGTCCTCATGGCTTTCAATTCGTGCCTCAAGTTGTTCGATTTCGTTGTTGTAACGCTGCGCCAAGAAGAAGCGTTGGTTTTGTACGTCCGAATTCTGCCTCATCAACACTTCGTTCAATTGCCTGTCGCAGCATTCGCGAACATGTTCTTTTATAGCTACACGCATATCGGCCACTGTACCATCATCGATGACATAGCGGTCTTCGGCCGTCCAGGGTTTGCCCTCGTTCTGTACAGCACGGCGCAATGATTCCACAGACTCCTCGTCCTCTAAAATGTCTCCCTTCTGAATACTGTATACCACAGGCAGTATCTCCTGCCGGTTTCGTGTGGTGCCATATCGTTGCTGTCGGGTGCTGACATTGTACAAAGCCATGATATAATAGCCCGAGTCAGGCATCTGCCTGTCAGATTCATCGCGGTGAATGTGGAATCGGAATGTCTGATCGGTAGGATTATACGATTTGAGATAGCTTTCCTTTGCGGCCACCACAAGTGGATGATAGATGTTAAGGTATGTCACATTGCGATTGCGTTCGGCCACCTCTTGCGAGAAGGTGACTTCGAATTGCTGTTTGTCGCGGACTTTGGCGGCAAACTCGCTCATGATGACTCCTTTTTCGCCCACCAATGTAGAATAACGCAACAGGAAGTTGCTCACTTCTTTGGTGTTGTTTTGCGGTGTGCTGATAGTGACAATTCCGTCTACCACGGGTCCCACATTACAGGTTGGTAATTCATGGCTGAATAGGCCGCGCACATAGTTTTCCAGTTCCTGCTCAGTGACGTAAGACTGGTTGTGGATTATCTTGTTCAGGTTGTTACGAAAATAAGCATCGCTGGTGAAGCTTTCCTGCAGTTCGCGGTTCAGCAACTCGCTGTTGTACAGATTACGCTGCATGGCTTGCTCCACAGCTATCATCTTTTCCTCCAGCTCCGCATCTGTCAGCTTTGTCCTGTAGAGATCGTCTATAGCGTCTTCGATAGTGCTGTTGGCATCGAACTGCCCGCCGAGGATCGGTTCCAGGTCGCCAACTGTCTGGCGGAACGCCTCTATACGTGTCAGCAGTCGATTGTATACCCTCTGCTGTATCGACCCTTTTACGACAAGGTTGTAGATATGCACCACCGGCGATCGCTGTCCTATTCGATCCACGCGGCCAATGCGTTGCTCCACCACCATGGGGTTCCAGGGCAGGTCGTAGTTGACCACCGTGTCGCAGAATTGCAGGTCCAAACCCTCACCGCCTACCTCAGTCGAGAGCAGCACTCTCACATCGATCTTGTCTCTGAAATCGTCTACTGCTTCCACGCGTTCCTCACGAGCCTGATGGCCGCTGATGTGGCGGTATTTTATATGTCGGCGATCGAGTTGTAGAGCAAGATAGTCGAGTGTGTCGTGGAACTGGGCGAAAACAATCACTTTCCCAATCCCCTTTTTCTCAGTTTGTCGCAGAATATGCATCAGGGCTTCCACTTTGGCATCGGCAATGCCCATGGGGGCAGACCCGCTGTTGCGGAAACCGTATACACTGCTGGCTACCTGCATCTTTCGCGTGGTGGCTGGCAGCGGATCCATCAAATCGGCCTCGTCCATATATCTGTCGAAAAGCCTTTGCTCGTCGGGATATAGTTCCACGGCTATGGCTTGCGTGTCGCGAGTGGCTTGCGAAAGGTCGGTGGTCACGTCCACCTTGCGTGTACGTGTCATTATTCTGCCGGTACTGTTGAGGGCATAGAGATCGCTCTGCACCAACATGCGAAGCCTTGCCGACTCCGGCTGGCCTAACTGATCCATAATGTGCAGGAAGAGCTCGTCATTCCACACGTAGTTGTCTTCGGGATATGAGCTTTGCAAGAACTGCCTGATTTCCATCAATGGTACCCCGGCTCCCAACATGCTCACCGCACGCACTACTGGTTTGTTGTGCTCCATTTCCTCACTGAAAGCAGACTCATACGGATAGCGCTGCTCGTTGAGCAGGTTCAGCAGGTGGAAAAGATTGTCACGCCCAGTCATCATCGGGGTGGCGGTGAGAAAAACCGCAGCCGTCGACAGTTTCAGCAGTCTCTTGATGTCCTTGTTGGTACTGCCTGTATTGCGCACCTTGTGAGCCTCATCGCAGATGACGATGCTGTAACGCAACCCCTTCTCTTCCATATATTGCAGCACGCTGCGGCGGCTGTCTTTTCGTATCACCTCCCTTTTACGCTCCTTGAGACGGCTAATCTCTCGAGGAGTCAGACCGGTTAGTTCCTCAGGCTTGATATCACCTTTGTGGAGCCTGTCAGTGACTGAGTCGTATGTGATAATGCCTCGCGAGTTGCCGTTGTGGCTATCCAAGTCTTCGCGCATGGCTTTCTTGTCGTCGAATATGCTGAATGTCAGGCCAAATCTTTCCAGTAATTCATCCTTCCACTTCGTGGTGAGCGATTTTGGGCATACCACCAGCACATTTTTCAGTTCACCACGCGCCTTCATCTCGAGCAGTATATGACCCGCCTCGATAGTCTTGCCGAGGCCCACTTCGTCGGCGATTAGCAGGTGTTGCGTGTCGCTGTTCAGAAACTTCATCAGCGGTATGTACTGGTAGGTCTTGAAAATTGTTTTCGATGCCTTGATTGACGATAATGTGTTGTTGTTTGAGTTCTGTATTTTGAAAGTAGTGTTGTTTATCTGGAAATCCCTATATCCTTGATAATCACCAATTATACAGCGGTCGAAAAGGTCGTTAACCACCACGTGACGTTCCAGGTCGCGTTCGCTCTCATCTTCCTCCTCATCCTGACTGTAGAACACGCGGTAGAGCTGTTGACCACGCCTCCGCTCATATACATGAACTATACGCCCCGTTTTTTGTGTCATTACATTGCGCACACAATCGTTGATGCTGAAATCTGCCATAGTTTTTCTTGTTTTATTCCATCGGTCGTATCATGCTTTCGATAAAGGCAATCTCATCCTTGTCCAAGCCGTATTTCTTGTACAGCATTTCGTCCGTCCACGGGTGAGAGAAGTCTTGGAGGGGGACGAATTGAAATTTTTCCTTTGAAAGATTAATAGATGATACAGCCATAAGAATCATAAACCGTACAAATCTAGTTGTAAGATAGCTATAAAGATTTTCCGCTTCTTCTCTATTATTGAAACCACCAATAATTATATATGAATCGGTGCAAACGAAATTCTGTGCAATTACTTCTGTTCTCGAAAGCACCTTGAACTTCCCTTCCTTATCAGGTTCACCTGCATGCTCAGCTGTTACTTTACTGATTAGCACTTTGTACTTGTCAACGAGACTTTTGCCTTGCGATACATCTTTCTTCTCAATAAAAAAAGCTCCTTGACTTGTAATTAAAGTAACATCATCTTTCTTTTTATCATTATGTCCACGTTCTTTTGACGATATGCCAAAAGGATTACGAGTGGAAATAATGCTTTCTATACTTTTTTGTTGGAAGGACTTTACTTTGTTGACTATGTTTATTGCTTCATTAAATCTAATAAATACAGGATATTCGTTTAATGATCGTGTAGTTTCATTTCTGTTTTCTCCATTAATATTTATGACTTTACATTTTCCATTCCAAGAAGCATCCCATAGAAAATAGGAAACGCCTCCTCCAATACTGTTGTTTGGGAAACAATCTTTCGCATTAGCATAATCAACAAGAATCTTGATATGTTTGTCTGATAGCATTCTGTTACGATAATTATCCAAACCCTTACCGCCTGCGAACCAGCGTGATGGTGTAATCATAACCAAATACTTTGGCTTTAATTCAATCGATTGCTCTACGAATAGATTATAAATTGGTTTTGCACTTGCTCCGTTTCCTCCATCGCTCATTTGGTACGGCGGGTTGCCTATGATTACATCGAATTGCATTTTGAATATTTCTTTGATGGGTTTATGGATAAAGGGATAGGCGTAGGTTTCGCGGCTGTCGGATCGGGCATATTCGCCTTTGCTGGCACCGCAATGTTCGCAGCGGCCTTGGGCGTTCCAAGTGTGCTTGCATCGTTGATACCACACATTGCCGACATCGTTGTGGAAGGCCTCTGTGACGCTGTACTTGCCGTTGGCATGCTTGGAGCAGTAGAGTGTGCGACGGCTCATTTCGGCGGTGAGGTCGGTGCAGGCAATGCCGAAGACCTGTTGGGTCATAATATGGTCGATACGATCCTGAAGGTTTGGAATCTGCTTTTCGAGGCCAGATAGCAGTCGTTTGGCAATCTCGCGCAAGAAGACGCCGCTCTTGCAGCAAGGGTCAAGGAAGCGCGTCTTTGGGCTGCGGAACAGTTCCTGCGGCAACAGGTCGAGCATCCGGTTGGCGAGTTCCGGCGATGTAAAGACCTCGTCGCTGCTCAGATTGGCCAAGCAATTGAGGATGTCGGGACTATAGTTGTTCTTCATATTGGTAGAGGTGGGTGTAATGCAAAGGGGGATAGGAACGGATAGGCTCGTCGATGTTCTGCGCCTGTCCTTGCTCGTCGAAAAGGCTGTACTGGTGTTCTTTCGTAACGAGGAAGTCAAACTGGAAGTCGCGACGCGAGAACTGCTTGCTGCCCGCGATGGGCGTCCATTCGCAGAAGGTGATGGGCTTGCCCTCGGCGGTGCGATAGGTCAGTGCGTCGCCACAGACGATATTTTTCTGCAACATATATCGGAGGCTTTTTTTATAGCCTTCCACCGTCTCCCTTTTACCCATTTGCGTAACCACCTCACAGAACAACCTTTTCCGGCAGGCCTCTGCATTGTCGGGCAGGATGTCAATCCCGTAGCAGGAACCCACAGCAATAAGGCTTTGAAATCCCCACTCTATGGGTGATTTGGTGGATTCAAGCAGCGACATCTTTCGCCGCAGTATCTCAATCAGGAAATTGCCGTCGCCACAAGCGGGCTCCAGAAAACGGCTGTCGAGCCGGAACGACTCGTCGCGCACCAGGTCGAGCATGGCGTTCACCTCGCGAGGGTTTGTGAACACCTCGCCGTGGTCCGCTACCCGTCGTCGGCTTTTGATTTGTGATGTGGTGTTTTCGTGTGCAGGCATAAAAAAATCGTGGAACTTTGCCCATGACTCCTTGGGTGTTCCACGACCCGCACATCAAAAGGTAAAGCCCACGATGTTCTCGTGAGCGTTTACGACTTTACCAGATGTGCTTGATTTGTGGAACTTCAAGGAGTCGGTAGGAGCGAAAACGCTTTAGATTATTTTGTTATCGTTGTTTCTTTGTCTTGTTTTCTGGTTTTAGTTAGTACCTTTTTATTCATTCAATTTCATTAGACGTTTTCTCGCCATGCCAAAGTTCAAGCAAGCTTGACTTTGGTCATTTGGCTTAACGAAATCCGTTTCTCTTATGATACGGATACAGTGTTTAGGTTGGGTCTGTCAAGTTGTGTGGCGTCGGGCGGCCACCCTTGTTATTTCTTCGTAATCGGCTGGATGTGCCGGTGCAGGTAGGCGGGCAGCTGGTCGATGCTGACACGTTCCTGCTGCATGGTGTCGCGGTCGCGCACGGTGACGCTGTTGTCTTGCAGCGTGTCATTGTCGACGGTGATGCAGTAGGGGGTGCCTATGGCGTCCTGACGGCGGTAGCGGCGTCCGATGGCGTCTTTTTCGTCGTATTGCAGCATGTAGTCGTACTGTAGCATCTGCATGATTTCGCGGGCTTTCTCGGGCAGGCCGTCTTTTTTGACCAACGGCAGGATGGCGGCTTTGTAGGGAGCCAGAATGGCGGGCAGGCTCAATACGGTGCGCGTGCTGCCGTCCTCGAGCTGTTCGTCTTTCAGCGCGTGGCTGAAGATGGCCAGGAAGGTGCGGTCAAGACCGATGGAGGTCTCGATAACGTAGGGGGTGTAGCTCTCGTTGAGTTCGCTGTCGAAGTATTGCAGTTTCTTGCCGCTGAATTCGCTGTGGCGGCTTAGGTCAAAGTCGGTGCGGCTGTGGATGCCTTCCAACTCTTTGAAACCGAAGGGGAACTCGAATTCGATATCGGTGGCGGCGTTGGCGTAGTGGGCCAGCTTCTCGTGGTCGTGGTAGCGGTATTTGTCGGCCGGGATGCCCAGCGCCAGATGCCATCTGAGGCGTTCTTCTTTCCAGTATTTAAACCATTCCAGCTCGCTGCCCGGACGTACAAAGAATTGCATCTCCATCTGTTCGAATTCGCGCATGCGGAAGATGAACTGCCGTGCCACGATTTCGTTGCGGAAGGCTTTGCCGATTTGGGCGATGCCGAAGGGTATCTTCATGCGGCCGGACTTCTGCACGTTGAGGAAGTTGACGAAGATGCCCTGGGCGGTCTCGGGGCGCAGGTAGAGGGTGTCGCTGTCGTCGATGACGCTGCCCATCTTGGTGGCGAACATGAGGTTGAACTGGCGCACGTCGGTCCAGTTGCGGGTGCCGCTGACGGGGCAGACGATGCCGAGATCGAGAATGAGTTGTTTCAATCCGGCAAGGTCGTTGACGTTCATGCAGGCGGCGTAACGGGAACGGATGTCGTCGATCTCTTTTTGGTGTTCCAGCACGCGGGCGTTTGTGGAGACAAACTGTTGGCGGTCGAAGGCGTCGCCGAAGCGTTTCTGCGCCTTGTCGCATTCTTTTTTGATTTTATCTTCTATCTTTGCGATATGGTCTTCGATGAGCACATCGGCACGGTAGCGTTTCTTGCTGTCACGGTTGTCGATAAGGGGGTCGTTGAAGGCGTCGACATGGCCAGAGGCTTTCCAGATTTTGGGGTGCATGAATATGGCGGAGTCAATGCCGACAATGTTTTCGTGGTATTGCACCATCGAGCGCCACCAGTATTGTTTGATGTTGTTTTTGAGCTCGGTGCCCAATTGTCCGTAGTCGTAGACGGCGCCCAGTCCGTCGTATATTTCGCTGGATGGGAATATAAAGCCGTATTCTTTGGCGTGCGACACCACTTTTTTGAAAATATCTTCTTGATTAGCCATGGGAAGAGGAGATTATGATGAATAAAACAACGTTGCAGTCAACCGTGGACTGTAGTTTTGCAAAGGTACACAAAATATGCCAATCCATCGAGGCCAGCACCGGCGGAATCTGCCAAAGCCCAATTATGAAACCCATCCGTATAATCCGCGGACAAAAGAAATCCCATCCGTGTTCATCCGTGTCCTCCGTGGATAAAAGAAAGTCCCCTCCGTGTAATCCGTGTCCTCCGTGGACAAAGGAAATCCCATCCGTGTTCATCCGTGTCCTCCGTGGATAAAAGAAATCCCATCCGTGTTCATCCGTGTCCTCCGTGGATAAAAGAAATCCCATTCGTGTAATCCGTGGACAAAAATACTTCGCACCCATCCGTGGATGCCCCCGGCCGGCAGCTAATCAAAGAATTGCCACGTCAGGCCGTAGTAGATCCCGAACTTGTTGCCCGGGTAGTGGGGGAGAAGGAAGTAGTCGGGTGCGGTCTCCCATAGGGCGTTAAGGTGGCCGGCTTTAAGAAAGATGGTGACTTTGCGCACCTGCATGTTGACAAAGAGGTCGCCCCACAGGTAGTTGCCCACCTCGATGTCGCGTTGGCGTACAAAGGCGCCGGCAGGAGCATTATAGGCGTCGGCAAAGAAAGGGGTGTGATAGCGTATGTCGATGCCTGCCTGCATCCGCATGGCGTTGTGGAAAAGCCGGAAGTCGGCGTAGATGGAGTTTTTGGTGGCCCATAGCGGCGCGTCCCATTGTGTGTTGTCGCTGCTGTATTGCATGAATTGTTCCATGTCGCAGTGCAGCCAGCGCCACAGTGGCATGTGCAGCGCGATGTGGCCTTGCAGCAGCCAGAATCCGATATTGCCCTGTACGGGGCTGAGTGTGCCGCCGCTTTCGGTCAATTGGACAAGGTGGTTGATATGGTTGGCGGTTATCTCACATTGCAGGGCGCCGAACCGCTCGTAGCGCAGGTTGAGGCGATGTATGTCGGTTTTATGGAGAGAAGGGGCGTCCCAGGCGTATCCGTTGCTATGGTAGTGCAGGTAGAAGAAGTCGGGACTTTTACTGCTGGCAGAAGCGCTGAAGGTGATGCTGCGCAGGGAGTCGATGCGGTGGGTGAAGTGTGCCGCGGCCATCCGGTCGCCGTGCATACAGCTGTCGCCCAGTGTGTAGTGCATCTGCAATCCGACGGTGTCGTCTCCCAGCCGAACGGCGAGCTGACCGGAGGTCGTGAGCGTTTGCCAGTGGTAGTGCAGGCTGTCATGTTCGTTGATGCGGTACCAACGGGGTTGCAGGGCGAGCTTGAGTTTGACGGGTGGGCTGTATCGACTGTCGGGATAGGCGTCGTTGGTCCAGTAGAGCCACAGCATATATTGGTGGATGGTGGTGGAGTCGCTATATCGCCGGGCGGAGCGTCCGGCCGAGAAGTCCAGGCCGACAACACCGGGGTTGGCGATATGTGGCGGTGCGGGCATCAGTGTGTCGTAGGTGACCACTGTATCTATTTGTGTGCTGTCCTGCGCGTTGACAATTAACTCGATATGTTCGCGTGTCTGTTGCATTTGCCGCACCAGATTGTAGCTTTGGTGGGTGTATAGTTGCCGGCTGTTGTACAAGCTGCGCGCGGTGTAGCTGTTCACAGGTATGCCGCTGAAGTCGCTGAGTGTGTTGTGGCGGAAGGTGTTGTCGTCGGCAACGCCTCCGTTCTCCCCGATATGGCAACGCTGCCAGAGGATGGCGGCATAGGCTTGATAACGGCTGTCGGCGGAGTAGTAGTTGGTGGTGACGGCCAAGTGGTTGTTCTTGGTGTCTTCGTTGCTGAATATTGGATCAGGGTTGAGTAACAGGTAGTCGAGGGCGATGTTCCAGCGCGGCATTATGTTTTGAGTGTGTCTGACGCGCAGGGTGTATTCTTTCTTCAGTGAACTGGAGTAGCTGAGCAGGCTGTAGGGTTTACGGGTTTGGTAGTATCTTATGTTATAGGGGGTCAGTGTGTACCCTTCTCCGACATCGGGCTGGTAATGCCAGTCAACGGTGCGACCCAGGTTCGGGTAGATGGGCAGGTGAGACTGTCCGACGATGCCTTTTGAGAGGTAGTATTGTCCGTGGTATGAATCGAGGGGGTCGTGGTGCTGGGCGCCAGTCGGGTCAAGCAATATGTTTCCGATGTTTTCGATTTTTACAGACATCGGATGCAGGTGAAAGAGGTAGACGCTGTTTTGCAGCACCGAGTCGGGCTCTTCGGGGTTGTCTGTCACACCGCGAGCCCGTTGTTCTTGCGTTGTGTCGGTGGTGCCGGCGGTTTGTGCATAGACGGGAACGGCGGCCAGCAGTGTGACAAGGAGCGAGGTCAGCGCGGACGGTTTCACGGTGATTTTGCGATGAAGAGCGGGTGTGGTGATTAGCCGTTTTGGAGAAAGCGTTCGACATCCATGGCGGCGATGCATCCGCTGCCGGCGGCTACACAGGCTTGACGGTAGTGGGGGTCGCATACATCGCCGGCGGCGAAGATGCCTTCCACACTGGTGGCGCTGCCAGGGCGGCGGACACGGAGATAGCCTTGTTCGTCGCATTCCAGTTGGCCGTCGAGAAAGGCGGTGTTGGGTGTGTGCCCGATGGCGACGAAGAAGCCCGACACGTCGATGTGGCGCACTGCGCCGGTGGTGACGTCACGCAAATCGGCGCCGGTGACACCGTCGAGGTCGTTGCCGCAGATCTGTTCGGTGGCGGCGTTCCAGACGACTTCGATTTTGGGATTGGTGAGCACACGGTGCTGCATGGCTTTGGATGCACGCAGGCTGTCGCGGCGGTGGATAAGATAAACTTTGCGGCAGATGGAGGCCAGATAGTTGGCTTCTTCGCAGGCGGTATCGCCGCCGCCAACAACGGCGACATCCTGGTTTTTATAGAAATAGCCGTCGCAGGTGGCACAGGCCGAGACTCCTTGGCCGTAGAGCTGCCGCTCACTCTCCAACCCCAGCCAGCGGGCCGAGGCTCCGGTGGCCACGATGACGGTGTCGGCAACGATGGTGTTGCCTTTGTCATCGGTGCAATGGAAGGGACGTCGGGCACAGTCGATTTTTGTGATGACGCCCGGACGTATCTTTACGCCGAAACGTTGGGCCTGACGCCGCAGGTCGTCCATCATTGCGGTGCCGCTCACACCGTCGGGATAGCCGGGAAAGTTTTCGATTTCGGTGGTGATAGTGAGCTGTCCGCCAGACTGCATGCCCTCGTAGAGGACAGGGTGCAGGTCGGCGCGGCCGGTGTAGATGCCGGCGGTGTATCCGGCAGGGCCGGAGCCTATTATCAAACAACGGGTGTGTTCCATGCGGTTTCTATTTTATGGTTATATTGGTTTTTTCCCCCCCTCGCTTTTTCAGCGAGAAATATATCAGGAATCCAAGACCGGAGACGATAACGATGGCTTGTTGCGAACTCCAGAGCAGCCAGCCTGCGGCAGTGCCGGTCTGTGTGTCGACGCCGTAGAGCGAGAGGGCCATCTGGATGAGCACAGGGTATAGCCCGATGCCGCCCTGCGAGAAGGTCATGCCGAGCGAACCGAAGAGATAGATGACAAATGCAGCGCCGAATGAGAGGTGCACAGTGGCGTCAAAAGCTCGGAATATAAGGAGGCCGGCTATGATGTAGAGCAGGTAGATGGTTGCACTGTAGAGCAGGAAAAGCAGGGTGTCGCGGCGGCCTAAATGGAAAATACTGCGCAAGCCGGCGGCGCATCCTGAGAGAAAACGGTCTGTTCGTTGGATCAAACGGCTGCCGGCATACCGTCGGCGACAGTGCCGGTAGAGCAGTATGGCAAAAGCGGCGAGTAGCAGCAACGCTAACACGATATGCCACATGGCAGGCAGACTCTCAACACGTTGCGCCAAGGTTTCCTGTATCCATTGACGGGCCTGTCCGTAGAGGAATATGAGGCCGATGAGCACGATGACGAAGAAGGCAAGGACGTCGACGATGCGTTCGGTGACGACGGTGCCCAGCGATTTGTCAAGGGGTATCTGTTCGCTGGTGCGCATGGTGGCGCAACGCGCCACTTCGCCCAGGCGCGGGAAGGCAAGGTTTGCCATGTAGGCAACAATGACGGAGCCGAAAGTGTTGCTTAGACGCGGATGGTGTCCCATGGTGCGGTATAGCAGCTGCCAGCGCAGAGCCCGTATGAGGTGGCTCAACAGGATGACACCCATGACGGCGACAGCCCATCCATGGCGTGCATGAAGAAAGGATTGCCAAATGGCGGCTTTTTGTCCGGCGTCGAGTTTGAGCAGGAACCAGTAGATAAAAAAAACTCCGATCCCGAGAAAGAGGCAGAATTTGATTATGTCGCCAAATCTGCCTTTCTTCATTGTAGCCGGTTGTTCTTCGGGAAGATGACGGTGGGATGCCAGTGGCGGGCTTCGTCAAGTTCCATCTGGGCGTATGCGGCAATGATGATCAGGTCTCCGGTGCGGGCTTTGTGGGCGGCGGCGCCGTTGATGCCGATGACGCCCGATCCGCGTTCGCCTGTGATGACGTAGGTGCAGAAACGCTCACCGTTGGTGATATTATATATCTCCACCTTCTCGTTCTCAAAGAGGCCGGTGGCTTCCATCAAGGCGGCATCGATGGTGATGCTGCCAATGTAGTCAAGGTTCGACTCCGTGACGACGGCACGGTGGATTTTCGACCTTAGGACTTCTATCAACATTGTAGTTGTATTTTTTTGCAAAGATACGTAAAATAATGTGGACACATGACGCCCGGCCTGTTAAAAGAATATCCAGTAGAGGAGCAGGCAGACTATGAAGCAATAAAGGATGATGCGGGTGCCGGAAACGGGTTTGAAGTAGTCTTCGTCGTCAATGTTGAACCGGCGTCGTATCTTGATCGGACGTCGCAAGCCCGTTGTGGTGTCGGCCGTGTTGTCGCTTCCGGCGTCGGATAAATCACCGGTGTTGAACCGTGGTGTGTAGTGGAATTGCGGCATCGTGCGTTTTCGGAAGAGGTCGCGCCAGCCCAACTTGGCCGGTTGTTGCCGTTTGTTCCGCTCCAGTTGGCGCACACGCTCTTCAAAATAGGCCAGTTCGTCAGATTCAGAAACGGCGGCAGGCGTGTCGTCAGCGGGATGCTCGTCGGCATATTTTTTTTTCAGCGCCTCCCAGCGCTCTTTCTCCGGGTCGTAGAAACGTGGTGTGTAGCGGAACTGGCGGGGCTTGGGAACTTCAAACATGTCAATTTCGGGTATTGGGCTCGGCTTCGCTGACAACGAGGTCCATGGCAATGTCGTGCGGTTCGACAGGAATGGCGTCGCGCATTTGGAAAGAAAACGCCACGCCGATTTTATAAGCGCGGGGTGTGCACTGAAGCAGACGGTCGTAGAAACCGCGGCCTCGGCCCATGCGGTTTCCGGATTGGTCGAAGGCGACACCGGGGACGATAACGAGGTCTATGCGGTCGTAGTCTGTGAATTCGTCGCCGACGGGCTCGCCGATGCCGAATTGTTCGCCAGCAATCATTCTGTCAAGCCCCTCATAGACCCGCAGCCGCAGCCGGTCGCCGTCGACGCAGGGCAGCAGGATGGTTTTTTCGTGCCGCCAGCGCTCAACGAAACGATGGGTCTGCACCTCATCGTCCATGGACCAGTAGAGCAACACGACACGGGCGTCGGCGAAACGGGGCAGGGCGGCTACCTGCTGCATGATGGCTTCGGAGCGCTGTGCTTTCTCATGAAAAGGGACGGCTTTTTTTGCCGCCCTTATTTCACGCCGGAGTGTTGTCTTGTCCATGGGTTGACGGGTTGTGGCACAATGGTTGCACACTGCTGTTTTCGAAAGGCGTCCGCTGGAGTTCCTCGTTTGACGGACCCTTTCGGCGGCTCCTTGTCGTTAAAAGGGCAGGTCGTCGCTCGAATTGGGCATCTCGGCGGCGGGAGCCGACGCAAAAGGTGCCGGGCTTGCCGCCGGAGCGGGAGCAGCGGCGGGTGTGGCCGGTGCCGCTGTGGAGGCTGCGGCATAGGAGTAGCCGGTGGCGGGTGCCGGCATCTGTCCGGGAACGTATTGCTGCACGTTGCTGCAGCGCAGGTTTGTGTACCACTTTTCGTTGAATTCGCGTGATTCGGGGTTGAAACGCACGATGACGGGACTGTTCATGGGGATGTTTTTGACCATGGCCACCCGGTCTTCTCCGAAACAGTCGAATGCCACTTGGCGGGGATAGTCCCCCTCGGTCTCGATGACAAAGCCGCCTCTGACCCAAGGGCCACGGGCTGATTCACCACGGGTTTCTGCCAATATGCGGATAAGCCTTCCTGTGATTTCCATAATGTTTTTTGTTTTTTTATTCTATGTTTACGTCCGGACGGGACGCTCTGACTTACAAAAGTAGAAAAAAAACTTTCGCGCGGGATGAAAAGTTATTAACAGGTCTCGGGAGGCAGGGCTGTTCGATAATGATTATCTAATGATTATCTGCGGGTCTGGCGGCGGAAGAAGACGATGAGACCTGCCGTGATGAGAATCATGGCAAAAACGATGGTCCAGAAGGCGCGGACGTTGGTGACAAAGGGGAAGTCTACATTCATGCCGAAGATGCCGGTGACCACGGTGAGGGGCAGCATCACGGTGTTGAAGTAGGTAAGCACCTTCATTATTTCATTGGTCTTGTTGGCCTGCAGGGAGTCGAATGTTTTGGAGAGACCTTCGACCAATTCGCCGTAATCTTCGATGGAGTCGAACATCTTTTGGTATTGGTCGAGAATGTTGCCCCAATAGTCTTCCATGTCCATGTCGTCGGGGTTGACGAAGCCTTTGATTCCGCCGCTTTCGAACATGTGCAACACGCGCAGCTGGGGTTTGAAGGTGGTGTTGAGCAGAATGGTGTTGCGGCGCGTCACGGAGATGAGCTCAATGATGCTTTGCGCCTTTTTGTTGAAGATGTCGTAGTTGATGAGTTCGACTTCGGCACCCACACGCATGACGAGTGTGTAGGTCTCGCGCATGAGCCGGTCGAGTATGTGGTAGAGAAGTATGTCGCTGGAGGTTAGCTTCAAGGCCACCTCTTCATTGCCTTCGGCAAGGTCTTCCTGAATTTCGTCGAAGAGTTTTTTGACAACCCAATGGGAGCGCCCGATGGTGATGATGTAATCACGGCCCCAAAAGATTTTCACCTCACGGACCCGGATGAATTTATTGCCTTTGTCAAAGTAGGGAAAGTGGAGAATGAGGAAGTAGTAGTCATCGTACTCGTCTATTTTCGGACGTTGGTTGGTGCCACGGCAGTCTTCGATGTCGAGAGGGTGGAAATGGTATTGCTCCAACAGGTAGTCATAGTCGTCTTCACTGGGATTGGTGATGTGCTGCCATTTCAAATGCTGATAGCGGATACTCTCTATCATGGGTTCCTCCCTTCTGTTTTATTGGACTTTGTGGCCTGTGGTCTACATTCCGTGGATGTGTTGCGGGTTGATTGTGCAAAGGTACGCTTTTTTTTTGAAAGTGGTCCGTGGACGCTACATCCGGAACGGGTGCCGGCGCCACCAGAGGATGAGCAGCAGCCCGAAAAGCATCCCGCCGAGGTGGGCGAAATGGGCGATGCCGTCTGCGGAACGGAAGACCCCTTCGAACAGTTCAATGGCGGCATAGCCGATGACAAACCACTTGGCTTTGATGGGGAACAAAAAGTAGAGGTAGATGTATTCGTTGGGGAAGGTCATCCCGAAAGCGAGCAGGATGCCGTAGACGGCACCGGAGGCGCCGACGGTGGGGCCGGCCGGGGCGACAAGAAGGTTGATCAGGGCCGCACCGATGCCGCAGACGAGGTAGTAGACCAGAAACCGGCGTGTGCCCCAATAGTTCTCAAGGATGCATCCGAACATCCAGAGGGCAAACATGTTGAAGAAAATATGATCCAAGCTGGCGTGCATGAACATGTAGGTGAACGGCTGCCAGATGCTGAAATGGCCGCTCTGTAATGACCATAACGCCATGGCGTTGGTGATGTTGTAGAAGCCGTAGCGTTCAAGCGACAGGGTGGACAGGAATACGAGCAGGTTGATGAGGAGCAGATGTTTGACTCCTGTCGGGAGCATGCGGAATGCCTGGGGTTGATATTGTGCCATGGGGATTTGGGATTGATGACGGGTTTATCGGGTGTTGATGACTTCGGTCAGCTCTTGGTCGGAGAGCACTGCCATGCAACGCTGGCCGGAGGGACTGTATTGCGGTGTCTGGCATCGGAACAGGTCGGCGACGATTTGCTGCATTTCTTCCTGGCAGAGCGTGACTCCCTGCTGTACAGCCATGCGCCGGGCCAGCGCCAGACATAGCGGGTCTTTGTCGGCGGGTTGCATGAGCGACGCCTTGTAATCGGCTATCGTTTCTTGCAGGAGTTGCTGCAGCTGCGGCTCACAGCCGTTGTCGGGTACGGCGCTGACGACATAACTGTTGCGTCCGAACGGTTCGGCAATGATGCCCTGCCGCCGCAAGGCGGGCAGCAATTCGGCGAGTATTTCGGCATCGGCCGGCGAGAATGTGCAGGTGACGGGGAAGAGCAGCTGTTGCGGGCTGGCGTCGTCGTTCCGTGCGCAGTAGCGTTCGTAAAGAATCCGTTCGTGCGCCCGCTGTTGGTCGACGATGAGCAGCCCGGAGGGTAGCGCACCGACAATCCACCGGCCACCGACCTGGATGCATGTTGCGGGTTGGACGGGCTCTTGTGGCGGCAACTGGAGCTGTGGCGCCGGTTCATGGGCGGAGGACTTGTCCTCCTCGTCGAAAAAGTTCTCCCACTGCTGCCTGCCGCCACCGGCGGAGCGATGTTCGTTGAATGGGTTGTAGGCCGAGTTGTATTGGATTTTTGGCTCGTGCGGGATATAGCCTGCCGGCGCCGGTGAAAAATCGATTTCGGTCGAGGGGTCGAACTCAATCCTGCTGTCCAGGCTGTATAGCCCCAAGGCTTTCTTGACGGCGGCACGCAGGATGGCGAAGATGGCGTGCTCGTCGATGAATCTGACCTCGGTTTTGGTGGGGTGGATGTTGACGTCGATGCGGTCCGGATGGACTTCGAGCATGACAAAATAGCCGGGATAGTGGCGGTCGGGAATCAGGTCGGCATAGGCTTTCTCGATGGCGGCGCCGAGAGACGGGTGTTTGATGAATCGCCCGTTGACATAAAGATACTGGTCGCCACGGGTGCGCCGTGCAAAGTCGATTTTGCCGACGTAGCCGTGCAGCGACACAATGTCGCTGTGCTCTTCAATGTAGTATAGACGCTCCTTGTAGGCGTCGCCGAACAGATGGGTGATGCGTTGGGCCAGGTTGGCGACACGCAGCTCATAGAGCGGCCGGTCGTTGCTGTAAAAACTGAAGGCTACGTCGCAATGTGCCAGTGCGATGCGTCGGAATGTCTCCTCGATATGGCTCAGCTCGACACTGTCGCGTTTGAGAAAATTGCGGCGGGCCGGTACGTTGAAAAATAGATTTTTGACCGATATGGAGGTGCCGGGCGCGGTGCTGCAGGCGCTTTGATTCAGGATGCGCCCGCCTTCGACGGTGACGGCGGTGCCCAGCTCGTTGTCGTGCGTGCGCGTTTGCAGTTCGACCTGCGCGATGGCGGCGATGGCGGCCAAGGCTTCGCCTCTGAATCCCATGGTGTGGAGCGCGAAGAGGTCGTTTGCCTGGCGGATTTTCGAAGTGGCATGGCGTTCAAAACATCGCCGGGCGTCGCCCTCGCTCATGCCGCAACCGTCGTCGACAACTTGTATCAGCGTGCGTCCCGCGTCTTTCACTATCAGTTGTATGTGGGTGGCACCTGCGTCGAGGGCGTTCTCCATCAGCTCTTTCACTGCCGATGCAGGTCTGTCCACCACCTCACCGGCGGCAATCTGGTTGGCGACGCTCTCGGGCAAAATGTTGATGATATCTGACATGATAAACCGATGAAATTATGCAAAGGTACGAAAAAGTGTCAAGAAACGGGAATGGAAATCGGAATTACAGTTTGGCGCGGTGCACAACAAAGCCCGACGAAGCATATTTTACGTTTTTTCCGGTGGCGGCGCGGAGATGGCGGAAGAAGATGAGCGGACGGTTGGCCGTGTCAGGATGAAAAATCAGTTGATAAAAAGGACGCAAGGGGAGGCCCCGATGCCGTTTTATTTCGTAATTTTGCACCTATTATGAAAGAAGAAACCCCCGAACCTTCTGTTCTGCAGGCGGAACCTGCGTCGAATCAGGAAGGCGGAACACTCTCTCTCGGAGCGATGTTCCGCGACTATTGGGTGGACTATGCCTCGGATGTGATATTGGACCGGTCGGTGCCGCACATAGACGACGGGCTGAAGCCTGTGCAGCGTCGTATCTTGCATGCCATGAATGAGATGGATGACGGCCGCTTCAATAAGGTGCAGAGCATCGTGGGCGCCACGATGGCCTATCACCCCCATGGTGACGCCTCTATCAAGGACGCACTTGTCAACATGGGGCAGAAGGATCTGCTCATCGACTGTCAAGGAAACTGGGGCAATATCCTCACTGGCGACGACGCGGCAGCCGGCCGTTATATTGAGGCGCGTCTCTCCAAGTTTGCCAAGGATGTGGTGTTCAACGCCAAGACGACGCATTGGAAGCCCAGTTACGACGGCCGCAACCAAGAACCGGACACGTTGCCTATCAAATTCCCGCTACTGCTCTCGCAGGGCACCAAAGGTATCGCGGTGACGTTGACGTCCGTCATTATGCCCTACAATTTCTGCGAGTTGCTGGAGGCTTCGGTCAACATCCTGCGCGAGGAACCTTTTGAGATATATCCTGATTTTCCTACGGGCGGCATGATCGACGTGTCTCGTTATAACGACGGCGCCTTGGGCGGCCGCCTGCGCATCCGCGCCAAGATGCACTATGATGAGAAACGCAAGGCGATTATTATAACCGAGATTCCGTATGGCGTCACGGTCGGTGACATTCAGGACAGCATTGTCAAGGCTAACGAAAAGGGCAAAATAAAAGTCAAGAAGGTGGAAGACAACACTGCCGCCACGGCGGAGATCGTCGTCTACCTGCCATCCGGCATCTCACCGGACCAGACGATCGATGCTTTGTATGCTTTCACCAGCTGTCAGGTGAGTTTTTCGCCGCAGACCTGTGTCATTGTCGATAACAAGCCTGTCTTTATGACGGTGAGCGAAATCTTGCGGCACTCTACAATGCGAACAAAGGAGCTGCTCCGCAGGGAACTGCTTATCCAACTTGGCGAGCTGGAGGATCGTTGGCATTGGGTGTCGCTGGAGAAACTGTTTTTCGAGAAAGGTATTTATAAGGTCTTGGAGAAGCGCGGCTTTGCCAGTTGGGACACACAGGTGACCGGCATTGAACGGGCTTTCGATCCGTACCGCGACATGTTTAAAAAAGATATTACGCGCGACGATGTGCTCAAACTCTGCGAGAAACCGGTGCGCAAGATATCTATGTTTGACATCAAAAAGGCGGAGGAGGAAATCGCCAAAATCGAGTCCACTATGGATGAGGTGCGTAATCACTTGGGGCATCTTGTGGACTATGCTGTCAGCTATTTCCAGCATATACTTGAGAAATACGGCAAAGGTCGTGAGCGCAAGACGGAGATACGCAGCTTTGAGGATATCCAGGCGGTGTCTGTCGCGGTGGCGAACGAGAAACTTTATGTCAACGCCAAGACAGGATTTGCCGGCTACGGGTTGAAACGTGACGAGGGGGTTGTGGCTGTATGCGAATGTTCCCGCTTGGACGACATTATTGTTTTCCGCACCGACGGCACCATGATGGTGACCAAGGTGCAGGAAAAGGTTTTTGTGGGAAGCAAGGAGTGTACGGAACTGCTCTATGTTTCGGTCTTCCGTAAGAAGGATGAACGCACGGTGTATAACATGATATATCGAGACGGCGCTTTCGGCTTTATCTATGTCAAGCGTTTCTCTGTTGTCGGCATAACCCGCGATAAGGATTACGCCTTGACCAAGGGCGCCAAGGGCACCAAGGTCCTCTATTTTACGGCCAACCCCAACGGCGAAGCGGAAGTGGTGACGGTGCACCATGTCAGCAAGCCCAAGCTGAAGAAGGTCAGCTTTGACTTCGATTTCGCCACCCTGGCGATCAAAGGCCGTCAGTCAATGGGAAATATATTGACACGCAACGCGGTGCGCCACATCAACTTGAAAGGGGAGGGGGTCTCCACCTTGGGGGCACGCAAAATCTGGTTTGACGAAAGCGTCAAGCGGCTCAATGTCAACGAGGCAGGCCGCTATCTCGGCGAGTTTAAAGGTGCCGACAAGATATTCACTCTCACGCAGTCCGGTGTTATTCGCCAGGTTGGATTTGATCTTGCCAGCCATTTCGACGACGATTTGGTGGAAATACGCAAGTTCAGCAGCCGGCAGATTGTCACCGCCGTATACCGCGAGGCGTCGCAAGGCAGTTATTACATCAAGCGATTCCTCTGCTCGGATGCGACAGACAAAAAGACCTCTTGCATTGATGTGGAAAACGGCGACACGCTCGTGACTTATTCTCTCGATACGTTCCCGCGGTTGGAGATGTGCTATAATCCTGCATCCGGAAAAAAAATTGCGCAGGAAATTGTCGAGGTGTCGGAGTTTATTGCCGTCAAAGGCTTCAAGGCCAAAGGCAAGCGCCTTACGGCTGCAGAGGTGTCGGAGTTCCGTTGGCTCGACCCCTTGCCGGAACCGGAACCAGTTGATGACGACGAGGCTGACGGACAGCCTGGCGCCGACGCGCCGGATATGCCTCCGGACGAACACATGGGCTACGCCGAAGGTACCCAGACTTCGATGTTTTGAACCGAAAAGAGTGTCGCATTCGTGTCTTCAATAATAATATGTCGATTTAATCCCACCCTTCCTTTTTAATTTCTACTCCCTATGAAGATATTGGTAGTTTTGCCGCGATTCCCTTACCCCTTGGATAAAGGCGACAAGTTGCGGGCCTATCATCAAATACGCATCCTCTCCCAGCGCCACGAAGTTTATCTTTTCGCGGTGTCGCACAACAAGGTCGCCGCCTGGTATGTCGACCAGCTCCGCCCCTATTGCAAAGAGATATGTATTGTCAACTCACCGCGTCTGGCAAACTATAAAAATGTTGTCCGCAATTATTTGTATGCAAAGTCTTTGCAGATAGGCTACTGGGATTCGCAGCGTGCCCGTAAACGTTACAAGGCTTTTGAACGGCGTGTATGCCCCGACGTTATCTATAGCCAGATGGTCCGCACGATGACGCTTGTCAGCCGGTCGCCGATACCTAAGGTGATGGATTTTCAGGATGCCCTGTCTATGAACACAGAGCGTCGTATGGATTGCTCCCGCGGTCTGTGGCACTATGTACTCCATTTTGAGTTCAAGATGCTTCGCAGCAGTGAATATAACGCCTTTAAAATCTTCGACGCGCTGACCATCATCTCCGACGCCGACAGCGAGGCTATCCCTCACAAGAAAAACGGCAATATCTGTATCATTCCGAATGGTGTTGATTTGGAGTTTTTCCATCCCATGCCCGAGGTGGAGAAATGTTACGACGTGGTCTTCTGCGGCAATATGTCTTACGAGCCCAATGTTCGTGCGGCGAACTTTCTGGTGGAGCGTGTCATGCCTCTCGTTTGGCAACGCCGTCCGCAAACACGAGTCCTGCTTGCCGGCACCTCGCCGAAGCCGGCTGTGATGCGTCTGGCCTCGGAGCGTGTCACGGTGTCTGGGTGGGTGCCTGACATACGGGAATCTTATGCTCAGGCCCGTCTTTTTGCCGCTCCTATGCAGACGGGCTCCGGACTGCAAAACAAACTTCTCGAGGCGATGGCTATGCAGATACCGTGTATTACAACCCCGATTGCCAACAACTCGCTGCATGCCGTCGACGGACAAGAATTGCTCGTTGCATCCGACCCATACCACTTTGCAGACCATATTATCGAATTGCTGGAACACGACTCGCAACGCCAGGCGCTGGCACAGGCAGGCTATGACTTTGTGCATCGAAACTATAGTTGGGAGCGCTACGTCGGACAGCTGGAAGAGGTGCTGCGCAATGCCGTGGAACGGCACGGGCAGAGCCGTTTTGCTGATTGAGAAGATGTGTTCGGCCCGATTCGGGCACTCGGTTTGGCGGTTTGGCCCAACCGTGACGGCATACTTGCAACACGCTCCGCTTGTGCGCAGCAGGAAGTGACAACATCACATTCCGCAGAATCATTCCGATGACATATTAAGGACTCGCTTAAAAATGGTTTGGATAAATAAAAGATAATTGAAGCAAATTGCTGATGTCTGTTTTTTATTATACCTTTGCAGTGTTCCTCGGAGAATGTGTGCCATCTTTGATGTGATGCGTTTTTTTATAGGTATACTATCGGTGTCAGTTTAAAATGAAAATGAATTTTATTTACAATCGGTTACGAAAGAGGTGAATATTACGAATTATAAACAGAACCAAGGCAAGTGGCGTAACTCCCACGACGATGTGGAGGTCCCGGAGCCTCGTCTGTCGCGGCGTGAGCGCAATACTGTCGACAATTCGCCGCAACCCGAACGTGCCATCCTTGTCGCCGTCTGCACGGCACAGTCGGAGGTGGAGCGTTGTCAGGAGAGTCTCGACGAATTGGCCTTTCTGCTTGACACCGCCGGCGGAGTGGCGGTCCGACAGGTGATGCAGCGGCTGCCGCGCCCCGACAGCCGCACCTATATCGGAAGTGGAAAAATCGAAGAGGTGAAAGAGTTTAAGCAGGCGCTGGATGCCGATATGCTCGTTTTCGACGATGAGTTGACACCCACTCAGTTGCGCAATTTGGAACGTGACTTTTCATGCCGTATACTCGACCGTACCACTCTGATTCTTGATATTTTCGCCAAGCGGGCGCGCACCAGCACCGCCAAGACACAGGTGGAGCTGGCCCAGTTGCAATATATGCTTCCGCGCCTAACCCGCATGTGGACCCATCTGGAACGGCAACGCGGCGGCATCGGCATGCGCGGCCCCGGCGAGACGCAGATCGAGACCGACCGCCGGCTTATCACCGAGAAGATTGTGCTGCTCAAAGAGCGTCTGGCCTCTATCGACCGGCAGAAAGTGCAGCAACGCAAAAGCCGTGAGGCACTGGTGCGGGTGGCTTTGGTCGGTTATACCAATGTGGGCAAGTCGACGTTGATGAATCTGATAAGCAAAAGCGACGTCTTTGCCGAAAACAAGCTCTTTGCCACACTCGACACCACCGTGCGCAAGGTCGTCATCGGCAACCTGCCCTTTCTGCTTTCCGATACGGTCGGTTTTATCCGGAAGTTGCCTCACGGTCTGGTCGAATCGTTCAAGTCTACGCTGGACGAGGTGTGCGAAGCGGATATCTTGATTCATGTGGTCGATATCTCCCACCCCTCGTTCGAGCAACAGATACAGTCAGTCAACGCCACCTTGGCCGAGATCGGCGCCGCCGGCAAACCCACGTTGCTGCTCTTCAACAAATGCGACGCTTTTCGCTTTCAGCCCAAGGATCCCGATGACCTCACACCTGTCTCACGTGACAATTGGTCGCTCAACGACTGGGAGGCCTACTGGCAGGAGCAGGTGGCAGCCATGCCCGACACCGCCGCGCTTTTTGTCAGTGCGCACAAGCGCGACGGCATCGACGCGCTGCGTGATGTGCTCTATCATACCGTGCGGCAGATTCATAGCCGCCGTTTCCCCTACGACAATTTCCTTTGGTAGCAGTCGGTGGCATTGCGCCGGATGGTTGTTGTTTTTTTTGTATTTTTGCAGAATGTATTATTGACACATGTGTGTCGCACTTTCAACTGAAACCCTGTTATGGAAGAATTATCTGCTGAAAAGAGCCTCAACTTTCTGGAGGAAATCATCGAAAACGATTTGCGCGAGGGACGTCACAAGTCGATTCTGACCCGTTTCCCGCCGGAACCCAACGGCTACCTGCATATCGGCCACGCCAAGTCGATCTGCATTAATTTCGGACTGGCGAAGAAGTATGGCGGCAAGACGAACCTGCGTTTCGACGACACAAACCCCGTCAAGGAAGACACCGAGTATGTCGACTCGATTCAGGAAGACATCCACTGGTTAGGTTTCGACTGGGTGGAGAAACGCTATGCCTCCGACTATTTCGACCAGCTATACGAGTGGGCCGAGGTGCTGATACAGAAAGGTCTGGCCTATGTCGACGACCAGTCGCTCGACGAAATTCGCGAGGGCCGCGGCACAGTGACTTCGCCAGGCAAGAACAGTCCCTGCCGCGACCGTTCGGTGGAGGAGAACCTCGACTTGTTCCGTCGTATGAAAGCCGGCGAATTTCCCGACGGCGCCAAAGTGTTGCGGGCCAAAATCGATATGGCGCACCCCAACATGATGTTCCGCGACCCTATCATGTACCGCATCCTCCACGCCTCGCATCACCGCACAGGCGACAAATGGTGCATCTATCCCATGTATGACTACGCTCACGGCCAGAGCGACAGCATTGAAAATATCACCCACAGCATCTGTACGCTGGAATTCGACATCCACCGTCCGCTCTACGATTGGTTTATCCAGCAGTTGGGTATCTTTCCCAGCCATCAGTACGAGTTCGCCCGCCTCAATATCAATTATATGGTGATGAGCAAGCGCAAGTTGCTGCAACTCGTCAAGGAGAACTACGTCAGCGGCTGGGACGACCCCCGCATGCCGACCATCTGCGGTTTCCGCCGCCGTGGCTATACGCCCGAGAGTATCAAGGCTTTCTGCGACCGCATCGGTGTGGCCAAGCGTGACAATATCATCGACTATTCGTTGTTGGAATTCTCTTTGCGCGAGCATTTGAACAAGGCGGCACAGCGCCGTATGGCGGTGCTCGACCCTGTCAGGGTGGTCATCGACAACTATCCCGATGGACAGACCGAGATGCTGACGGCTGTCAACAATCCCGAATGCGAAGCCGACGGCACCCGCGAGGTGCCGTTCAGTCGAGAACTCTACATCGAGCGCGACGACTTCATGGAGGTGGCTCCCAAGAAATATTTCCGCATGGCCATCGGCCAGGAGGTGCGACTGCGCTACGCCTATTTCGTCACCGCACAGTCTGTCGAGAAGGATGCCGACGGCCGCATCACCTGCATCCATTGCACCTACGACCCCGCCACGCGCGGTGGCGACGCGCCCGACGGGCGCAAGGTGAAAGGCACCATCCATTGGGTCAACGCCGCCACAGCTGTCGACGCCGAGGTGCGCCTGTTCGACCGTCTCTTTGCTGTCGAGGCCCCGGACGACTGCCCTGAAGGCAAGACCTTCCTCGACAATCTGAACCCCGACAGCCTTCATGTGGTCACCGCCAAGTGCGAACCCTCCCTCGGCGAGTGGAAAGTGGAAAGTGGAAAGTGGAAAGACGGTATCGTCCGCTACCAGTTCGAGCGTATGGGGTATTTCTGCGTCGATCGTGACTCCACCCCCGGCCACCCGGTCTTCAACCGCACCTGCACACTGAAAGACAGCTGGGCGAAGATGAAGTAAAGAGTTATGGTTATAGGAGGTAAAGGCGGTGGAAACACCAAAACAGGATTGATATACGAAGGCAAGGTTGAGCTTGCAACATTCCTCGATAATCAGGTGGGTTATTTTGTGGATGACGGCAGAGTCTTTTATCGCGGAGAGCTTATCGCCCGTCTTTTCAAGAAGCATAAGTTGTACAAGTATCTTGAAGAAAACGGTGTGGATTGGAAAAGACATTTATCGAAGAAATTGTTGCCCGATGATTGTATATATGTCATCATTAACAACACGGTTTTCATCATTGAGGTGAAGCACCAGCAAGTGGCAGGAAGCGTTGACGAGAAGCTGCAAACTTGTGATTTCAAGAAGAAGCAATACATTAAGTTGTTCTCGGAGCTGAATTACAAGGTTGAGTTCTTTTATATTCTTGACGATTGGTTTAAACAGGAGCAGTACAAGGATGTGCGTGACTACATTATCAGTGTTGGTTGTCGTTACTATTACAATTATATTCCTTTACAGGAACTTGGACTGCCTGTTCCCGAAGAAAAACAATGAATAGCATAAAGCCATATTATCGTTCCGACGACCGAGACTTCACCTTGTTGAACGGCGACTGTTTTGAGTTGTTGCCGCAGTTCAATTTCCAATTCGACATGGTGTTTGCCGACCCTCCTTATTTCCTCTCCAACGACGGCATTTCGGTTCAATCGGGAAAGATTGTCAGCGTGAATAAAGGAGAATGGGATCGCGGCGGTTCGCAACAAGATATTGACAAATTCAACAAACGGTGGATTAGTCTGTGCCGCGACAAGCTGAAAGAGGACGGTTCAATTTGGATTAGCGGAACATATCACAATATTTTCTCCGTCGCCAACAGCCTCACCGAGTTGGGTTTCAAGATTCTTAATGTGGTGACTTGGGTGAAGACCAACCCTCCACCAAATATCTCGTGTCGCTATTTCACATATTCCACCGAATTTGTCATTTGGGCACGTAAGAGTGCGAAGCGTCCGCACCATTTTAACTACGAGTTGATGAAGCATCTCAATGACGACAAGCAGATGACCGATGTGTGGCGTTTACCAGCTATCGCGCCATGGGAGAAGTCGTGTGGCAAACATCCCACGCAAAAACCACTCTCACTTCTGACGCGTATTATCCTTGCATCGACGGAAAAAAATGCATGGGTGCTTGACCCGTTTTCGGGATCTTCGACCACGGGCATTGCTGCAAATCTTATTGGTCGTCGGTTTCTTGGCATAGAAAAAGAGACAGAATTTGCAGATATAAGTAAGAATCGTCGACAAGAGATTGATAATATCTGCACCTACAATGAGTACCGGTCCAAAATAAAAGACATTGCCCGCGCAGAAACACATCAACAGGCTTGTGCTGTATGTGAAGAAGATGTGTATGATGAACTTCCATTTTAAAGTATAATTTGCAATTATTGATTCAATAATAGATAATAATGAATATTTCATTCGATTGGCTAAAAGAGTATGTGGATTTGGGCGATATGACGCCCGAGCAACTCGACGATCTGTTGACTTTTAGCGGCCTGGAGGTGGACAGCCGGGAGAAAGTGGAGACAGTCAAGGGTGGTCTGGAGCATGTGGTGATTGCGCAGGTGATGACTTGCGAGCCGCATCCCGACAGCGACCATCTGCACCTGACCACTGTCGACGTGGGCGGCGAGCGTCCGCTCAATATTGTCTGTGGCGCCCCTAATGTGGCCGCCGGTCAGAAGGTGGTGTGCGCCCGGATCGGTGCCAAAATCTATACTTCCGACACGGAGTTTTATGAAATCAAGAAAGGTAAGTTGCGCGGTGCCGTCAGCGAGGGTATGCTCTGCGCTGCCGACGAGCTGCAGCTGGGTCACGACCACGACGGCATTATGGTGCTGCCGGCCGACGCCCCTGTGGGAATGCCGGCCAAGGA
Source organism: Candidatus Hemicellulosilyticus sp. P3 (assembly GCA_001543385.1). Classification (GTDB taxonomy): domain Bacteria; phylum Bacteroidota; class Bacteroidia; order Bacteroidales; family P3; genus Colimorpha. The sequence goes on from LPNH01000003.1 coordinate 122,208, forward strand.
GTATTTCGGAGTGAAGGATGACTGTCTGCTCGATGTGGCCATCACCGCCAACCGCATGGACGCTATATCGCATATCGGCGTGGCACGCGATGTGGTGGCGGTGCGCAACACCCGCGAGGGAATGCATCTCAAGTTGAAATGGCCGGAGGTGGCTGACGACCTTACCCCCACAACCGCTGGCGAGGCCATCAAGGTCACTGTCGAGGATGCGGACCTTTGCCCACGCTACACGGGTATCACGCTACGCAACGTCAGGGTGGGGGAGAGCCCCCAGTGGCTGCAGGACCGCCTGCGCACCGTGGGGTTGCGTCCGATTAACAATATAGTCGATGTCACCAACTTTGTCATGATGGAGGTGGGGCAGCCGCTGCATGCTTTCGATGCCGACCGGATTGGGGGCGGCCATGTCGTTGTGCGCTGTCTGCCGCAAGGCACCAAGTTTGTCACGCTCGACGGTGTGGAACGTGAACTGGACAAGCGCGACCTCATGATTTGCGACGAACACGAAGGTATGTGTATTGCCGGTGTCTTCGGCGGACAGAAAAGCGGTGTGACGATGGAGACGCGCAATGTTTTTCTTGAGTGTGCCTACTTCAACCCTGTCAGCATCCGCAAGACCAGCCAGCGCCACACGTTGAAGACGGACGCCAGCTACCGCTACGAACGTACCTGCGATCCCAATATCACTGAGTGGGCGTTGCGCCGCGCGGTGAAGCTTGTTCGGGAGCTGGCCGGCGGCGATGTGTGCGGAGCGATGGTCGACCTCTACCCGCAGCCGATAGAGAAACCTATGGTGGAGGTGAGTTTCCGCCGGGTCTTCGATTTGGCGGGGCAGGAGATTCCGGTTGAAAGCATACGCACTATCCTCACTTCGCTCGACATCGAGATAGCGCGTGAAGATGCCGAAGGCATGACACTGCGGGTGCCGACCTGCAAGGCTGATGTGACGCGAGAGTGCGACATTGTTGAGGAGATTATGCGCATTTACGGCTACAATAATATTCATGTCGACGAGCGGGTGAACAGCTGTCTCTCTTATAGCAGCAAGCCCAACCCGCGCCGATTGCAGAATGTTGTCAGCGACTACTTGAGCGACAACGGCTTTTCGGAGATTATGAACAATTCGCTCACCAAGTCGGCATATTATACCGGCAATGCCGATTTCCCCGAAGATGCATGTGTGGCGGTGGTCAACCCGTTGAGCAAGGAACTCAATGTGATGAGGCAGACGTTGCTCTATGGCGGACTCGAATGTGTGGTGCGCAACCTCAACCACCGCATCCTGGACCAGAGGCTGTATGAGTTCGGCCGTTCTTACAGCCGCAATGCGGAGTGTGCCGACGACCTTTCGCAGCCGGTCACCAAACGCTATGTCGAAACCCGGCACCTGTCGCTGTGGATGACGGGTGATCAGTATGCGGAGAGCTGGAAGGTGGCGCATACTCCCACCGATTTCTTCTTCTTGAAGTCGTATGTGATGAATATCTTGCGTCGTATGCGTGTCAATATCTCGTGTTTGGAGTCACGGCCTACAACTTGTGGCTACCTCTCCGACGGTGTGGATTTTCTGTTCCGCGACAGCCGGAAGCGTTTGCTCAGCATGGGTGTCGTCAGTAAGCAGTCGCTGAATCTGTTGGATTGCAAACAGCCGGTCTTTTATGCCGACATTGACTGGGATTTGTTGCTCAAAAGTTATCCTTCGAAAGAGGTGACATATTGTGATATACCACGATTCCCCGAGGTGCGGCGCGATTTGGCGCTGGTGCTGGACAATGCGGTTACCTTCGAGCAGATTGAACAGGTGGCCTATGCTACCGAGCGGAAGTTGTTGCGGCGTGTGGGCCTCTTTGATGTCTACGATGGCAAGGGCATTGCCGCCGGCATGAAGTCCTATGCCGTCAGCTTTGTCCTGCAAAGTCCGGACAAGACATTGACAGATAAACAGATTGACGGCGTAATGGAGCGTATCAGGAAAAATCTTGAGTCGCAATTGGGTGCCAAATTGCGGTAAAAATGTTTGAGAATCTTTTGTCTGGCCTTGAACAATATGATGTGAAGATTTTGGCGGCTCTCACCAAGAGTATTGCCGGGCGTAAGGATTTTTTCCATTGGCTGTTGCAGGGCGGCTACCCCGAACTTGCGGCGTTCAGCAATGCCATCCGGGGCGACGAGGAGGCGATGGTGTGGTTGTTTCAGCATGACTGTGCCTGGCTGGCTATATTGAGCAATGCTATCGACGGCGAGGTGGAGGCCCGGCAGTGGATGGCCCGGGCCTGTACGCCGGTCAACCTGGTTTTCGCTTTGGCCTGTCGCGAAGATGCCACGGCATTGCGCTGGCTGCAGGAGCGTAAGCTCTTTATTTTTATGCTGATGGCGCGGGAGGTGCATCAGGTGCTCGACACCCAAGCCGTCGAAAATGCGGGCCCTTACACCCGTAAGTTTGGCGGCAATGTGCGAGTGGTCGAAGCCATGCAGCAGTGGATGCGTGATAATAATATAAACAATGGCCGCGAAGAGCGTGACTGAACACTAATCCATTCCCGTCACACACATCGTGTGGCAATTTGAAACAGTTTGCAGACCTCGTCCCGATTTGACGCACTGCATATACGATTGAAAAGTATGATGAAATCAGAAAGAAACGATAAAAGAGGTGGGGAAAACCGACGTAAGGATTCCCGCCAGATGTCGAACAACCGCAAGGTGACGGAAAAACAAGTTACACCGAAGGGGCGCCGAGCCAGCGGGCGTGCAGCCGACGACAATGCGAACGGATCTGCTGCACGGCCTCGTGCGGCAAAGCCCCGTGCGACAATGCCTCGAGACACCAAGTCCCGCGCGCCAAAGCCCCGTGAGGCGACGAACCGTCCGCAGTCAAAATCCAAGGTGTCCGATACTGAGGAAATGCGGTTGAACAAGTATATTGCCCATGCCGGCATCTGCTCGCGCCGCGAGGCTGACGTGTTGATCGCGGCAGGAGGGGTCAGCGTCAACGGCAAGGTGGTCACCGAAATGGGCTATAAGGTACAGCCTGGCGATGTGGTGAATTATGGCGGAGAAACATTGCGCAGCGAGCCGTTACGCTATTTCTTACTCAATAAACCCAAAGGATATATCACTACTGTTGATGATCCGCAGGAGCGCAAGACGGTGATGATGCTTATTGACGGTGCCTGCACGGAACGAATCTATCCTGTGGGGCGCCTGGACCGTGCCACGACGGGATTGCTGCTGTTCACTAACGATGGCGAACTGGCTCGCAAGTTAACGCACCCTTCATCGAGAGTCTACAAGGTGTATCAGGTCGAACTCGACCGTCCGCTTGTGGCGGCCGACATGCGTCAAATCCGTGACGGCGTGGAGTTGGACGACGGCCCCATTCAGGTGGATGATATTCAATATGTAGAGGGTTTGAACGATAAGCGCATCCTCGGTGTGCAGCTTCACTCGGGACGCAACCGTATTGTGCGCCGCATCTTTGAGCACTTGGGCTATGAGGTCCGTAAGCTTGACCGTGTTGCTTTTGCCGGGCTTACCAAAAAAGATCTTCCCCGTGGCCGCTACCGTGAGTTGACTGCAAAGGAGGTGGGGTTTCTCCGGATGATTTGACCTCTCGTACGCCTTTGCACGATACGGGCAGTTCTTATTCTCCAAAAAGGAACACGGTGTTTCTTTTATGCAGGTCTGTCTTGCTGCGCTCGGACTTCCATCTGCCGGCAGGGAGGGTGCGAATCAGTTGTGAGGGCAGTGTCAGGTCGCAAGCCACGCAGAGCCGCGTCTCGGACTGCAGGAGGCTGCAGAGTGCGTCCAGCAACTGGTTGTTTCGGTAAGGGGCCTCGATGAAGAGTTGCGTCTGGTGTTCGCTGCGCATACGGCGTTCCAGCTCGTGGATTCGTTTGGCACGCTGTGCGGCGTCGACAGGCAGGTAGCCGTTGAAGACGAAGTTCTGTCCGTCGAGTCCGCTGGCCATCAGCGCCAGCATCAATGACGAAGGCCCTACCAGCGGCACGACTTCCACGTTGTGCTCGTGTGCCCACTTTACTGCCAGTGCGCCGGGATCGGCTACACACGGCAACCCCGCCTCGCTCAACACACCGACATCTTCACCGTCGCCGATGCGGGCTATCCAGGATTCAAAATCAGCCGTCCCGGTGCCGCTGCGCCAAGAGGATGCAGTGTGTTCGTTGAGCAGGTAGAAAAAATCTTCGTCCAACGGATGTCGATAGCCCGCATGGCGCAGAAAGCGACGTGCCGTGCGTATTTCTTCGACAATAAAATGCCGGCACCCCTCCAGCTGTTGCAGGTTCCATCCCGGAAGCGAGCGGCAGAGGTCTTCGCAGCCAATGGGCACGGGGAATAGTATCATTCGTCCGTTCACGGTTGCAAAGATAGGAAAAAGCTGTCAATTGCAATTTATTTTGTATATTTGCATACTGTTCTGTAAGAAGTCAATCCATTTAACCATTCATTTATATTTCTAACCATGAATAAATTTGATCCTGCAACAGCAATCCAGCGTCTGGACGGACGCGACGCCAACCGTGGAGTGAACCCCGCTATTTGCGACTCCGCCACTTTCACTTTTCCCGAGGCTCATCTGATGACCGAGACTTTCCATGGCGAAACGGAAGGCTATTTCCTTTACAGCCGTCACTGGAATCCCTCCAATCTGGCTCTCTGCCAGGCTCTGGCTGCCATGGAAGGCACCGAGGCGGCTTGGGTGACAGGATCCGGTCTGGCCGCCATCACCTGTGCATTGATTCATGAGGTGAAGGCCGGCGACCATATCATCAGCTCTATGACCACTTATGGCGGCACCTTTGCCTTTTTGGCCAACTATCTCAAGAAATTCAACGTCGAAACGACGTTTGTCAATATGCAGGATCTGGACGCCGTCCGCAAAGCGCTGGCCGCCCACCCGAACACCAAGGTGGTTTATACCGAGACGATGAACAACCCGTTGCTCCGTATCGCCAATGTGCCGGAACTGAGCAAGATGGCTCATGCCGCGGGCGCTAAGCTGATCGTTGACAACACTTTCACCCCGATGATTTTCAATCCTTGCCGTCTCGGTGCTGATGTCACAGTTTATTCGATGACCAAGTATATCAACGGCACCAACGATTGTGTGGCCGGTGCCATCTGCGGCAGTGCAGCTTACATCAACAGCCTCATCGATGTCAACAATGGCACTTGCATGTTGCTTGGACCGGTTCTTGACCCGATGCGCAGCGCCTCTATCAACAAGAATCTCCACACGTTGCACATCCGTATGAAGAAGCATGGTGAGAATGCCATGTACTTGGCCAAACGTTTTAAAGAGGTGGGTTTCAAATACAATTACCCCGGTCTGCCCGAACATCCTGACCACGAGCTTTTCAAGAGCATGATGAATGAAGGCTACGGGTTCGGCGGCATGATCAGCATTGACATGGGCACTGCCGATAAGGCCAGCAAAATCATGGAGCTGATGCAGGAGAAAGGTGTTGGCTACCTTGCTGTTTCGCTGGGCTATTTCAAGACTCTTTTCAGCAACAGCGGTAAGTCCACATCAAGCGAGGTGCCTGAAGATATCCAGAAGGAGATGGGTATGAGCGAAGGCTTGATCCGCTTCAGCATGGGTCTTGACAACGACATTGAGGCTACATTCCAACTTATCAAGGACTCTGTCGACGCCTTTAACAGATAAGATGGCTGCTGAGAGTGGCCCCTTTCAATAAAAGGGTAAGAAGCTGCAAGGCCTCTCTGTTGAGACACCTGGCAGCTTCTTTTTAATTCAGTTTTGATTTTCTCATTTTTTGAACAACCAGATAAATCACCAATATTATGAAGATAGCAATCGTTCTTTCCGGCTGCGGCAACCGCGACGGCAGTGAGCTGCAGGAGACATTATCCCTTTTTCTTGCCATCGACCGTCGTGGATGGCAATACCAGTGCTTTGCCCCGGAAGGGATGTTTGAAGTGGTGAGCCATCTTGACAGGAAAGAGACGGATGACGATGCCGAGGAGGGGGCGGTGGTTGATGTCGAGCAACGTGACATCTTCGAAGAGTCGGCCCGGGTCTGCCGGGGCGCCATTCTGCCTTTGTCGGATTATAGATCCGCCGACTATGACGCTTTGGCGTTGCCTGGTGGCATGGGGGCAGCCCGCAACTTGAGCACCTATGTCTATGACGGGCCACGAATGGAAGTGGTCGACGCTCTGCATGATGCCATTCTGGACACGTACCGCGCACACAAGCCAATCTGTGCCATGTGTATAGCTCCGATGTTGTTGGCACGCGTCTTAGGTCGCTATGGTGTGACAGTTACGCTTGGTGCGCTGTCGTCCACCCCTGTCGATGTGGCACGTCAGCTTGGTTGCAGCGTGGAGGCTTGCGCCCCCGACGATGTCTGTGTCGACGAGGAGCATCGGGTATTGACGACACCGGCCTATATGGCCGCCAGCCATATCAGCGAAATTTTCGACGGTGCCGAAGCTATGGTTGCCAAGTTGGAGCAATGGCTTGCGGAACGCAGCAATGCGTAAACATAACCGGATGTCGCGATTTGTCTTGAGATGGTGCGCCATTTGAGTATTTTATAATTATTTAATTCAGAAAGAATATGAAAACCAATGTTTTTATTTTTGCCGTCGCCCTGTTTTCGGGAATGGGGCTTTACGCCCAGGATATTGAGCTTCCGAAACCGGATTTCACTCAGTATTCGAAGCCTATGATCACCACTTTGCAAGAGCGTCATTCGGTTCGCGAGTACAGTCCGGATCCGCTCTCAATGGAGGAGCTTAGCACGCTTTGTTGGGCGGCTTGCGGCATGTCGCGTGACGAAAACCATATTACCTCTCCCACAGCCATGAACCGGCAGGAGATCCGGCTCTTTGTCTTTACAGAGAAGGGTGTTTTCGAGTATCTTCCTAAAAAAAACGCCCTTCGTCCGGTTAGTGAAAAGGACGCCCGCGGACTGTTTGTCTCCAATGCAGCGCCGCTTAAGGATCGTACTGAAATCAAAAGCAAGAAGGTTCGGAAAGACAAAAACGGCAAGGCTGAGGCGGCTTTGCATCATCCTGCATCTGATGTGAGACGGGCTGGTCAGACGTTTGTGCTGGATGCACCGGTCACATTGCTGATGGTCATCGATTTGGAGCGTTTCGGCCGTAACGACGAGCATGCCAGGATGATGGGATATATAGATGCCGGCATCGTGTCGGAAAATATCAATCTCTACTGTGAATCCGTCAAGCTGGCCACTGTGCCCCGTGTAACGATGGACGTGAGCGCCCTCAGGCAGTTGCTGAATTTGAATGAAAATCAAATCCCGGCAGTCAATAACCCGGTCGGCCGTCCCCGCCAGTGAAATAATGAAAAAGAGCCGGCAGTTAATCTGCCGGCTCTTTTTTTATGTTGCATTTTAGTCGAGTCGTAAAATCTGTTTGATTTGATTGATGTCACGCAGGTTTTTCATGCGAATGTTGATTTCATCGACATCGTTTGAACGCAATATCTCGATGATGATATGCTGTAGGCTTCGGAGAGCGTCTATCCGTTTCTGATACAGGTGGAAGTCCTCGTCGGAGGATATTCTGTCCATCCGGTAGCTGTTGAAGGCTCTTTTGTAGACATTGATGATGTTGGGGTGGCTCTTGCTGTAAGCGTTGATCTCCACCTCGTCGTTGACTATCGTGTCCCATTGGGCAATGGCTTGCAAGCACAGGTTTTGGTAGTCAATGTATTGCGCCAGATTCTTCGCGAATTCATTTCCATCGTGTGCATTGTTGAAATCGGGTGTGAACGGAGTCCGCTTGGTGACCGAACGGTAGTGATTCTTCAGTGTTTTTTCACAATTCCCGGCATGAAGTATCCGGCTGTCGTTTTTTGTTATGACGGTGCGAAGGTCTATGATTCGAAAGTAGAGCCGTTGCACCTGCTCGAAATCGCAGAGCAGGCTGTCGTAAGGCCGGGCTTGCGTGCTGCTTCGGAATGAAGGTGCCACTTGGGCCGGCGAATCCAGTTTCCGGTATGCCGACCGGATGTCGCTCAATCCACCGCGTGAGCGCATGTAAATTGTGTCCGCCCGCATAGCGATGCTGTCCAACCGCTCGAAAGATCTGAGGTAAATATGTTGCATGGCGACAAAGTCGTTCAGGCCGGCAATGCAAACCGCTGCATCAGACTCGTTGTTGAATGCGGGGGTGAAGTTGTAGGATTCCTGCAGTTTCATGTAGGCCGCCACTGGGTTCGGGTAGGCCTTTTTATATTGCAGTGTGATGATGCGGCTGTTTTGGTCGATGGTTTTTCTCAAGGCAACAGCATCCAGATAGTGTTGCTGCACACGGTGTATATCATCCAGGTCACGTGTGTAGCGGTAGTATTCTTCAACGGTGTTGAATGTGACAGGCACCGCCGTATGGACGAAATATTTGTTGTAGGCTCTGACGATGTCGGTGTAGTCCATTCCGGCTGCGTCGCGCAATTGTTCGGGGAAGCGTTCAATGCGCGAAGAGTAGTTGTTGTCACTCAAGGTGCTGTCTAACATATGCCGCTGCATGGAATCCAGTTCATGTAGCTGCGCTGAATAGATATCCGATATGTCGTCTTGAGAAAGGTTGTAACGGTTGTAGACAGCCAAGTAAGCATAGTATAGGTTTTTATATTCACGTATACGGCTTTTATCCTTGATGGTCCGGCTGTCGCAGGCTGAGAAGATGTCGCTGTGCTGGCGGTTGATGCGTTTTTTGAGCTGGTCGATGTCTGCCTGCCGCTCTGCGATTCGGCGGGCCTCGGCTGCTTGCGCTTCACGCTCCCGCTGCAACTCTTGTTCTTGTAACCGCTGCTGTTCGCGGAGCAGGTAGTAATGGCTGCGTGCCGTTGCGGCTGCCGCCAGACGGTCGATCATGCCTTCGTAGAAAAGAAAATCGGTGACGACGGTCCGATCGTCAATCCAAATGCCGCTCCCGTCAATACGATAGTCGTTTTTCAGCGAGCGTTTCATCTCGTGAGCCCGTCGGCCGATTTCGTTGCATAGGGCGGCCATGGTCAGGTTGTCGTCGTCCATCGAGTCGAGTGAAGCTGCAAAATTGAGCGTATCGCTTAGAAACGCGACCTCTATGTTATAGTTTGCGGCAATATCACGTACGGACAGTGTGACGGGTTTCTCTTTGGCTTTCTTGGTTTTTTTCTGAGCAAATCCGGTGTTGCTGAAAGTCAGCAGTGCTGCCAGCAGGAGCAGCCGGCTTGCACCGTATAGACAGGAGCGTCGTCTCATAATTTCGCACATGCAGTTAGGTGTTCAATGATAGGGAAAAACCGGACCATCGAGATGGGATGATCCGGTTTTTCCGCTCAGGCTGTATAGCTGCTACCGTCAAAACAGTGTGTACACACTTGCTCCTTGGGTAGTCCGATGGCTTCGCATAGTGTGTCAAGTGTGTTGAATTTCAGTGTGTCGACACCCGTGGCGATACGTATCTTCTCAACCATGGCAGCATATTGTGGCGTAGTGTGGTCGCGATATGCCTCCAGGTTGCGGATGGTTCCGCCCTCCAGTTCTTGGATGCAGCGCCGTGTGATAAGTTCCAGATCGGTCTTTGATGCCGAGAAGTTGAGGAAGTTGCACCCATGCACCAATGGAGGACAGCTAATGCGTACATGGACGCGCTTTACACCACAGTCATACAGCATCTTGACATTGTCGCGTAGCTGTGTGCCGCGCACAATGGAGTCGTCGCAGAAGACCACCTCTTTGCCTTCCAACATCTTGCGGCTGGGAATAAGTTTCATCTTGGCTACCAGGTTGCGAGCCTCCTGGTTGACGGGCATGAAACTGCGAGCCCAAGTAGGGGTGTATTTCAGCACACCGCGCTTGTAAGGTATGCCTTTCCCTGCGGCGTAACCCAGCGCCATGCCGATTCCGGAGTCGGGGATGGCCGACACGTAGTCGGCGTTGACATCGTCCTGTCGCCCCATGTTGTAGCCCAGCTGGTAGCGCACTTCCTCGGTATTGATGCCCTCGTGTTCAACGCAGGGGTAGCTGTAGTATATCCAGAGGAAAGAGCATATCTGCATCTTTTTGTTGGGGGCCAGCAACTGGTGGATGCCGTTATGGTCCACTTTGACTATCTCGCCCGGCCCGATAAAGCGGCATGTGGTGAAATCCAGATTGATGTAGCTGTGGCTTTCCGATGCCAGCGCGTAGTCTTCGCCACGCTGTCCGACGACGATGGGTGTACGCCCCAGCCAGTCGCGTGCGGCGATGATGCCGTCAGCGGTGAGTATCAGCATGGTGCAGCTGCCTTTGACTTGGCGGTAGACATGTTGGATACCGTCGACGAAGTCTTTGCCTTGGGTGATGAGCAGTGCAATCAGTTCGGTGGGGTTTGTCGTGCCCATGCTGAGTTCGGTGAATTGTTGGCCACGGTCGAGACATTGTTGCGCCAATTCGTCAATATTGTTAATTTTGGATACCGTGACAATGGCGAAACGTCCCAGATGGGAGTTGACAACAATGGGTTGGGCGTCGGTGTCGCTGATGACACCTATACCCATGTCACCTGTCATTTCGGCCAGGTCCCCGGTAAACTTGGTCCGGAAATAACTGTTCTGGATGTTGTGGATGTTGCGGTGGAAGTAACCGTTGTCCACCGTGCTCATGCCTGCCCGTTTTGTACCTAAATGCGAATGATAGTCGGTGCCGTAAAACAGGTCTGTGATGCATGCTTGTTTCGAGACGATGCCAAAAAGTCCGCTCATGAATGGAAATAGATTAAGAAATGATATTTATAATGGATTAAAAGTATAAAATTCTTAATTTACCCGTTTGGCGGGTGTTGAAACAAGTCTGCAAATTTATAGAAAAAAATTAACTTTCTGTAGGAAAGTTATAAACAATGCGCCCTTCGTCGAGATGTTCGTCAGTGACGGTTCCGACAAGGCGGTCGTCATAGTGACGGCTGATACGGATGTAGTTGTCGGTCCATCCCTGCATGGTTCCGTCAGGGTGTCGTGTGCTTTCCCATAGCACGGGCCTCACTGTTCCCGTTTGGCTGCGGTAGAAGGCTTCGCGTTTCTGGTTTGAGATGCGGTGCAGCTGCAGGCTGTGGTCGCGCCGCATCCGCACGGGTATGCGGCCGTCCATGCGCAACGCGGCGGTGTCGGGCCGGTCGCTATAGGTGAAGACGTGCAGATATGACAGCGGAAGCGAATCGACATACCGGCACACGTGTTGGAATTCACTCTCGTCTTCGCCGTTGAATCCGGCAATAATATCGGCGGCAATGCAGGCGTCGGGCATGAGGCTGAGGATGTATTCCACTTTATCGCGGTAGAGTGCTGTGTCGTAACGTCGATGCATGAGTTGCAGCACTTTGTCGCTGCCCGATTGCAACGGTATGTGGAAGTGGGGCAGGAAAGCGCGGCTGCCGGCGATAAAACGCACCATCTCTTCGGTGATAAGATTGGGCTCAATGCTGGATATCCGATAGCGCTGGATTTGTGTTTCGTTGTCGAGCCGACGTAGCAACTGCAGCAGGTTTTCGCCATGGTGCTGTCCGAAAGTACCGGTGTTGACGCCCGTCAGCACCACTTCGCGGATGCCTTGTGTCTCGATTTCGCGTACAGTCTGCAACACCTGTTCAACGGTGGCGCTGCGGCTGCGCCCTCGGGCGAAGGGGATGGCGCAATAGGTGCAGAAGTAGTCGCATCCATCCTGAATCTTGAGAAAACAGCGGGTGCGGTCGCCGCTGGAGTAGGCGAGAGGAAAGGGGTGTTGATTATCGGGTGTCGCCGGGTCGGGGAGCGATCGCCGGTCGCCGGTGTTGTCTATCAGTTCCGGCAGCCGGTGCTTGCGGTCGTTGCCGAGAATGATTGTCACGCCCGGTATGGCGGCGATTGCGTCGGCGGCATTCTGTGCAAAACAGCCTATCACCGCCACCTGGGCATCCGGATTGCGACGAGACGCCTGCCGGATGGCGTTGCGGCATTTCTTTTCGGCGATTGCGGTGACTGTACAGGTGTTGATGATGTACAGGTCGGCTTCATCGTCGAAGTTTACGATTGTGTGCCCGCGCTCTGACAGTTGCCGCAGCAGGTGGCTTGTCTCGGCGAAATTTAGTTTGCATCCCAGCGTGTGGGCGGCACACCTCATGAGGCAGTGGATTTTAGTTTGTGAAATGGATAAGTGTCGGAACCCGTCTGTTTATTGCTCAAATCCTTCGCGTTGCAGTGACTCCACCATCTTCTTGCAATCGTCGTCCGGATATATGGCTACAGGCAATTCGGGATCGGTGTCGAGCACGTCACGGCCCTCGGCGTCTTTTTTTAATCCGGTCACGCAGTCGGTGGCAATCATGACACGGCTCTCGCGATTGGCCAGTGTGAATGTTTCACTTCCGATGCGTGCATAGAGATCCTCGGCCGGCTCATAGGTGAGCACTGCTTCTCCTCTACGGGTATAAACAGTCACATGCTGTTTGCCCTTGGGCACCAAACATGCTATTTTAAAGATGGATACATAGGCTGCTTCGGGTTGCATCACCAGCACTTTGCGGTCTGCCAGGATGCCTTGGTCCCATTCTTCGTCGACGGTCATCCGGCCGTTCTCGTAGTAGCGGTAAGCGCCGTGACGGGAACCCTGCACATAGTGACCTTCCCGCACCAGCTCGCCTTGCTCGCCGTATTCCGCAACACGTCCTTCCAGGCCGCCGTTGCGATAGGTGCCCTCAATGTGGCCCTGCTCGCCGATGCGTTTCCACCAGCGTCCGTCGCGGCGGTTGTCCTTCCACGTGGTGACTTCGGCGGTGTCTCCCTGCCGGGTGAAAATGATATGTAATCCGTCCTTGACACCCATGCGGTAATGGGCTGTCTTGATGAGTTTGCCTTCTTCGGTGTAGAAGCGCCATTCGCCATCGCGGTTTTTCTGGCGAAAGGTTCCGGTCGCCATCAGACGCCCCTGTGCGTCGAAGGCTTCGTGGCTGCATTGCCGCCCGTCCGGGGTGAATGTGTTGCGCATACGGACAGTGCCGTTGGGATAATAGTAGGTGAAAATTCCGGACTCATGTCCGTCCACGAAGTCGCCTTCATAGATTTTTGACCCGTCTTTGTCTGTTTTGACCCAGTGACCTTGCCGGCGTCCCTGTCTGTCAATGGTGTTTTGAGCCTGGCAGCCGAGACCGGACAGGAGTGTCAGGACAATGAAAAATTGCAGGCGGGGAAAGTTGTACTTGATATTTTTCACGATAAGCGATATAATTTTTGTATTAAAACGCCGTTTGTAATTTATTATTGTGTAGTGAATGGTTCGTAGATCAATTCTTCTTGCATGGCTGGTTGGCTCCATGTCTTTGTCGGCGCAGGTCTGTGTGACGGGGCGGGTGACCGATGCCCGCGACGGGCATGCGTTGGAGTATGTGCATGCGGGAGTGGTCGACGGCGTGTACAAGGCGGTGGGCGTCAGCACTGACCGTGCCGGCCGCTACGTGCTCTGTGTGCCGGCCGCTGTTTCCGACAGCATTGATGTCCGGTTCTCGTTCACTGGCTATGAGACCCAGTGGCACCGCATCGCCTCACGCCAATCCGACACCCTTGTGTTGGATGTGAGCTTGCGTATCGGTGCCACCACCTTGCGCGAAGTGACGGTGACAGGTGAGGCCCGGAGCAACAATGGATTCACCCCTATCTCGACGGCGTTGCTCGACGATGTGGCCGGGCCGGGTAGCGGAGTGGAGTCTCTCGTCAAAACCCTGCCCGATGTGGCTTCAAACAATGAGCTTTCATCACAGTATTCCGTACGTGGCGGATCTTTCGATGAAAATCTGGTCTACGTCAACGGGGTGGAAGTGTTCCGTCCCATGCTGGTGCGGTCGGGGCAGCAGGAGGGGTTGAGTCTGGTCAATCCCGATATGGTTGACCATCTTTACTTCTCTCCCGGAGGCTTTGACGCCCGATATGGCGATAAAATGTCGTCAGTGCTCGACGTGAATTACAATCGACCCGATCGTTTCGGGATGCGACTTTCAGCCTCGTTGCTGGGTGCGTCGGCCCGGCTGTCCGGTCCGTTGGGGGCAGATTGGGGGTATAGTGTCGGTTTCCGTCATCACAGCAACAATTATCTGTTGGGCTCACTCGACACCAAGGGTACATATCGCACAGCCTATACCGATCTGCAAGCTGTCGTAGGCGGGGCGTTGTCGGAACAGTGGAGCCTCTCTTTGTTGGCCATCGTGTCGCGCAACCGTTACAGTCTCGTTCCAGAGTCACAGACCACCACTTTCGGCAGTTTTATGGAATCGCTGGAACTCAATGTCTATTTCGACGGTGAAGAGGTTGATGCCTACAGCACGTTGCTCGGTGCCTCCACGCTGAGCTGGCACCCGTCGGAGCAGACACAGATCGACTGGACCGTTTCGGCGCAACAGATGGTGGAAAGTGAACGATACGACATACAAAGCCAATATTGGCTTTATGAAGTCGGAATGGGTGGCAGCGGCGACATGCAGCGCTTCGACCGGGGGGTCGGCACTTTTCTCGAACACGCACGCAATCGGCTCTACACGCAGATTTTCACCTCCTCGCTTCGTGGCACCCGTATTGTCGGTGACGGCGTATGGCTTTGGGGGCTTGCGGCACAGGCCGAACGGGTGTCCGATCGTCTCCGCGAGTGGAAGTGGGTGGACAGTGCAGGCTATGCCATACCGGCTGTCCACGGTTTGCCCGGCACCGACACTGTGGGGCCGTATAGCCCTGTGCTTCAGTCTTTCAGTCGTGCTGACAACCGCCTTTCCACACTGCGTGCCTCCGCGTATGTACAACGCGAGGTGGACTGGTCTACGGCCGGCAGTTATCAATGGCGTTTCACTGCGGGCTTGCGTGCAATGTCTTACTCAACAGTCTATCAGGCTCGTCTTGCCGATAGTGTCGAGCGACGCCACGTTGTGCCGCTGGTGCTGTCACCGCGTGTCAGCCTGGGCTTGAAGCCGGCATGGGAAGATCGCGACGTGTTCTTCCGGCTTGCGTTGGGTGTTTATCAGCAGGCGCCCTTTTATCGGGAGGATCGTTGCCCGGACGGATCGCTAAATATACCGGACCATCCCCAGCGCTCTTATCAAGCAGTGGCCACTTTCGACCGCAAGATGCAGCTTTGGGACAAGCCTTTCAAGTTTACCGCCGATCTGTATTACAAATATATTACGCATCTCGTCCCCTATAGCGTCGATAATCTGCGGGTGCGCTACGACGCCCGCAACGATGCGACGGGCTATGCCACCGGAATCAGTTTACGGCTTAACGGCGAATTGGTCGAGGGCCTTGAGTCGTGGGCCTCGCTATCGCTTATGCACACCCAGGAGGATATCCGCGGTGACGGTATGGGGTGGCTCCCCCGGCCCACCGACCAGCGGCTTTCATTCAAGCTTTTTCTTCAAGACAATCTGCCCGCGCTGCCTTGGTGGCGTATGAGCCTCAATTTTGTTTATGGTACAGGGGTGCCCGTTGTCTTTGCCCATCAGCGTGACCGATCACAAACGCATCGTCTGCCCGCTTACTTCCGTGTTGACTGGAGCAACAGTGTGCGTCTTTCCCGTTTTCCGTTCTACAGACACAGTGTGCTGCGCTGTTTCAGCGAGACGCTCGTCGGTCTGGAGGTGTATAATCTCTTTAACCATCGTAATGTGGCATCCTATATTTGGGTCTCCGATTATGACAACATTTACTACCCCGTACCCAATTATCTCACCGCCCGTCAACTTAATGTCCGCATTACCCTTGAGCTGTGATAATCCCTAACTTCTGAATCAGATGCTGTTCCCTTCCGAAACTGTAGACATACTGAAGCTCGATTTTCTTTTTGATGCCGGCACTGCCAGCCAGACGGCACCGCTGTGCGCCGCGTCCACCGCTTCGCTGATGCCGCGGGCCACAGTCTCGCTCGATGCCCTTCGGCTGTCGGAATATCTTGACCATCGGGGTATATTGGTTGACACGGTCACCGATATTCACACTACGGTGCTCACCGCCTACCTTTTGCCCAAATATGCCGCTGATTTTTTTCCGATATTGCATGAGATACTTACCGCTCCCGCTTTTCCCGAGGATGAGTTCCGTGCCCACTGCCGCCGGATGAAGCAAACGCTGACCACCAACCTCCAACGTACATCTTATGTGGCTCGCAATCTCTTTTGTCAGGCCCTTTACGGCATAGACCGTCCCGAGGGCCGTTTCGCGGTGCCGGACGATGTGGACAGGCTTGAGCGCGGAATGTTGTGTCGCCATTTTGAGGAACATTACTCTTTAGAACGGTCCATAATGTCGATGTCAGGCCGTTACAATACGGAATTGCTTGAACGCTACCGAAACACATTCGGCAGCCCGGACTCGGGTGTGTCTGTTGCCCCGGTTGACCGCGATGGGCGGATGTATTGCCCCGAACCGACGCGAGTGGAGTTGCGCCACACGCTTTCGGCACCGGGGCCGCAAGCATCCATTCGTATCGGCCGGTTGCTGCCATTCAGTGCACAGGACGAGGATTTCGCCCCGTTTGCCGTGCTATGCACCGTGCTGGGCGGCTATTTCGGTTCGCGTTTGATGCGCAACATCCGTGAAGACAAGGGTTACACCTACGGCATTTATTGCCGCACACGGCTACACCGTTCGAGCCTCTATTTCGAAATTGTCAGCGACGTGGCTGCCGACTGTGTCGAACAAGCGCTGGGGGAAGTGTACCGTGAAATGGATGCACTCTGCCGGGAGTTGTTGTCAGACGAAGAATTGCAGCTGGTCCGTAGCTATATGGAGGGTGAATATATGCGTAGCATCGACGGAGTGTTCGAGCGTGCTGACCGCTGGCAGCAACTGGCATCCCTTGGCATCGACGAGGCTGCTTTCTCGCAGCGTCTCCTGTCAGCCATCCGCCACACCTCCGCCGGACAGTTGCTTCAACTGGCACAGCGCTACCTCATCCGTGACGCTATGACCGAGGTGGTTGTGTTTTGAAAAGGCACTTTCATTTTCTATTTTCAAATTTCATTCGTACATTTGCATCTCTCTTTTTCTGAAAGATAGAGCCTATTTTTATTTTAAGTTTATAATTATTAGATTGATATGAGAAATCTCGCCATGGTGGCTTTCGGTGGTAACGCGCTGTTGCGCAGCGGCCAGAAAGGTACCTACGAAGAACAGATAGCCAATGTTGAGCAGACTTGTGAGAGTCTGTGTAACCTCATCAAGCGGGGCTACAATATTGTCATCGGTCATGGCAACGGACCCCAGGTGGGCAACGTCATGCTGCAGCATGAGGCCGGCAAAAAGATAAACGGTATTCCGGCTATGCCGATGGATTTTTGCGTGGCCGAGACGCAGGGTTCCATCGCCTACATGATAGAGATGGCATTGCGCAATGTCTTCGCCAAGAATGACATCTATCGCGATGTGGTGACCATTGTCACGCAAGTCGCTGTCAATGCGTTGGATCCTATGTTCCAAAACCCCACCAAGCCCGTGGGACCCTACTACACCAAAGAGGAAGCCGAACTGCTGCACGAGCAGACGGGCGCCGTCTATCGCGAGGATCCGAAAGGAAACGGTTGGCGCAAGGTCGTGGCCTCGCCGAAACCGAAACGCATTAACAACATCAAGATCATCAAGCATCTTGTCAAAGGCGGCAATGTGGTGGTCACCGTTGGCGGCGGCGGCATCCCCGTTGTCGAAGAAAGTGACTATGTGCGCGGTGTCGAGGCCGTTATCGACAAGGACCTGGCCAGCGCTCTTTGTGCCATCCAGATCGAGGCGGAAGAGTTCTACATCCTCACCGATGTGCCCAAGGTTTACATTAACTTCCGCAAACCTGACGAGCAGGCGCTCGATGTCATCACGGTCGACGAAGCCAAGCGCTACCTGGCCGAAGGTCAGTTTACAGAGGGCTCAATGGCGCCCAAAGTGCGTGCCGGCATCATGTTCATCGAGAACGGCGGCAAGACCTGTGTCATCACCGAGGCCGGCCAGCTTGACAACCCCAACTGCGGCACCCGTATTGTCAGATGACACCGGATGCGTCATTTCATTCTTTTTCTGCAAATAATAAACTCTTAAACATAATAGTATGGCTTACAATTTAAGAAACCGCAACTTTTTGAAAATCCTCGACTTCTCTCCGAAGGAGTTGAACTATCTGCTCGATCTGGCCCGCGACCTCAAACGCGCCAAATACGCCGGCTGCGAACAGCCTACCATGACGGGCAAAAACATCGCTCTCATTTTTGAGAAAACCTCTACACGCACCCGTTGTGCCTTTGAGGTGGCTGCCAAAGACCAGGGAGCCCATGTCACCTACCTTGGCCCCACCGGTAGTCAAATCGGTGTCAAAGAGAGCATGAAAGACACAGCCCGCGTGTTGGGCCGTATGTATGACGGAATTGAGTATCGCGGCTTCAAACAGGAAACGGTTGAAGAGCTGGCCGCCTATGCAGGTGTCCCCGTATGGAACGGTCTCACAAACGAAGCCCATCCCACCCAGATTCTGGCTGACTTCCTCACCATGCAGGAACATGTCGACAAACCGCTCAACCAGGTGACCTTTGCTTATATCGGCGATGCTCGCTTTAACATGGGTAACAGCCTGATGGTCGGTGGCGCTAAAATGGGAATGGATGTCCGCATTATTGCCCCCAAGAAACTCCAGCCGGATGCAAAACTTGTCAAGCAGTGCAAGGAGATAGCCAAAGAAACCGGCGCCACAGTCACGGTCACCGACGATGTCAAGAAAGGTGTCAAAGGCTGCGATTTTCTCTACACAGATGTATGGGTCTCGATGGGCGAGCCTGCCGAAGTGTGGAAAGAGCGCATTGATATGCTGCGTCCCTATCAGGTCAACAAGGAAATGATGAAAGCCACCGGCAATCCTAAATGCAAATTTATGCATTGCCTGCCCGCCTACCACAACTTGGAGACGCAGGTGGGGCGCGATGTCAACAAGCAGTTCGGTCTCGATGGTATTGAGGTCACCGAGGAGGTGTTCGAGAGCGAAGCCAGCATCGTTTTTGACGAGGCCGAGAACCGTATGCACACCATCAAGGCAGTCATGGTTGCCACGTTGGGTGACTGACGGTCTGAATAATTGTCCGCATGGAATGCGCGAGGCGTTTACGCATCGCGCATTCCTTTTTCCTAACTAATCAAACTGTATCGGTTATATGTTGAGTTTTTTCACCGGTTCGGGAGTCGGCCCTGCAATCTTCTATCTGGCTGTGGCTGTCTTTGCCGGTTTGTGGATTGGGCGCTTCAAGCTGCGCGGTGTCACATTGGGCATCACGTGGGTTCTTTTTGTGGGGCTGCTTCTCAGCGCAGTGGGCGTCAGCCTCAACCACGACATGTTGCATCTGGCCAAAGAGCTTGGCCTGATCCTCTTTGTCACGGCAGTGGGACTGCAAGTGGGGCCGGGATTCTTCCGCTCTTTCCGTAAGGGCGGCCTGGCTATGAACCTCATGGCTTTGGTCAATGTGGCGCTCGGTGTGGGTATCACCGTATTGATAGCCCGCCTTGCCGGCCAGGATTTGACCGATATGGCCGGCGTCTACACCGGTGCGGTGACCAACACGCCTGCACTCTCCGCCGCACAGCAGGCGGCCGCCGACATGGGGGAGGGGGGCACCGCCGAACGGCTGGCGGCAGGCTATGCCGTGGCTTATCCTTTGGCAGTGGTAGGCATGATTGCCGCCTGTCTGCTGTTGCGTCCGCGCAATCTTGCCGGGGTGCCGTCAACTTTGGCAGATGAGCCTCCCGTCGTGTTGGACAAACAAGCCACGCCAACCTCGCAGCGCCATAAGGTCCACCTAATCCCGATCTTCATTATTATCGCTTCAGGTGTATTGATTGGCAGCATTCCGGTCTCTGTCGGGATGAAAGCGCCGCTCAAGTTGGGACTGGCCGGAGGGCCGTTGGTCGTAGCGCTTATTGTGGGGTGGCTGGGCGTCCGTAAAGGTTGGTTAACGCAAGAGTTCACCGACAGCCATGGAGTGTGGATGCTGCGTGAAACCGGCATCGCCCTTTTCCTTGCCGGTGTGGGATTGAGCGCGGGTGCCGACTTTGTGCAGACCGTCCGGCTCCATTACATTTGGGTGCTATACGGTGTGCTCATCACCATGCTGCCGCCATTGCTGCTGGGATTGTTTGGACGTTTCGTTCTGAAGATGAACTACTATACCCTTATGGGTTTCATCGGTGGCAGCCATACCGACCCTCCAACCTTGGCGTTTGCCAATACCGTTGCGCCGGAGGGATGCAAGTTGCCCAATATCGGTTACGCTACCGTCTATCCGCTCACTATGTTGTTGCGTATCTTCACCGCCCAGCTCCTGGTGTTGCTGTAGCGGGCTGTTGCATACCGACGTACAAAAAAACAGAAAAGGTTGAAATCCATGATTTCAACCTTTTCTTTGTGTGATCTGTACAAGATTTGAACTTGTGACCTCTTGCCTGTCAAGCAAGCGCTCTAAACCAACTGAGCTAACAGATCATTGCTGTTTCTTCCTCGCGAAAGCGTTTGCAAAAGTACAAATTTTTTTCTAATAAATCTGTTTTGCGATAATTTTTTTTTGTTGCCTCTTGCCTCCATATATTTAACATCTTTTAATTAAATTTATCGACTTGAATATCAGTGATTAAGTATAATATTTTTAAATTATTGATTTTATCATGGTCGTTTTCGTCTTTTTTTGCAACTAATTAAATAGATGCGGTAGTAATCGGAATGGTTTTGATTCTTACTGATATATATATTGTAAAATACTAATATATGTTAAAAACATAGAATTATGAAAAAGTGTTTGAGAATAACAGCAATGCTGGCTGTTGCGTCTATGATTATGATGTTGTTTGGCTGTAATAAAGGCGAAGAGGGCGGCTTTACTACAGCCACCTCAGGGTCTAAAGCCGCCAGAGATGAGTCGTTCCGCATGGGGGAAAAACTTAACAATCCTTATACAGTTGAAAATATGCTTATTGCTCAGGATTCCTTGCTTGCCATTGGCCAATTGAAAGAACCGATAAATATATATGCAACTCATTTGTATGTCCAATTGTTCCCGAGTGACAGTTCTGACATGAATAGAATTCTGGCTGACACAACCCTGCATCTTTTTCCTTATCCGTTAGATTATGAGATTGAAGGCGAGGGGTCATTTGAAGTACAAGAGGGTGAGACTCCTGAGGTTTACACAGTGGTCCCTGTCGGATATGATTTTCCGGTCGATTATAAGGTCATTGACGAGTGCTTTATCCCCGCCGAGAATCACTAAACAACTTCAATCGACTGTGTTTCATGAAATGGCACATGCGTCCCATTACAGTAAAGTGGGGTCAGCGTATTGGCTGAAGTATATAGAACAGATATGCTTAAACATGGGTTACGGCGATAGTTATGATGGTTCAAACGGAATTATTGGAGTCGGGGAGATGTGGGGTGTTTATTTTGGTCACAAATGTCTTAATGAACACTACAACATAAATTTGCCATATACTTACATTCATTGGTTTAGGCCTCAGATTCTTATGAATATTGATGACCAATTGGCTGAAATTGGTCCACACCAAATTAACTATGTTATGGGGAATTCGGTGGTAGACCATGACGGCTTTAAGAATGAGTTGATTAACCAGTGGGGATATGGTGATGTAATTACTATGTGTTTCAGTGTTCACGGCTTTTGAAATTTCGTATTAACCATCAATAAACAGGAAAAATGAAAGTATTAAGAATCATTATGTGCATTTCGTTTGTATCGGTGTCATTTCTGATTTCGGCATGTGATCCGGAGGAGATATTTGAATTGAATGTCGATCCCGTGGTTGATGTGTACAAGACTTCATGGATTAGTGAAAGAAATGATACCTACGAGGATGAGCATGGAACAATGCAGGAGTCTATGGAGACAAATATTATCGAGTTTATATCCTCTGCGACAGGATTGATGACGTATAAATATGAGACTGCAACGGTAATTGACGAAGAGTCATATCCGTTCACGTACACCTATAGTAGGCCCAACGGCACAATCACCATTACCGAAGGAGGGGAGACCGAGACGTTCAGTTTTGCGTTCAATGCTGACAATAACACTTTGATAATCTACGGAACCGAGGGCTATTACTTGGTCTTTTCCCGGATGGAATAGGGGAAATCTTCTTTCGCTATAAGCCCTGTATCAACGTGTCTTGTGACTTTTCGGGAAGGCGCATCCCCGTCACATCAGCTCGTCGAGTTCGAGCCAGCGCAGCTCTTTTTCGTCGAGGAGGGTGAGCACTTCGCCGATGCGCTGCGAAGCTTGGGTGATGGCATCGGAGTCGGTGCTGCCGCCGCCGAGCAGGGTTTCGAGAGCAACCTTTTCCGCAGTCAGTGTTTCAATTTCGGCAGTCAGTGTCTCGTATTCTTTTTTTTCTTTGTAGGTGGCTTTGGGTTTGTCGCTGCGGCTGCGCTCGTAGGCAGGCTTTTCTTCGCGACGTTGCAATGTAGTGCTGCGTTGCTGCAAGGCCATGGAACGTCGGTAGTCGCTGTAGTTACTGTGGTAGTCGCGGATGCGGCCGTCGCCCTCAAAGACAAAGAGATGGTCGACGATATGGTCCATGAAACTGCGGTCGTGGCTGACGATGATAAGGCATCCTTGATAGTTTTTCAGAAACTGTTCCAGAATCTCCAGGGTGTAGATGTCAAGGTCGTTGGTGGGTTCGTCGAGGATGAGGAAGTTGGGATTGGCCATGAGCACCTGCATCAGATAGAGCCGTCGCCGTTCGCCACCGCTGAGGTTGCCAAAATAGTTGTATTGCGTGGTGCCGTCAAAGCCGAAGTGAGAGAGGAACTGATGTGCACTGAGACTTTTGCCGTCGGCCAGATCTATCTGTTCGGCGATATCTTTCACCAGTTCGATGACGCGCCGGCTGTCGTCGGCTTGCAATCCCTGTTGGGTATAGTAACCGAATTGGATGGTCTGTCCCGCCACGACGTGGCCGCTGTCGGGGCGCAACGACCCGGTGAGCATATTGAGCAGCGTGCTTTTGCCGACTCCGTTGGGCCCCACAATGCCTACCTTTTCGCCTCGTTTGAATGTGTAGGTGAAGTCGTCGACCAGGCATCGTCCGTCGTAATGTTTGCTGATGTGGTTTATCTCTAATATTTTGCCGCCGATGCGTTCGGTCTTGACGGTGATCTGCGGACGGGTGTCGTCGAAGCGGGTGTGTGCTTTGCTCTCCAGCTCGTAGAATGCGTCGATGCGAGCTTGCGCTTTGGTGCCGCGTGCCTGCGGCATCCGGCGCATCCATTCAAGCTCGGTGCGGTAGAGCTGTTTGGCTTTCGCCACTTCTGTGCGTTCATTATATTCGCGTTCGGCTTTCTTGCGCAGGTAGTAGTCATAGGTGCCGCGATAGTGGTAAAGCCGTGCGTTGTCCAGTTCGAGGATGTCCTGGCAGACATGGTCGAGGAAATAGCGGTCGTGGGTCACCATCAGGATGGCCAGACGTTGGCGCGACAGGAATTCCTCCAGCCATTCAATCATCTCGATGTCAAGGTGGTTGGTGGGCTCGTCAAGCAGTAGCAGATCGGTGTTGTCGATGAGTATGTGGCTCAAGGCCACTTTTTTCTGTTCGCCGCCGCTGAGGTGTTGCATGGGCCGGTCGAGCAGGTGGTCGACATGGAGCCGGCTCAAGATCTCTTCGACCCGCTGTTCGTAGTCCCACGGGTCTTCATGTTCGGGCCGCCGGGCGGTGGCAACATAACTGCGCACTGTCTGATCCCGATGGAATTGAGGGTTCTGCGGCAGGAACGCCATGTGGGGGTCGGTTCGGAAGGTCACCTTGCCCGCGTCTTGAAGCGTGCTGCCTGTCAGTATGTTGAGCAGTGTGCTTTTGCCGTATCCGTTGCGGGCGATGAGGGCGGTCTTTTGGCCTGCGTTGACACCGAACGATATGTTGTCAAACAGCAGTTTGTCACCATACGACTTGCTGAGGTTTTCGACGGTAAGCAGTGCTTCGGCCATTTAGTATCCGTATTTTTCTTTCCAACGCCAGCGCAGCAGTTCGCGTGTCTCTTTTTCACGGGCGTTGTCGCCAGGTTCGTAGAATTTGGTCCCTTGCAGCCCCTCGGGCAGGAATTCCTGTTCGACAAAGTTACCTGTGTAGTCGTGGGCGTATTTGTATCCTTTGCCGTAGCCTATCTCTTTCATCAGCTTGGTGGGTGCGTTTCGGATGTGGAGCGGCACAGGCAAGTCGCCGGTGCGCCGGATGGCGGCCATGGCGTTGTCGAGGGCCATGTAGGTGCTGTTGCTTTTAACCGATGATGCCAGATATACGGCACACTGTGAGAGGGTGATGCGGCATTCGGGGTAACCAAGTTTGGTCACTGCGTCGAAACAGGCGTTGGCCAACAACAGTGCGTTGGGATTGGCATTGCTGATGTCTTCACTGGCAAAGATGAGCATACGGCGTGCAATGAAGACTGGGTCTTCACCGCCTTCTATCATGCGGGCCAGCCAATAGACAGCGCCGTTGGGGTCGCTGCCCCGCATGGATTTAATGAACGCCGATATGATGTCGTAGTGCATCTCGCCGCCTTTGTCATAGTAGGCAAGGTTTTGCTGAATGACTTCGGTTGCAGTGGCGTTGTCGATATGCAGCGGGTTCTGTCGGGAACGGTTGACAACCAGCTCGATGGCGTTGAGCAGTTTGCGGGCGTCGCCACCGCTGATGCGCATGAGTGCGTCAGCCTCGTCCACCACCACCTCGCGGCCTTGCGCGGCGTAGTGTTGCACAGCCCGCTCAATGAGTTGCCGCATATCGGCCTCGTCAAATTCTTTGAGCACATAGACTTGGCAGCGGGACAGCAATGCAGGGATGACTTCGAATGAGGGGTTTTCCGTGGTGGCGCCAATCAGTGTGATGACTCCCCGTTCTACAGCGCTGAGTAGCGAGTCTTGTTGACTTTTATTGAATCGGTGGATTTCGTCAATGAAGAGTATGGCTCCTTCTTCGGCTTGGGCATGGCCAATGACATCGCGCACCTCTTTGACCCCGCTGCTGACGGCACTGAGTGTGTGAAACGGTCGTTGGAGTGTGTGAGAAATGATGGTGGCAAGCGTTGTCTTGCCGATGCCCGGCGGCCCCCACAAAACCATGGATGGAATACGCCCGCTGTCAATCAGTGTGCGTAGGGCACTGTCCGGACCGATCAGATGCTGTTGTCCGATGTATTCGTCGAGTGTTGCGGGACGCAGTATTTCGGCCAAAGGCGTCATGGATCAAAAACGAAGAAGTTAGATGATCAGCATGGCGTCGCCATAGGCCCCGAAACGGTATTTTTCACGGATGGCGGTCTGGTAGGCGTCGCGCATCAGTTCCGGCCCGGCAAACGCGCTCATCATGATGAATTGAGGCGAACAGGGGAAATGCAGGCTGGTGATGGCCATGTCGGCAATGGTGAAGTTGTAGGGCGGAAATATAAATTTGTTTGTCCAGCCGTCGAAAGGGCATATCTTGCCCGGTGTGGTGACGGCTGTTTCGAGCGCACGCAACGTGGTGGCGCCGACACAGCAGATTTTATGACCGTCGTTACGAGCGTTGTTGACAAGGTCGCAGTTGGCGTCGTCGAGATGCATCTCTTCGGCGCTCATGCGATGTTTGGAGAGGTCTTCCACCTCTATGCTTGATCCGAGACCGATGTGAAGTGTCAATTCGGCCCATTTCACCTCTTTGATTTCCAAGCGTTTGAGCAATTGTGGGCTGAAATGCAGTCCAGCAATGGGTGCAGCAACAGAGCCTTCCACCTTTGCGTAGAGTGTCTGATAGCGATTTTCGTCGAATTTCTCTAAGTCGCGGTTTTTAAGTATGTAGTCGGGGATAGGGGTTTTGCCCATGCTCCGGATCAGGCTGATGAATTCTTCATGGCTGCCGTCGTAAAGAAAGCGCACGGTGCGTCCGCGCGAGGTGGTGTTGTCTATCACTTCGGCCAGCAGCGATTCGTTTTCGCCGAAATAGAGTTTGTTGCCGATGCGTATTTTACGGGCGGGTTCGACAACAACATCCCATAGCCGCATTTCCGGATTGAGTTCCCGCAGCAGGAATACGGTGATGTGGGCGCCGGTCTTCTCCTTTTCACCGTCGAGACGGGCCGGAAAGACTTTTGTGTTGTTGACCACCACTACATCGTCGGTGTCGATGTAGTCTATCATGTCTTTGAAGAGTCGGTGTTCAACCTTGCCATCGTCACGGTGTAATACCATCAAGCGTGATTCGTCGCGTTTCTGATCGAGTAATTTTTCATATTCGGCATTGACGGGGCGATCGGCGATGAGATCCTTAGGCAGGTTGAAATTGAAATAGGATAGTTTCACGACTATATTTAAAATTTAGAAATGAAATTTTCAAGGTGACAGGGTGATGTCCCCGGGACGATAACATTATTTTTACGGCTCGGACTTGACAATTGTTTCGTTTCCATCAAGGAACGCCTCCACTTGTTCGAGTGCGACAGATTGCTGTATGTTGTAGTCGCCTGCTTGTTCCCGCCGAAGCGCAGCGAGAAAGGCTCCTGAGTGTAGTGCAATGCCTATGTCGCGGGCAATGCTGCGGATGTAGGTCCCTTTGCCGCATCGGATACGGAAGTCGAGTTGAGGCAGGTGAGCGGGAATGTAATTAACGGGATTGTTGTATCGGTGTAGTTTATTTGGTTCAGTTTGCTTATTTTCAGTTGTCTGCGGTGCTTCACCTGCAGTTTCCATAGAACCTGGACGATAGGCTGTGATGTCGAATTCGGCGACGTGAACCTGTTTGCTGGCCGGCACGGCCTCGGTGTTGTCGGCACGGGCATAGGTGTAAGCCCGTTGACCGTCAATTTTGACGGCACTGAAGATGGGCGGCACCTGCTCGATTTTTCCGATGAATTGTTGCCGCACTGTGTCTAACAAGGTGGGTGTTATATGTTCAAACGGGTAGTGGCGGTCAATGGGTTGCTCCAAGTCATAGCACGGTGTCGTGGCGCCCAGCACCATGGTCCCGGTGTATATTTTATCGCCCTGCTGCAGACGGTCAATCTCTTTGGTCGCCCGGCCTACGCAGACCAACAGCAGGCCCGTGGCCAAAGGGTCGAGAGTCCCGGCATGCCCTATCTTGATTTTTTTGAGGCCATAGCGGTTGCGGATAATTGCTTTGACCTTGTTGACGGCTTGAAACGAGGTCCACTGACGTGGTTTGTCGATGGGTATCACTACACCGGCGAGGAGCTCTTCAGCGGTCATCTCTTCCTATAGGACAAGGGCTACGGCGCCGACAATAGCGCAATAGAGGGCAAACCAGATGAGTTTGCCGCGTTTGACGATATTGATCATCCAGCGGCAGGCAAGACAGCCGCATGTGAATGCGGCAAGGAAGCCGACTGCTAACGAGAGCGGCGACAGACCGGCCATGGCATGGCCGACACCTTGCTCGGCGATGTCTTTGACATCGAGCAGCGCCTCTCCCAAAATAGGAGGAATGACCATCAGGAATGAGAATTGGGCCAAACGTTCTTTTTTGTTTCCCAATAACAGTCCGGTGGCGATTGTGCTGCCTGAACGGGAAAGGCCCGGAAGGACAGCGACAGCCTGTGCAATACCGATAATGAAAGCGTGAAGGGGCGAGATGTGTTCGCGTTGACGCGGCTTGGCCCAATATGAAAATGCCAGCAGTGCGGCAGTGACAAGCAAACATATACCCACTACATTGAGTCCGCTGCCGAAGATGGCCTCCACGCGGTCTTTGAAGAGCAGCCCCACGATGGCTATGGGTATCATGGAGATAATGATATTGACAGTGTATTTTGTGCCGTCATTCCATTTGAATCGGATCAGGTCTGTCAGAATCCAGACGATTTCCCGCCAAAGCACAACGACAGTGGAGAGCACTGTGGCAATATGTACAAGCACGGTAAAGGTCAGGTTCTCCTCTCCGTTGAGTCCGAAAAAATATGCTCCGATGGCCAAGTGACCGCTGCTGCTGACGGGTAGATATTCTGTAAGTCCTTGTATTATGCCCAAAATGAGGGCTTCAAACCACTCCATAGTGTAAATAGTGTGTCTTTAAAGTTCTTGTTCTTTCTTTTTGCCATGATACATGATGGCCACGATTTCGACCAGCAAGCCCAATACAATGAGGATAGGGGCGACATAGAGCCTGCGGGTGTTGAACATGGCGGGGTTGAAGACTTCCGGGTCGTCGCTTCCGCCGCCCGAGAGCAGTATGTAACCCAGTGCGAGCATGACGAGGCCTATGGCAAGCAGAATGTAATTGATGCGCCCAAAAACAAAGGTGAATGTCTTTTCGCCGTTTTCGTCGGGTTGATTTTTTTTCATGATGATAAATTGTTATCGGGTTTGGTTGATGCCGGGGATTAGCGTATCTCTGTTTTCAACTGCCGGTGGATGGCCGGCACTGTCGAAAGCCAGGTGATGAGTATCCCTGCCGCCACAATGCCACAGGCGATGGCTGCATAGTGGGGTGCGTAGTCGGGGTTGAGCAGATTGAGCTGCATTTGTTTATCGAGTGTTATTACAGCGATGGCGAGCATCAGGTCAGCAATGACTCCGCCCAAGGCTCCGTAAAGGATGCCTTTGAGGATGAACGGACGGGCAATGAAGCCGCGGGTCGCTCCCACAAGCCGCATGGTTTGTATGGTCTCACCCATAGAATGGAATGAAAGCTGGACAGCGCTATGTATCATCATCACACAGACGATAAGCAATAGTGTGATGAAAACAATGAGGAACCAGGTGAGTTTATGGAATATGGTGTAGAGTTCACTTACAACGACTTCTTGATAGTTGACTCCGGTGACATAGTCGTGAAGCGCCATGGCTTGGCAAAAACCGTCAAGAACCTGTGAAGACTTTTGCGGCAGCAGATCGGCACGGAAGTTGACCATCATCGACGGATAGAGGGGGTTGTATCCGATGAAGCCGATAAAGTCTTCACCTATATCGCCGGAGAATATTTCGGCGGCATCCTCTTTGGATATGTAGTCTACGTGTTTTACATAGGGGAATTGGCTGATTTCTTTGCGCAGCTGGCTGACGCTGGCGCTGTCTATGTCGGGTACGAGGTCAACTTTGTAGGTGATTCGTTCCTGGGTTTCCCGCGTGATGCGGTAGGAGTGGTATTCAAGTAGCAGCAGCAACCCCAGCAAAAAAAGCACCAGTGTGATGCTGAGTAGTGTGGACGACTGCGCCCCGTGGCTATTTCTTTTGCGTTTCATGAGTCAAAAAGAAAGTGGCCTTAATTGGCCAACATGACAGGCATGACGAGCATGAGTATGTCATCTGTTTTTTCAGGGTTGTCGTCAATAGGGAAGATGATGCCGGCACGGCTGGGATGCGACATGGTGATGAGGATGTGTTCGCTGTCGAGGTTGGAGAGCATTTCCGAGAGGAATTTTTCGTTGAAGCCGATTTCCATCGGCTCTCCTTCGTAGCTGCAGGGGAGTTTTTCGTTTGCACCGTTGGAAAACTCAATATCCTCTGTCGAAACGACCAACTCGCTTTCCCGCACACTGAGCCGAACTTGGTGAGTGGATTGGTTGGCGAAGAGGCCGACGCGGCGCAACACGTTGAGCAACTGTATCCGGTCAACGGTGAGTTTGTTGGGGTTCTCTTTCGGTATGGCAGCGCTGTAGTTGGGGTATTGTCCGTCGACAAGACGGCAATAAATGCTGGAGTTGTCAAACCGGAAGACAACGTTGACACTATTGTATTCAAGGGTGACGTCACACTCTTCTTTACGTGTGCTCAATGCGTTTTTTACAAGTGTAATGGGTTTTTTCGGCAGGATGAAACTGGCGTTTTCTTCGCAATGGATGTCGTTGCGGCGGAAGCGGACCATTTTATGGGAGTCGGTGGAGACGAAGGTGGCACCCTCAGGTGTCAACTCACAGTAAATGCCGCACATCTGTGGACGCATCTCGTCGGTGCTGGTGGCAAAGGCGGTTTTGTTGATGGCAGAGACCCATGTTGAGGCGGGCAACGTCACTGCGACGGTGTCGTCGATGGCAGGGAGTGAGGGGTAGGTGTCGGGGTCGACACCGGCCAGCCGGTAACTGCCGTCACCCGAGGTGATTTCGATGGCCAGACTCGTGTCGTCAATGTCCATTGTCATGGGCCGGTCGTCCAGATTCTTCAAAGTGTCCAACAGCAGTTTTCCGGGTACGGCGACGTCGGTACGGCCTTCGATGGATCCGGTCTCCACCTCGATGGCGGTGATGAAGGTGGTCTCCAGGTCTGTGGCTTTGACGGTGAGTCTGTTCTCGTCCAAGTGGAAATGAAAGCAGTTGATGATAGGCACCGTATTACTGTTGATGAGCACACCGCTGATGGACTGCAACTGTTTGGAGAAAGCTTGGCTGTTGACTATGAATTTCATGTTGATTGATGTTTGTTGGTCGATAATATTGATGTTTGCAAAAATAGTTTTTATTCTTAAATCGGACATGACTCTATTTCGGAATTTACAAACATATTATCGACAAGTGTTCTTTTAGTTGATATGGAAGTCGCGCAGGGCGTCGTTGAGGGTGGTTTTTTTGTCGGTTGACTCTTTGCGTCGGCCAATGATGAGGGCGCAACCCACCTGATAGTCGCCGGCAGGATAATGGCGTGTGTAGCTGCCGGGGATGACCACGCAGCGAGCCGGGACACGGCCTTGGTATACAACGGGCTCGGAATGGGTTACGTCGATGATTTTGGTGCTGGCGGTGATGACTGTGTTTGCACCGAGAACCGCCTCTTCTTCTATCAGGGCGCCTTCGACGACAATGCAGCGGCTACCTATAAAGCAATGGTCTTCGATGATGACAGGCTGGGCTTGCACGGGCTCGAGCACGCCACCGATGCCTACACCGCCGCTAAGGTGAACGTTTTTCCCTATCTGGGCGCAGCTGCCTACGGTGGCCCATGTGTCAACCATGGTTCCGCTGTCTACATAAGCGCCGATGTTGACATAGGAGGGCATCAGGACGACACCGGGAGCCAAGTAGGCGCCGTGGCGGGCGATGGCGTGGGGGACGACGCGGATGCCGGCAGCGGCGTGGTCCCGCTTGAGGGGTATCTTGTCGTGGAATTCAAACGGCCCCGCCTCAATGGTCTGCATGTCACATACGGAGAAGTAGAGCAGCACGGTTTTTTTCAGCCACTCGTTGACATGCCATCCGTCCGTTTTCTTTTCGGCGACACGCAATGTGCCGGAGTTGAGCAAGCTGACGACAGATTGTACGGCTTGGCTATAGCGAGGTTCATCCAAAAGGCGGCGATCCTGCCAGGCTTCTTCTATGAGGTTGCGATAGAGTTCGTTCATACCGGTGTGATATTGGTTCGTGAAAAATGTTTATCTTTGCCTGCTATTTGTGCGATATTGAAAATTATGAAACGTCGGTATTGTGTTTTTATTGTGTGCATGTTGGCGGCGGTGTCCTCGGTGCGGCCGCAAGACAGAGCCGTCATGACACGCTATGCCGAACAAATTGCATCACAGATAGAATTGGTTTATACTGCGAGGACAGATAATGAGCGTTACCATGCCAGTGAGACTTCGGTGGCCCTCTTTCAGGAGGCTATGTCGCAGGAACATTCATTCAAGTGGAAATGGGACTTCGGTACGCGGGTGTCGGTGTTGACTTCGACCGACGGCAAATTCCGTGTCGTCACTTGGCCGGTCGTTCGTGACAACGGCGAGTATGAATGTTTCGGACTGGTGCAGGCCTATGATGAAGAGGATGAGGATTATCATGTCTATGTGCTGAATGACAAATCGGACGAAACGATAGGCCGCACCGAGGCGGTGCTGGGCCCTTCTCAGTGGTTTGGTTCGGTATATCAGGAATTGATTCAGACTTCGTATGAAGGGCGTACTTATTACACCCTGCTGGGATGGAGCGGCGTGGATCATTTGACGCAACGCAAGGTGATAGAGCCCGTATGGTTTAAAAAAGGGTCGTCGCAGCCGCAGTTTGGGCAGGCCTTGTTCCGTCGTGAGCGCAATTTGCGCCGTGTGGTGCTGGAATATTCCCGCAACGCGATGGTGAATTTACGATACGAGACTCAGTATGTGCGCGAGGTGGAGACAAAGCGGGTGAAAAAGAAAGGTGTCAAGCGACCTGTGGTGGTGCAGGAATACCATGATAGCAAGAGACGGATGATACTTTTTGACGAAGTGGCGCCGCAGGTTCCGGGAATGGAGGGCCTGTATCGTTATTATATGCCCACCGGGACAGAACAGGCCTATCTCTTTTCGAAAGGCAAATGGGAGTTGCAGCCTGGTGCACAAGGCCGTGTCGACAACCAAAAACTGAATAAACCTTTTGAGCCTTTACCCAAGGAACAACCACGTTATCAGACGCATGATGAGTGATGGGTTCTTGTTGATTCTTGCAGTTATGAACATGTTGCAGCATATCAATAGTCCGTCGGATTTAAAACGGTTGGAGGTAAGTGAATTACGTTCGCTGGCATCCGAACTGCGGCAGTATATTATCGATACATTGGCCACTCACCCGGGACACTTGGCTTCGAGCCTGGGCACAGTGGAGTTGACACTGGTGCTGCACTATGTGTTCAACACGCCCGACGACAAACTGGTGTGGGATGTGGGCCATCAGGCTTATGCGCATAAAATTCTCACCGGTCGCCGCGATGCATTCCCCACAATACGCTCCTATGGCGGACTCAGTGGCTTTCCCCGTCGTGACGAGAGCCCGTATGACGCATTTGGCACGGGGCACAGCTCAACCTCCATTTCTGCGGCATTGGGCATGGCGATGGCGTCAAAGTTGCAGGGCGATTTGCAACGTCAGCATATCGCTGTCATCGGTGACGGTTCGATGACCGGGGGGGAGGCGTTCGAGGCTCTGAATAACGCGGGCGTCTCGAAGGCCAACATCATCGTTGTGCTGAACGACAATGGCATATCGATTGACAAGGCGGTGGGCGGGTTGAGCCGTTACTTTACCCGTATCACATCATCAAGTCGATACAACCGCCTGAAAGACCGTCTTTGGGCGACGTTGGGTGGCGATGATGTGAATCCTCACGGCCGTCGCCGATGCAGGGTGAGTTTTCTGCAGCGATTGACTTTTCTGGCCAAGTCGGCGGCGTTGGGCGCCCCGAATCTTTTCGAATCGTTGGGTTTTCGTTACTTCGGTCCCATCGACGGACACGATGTGGAGCAGATGGTGGATGTGTTTTCCAAGATTAAAAATCTGCGCGGGCCCCGTCTCATCCATGTGGTCACCAAAAAAGGCAGGGGGCTCGACACGGCGGAGCGCAACCCGGTGACTTATCATGCCCCGGGGCTTTATGACGCCGCGACGGGTGACCGGTTGCAGGATAAGAAGGAGAACGCCCCGCTGAAGTACCAGGATGTGTTTGGCCATACCATTATCGAATTGGCCGAGGCCAACCCGGCCATTGTGGGCATCACCCCGGCCATGCCGACAGGCTGCTCTTTGAACTTGATGATGGACTGTATGCCCGAACGCACGTTTGATGTAGGTATTGCGGAACAGCATGCCGTGACCTTTTCGGCCGGCTTGGCGGCACAGGGCATGATTCCGTTTTGTAATATCTATTCTTCGTTCATGCAACGAGCCTACGACCAAGTGATACACGATGTGGCGTTGCAGGGTTTGCCGGTGGTGTTGTGCCTGGATCGGGCCGGCCTGGTGGGTGAGGACGGTCCGACGCATCATGGCGCCTTTGATCTGGCATGTCTGCGCCCTGTGCCCGGGCTGACAGTCTGTGCCCCGATGGATGAACATGAGTTGCGAAACATGATGTACACGGCACAGTTGCCTGGCCAGGGCCCTGTGGTT
Source organism: Candidatus Hemicellulosilyticus sp. P3 (assembly GCA_001543385.1). Taxonomy (GTDB): domain Bacteria; phylum Bacteroidota; class Bacteroidia; order Bacteroidales; family P3; genus Colimorpha. Next base: position 156,059 of record LPNH01000003.1, read on the forward strand.
ATCCGCTATCCGCGTGGTCTCAGCGTGCATGTCGACTGGCGTAACCCGTTCGAACGGATCGAGGTGGGCCGCGGCCGCTGCTTGCGATCCGGTGCCGATGTGGCGATACTTACGCTCGGACATGTCGGCAACGACGCTATGGCTGCCGCTGAGAAACTGAGGGAAGAGGGGGTGTCCGCGGCTGTCTACGACATGCGTTATTTGAAACCATTCGACACAGAATTGCTCGACCGAATTGCCGCGCAGAGTTACCGTCGCATTGTCACGGTTGAGGACGGTGTTCGTAAAGGAGGTTTCGGGTCGGCGGTGGTGGAATATATGTCCGGGCGGCATGGCCGGTCGGGCGTCATTGTGCTTGGCCTTCCCGACAGTTTTGTCACTCATGGATCAGTGTCGCAGCTGAAAAAGGATTGCGGAATTGACACGGAAGCCATCCTGGCTGCTTGCCGCGGATAGGTGCCGGCAGACTTTTACCTATATTGTTATTTTTTTGTATATTTGCACATTGTTTTGCCAATCTCGCAGATGATAATACATCATGGGGTTGTGTAAGATAAGATGTAACCTTAAAACAACATTTATGACTCCTTCACACATTGAACACATCGGCATCGCAGTCACCAATCTGGATGAGGCCATCCGTTATTGGGAAGATGTCATGGGATTGAAATGTTATGCTATCGAGGAGGTCAAAGACCAGAAGGTCAAGACCGCCTTTTTTAAATGCGGCGACGTGAAAATCGAGTTGCTGGAGCCTACTTGCCCCGAAAGCACTATCGCTTCTTTTATAGAGAAAAATGGAGGCAAGGGGGGGATGCACCACATCGCTTTTGCCGTTGATGACACGGATCAGGCCTTGGGTGAATGCCAGGCCAAAGGCGTCCGCCTTATCGACCAGCATTCTCGTGGTGGCGCCGAAGGCTTGCATATTGGTTTCCTCCACCCCAAAAGCACATTGGGTGTGCTGACCGAACTCTGTTGCAAATAAACACTTATGGGATAAGCATTCCTGTATTCAAACATATCTAAATATGGCATTTGAAGAGAAAATAAAAGAACTTCTTGACAAAAGAAGCGAAGCCAAAATGGGCGGCGGCCAAAAACGCATCGAGAAACAGCACGAACAGGGCAAACTGACTGCACGGGAACGTATAGCGCTTTTGCTCGACGAAGGTTCGTTCGAGGAATTTGACATGTTTGTCACCCACCGTTGCGTCAATTTCGACATGCAAAAGCAGTCATTTCTTGGCGACGGTGTTGTGACGGGATACGGCACAATCGACGGCCGTCTGGTCTATGTGTTTGCACAGGACTTCACTGTTTTCGCAGGTTCGCTCAGCGAGACAATGTCGCTTAAGATATGCAAAATGATGGATCAGGCCATGAAAGTGGGCGCCCCGGTCATCGGCCTGAACGATTCGGGTGGAGCCCGCATTCAAGAGGGGTGCAATTCGCTGGCGGGCTATGCTGAAATTTTTGAGCGCAATATTCTGGCCAGTGGCGTGGTGCCTCAAATCAGCGCCATTTTTGGCCCTTGCGCCGGAGGCGCTGTCTACAGCCCGGCACTCACCGACTTCATTATGATGACCAAGGAGAACAGTTACATGTTCTTAACTGGCCCTAAAGTCGTCAAGACCGTGACCGGCGAAGATGTAACCGTCGACAAACTGGGTGGCGCCATGGTGCATGCCACCAAGAGCGGTGTGGCCCACTTTGTCGGTGAAACCGAGGAAGACACCATCGCTCTTATCCGTGAATTAGTCGGCTATATTCCCTCCAATAATTTCGAAGAGGCACCTTTTGTGCCGACCGAGGACCCCATAGACCGTTTGGAAGACAGTCTCAACAGCATCATCCCGGACAATCCTAATCAGGCTTATGATGTGAAAGACATTATCCATGCCATCGTCGACGACGGTAATTTCCTTGAGGTGCATGAAAAATTCGCCCCGAATTTGGTGGTGGGTTTTGCGCGTTTCGCCGGCATGAGCGTCGGTATCGTTGCCAACCAGCCCAAATCCATGGCTGGTGTGCTCGACTGCAATGCATCCCGTAAAGGTGCCCGCTTTGTCCGTTTTTGCGATGCTTTCAACATCCCGTTGGTGACATTGGTCGATGTGCCTGGTTTCTTGCCTGGAACAGGTCAGGAATACAATGGAGTAATCGTCCATGGAGCCAAGATGCTCTATGCCTACGGAGAAGCCACCGTACCCAAGGTGACCGTGACGCTGCGCAAATCCTATGGTGGCGCTCATATTGTTATGAGTTGCAAGCAACTGCGTAGTGATATCAACTATGCATGGCCGATGGCCCAGATCGCCGTCATGGGTGCAAGTGGCGCCACCGAGGTGCTGCAAGGCCGCGCGTTGAAAGATATCACTGACCCGGAGGAGAAAGCCAAGTTCATTGCCGAGAAGGAAAAAGAATATAACGATCAGTTTGCCAATCCTTACAATGCAGCCAAGTATGGTTACATTGATGACGTGATCGAGCCGCGCAACACCCGTTTCCGTGTTATCCGGGCATTGCAGGCGCTTTCCACCAAAAAGGACAGTCTTCCGATGAAGAAGCACTGTAACCTTCCGTTATAGGATAAAATGTCAAAACGAGAAACCAATTTATTAACCCGGTCGCAAGACCATAAAACAAACAAAACAATGAAAAAGTTTTTCTTCACCATTGCCATCGCCGCTGCTTTCGCTTTTGGGATGACGGCTTGTAACAACAACAACGCCAACGAGGCTGCCACTGAGGACACCGCCCAGGCTGCTGTCTGCGAGAAAGCCTGCGCCCACGAGTGTGAGCACAACTGCATGTGCGCCGACACGACCTGCAAGGAAAAAAAATGCGAAGGTTGTGAGAATCATGGCACAGAGAATTGCTGCAAGGCGAAAGCGGGAGAGAAAGCTGCTTGCGAAAGTGCCTGCGAGCACAAGTGCGAGCATGCCAAGTAAGCTTCTCATGCTTTGAGCTGTCCGGAGGTGCAGCCATTTCAGTGACGCATCTCCGGAGAGCTTACTGCAAAGACTGATGATTTGTTTTGATTGTTTTGAGATTGAAAACAGTAATGAGTATATTGTTAAAAAGTATATCTGTGTGTCTGCTGACACTCTTTATGGGTGTGGCCCAGGCACAGCCCGGCCCACAAGGCGCCGGAGTCTGTCCGGACATGCATCCGGACGACATGATGCCTTTATGCTGGGACGAACAACCGTTGGAGTTCGCTTCGGCAGGAGCCTGCTATATTCCTTGGCTTGACGGCGTAGTGCTGATTGACAGTGTTGAATGCTCGATCAACTTCCTTGTCCGCGAGGGCGATACGATGCGTTGCTGCGGCACGTATGTCACCGATAATATTTTGGGTCGTCATGATTTGCCCAAAATTGTCCGGCCCAAGTCTTTGGGGATTTTGGGCGACTGCATTGTACTGTTGGCCTCTTCGGCTGGCGATTCCGCTTTCCTGGCCCTTCTACCGCTTAATGTCGACAAGGAAAAATCCGAGATGAAGCCCTGTGCCGTCATCGGTTTCAACAGTAGTGCGTATGCATTCCAGATCTTACCCGATTCCAAAGAGATTCTGGTCATGGGTAAAAATGCATTGGGCTACGACATTTATTATGTGTCTTTTGACGATGATATGGCTACGCTTACCCTTTCGTCAAAGTGTCACTATCATGTACCCCGTCAAGCGGAGCGCATCCAGTCGTCCGACCCTTCCGGTGTTGGACTCACCGTTGTGGCTGTCGTGGTTGTCTTCCTGCTGTTGGCATGTATATGCTTTATCATGAAAGGATTTGCGAGCAGTGCTACGAAAGTGCAAAACCGTAGCGGCAAGCAATCTGCCGCATCGACAGGTGTCGCGGCGACTGCCACGGCCAATTCAACCGAAGAGGTCTATGCCGCTATCGCTGCCGCCATTTATACTTACAATGAGGAATTGCATGACGAAGAGAACACTGTCATCACCATTCAAAAAGTGGAGCGTTCGTGGACTCCTTGGAATGCGAAATTCTACAACATGAACAAATATTTTAACAATAGACGATAATGAAAAGTTTCAAGTTTAATATAAACGGTACAGCATATAATGTTGATATCAAGGAAGTCGAGGGACAGGAAATTAAACTGGAGGTGAACGGTACCTCCTACGATGTCACCGTCGACCAAGAGATGCGTGCCAAACACACGACCACCGTCATCAACCGTCAAACCACTCCGCGTGTAGCAGCAGCTCATGGGGATGTGCAGCGCTCCGCCACCCCGAAACCATCGGCCCAGTCCGGCAGCAAAGTCGCGACTCCGCTGCCCGGCACTATTCTGGATGTCTTTGTCAATGTGGGAGACGTGGTCAAGGCTGGTCAAAATGTTGTTTTACTCGAAGCCATGAAGATGGAAAACAACATCGAGGCCGACTGCGACGGCACTGTAACGGCTGTCAATGTGCGCAAAGGTGACAATGTCCTCGAAGGCGACACTCTCATCGTTATCGGATAAGAGAATACACTAAATTTCAACCTTCAATTTACAAATTCTAATGTTGAGTTTATTAGCCACAGGTGGTTTTATGGACTTTATGTCAACCCAGTTGATGCAGTTTTTGCAGTATACGGGTTTTGCCAATGTCACCATAGGCCACATTATCATGATATTGATTGGCTTGATTTTTATATTTTTAGGAATCAAGTTTGAGTTTGAGCCGCTGTTGCTTGTTCCCATAGGATTCGGTATTCTTGTAGGCAACATCCCATTCTACCCCGGTTTGAAGATCGGCGTCTACGAACACGGATCTGTGTTGAATATCCTGTACCATGGTGTTCAAAACGGCTGGTACCCACCCTTGATATTCTTGGGTATCGGCGCTATGACTGATTTTTCAGCGCTTTTGTCCAATCCCAAGTTGTTTCTGATTGGTGCCGCTGCGCAGTGTGGCATTTTTGCCGCCTATATGGGTGCTTTGGCCTTGGGCTTTGCTCCCAATGAGGCCGGCGCTATCGGTATTATCGGCGGTGCTGACGGCCCCACGGCCATTTTTCTTTCCAGTCAGCTGGCTCCCGAGCTGATGGGAGCCATCGCCGTGTCGGCTTATTCCTATATGGCCCTTGTGCCTGTCATCCAGCCCCCCATTATGCGCTTGATGACCACCCCCAAGGAACGCACCATTCGGATGAAACCGCCACGCCAAGTTTCCAAACTTGAAAAGATTTGTTTCCCCATTGTTTGTTTTCTTTTCTGCGCTTTCATTGTACCGTCCGGCCTGCCGCTGTTGGGTATGCTCTTTTTCGGCAATCTGCTTAAGGAGTGCGGTGTCACCAAGCGTTTGTCGGAGGTTGCCTCCAATGCCATCGTCAATATCTGCACCCTGCTGATTGGACTTACCGTCGGCGCTTCCACGCAGGCCACCTCATTCTTGACAGGTCGCTCTGTGCTTATCTTTGCCTTAGGCGCATTCTCGTTTGCCGTGGCCACCTTCTGCGGTGTGGGTTTTGTCAAGCTCTTTAATCTGTTTCTCAAGGAAGGTAACAAAATCAACCCGCTTATCGGAAACTCAGGCGTCAGTGCCGTGCCCGATGCGGCGCGTGTGTCGAACAGTGTCGGTTTGGAGTACGACAAGACCAATTACCTGCTCCAACATGCCATGGGTCCCAATGTGGCCGGTGTGGTCGGTTCTGCTGTGGCGGCCGGTATATTGCTCGCCTTCCTTCATTAGTCTATCCGTTTAAATCAATCTCAGGCCCCGGAAGTCAAATGACTCTCGGGGCCTGTTGTTTTTCCCGGGGCTCGCCATGTCTGCAGGCTGTCGTTCCGAGTTGTCTGTCGAGGTGTGTGGCGAGATGAAAGGGGTGTGTATGCTGTCTTGACACAGCCTGCTACGCCTTTGACATCGAAGATGCCATAATCCCAAATCGGTTGTTAGGATTTATGTCATATTGGTATTTGTTTCGAGCAGATTGGCTGCATCACTGGTGAACGTTGCGCAAAGTGAGTGCAGAGTAAACGACTGGGATGTGGACAAGATGCCGAAAGAAATGCTGATATGGCATGAATAGACCTATAAAAGGGCATTATAACGAATAGTCGGTCTAATGACCGATTCGGGATAATCAATCCTAACGACCGATTCGGCCTAAATGAAGAAGAGACAGACTCCGGCCACACTGATAGCAGCTCCCGCCACTTCGCGCGGGGTGACACGTTGGTGGAACAGCCATACCGACGGGGCGATGATGAGTATGGGGGTAAGGGCAAAGAGCGTCTGTGCGATGCCTGCCGCAGTATATTGGGTGGCCAGCAATGAGAGGCTGACCCCTGCAAACGGGCCAAACAGGGTGGAACCCCATGCACACCACATGGCTTTCCGGTCACTGACGGCATGTCTGATTTGCGATTTCCAGTCCCTGTGGGTCAGCATCAGCAGTAGCAGGAATCCCGCAAACCCCAACATGGCACGGATGAGAGTGGCGGCAAACGGCATGCTTAGATAGAACGGTATTGGAATCAGTGCGCCGCTGGGTGTCGCCTGGCTGTCAAATCCGCAGCTCGTCAAAGCCTGGTCGTAGTGTAACAACCCGTTTTTGCTCAACACCAAGCCAATACCTTGACAAATGCCTGCCATGACTGCGAAAAAGATGCCTTTTGCCGGAAGCACAAGGCTGAATCGTGTGAAAGTGGAGTCGGACGCATCGGTTGCCCCCGTTTTGTCCGGGTTGAGAGGTGGATCTGCCGGTTCTTTTCTCGACAGAATGGAGAGGCAGATGCCGGATAGCGTCACCACCATGCCGATAATCGCCAGCGGCTGCATTCGCTCGCCCAGCAATATCCGGCCGGTGATAGCGGCCGCAGGCGCCGAAAGCGTCATGAACAATTGCCCGAACCGGGATCCGATAAGGATATATCCTTTCATCAAGCAGTAGTCTCCCACAACGTAACCGACCATGCTGGAGGCCAGCATCCACATCCAAGTGGCTCTATCTGCGTAGCGAGGCCACGGCATACCCATTGTCAACCATAATGTCAGAGCCAGCAACACGAGCGACAGCCCCATCCGTGTCAGGTTGAATGGCAGAGACCCCATGCGTTTCGACCCAGTCTCTGCAAAAAGAGCCGTGGCTGTCCACATGACTGCCACGGAGAGAGAAAGTATTTCGCCGACAAACATTGCGGTAGGATATTATGCTAAATGCAGCCGAATCACCCGGGCTCTCATATTTTCAATTCGCCACGGGATAGAATGTAGGCGGTGCCTCCCACATAGACACTGCCGTCGGTGTCGATGCGGGTGGCGATGACAGACGGACGCCCCATGGCTTCTCCCTGCAGAAACGAGCAAGAGCTGTTTCCGTCCAGCAGATTGTGATGCATCAGATAGTATGTCAGAGCAGCGTTGGCTGTGCCCGTGGCCGATTCCTCCGTTACGCCGTACAAAGGTGCGAAGTTACGGACGTGGGCAGTGTGATGGTCGTTGGATAAGGCAAATGCATGGATGCTGACGGCCTTGTGCTTTTTAGTGAGGTCGGCAATCAGTCTCATGTCGGGGTTCAAATTATTAAGGGTCTCCTTGTCGGTTATCGGCAACATGATGTCTTTCAGGCCGGCATAGGCGCTCTGTACGGGCAGCGTGGTGTTTTGTATGTCCAATCCCACGGCACTGTATAGCGCGGCGCTCTCCTCGGCGGGAAACGGGTTGTCAATGCCGGCTTGAGCCATCTGCATCATAACCTTGGCACCGGCTTCCACGTCAAGTTCTCCGGCTTGGGTGAGTGCGCAGCATGAACCGTCGGCCATGCCTTCGCTATGGAGCAGTGCAAATGCGGCAATGGTGGCATGGCCGCACAAGGCCACTTCATGGCATGGGGTGAAATAGCGAAGTGTGAATCGTCGGTCGCCGCTGTTGCGCACGAATACAGTTTCCGAGTAGCGCAACTCTGCGGCAATCAATTGCATGGTTTTCTCGTCGGGGAAGTGGGTTCCCTCCAATAGCACGACACCGGCCGGATTGCCGCCGAACGGTTGGTTGGTGAATGCGTCGACAATATAATATTGCATGAGACAAAAATTAGAGACTCTGAAAAGATAAAAGATGATTTACTGGATAGCGTAAAGTTTGTCCAACAAAAAAGAGACCTTTTTGAAGGTCTCTTTTGTACCGCATATCAGAGTCGAACTGATGATCTTCTGCGTGAGAGGCAGATGTCCTGGACCACTAGACGAATGCGGCAGATCTTTGTTCCAAATCGGATGCAAAGATACAGTTATTTTTTGATATGGGAAAATAATTGGCTAAATATTTTCTATATCGTTGATTCATGCCATGTTGTGAAATACGTTCACCACGTCGTCGTCATTTTCCAGACGTTCGATCAGGGCATTGACTTCCTCTTGTTCGTTCTCATTCAATTCGCGCATGGAGAGCGGAATGCGTTCGAACTTAAAAGATTTGATTTCAAGCCCGTTATCTTCCAGATATTTGGATATGGGGCCATAGTTTTTGAAATCGGCGTAAATCATGATTTCGTCCTCGTCGCGGAACACTTCGTCAATGTCACAGTCAATGAGATTGAGCTCCAGCTCATCCATGTCAATCTCATCTTTATAGGCCACTACGAAACTGCATTTGCGTTCAAAGAGGAAGTCGTTCATGCCCATGGTGCCCAGTTCGCCTTTACCGCGGACAAATGCAGCTCTGACATTGGCGACAGTGCGGGTGGGATTGTCTGTGGCGGTTTCGACGACGATGGCGATGCCGTGAGGTCCTTTTCCGTCGTAGACGACTTCTTTATAGGCGCTGGTGTCTTTGTCGGTGGCTCGTTTGATGGCCCGTTCGACATTTTCCTTGGGCATACTTTCGCTTTTGGCCGTAGCCATAAGCAGACGGAGACGGAGGTTGCTGGAAGGGTCGGGGCCGCCGGCGATAACAGCCATTTCAATTTCTTTTCCAATCTTGGTGAATGTTCGGGCCATGTGCCCCCAGCGTTTCAGTTTTCTTGCTTTGCGATATTCAAATGCGCGACCCATAATGATAAGATAGGTTTAATGGTTGAAGAAATAATATGTCGTCTTTCAGATGAATAGATATCACCGGTTTTTGCTGCAGTGATGTTATGCCGGGCAAAATTGTATGCCCGGATTGTTTTGATTATATGTTTAATCCGTAAACCCCAACTCTTTTCTCAGAAATGTGCTGCAGTCCTCGAAAGTTTTGAAGGTGTGTTCCTCCGGAACGACATCGGGAATAACATCCATCTTTTTCAGCATATAAAGAGGCTGGGGTTGAATGATGGTCATAAGCACCATGATATTGCGGGCCTGCAGGTCTTTGATGGCCGTCTCCATGGCATAAAGTCCGGACTGGTCCATGAAGCTGACCAGTTTCATCCGGATAACCACCACCTTTGCATGGTCGGGCACGTCGCTCATCACCTCCTGGAACCGGGTGATGGAACCGAAGAAGATAGGACCGTTGAGCCGTTGGATGTATATATGTTGGAGCATCTCGTCGCTGATGCCGGTCTCGTCATGCCACGGTATCGTTTTGTCAAAACCTGCCGCGCCAAGCTGGGTGGGGTGCCGGCTTACATCGCTGGCCATATCCGAAGAGCTGTAACCTCCCTCCACAAGGTCGCTGGCTCGTTTCATGAACAGCACGCAGGCGATGACCATGCCGATACCCACTGCCGTCAGCAGGTCTACAAAGACGGTGGTGAAAAAAACTACGAGTAACACCACGGCGTCGGCTCGCGGAATCTTGAGAAGGTCTTTGAAACCTTTGAAGTCGATAATGCTCCATCCCACGGTGATAAGAATGCCGGCCAGCACTGAGAGCGGTACATATTTGACCAGGCTGCCCAGTCCGAGCAGAATGGCAAGCAACAGCAACGAGTGTGTCATGCCGCTGACCCGGGTGCGGCCACCGCTCTTCACGTTGACCACGGTGCGCATGGTTGCACCTGCGCCGGCTATGCCACAGAAAAGGCCGGCAATGGTGTTGCCGACACCTTGTCCGATCAGTTCGCGGTTGCTATTGTGTTTCGTCTTGGTGATGTTATCGGCCACGACAGAGGTGAGCAGCGTGTCGATAGAGCCGAGTCCGGCTAATGTCAATCCCGGCACCAGTGCGGCTTTGACGATTGCCATCCAGTCTAATCCTGAGAGCGGTATGTCGGCCCGGGCGAAAAAGGGCATGGGCAGGCCGGCCGGAATGTCACCGATGGTGAGTTGCGCCGGCAAGTGGCAGAATAACGACACCACCGTCACGACAATCAAGGCTATCAGGGTGGCAGGCACCTTTTTGGTGAGCAGCGGGAATAGATAGATAATGGCAACCGTGCCTAATCCAAGCAGCAGCGCTGTGGTTGAGATGCCGTCTGCGAGGTGTTGTGGCAATTCGGTCAGCATATCGACCACCAGCACCGGCGATTTTTGGCCTATCAGCGGGTAAAGCTGCTGCAGGATGATGATAACGCCGATGCCGCTCATGAATCCCGAGAGCACAGGGTAGGGGATGTAGCGTATGTATTTGCCTATTTTGATGATTCCGAACAGTATCTGAAACAATCCGCAGAATACACCGGCCATTGACATGCTCACTAAAACAGCCGACAGACTGCCCTGCGAGGCGGTCCAGGCACCGGATATCAACGATGCTGTGATGACGGTCATAGGGCCTGTGGGACCGCTGATTTGGCATTTGGTTCCGCCAAAGAGCGAAGCAAAGAACCCCAACAATGTCGCGCCAATCAATCCGGCCAAGGCGCCGATGGAAGCCGCAGCGGGATGGTCAATACCTCCAAACGCCTGTATTCCGAACGCCAAAGCTAATGGCAGCGCCACGATGCCGGCCGTTATACCGCCGAAGATGTCGCCTTTCAGTGTCGATTCAGTTTTTTGATTCTTTGGTTCTTTATTTTTCATTTCTCCAGTCTTCATTTGCAGTTGTTTCCGTATACATTGGCGAAACGCCGGAAAATTGCAAATTTACAAAAATCATACGTCATTGCTGCCTATGAAATAAAATCATACTCAACACGGGTCAGAAAGAGTCCTTGCGCCGGCATACTCACCCCTGCGGCACATCGGTCTTTGCGCTCGATGATGTTGCGCAACCCTGCTGCAGTCAGTTTTCCGCGGCCCACATCGAGCAAGGTCCCGGTTATGCTTCGCACCATGTTACGTAAAAAGCGGTTGCTTCGTATGGTGAATACCCATTCGTCGCCCCATTGCTCCCATCGGGCGTCGCTCAAGCGGCAGATGTTTGTCTTCACTTGTGTGTGCAGCTTGGCGAAGCTGGTGAAATCATCGTATTCCATGAGCACCCGGGCGGCCTCGTTCATGCGGTCGATGTCGGGTTGAAAATAGATGCGGCTGTATAGCCCTTGCCGGAACGGGAGCCGCTTGTCCGACACATGATATTGATAGGTGCGAGCCACGGCATCAAAGCGGGCGTGTGCCTTGTCGGCCACGGGGAAAATGCCGAACACAGCGATGTCGGCCGGCAAAAACGAATTCAGTTTGAAGGAGAGCTCTTCGGTATTCAGGCCTTCGCCATGGTGGTCGAAATGGGCGTAGAAATCGCTGGCGTGCACTCCAGTGTCAGTGCGTCCGCATCCCACCACCGCTACAGGACAGCGTAGCAGCGTGCTCAGCGCCTGCTCCAGTGTCTGCTGTACGGTGGGGAGGTTCGGCTGGGTCTGCCATCCGCAATATGCGGCGCCGTTATAGGCGAGGTGGATGAAAAAGCGTGACATTGAAAAGTGATAACTAAAGGGTTCGAAATGTTTTAGGGATTTCTATCTGAGCAATCCGCATAGTCTGAGCGAGCAGGATTCATTATGCTCTAAACACTATAGAGTATTTATCTGCAAAGGTACGCATTATTTCCGTCTTGCCCCTGCCATTCCTCTTTTGCAGGGGCAAAACTACGTTTGCAAAAAGCAATATCTGTATAAAGATAAAAATATGTACCTTTGCGTTCGCAATATCGGACTGCGAGCTTCCCGCTTCCGCTCACGAAACTTATATTGTCCATTTTCTCTTATCCAACGAAACCACGATGCAATACTTGGTTGTAGAATTCCATTTGCAACAGACCGATCCCTATCGCGATTTGCTTGTCGACGCTTTGGGCAATGAGGGCCCCTACGACAGTTTTGAGGAAACGGCCGATGGTGTCAAGGCTTATGTTCCACAGACTTGTTATGACGAAAAATTTCTCTACACCGTGCTTGAGTCGTTGAATCTCACCGAGGTCCGTTTCGAGACATGCGTTTTGCCTGACAAGAATTGGAATGAAGAGTGGGAACGCGGACACAAGCCTGTTTTGGTGGAGGGATTCTGTTGGGTCAGGGCCCCGTTTCACGAGCGGCGCGACGATGTGGTGTATGATGTAGTGATAGAGCCGAAAATGTCGTTCGGCACAGCGCATCATGCAACGACGTACATGATGTTGAGTTATTTGCGCGATATCGAACTGACGGGATGCCGTGTTTTGGATATGGGCTGCGGCACGGGTGTCCTGGCCATTTTGGCCGCAATGCGCGGTGCGCAGCATGTGGATGCTGTAGATATTGACGAGTGGGCCTATCGCAATGCGGTCGAGAATGTGGAGCGTAATGGAGTCGGGTCGGCAGTCCGTTGTTATCTGGGCGACACCTCCCTATTGTCCGACGTGTTTTACGATGTGGTGATGGCCAATATCAACCGCAATATACTTTTGACGGATATGCCACGCTACAGCAGTGTGCTGAAAAGCGGAGGTGTGCTGTTTTTAAGCGGTTTCTACCATGCCGACGTTGCCGCGATGCAGTCGTGTGCCGCGAAATGGGGCCTGCAGGTTGCAGAAGAACGCACACGCGATGACTGGTCGTCTCTTCGGTTGGTAAAACGGTAAATAGTATAAGTCACGAAATTGAACAGAGGTTGATGGCCTGTTCAGGCCATGCTAAGAGATAGTCAAACATAATTTGATGAGATTGTGATAGTCTGTATTGCAGAAAAGCCGTCCGTTGCACGCGACATAGCCAAAGTGTTGGGAGCCACACAGCCGCACGACGGCTACATGGAAGGCAACGGCTACCAGGTGACCTGGACCTTCGGCCATCTGTGTACATTGAAAGAGCCTCAGGACTACCGCACCGACTGGAAGGCATGGAGTGTGAGCCGTCTGCCTATGATTCCCGACCGGTTCGGCATCAAACTGATTGCCAATGAAGGCTATGCCAAACAGTTCGCCGTTATAGAGCGGCTTATGCAGGCGGCTGACGGCATCGTCAACTGTGGCGATGCCGGCCAAGAGGGCGAGCTCATACAGCGCTGGGTGATGCAGAAGGCGAATGCGAAGGCCCCGGTGCAGCGGTTGTGGATATCATCGCTGACCGAAGAGTCCATCCGAGACGGTTTCAACCATCTCCGTCCTCAGAGTGATTTCCAATCGCTCTACGAGGCCGGACTCTGCCGTGCCATCGGTGACTGGCTGCTGGGCATGAACGCCACACGACTCTATACGCTCAAATACCGCCATTCACAGGGGCAGGTCATCAGCGTGGGACGGGTACAGACCCCTACATTGGCGCTCATTGTCCGGCGTCAGCAGGAAATAGACAATTTCCGCCCCGAGCCTTACTGGGTGTTGGCCACACGTTATCGCGACACTCTCTTCACCGCCACACAGGGCAAAATCCGCAATGAGACCGAGGCGCAGCAGGCGTTGCAGTCCGTCGCGGGCCGTGATTTTACGGTGACAGCAGTCACGCAGAAGAAAGGCAGCGAGGCGCCGCCGCGTCTTTTTGACTTGACAAGTTTGCAGGTGGAGTGCAATAAGAAATACGGCTTTTCGGCTGACGAGACATTGCGTCATATTCAGAGTCTCTACGAGAAAAAACTGACCACTTATCCGCGTGTCGACACCACCTACCTGAGCGACGACATCTACGCCAAATGTCCCGCCATCCTGCAGGGCATGACCCCCTACGCCCCCTTGGTGCAACCGTTGATGGGTGCCAAGTTGCACAAAAGCAAAAAGGTTTTCGACTCGTCGAAAGTCACCGATCACCATGCCATTATACCGACAGGTGTCGACCCGGCCGCCATCAGTGTCAGCCTGCAGGAAAAGCAGGTCTACCATTTGGTGGCACAGCGTTTCATAGCCATTTTCTATCCAGACTGCAAATTCAGCACGACAACGGTGCTCGGAGCGGTGGAAAAGGTTGCTTTCAAAGTCTCCGGCAAACAAATCCTCGAAGACGGCTGGCGTGTTGTGTTCGGTGGTAAGTCTGGCGAATCTGTTGAATCTGATACATCTGACAAAGAGCAGGTCCTGCCCGCCTTCAAGGAAGGCGAACATGGGCCGCATGAGCCTGCGTTGTCCGCCAAGCAGACCACGCCACCTGAACCTTACACCGAAGCCACTTTACTGCGAGCCATGGAGACGGCCGGCAAGAACATCGACGACCCTGTATTGCGCGATGCACTCAAAGCCAACGGCATCGGACGTCCTTCGACCCGCGCCGCCATCATCGAGACCCTCTTTCGGCGCAATTATATACGCAAAAACCGCAAGCGACTCATCCCTACCGATGACGGGATGCGTCTCATTGGGCTCATACAGGACGAATTACTTAAAAGTGCCGAGCTGACTGGCCGATGGGAGAAGAAACTGCGTGACATCGAAGCGCATCAATACGACGCACGTCAGTTCATGGACGAGATGAAATCCATGGTGATACAGCTTGTCGAGACAGTCCGTTCCATACCGTAATTTCATACAACAGGCATATCGGCCGGTTTTTCACTATATCATTAAAACATAATTATTTGACACGAAGGAAAGTAATATTGATCACTGGAGCCAGCAGCGGCATCGGCTATGAAACCGCCCGTGCCTTGGCAAAAGACGGTCACATTGTCTATGCGGCGGCCCGAAGAGTGGAGCGGATGGAACCGCTTCGGGAATCGGGTGTTCGTGTGTTGCGAATGGACGTGACGGACGACGGATCTATGTGTGCAGGCGTTGAGTCGGTGTTACAGGCGGAACATCGCATTGACGTGCTTGTCAACAATGCCGGCTATGGTTTCTTTGGCGCCGTCGAAAATGTCTCCATGGTCGAGGCTCGACGTCAGCTGGACGTGAATGTTTTCGGCCTGGCGCGGATGTGCCAGCTGGTTCTGCCCGCTATGCGGCGGCAGGGGTCTGGGCGTATTGTCAACATTTCCTCCATCGCCGGCAAGTCCGTATACTTCATGGGCGGTTGGTATAGCGTCTCCAAATATGCTGTCGAGGCGTTGAGCGACGCCTTGCGTATGGAGGTGCGCCCGTTCGGCATTGATGTCGTGCTTGTCGAACCCGGCCCGGTCAGGACTGATTGGGGGATAATTGCAGCGCAGCATCTATCGGAAACCTCGTTTGCCACAGATTATGCCAGTCTGGGTGAGAATTGGGCACACACGTTGCGCCGGGCTTGGCAGTCGCAGTGGCTGTCGTCGCCGACAGTGATCACACGTGCCGTATGTCACGCCGTCAACAGCCGTCGTCCACTTGTCCGCTACCGTCGTGGACGACTGGCACATGCTGCCGTGTTGCTGCATACCTTGCTCCCCGCCCGCTGGTGGGACGCCATGATGCGTCGATGCGCCAAATTGCGCCTACATTAAACCTTCCGGCCCCTAACCTAACGTCACGTCCAGCACCATCATCAGCACAAAGCCCACGGCGAATCCGATGGTGGAGAGATTCGAATGGGTGCCTTGCGAGGCTTCGGGAATAATTTCTTCCACCACAACATACATCATGGCACCGGCAGCGAATGCCAAGAGATAGGGTAGGGCGGTGCCGAGCGCCGATGCCAGCAGTAGGATGGCGACGGCTCCGACAGGTTCCACAGCACCGCTCAGGGCTCCGATAAGAAACGAACGTCGGCGTGATTGTCCGGCCGCAAACATCGGCATCGAAATGATGGCGCCTTCAGGAATGTTCTGGATGGCGATGCCGATGGCTACGGCCAGCGCGGAACTGATTGTAAGCCCGTTGGCGTTGCCTGCAAATACAACACCGACAGCCATTCCCTCCGGCAGATTATGGATGGTGACAGCCAATGCCAGCATGGCGGTGCGTGAAAGGTTGCTGTGAGGTCCTTCGGCCTTGGCCGCGCCCAGATGCAGATGCGGCGTCAGCGCGTCAACCAGCAGCAGAAAACCTATGCCGGCCATAAAACCCACGGCTGCCGGCAGCACTCCGTTCCAAGTCTCATACCCGGATTGCGCTCCCGTCTCGATGGCCGGTATCAGCAGCGACCACACGCTCGCCGCAACCATCACCCCGCTGGCAAAGCCCAACAGCGTTTTTTGCAAGCGGTCGGGCATAGCCCCACGCATAAAGAACACGCATGACGCCCCCAATATTGTACCCGTCCAAGGCAGTAATATCCCGATAATCAGTGCGGTCATGTTTTCCTGTCATTCAGTGTTTCACATTTCAGTGACGGGTGGATTGTTTCTGATTTGTCGTCAGATGGCGGTTCCCGCTGTACTGGCGGCGGACCAGTTCGTAGGAGTCGCGGGTGAGGGTTCGTAGCAGCCGGGCATCGGATTGGGTTGCGTCGACACCGATCCAGTGTCGGGGTGACATATTGTACGGAGCTGTGACTGCAGGGTATTGTTCACGTAAAACGGCGATACGGTCGGGCCGGCATTTGAGGGTGACAATGGTGAAACATCCAGTGTCGAAAAAAGAGAATATGTGGCCATACACATAGAATGCAAGAACGCCTTGAGCCGCTTTGAAGGCACTGAAAGGCATACGCTCTTCTATATTGTTGCCGAGCGAAAGACAATAGTCGCGATAGGACTCAATGTCAAGCATGATAATGACGGATGTGGGGTGTCAGAATTCGAATAGACGGCGGGTTGGCGTTGTGTTCCGGGGCCACCAAGGGCCGCGCAGCAGGTAGCCGCTGGCGGGCCAGGGGGCGGTGTCGCTATAGAGGCTGCCGTCGGGTGCGATGAGGATGAAGGAGGGATAGGCAGTGACACCAAGTCGGTACAGCAGGTCGTAGTGGGCGTTAAAGTGGACAAAAAGCCAGTTGTAACGGGATGAATGGAGGTTGTTGTGAAGGAAGTGATACATTTTCTGTGGTTCACGGTCGCAGACGATGGTAAGAAATGCGATGCTGTCGGGAGCGGAACTGTAGACAGTGTCGCGAAAGTGGGCCATGGTTCGCAGTTCGCCCACGGAGTTGGGGTCGTCGACGCGGACAAAGGCGATGTATATCCATTGTCCGCGCAGACTGTCAAGAGCGTGAAGTCGGCGGTGCTCGTCAGGCAGGTACAGGTCGAGAAGCCCGGTTGCAGCAGATGCGGCGGGCTGCATAGCTACCAGGAGGTTGTCGACCAGGGTGCGATGTTCTTCAAATTTTGTTGTGGCAGACAGATCGTGCAACATGGTCAGCACTTCAGAGGTGGAGAAGTATAGCGGCTGGTGGTGCATCTCGTGAAGCGACTGGATGGCGACGAGTTCCCGTACACGTTCGTTTCGCAACAGGGGATGGTGTCCGAGAAGGTCAAGATAGATAGCCGCTTTACCGGATGCCAGCGCGGTGTTGAGCTCCGCGATGCTGATGTGACGGCTGCCTGAAGTGATGCAGTGGTCGAAAAGGGAGAAGAAGAACTGCATGTAGTTTTCGTCGTGGTAGGGCAGTGGCTGGTCTGCCAGAAGGCGGCTGTAAAGCTGTTCACGGTTGGTGATTCGCAGTTGTAGTTCGAGTTGAGCCAGTTTGTATGTGCGGTAGCGTTCGAAAAAGGTTGAAGTGTTGGCGAAACGCGTGGCTGCTACAGCATGGCGGAGGGTGTCGAAGTAAGTTCGGTCAGGGCGGTAGCGTTGATCGAATTGGGTGCGATGGCGCAGGACGACGCTGTCGCATAGCCGGTCGAAAGCGGAAATGGAGAGGTTGAGTTCGTCGTCGGGTAGTCCGGAGAAACGGATCGGCAGGGTTACCGGGTCGAGGTAGACATTGTGCTGTTCATCAAGGGTCCAGTCAAAGTTGTCGAGATGCATATGATAAGTGCGTCCGGGTTCGGCATAAAAAGACTGACTATATGTTTCCACCTGCACCACAACCAGACGGGGGTAGTTGGCGTAGAAAGATAGTTGCAGGTGTCCGGCACTGTCGATGGTGGTGCTGTCGAGCAATATTTCCCGTTGAGACAATGGATCGGCGTAGCCATAGAGCATTACACGGCGCCCCGCTCCGTCGGCGAAATTGCCTTCCAAAGTGATGTTATGGCGTTGCGCCCATGACGGAACGGCGCAAAGTGACCACAGCAGCGCGAGTGTGAATCGTAGATTCTGCATCTCTGATTTTCAATTTCAAAATGTGTAAGTGGCGCCCAGCGTAAAACGGATCTTCTGACTGGGGTAGTTGAGCCAGTATTGGTAGCGTTGGCAGGCGATGTTGTCGATGCGTAGGAAGAAACTCAGGGCCCGGTTGTGTCGATATTCGATTTCAGTGTTGAAGTTGTAGCGCAGAGGGACTTTTTGGGTGATGATGTATTTTTGCAGCGCTGCGTCGTAGGCATAGTCGGCATTCATCTCACTGAGTAGTGCCGCCTGCAGGTGGAAGAACCATTTGTCGTTGTAATTGAGATGTGTGACGAGGTGGATATCGTACTGCGGATGGTACAGACCGGGGAGGGTGTCTTCGTCCAATGCGCCACCGTCATAATAGTTGGCTCCGAAAGTGAGCTGAATCATTTCGTCGTTGACAAAGGTGAGGTCGGCGCCCAACACCGTCTGGCTGAAAGATTCGTATTTGGGGCGGAAAACGTTGCGCAGGGCGAATCGCGGGTCAAGTTCGTAGGTCATATAGTCGTGGTAGCGGTTGTAGGAAACTTTGGCGTCAAGGTGGAGCCGTCTGACAATTTTGTAATGTGCGGTGAGATAGTAGGTGTAGTGGCGTACGGTGCGCACATCATCGGTGCCGATGGCATAGGGGTTGGCAAGCCGCATCTCATTCCATGTATTGGGGCTCTCGCTGCCTTGTGCGCCGGCCGTGAGTGACAGTGCTTCGGATGCAAAGTGGCGGCTGACAGTGACGTCAGGCATCAGATAGGTGTGCATGGTGTGGGGGCGTGAGTATTGGTTGAGTGAAAGGGTCCCTCCGAAATGGATGTTGAATTTGGCTATGTTGAATGTAGTGTAGGGGTTGAGTGAGACCAATGTGCGGTTGTGGCTGTAGGCTGTGGTGTCGGATTCGGAGGGGGTGTAGCCGACAGGCATGTTACGCGAGTCGTAGGTGTGGCGGTATTGATGCCATTGCATACGTATGGTCGCTCCTGGGTTGGAGACGGCTTTCAAGCCGTTTAGGCGTAGTGTCCGCGATACGGTGCCGATCAGTGCAATCCCCAGTTCGTTATGACCTTGCGATCCCATCAGGTCGGCAATATTGAGACCTGTTTCGTAGTTCCACGGTGATCGAGTGGAGGGCAGGCTGCGGAATCCGCCGTTCAGGCTGATATAGTTATAGAGACTGCGCAGGTCAGCATTGTCAATGCTGTCGCGCCATGTGGTGACGCTGTCGGAGGACCAGCCGTTGACCCGGTTGCTGTATTGGTTGAGTGTGGTGTCGGAAAATCCGTAGAACATATTGTAGTCATTATCGTAATGCAGGGTGCCGAAGACCTGGTGTCGGCCCTTGAGAATATAGCGCCCGAAAAGTTGAATGCCGGTCTGCGAATAGTGGTTGGCGCCATAATGTGCGGCGGGATCATCGCTGGAACCGATATGGCCCCACGAAGAGTGATGTGTGAGCTGCGCTCCGTAAGTAAGCAAACGGTTGGCTGTGGAGTTGTAAGATGCTTCGAGCATAGGGGACCAATAGTTGCCCATGCCGAGCCGTAGATAGTTGTGGTAGAGTTTGCTCTTGGGCTCGGCGATGATGCGTGCCGCCTTGATGCGCGAGGGTTCGAAGAGTGCCGTGAGGCGTTGTGGGCGCAGGCTGTAGGAGAAGTTGTGATGCAACGTCGTCATGGTGTCAACGGTGACGGGAGCGACAAGCATCTTAGGCATGAACTCGATTTCCGGTTTATAACTACCCGTGACTATTACATTTTCGTTATAAGCAGGCTTGTCTTGTGCGGCGGCGCCGGCGACAGTGATGAGAAAAAGAAAAAGATATGTGATTTTCGGCTTCATGATGCTGGAGATGTTTATTCGTTGTCTATCTCGATGACGGGAGCTTCGTCTTCGGCGGGTGCGGCCGGAGTCTCGGCGGTGATGATGGCGTCGAGGCGCTGGCGTGCCTGCTCTTTCAAATCGTCGCCGTCGTAATTTTCAATGATGCTTTGCAAGGTCTGTTTAGCCTGCAGGTTGTTGCCGCGGGCGTAGTAAATATCGGCCCATAGGATGAAGGCTTTGGCCAGATAGTAGTCGCTGGTGGGGCTTTCGACGAGGTTTTCGATTATCTGTTCAGACCGTTGAAGCGCTTTTTTGCGGGCGACAGCGTCGGATTGATGCATCGCCCGATCGTATTCGATGGCGGCACGGTGGTAGACGGCTTCGCCTTTGTATTCGCCGTTTGAGGTGTTGGCCGCGAGCTCCCTGAAATATAGGTCGGCAGAGTCTGTTTCACCAAAGGCGTAGCAGTCGCGGGCCAAGGCGGCCCGGGCTTCGTCGGCGAGGTCGGCGGGGATTTTTTGCAACTGTAGTATGCTGTGGGCGGTGAGACGTAACGAGTCATGTTGTTCCTGTCGTATGTAGCAGCGCAGTTGTCCCTGCATGCCTTGGCGACGGGCGTCGTCGCTTTCGGCTGCAGTCGCCAGCATGCGGTAGAGGCCGCAGGCACGTCGGTAGTCACCTTGGTTGTAGGCGATGTTGGCACCGTTATATTGAGCGCTTTCGCTGTATTGGCTTTTGGGTGCGTAGGCGACAAATTCGAAATGAGGCAGGGCCTGTTCGTTGCGTCCGAGACGGAACAGGGCGTCGGCGGCATAGTAGTGGGCTTGCAGAGAACTAAGGCCGTTGGGGAATCGGTTGAGGTAGTTCTCGAGCGAGGTGGCGGCAATTTCGTATTGGCCTTCCATATACCGGTCTTCAGCCGCACTGTAAGTAATGCTGTCCTCCTGGACGGTGGTGATGGTCATTTGGGTGGTGCGACGGACATAAGCAAAGTAGTCTTCGACACGGTTTTGCTTGATGTAGATGTCCTTGACGGTGGAGAGGGCGCTGCGGCTTTCGCGGGTGCCGCTGTAATGGGTGAGTAATCGGTCAAAAGTGGCAAGGGCTTCGTCGTAGCGCGATTCGTTGTAATAGATGATGCCCATATCGAGCAGTGCTTCTTTGATATAGGCGCTTTTCGGGTAGTCGGTGATAAAGTTTTTGTAGTAGAGCAGCGCCATGTCATTGTTGTCGCATGCAAGATAAGTTTTGGCTATCTCCAGCTGCGCTTTGGAGGAATAGGTGGAGCCGGTGTAGCGTTCGAATATGTAGTTCAGGTTGTTGAGTTTTTCACTGACGTTGCCGAGTGCTCCGTAGGAGAGTGCCTTTTGATAGGTGGCATAATCGGCGTCTTTGTCGTGATTGTTGATGACGCGGTTATAGTAGCCGATGGCTTCTTGATAACGGGCATGAATGAAGCTGCAGTCGCCGAGGCGGTTGTATGTATCCATACGCTGGTGAACTTCAGTGTTGGCGCTGGCTTTTAGGTACTGTTGGAAGTATTCGGCGGCATGGTCGTAGTGTTGTGCCTGCATGGCGAGATAGCCCTGGGTGTAGAGCCCCTGGGCATAATAGCTTGACTGTTTGGCATGGCTGCTGAGCAGGAATTTGTCCATCAGCCGGGCGGCTTTTTCATATTTTCCCTGGCGGTAGAGGGCTTCTGCCCATAAGTAATTGGCGTCGGCGGTGACACGGGGGTCTACATTGAGTTGTGCGGCTTTTTTGAAATATTCGACCGCTTCGGTTTCGGCACCGGTATTGAAAATTTCTATGCCACGGTTGAGTACAATGTGCTGGTAGGCGCGGTTGAGTGCGACACTGCGGTCATGGATGCCTTCGATGAGCGTGAGTGCGTCTTTGTAATTGCGAGTGGTTAGATAGAGCGAGGCAAGGATTTCCTGAATTTCCTCGCGATGCGACGTCCCGGGATATTGTGCAAGATAATCTTGAAATGACCGGATGGATTCGTTGTAAGGGTTTTTGTTTAATTCGCACGAAAGCTTGGCGTAGTTGAAGAGGGCGTCTTCTTTGACGGTGGCGTTGTAGTTCATGCGCGATGCTTGAAGGAATACACTGCGGGCGGCGTCTTTTTTGCCTTGCTTCAGGTAGATGTCGCCGAGAGTATAGAGGGCGTGCTGGGCGATGCTGTCGTCGCAGACGGTTTTTTTGAGCAGATAGGCGGCGGCTGAGTCGTATAGGTGTGTCATGTAGTAGCAATAACCCATCTGATAGTTGTTGTCCTGGGGGGTGCAGACGTGGGATCCGGCAACAGGTTGCTGCGAGAGCTGTGTGGCGGTGCGGTAGTAGGGGAGCGCTTCACTGTAGCGTCCGCGGTTGTAGTGCACCTCGGCCACCATTTGGGCGATTTCGTCGCGACGGTAGAGTTCGGGATCTTCCATCAGGGCGTCGACCATCTGGAGCAGTTCGTCGTAGCGGCCAAGATAAAAATAGAGCCGTGCTTCGTAGCTGGGAATCAGCCGGGCGAAGTTCCGATCCGCTTTGAGCGTCTGGAAGTTGTTCAGCGCCTGTTCGTATTCGCCGTCCATATATTGGATGTGGGCATAGTAATAACGGGACGGGTTGCGGTATTTATTCTGTCCGGACAGCAACTGGGCGAAGACGGGTTTGGCTTTTTTATAATCGCCTTCTGTGAAGAGGCAGTATGCGTTTTTGAATTCGTATTCGCTGCGGTAGCCGAATTCAACCTCATGTTTGTCCACCTGGCGATACCATGCCAGAGCTTCTTTGTATTTGCCATGGCGGTAATAGTGGTGGCCCAGTTGCAGTCGCGCCATGTTGGTGTGGATGCTTTGAGGGTGTTTTTTGAGGAATTGAAGCAGTCGGTGTTCTGCGTCGTCGTTGCCAAGTTTGTTTGCACAGACTGCGGCATAGTAAGCGGCGTCGTCCGCCGTTTGCGCCGTCACGCCTTGGCGCCGGGAGGCCAGCTCGTCGAAGAGCTGTTGCGCGACAGCATATTTTTCTTTGATAAAGAGGTCTTGAGCCTGTCGGTAGCTGTTTTCACGCTGCTGCCAGCCGGTGTTTTTCTGCGCCAACGCGGCCGTGGAGAGCAACAATAATGTAAGTAAAAGATTTATAGCCCTTTGGTTCATCTCTGATGGGTGTGTTATTTTTTGTAAAGATACAAGATTATAGCGGGGCTGAAAATGTATAGCAGGCTGTTTTTTCAACAGTCCGATGTTGGTTAGGTGCCTTTCCGTGTCATTCGGAAAGAGTCGGAATCTTTGGAGAAAGCCGTTTAGTCTGTGGCCAGTGCGTCAGCGACGAGGAATATGCTGCCGGTGACGAGTATAAGGTCGTCGGGGTCGGCTGCGGCTCGGGCGGCTTCAATGGCCTCATGCACATCGGTATGCAGGCTGCCGGGAAAACCTGCTGCGGCCGCGGCATGGGTGAGCTCTTCGACGGGAAGCCGGCGCGGAACGGAGGGTTGGGTGTAGTAGCGGATGGCATCGGTGGGGAGCAGCGAAAGGATGGAACGGAAGTCCTTGTCGCCGACACAGCCGTAGATGAGATGGAGCCGGCGGTAATGCATGGCGGATAACTGTTGCAGCATGGATCGGATGCCGTCTGCGTTGTGGGCGGTTTCGAGAATGATGCGGGGATGATGCCCGATTGTCTCCCAGCGTCCATGGAGCCCGGTGTCGGAGACAACGCGCCGAATGCCGTCAAGGACATGTTGGCAGGTGACGGAATGATTGCCCAGTTGCGGGCGCAGCTGGTCTATGGCTGCTGCAAGTGTAAGCAGATTTTTGCGTTGATAGGCTCCGGCAAGGGGGGATTGTATGCCGGTGTATCGCGGGCTGCCGTCGCAATAGATGTCGGCGGCGAGAAACGGTGCTCCGACATCTATTGACGGGTTGCCGCAGGTCTCTTTCAGAGAGTAGTGTTGGTCGGCGAATGTAATCGGAGCTTTGTGTGTGTCGGCGATATGGCGAAAAACGGGCTCCGTTTCCGGGTGGGTTTCGCCCACGACAACAGGAGTGCCGGGTTTGATGATGCCGGCTTTCTCCACGGCAATCTGTCCGAGGGTGTCCCCGAGAAATTGGGTGTGGTCAAAGCCGATGTTGGTGATGACACTGAGCAGGGGTAGGATGACATTGGTGCTGTCCAGCCTTCCTCCCATGCCCACTTCAACGACCGCTATGTCGACCTGCTGTTGTGCAAAGTGGTGAAAGGCGAGACCCACGGTCATTTCGAAGAAGGAGAGTTTGAGCCGATCGAGAGTGTCGCGGTGGGCTTCGACGAAACCGGTGACGAATGACTGTTCAATCATTTCTCCGTTGATACGGATACGCTCGCGGAAGTCGACCAAATGGGGGGATGTGTAGAGACCCACCCTGAGTCCGCTTTGCATCAGGATAGAGGCGAGGAGATGGCTTACCGAGCCTTTCCCGTTGGTTCCGGTGATGTGTATGGAGCGAAACATCCGTTCAGGATGTCCCAGATGCTCCATGAGATCCAGCGTGGGTTGGATGTCGGCTTTGTAGGCTGCCGCCCCCACGCGATGGTACATGGGCAGCGAGTTGTATAGGTAGTCAAGCGTCTCCTGGTATGTCACGGCTTCGTGTCCGGTGTTTATTTACCGATGGCTTCAATCTGGTTTTTCAGCGCGGCGATTTTGCTTTCGGCGTCGGCCTGTTTCTTGCGTTCGTTGGCAACGACTTGCGCCGGGGCTCCGTTGATGAACTTCTCGTTGGCCAGTTTTTTCATCACCGAGGCAAGAAAGCCTTCGGCATAGTGTAGTTCGTCGTGAAGTCTTTTCAACTCCGCTTCGGTGTCTACCTTGCTTGACAGAGGTATGTAGCATTCGATGGTGCCAACCATAAAGTTGACAGTTCCCTCCGGCTTGTCGGCGTTGCGTTTCAATGCCGACAGGTTGGCCAGTTTGCAGATGATGCCGTCGAAACGGCCTTCGGCCGCACAGCTTCCGTCGGTGGGATGCAGGGTCAGCTGCAGCGGCTCTTTGGGCGGGAGATTTTTGCTGTTGCGCAGGTTGCGTACCCCCGCGATGAGATCTTTTGCCGTGTCAAATTCGGACAAGGTCCGCGGGTCGAAGAATACACTGTGAGGGTAATGCTGGAGCATAATGGTGGCACCGTCGCACCGTTCGCGCAGACTGTGCCACACCTCTTCGGTGACAAAGGGCATGAATGGGTGAAGTATGCACATAAGCCGTTCGAACACGGTCAGTGTGGCTATGTAGGTCTCCCGGTCGACAGGCGAACCGTAGGCGGGTTTGATCATCTCCAAATACCATGAGCAGAAGTCGTCCCATATCAGTTTATAGGCCGCCATGAGGGCTTCGCTGAGCCGGTATTCGTCGAAATCGCGCTCGATGTCCGCCAGCACACAGGCGATGCGTTGCTCTATCCATTCGACTGCGGTGGCATTGTCGGCGCTCTGCTTCATTTCGTCGCTGACCTGCCAGCCTTTGACCAGACGCAGGGCGTTCCAGATTTTATTGGAGAAGTTGCGTCCCTGTTCGCAGATGGCTTCGTCGAAGGGCAGGTCGTTTCCGGCCGGGGCGGTGAGCAGCATGCCCATACGTACACCGTCGGCCCCGTAGCGGTCTATGAGTGCGATGGGGTCGGGGCTGTTCCCGAGGCTTTTGCTCATTTTGCACCCCAGTTTGTCGCGCACGATGCCGGTAAAATAGACATTGTGAAAAGGAACCTGTCCGCGATACTCTTCACCGGCCATAATCATGCGTGCCACCCAAAAAAAGATGATGTCCGGGGCGGTGATGAGGTCGTCGGTGGGGTAATAATAGCGGATTTCCTCGTTGTCGGGGTGCCGGATGCCGTCGAAGAGACTGATGGGCCAGAGCCAGCTGCTGAACCAGGTGTCGAGCACGTCGTCATCTTGCTGCAATTTGTCGTCGGCAAGGTCGGGGCTGACGGCCCGGGCCTGTTTCAAGGCCTCTTCGCGAGTGACAGCCACAACAGTGCAGGTTTTTCCGTCATGTTCGAAATAGTAGGCAGGTATGCGTTGCCCCCACCATAGCTGCCGGCTGATGCACCAGTCCTTGATGTTTTCCAGCCAATGACGGTAGGTGTTTTTGAACTTGGCAGGGTGGAAACGTATGGTGTCATCTTCGACAACCTGCAGGGCCCTTCCGGCAATGTCGGTCATCTTCAAGAACCATTGGGTGCTGAGCTTGGGTTCGATGACAGCGTCGGTGCGCTCACTGTGCCCCACTTTGTTGGTGTAATCTTCTATCTTTTCTATCAATCCGGCCTCTTCGAGGTCTTTTACAATCTGTTTACGACAGGCAAAGCGGTCCATGCCTGCATAGCTGCCGCCTTTTTCATTCAGTGTGCCGTTGTCGTTGAAGATATCGATAGTCTCCAGCTGATGTTTGAGCCCCAGGTTGTAGTCGTTGATGTCGTGGGCGGGGGTGATTTTCAGCGCCCCGGTGCCGAATTCGCGGTCCACATACTCGTCCATGATGACAGGGACGCTGCGGCCGACAGCGGGAACTATGACACGGCACCCTTTCAACTGGCTGTAGCGCGGGTCGTCGGGGTGTACACACACGGCCGTGTCGCCAAGAATGGTTTCGGGGCGTGTTGTGGCGACAATGATATAAGACCCTTTTTCGTTTTCTTTGACGGCGTTTTGCTCCGAAGCCGCAATGGGTGTGCCATCAATGTAGTAGCGCAGGTAGAACAGCTTGCTGTGGCTCTCTTTGTAAATGACCTCCTCGTCGCTGACGGCTGTCAAAGCCTTGGGGTCCCAGTTCACCATGCGAGCGCCGCGGTAGATGAGCCCCTTGTTATAAAGGTCGACAAAGACCTGAATCACGCTTTCATAACGTATGGGATCCATGGTGAAGGCGGTGCGGTCCCAGTCGCAGGATGCACCGAGCCGTCGCAGCTGCTTGAGGATGATGCCACCGTGCTCTTCCTTCCATTGCCAGGCATGTTCCATGAATTGCTCGCGGGTGAGCGTGCGTTTGTCAATACCCTGCTCTTTCAGCATGTTCACCACCTTGGCCTCGGTGGCGATTGATGCGTGGTCGGTGCCCGGTACCCAGCAGGCGTTGCGTCCCGACATGCGGGCACGTCGCACGAGCACATCCTGGATGGTGTTGTTGAGCATGTGCCCCATGTGGAGCACACCCGTGACATTGGGTGGCGGGATGACGACAGTATAAGCCTTGCGGTGGTCGGGTTCTGAGTGAAACAGTTTCTTCTCAAGCCAGAAACGATACCATTTTTCTTCAACAGCACGCGGGTCGTATTTGGGTGCGATGGTGGACATGGGCGATGGATTGGTTATGTTTGTTACAAACGGATTAGAAACTGCAAAGATACAAATTTTTGACTGTTGCATAATATTTTGTCAGACGAATCGTTGATAATAAACCCTGTGGATTTATGATTAACCCTCCATTATCCGAATTAACCTATGAAATAGGCGGGATGCCTGTTGTGGTAGAGGGAGGCGTGTCAATGCCGTCGCTCGAGCGGATGGACTCGATGGCCCCCTTTCGTATTGAAGCGGAGGTACAGGACGTTCTGTTGCATTGGCAGCTGGACGCCGGCGTGTCTGCACCGCTTGTTCCGGCATCGTTCGACATGCCTGTAGGAAACGGCCGCTGCCGTGTCTATGCCGAGACCGGCCGTGTGCTTTGCGAGCTATGTGCGGTGCGTGGCGGAACCGGACGCCCAACCTCCATGTGGGTGGAGTATAATTTGTCAACCGGACGTGCATGCTTGACGACGATGCCGTCCAGATGGCTGCATTTCGGCCTTTGGCTGGCTTATAATATGCAGGCGTCGGCCCGAGGCTGTTTTGCACTGCATGCTTCGGCTGTCGTTTGTGACGGCAGGGCAGTGCTCTTTTTGGGTGAATCGGGTACAGGCAAGAGCACACATGCGCAGTTATGGTGCAAATCATTCAACGGATGCCGGTTGTTGAACGACGACAGTCCTGTGGTGGCTGCCGTGGACGGCGGGTTGCGGGTTTACGGGTCGCCCTGGAGCGGCAAGACCCCATGTTACCTTGCCGAAAGCTATCCGTTGCACGGCATCGCCCGGTTGCAACAGGCGTCATGGAATCTTGCGCAGCGGTTGGGCTCGCTGGCGTCCATTGCCGCTCTCGTGCCCTCTTTCCCGCCGATGTTGGCGCATGTGCCCGTTTTCCGCGAGCGGATGCTGCAACTTGTCGAGACCTGCGTGCTGCAGGTGCCGGTGCTGCGTCTGGACTGCCGTCCCGACACAGCGGCGGCCCGGTGTTGTCGGCAGGCGATGCAATAGTCAAGCAATGGCGGTCTGCCGCTATTGCGGGTCTACATCGTAGTGTATCATCACACTGGCGTAGCCTTTGTCCGCCCGCAGTTCCTCGCCGAGACGGAGTATGACACCCTTAGCTTGGGCGATGGGCTCGTTGCGGTCAAAGCGGAGCATAATCTTCTTCAGATAAAGGCTGCGTATTCGCGGCACATTGGGATATTCCGGGCCGACAACCCGGCCGGCGAAATGTTGCCGCAAATGAGCCGCAAATGTGGCGGCGGCACCATTGAGCACCTCTGCGTCACGATGCCGGAGCGTGATGTCTATAATGCGGCAGAACGGGGGATAGCGGAATACACGACGTTCATTGATCTGGCTGCTGTACATGGCGTCATAGTCGTTGTCTATAACGTTGCGGATGGCTTGGTGCCAAGGGTTGTAAGCCTGTATTATCACCTTGCCCCGATCTTCGCGGCGACCAGCCCGTCCGCTAACCTGCATCATCTGCTGGAACGCACGTTCAAAAGCGCGGAAGTCGGGATAACTGACCAGGCTGTCGGCGCTAAGGATGCCGACGATGCTTACATGGCTGAAGTCCAATCCCTTGGTGACCATCTGTGTCCCGACAAGGATATCGATGCGTCGTTCCTCAAAATCCGACAGCAACTGTGCGTGACGGTTTTTCTGTATAGTGCTGTCGAGATCCATGCGTGCCACCCGTGCATCAGGGAAAAGTATGGCCAAATCTTCCTCTACCCGCTCGGTGCCGAACCCTTTCATGGTGAGGTGTGTCGAGTGGCATGCCGGACATTCCGCCGGTATGGGTATGCTGTAACCGCAGTAATGGCAACGCAGTGAGTTTGTGGCCTTGTGGTAGACCAGTGACACGTCGCAGTTGCGACATTGGGGGATGTGATGGCAGTCGTCGCATTCCAGCCGTGGGGAAAACCCTCTTCGGTTCTGAAACAGGATGGCCTGATGGCCGTCGGCCAACGCCTCGGTGATGTGGTCTACGAGGACTTGTGAAAAGTGTCCGTGAAGTTCTTTTTTCCGTGACGCCTCGCGCATGTCGACGCAAAGCACCTCGGGCATCGGCCCGCCACCATAGCGATGTTTCATCGTGACATAGCCGTACTTTCCGTTGCGGGCGTTAAAGCTGCTTTCAATGGAGGGAGTGGCGGATCCGAGCACAGTGCGGGCATTGTGGAGCCGTGCCAGATAGATGGCTGCGTCACGGCCGTGGTAACGTGGTGCAGGGTCGAACTGTTTGAATGAACTGTCGTGTTCCTCGTCGACAATGACAAGATCCAGATCTCGGAAAGGGAGAAATATGGCGCTTCTGGCACCGATAAGCACATTGTAGCGATTGTCGGCGTCGGCGGCAGTGCGGCTCCATACCTCGGCCCGTTGGCTTATGCTGAAACGGGAGTGATAGACTCCGACACGGTCGCCAAAGTAGCGACGTAGCCGATTGATAAGTTGTGTGGTGAGTGCAATCTCGGGCAGCAGGAACAATGCCTGTCGACCGGCGGCTAAGGTGTCGGCGATGAGCCGGATATAGACCTCTGTTTTGCCGCTGGAGGTCACTCCGTGCAACAGTGTCACCGCAGACGCCCCGGAACAGCGGCAGTAGTCATAGGCGGCTTGCTGTTCGTCATTCAGCTCGATACCGTCGACAGATTTCTGCAAGGAATCCCCGGGTTCTTCCAGGCGGCTCTCCACACGCTCCTCCAATATGAAAACACCGCGTTTGAGCAAAGTGTTCAACGACGAGGGCGATGACTCCGTCTGCAGCAGGTCGCGCTTCCGCACCGCCTGCTGTCCAAAATGACTCATCTGCATATAACGCAGCATAAGTGCCAGTTGCTTGTGAGAACGACTGTCTTTTTCCAGCTGGTCGAAGAGTTGTTTGCATTGTTGTTCGTCACGGTATCTTTCGTCCAGCACAATCCAGGAAACGGTGCGGGGTGCGACACGTTCGTGCAACTCTTCGTGGAGCACGACGATGCCGCGTTCGACCATGCCGCTGACAATCGGCATCACTTTGGCAAAGCCCAAAGCTTTTGCGATATCGTCGGGAGTCATGACCGGATGTTCCGCCAGCAACTGCACGACAGCTTGTTCGTGTGCCGACAGTTCGTCCAGCGCACCGCTGAAGTCGGGGTGGATGGTGAGGATCGTTTCACTGGCCAGACGGAAAGCTGCAGGCAGCGCCACAGCCATAACGTCTCCGATGTGACACATATAATACTCAGCCAACCATTCCCAGAAGCGCAGTTGACGTTCGTCGACAAGAGGGGTCTGGTCCAAAATCCCCAAAATATACTTCACACTATGGTCTGGCACTTCTTCGTGAATACGCCGCACGATGGCCGAGTATATTTTTTTGCTGCCGAACTGCACCACCACACGTGCGCCCACATACAGCCGCCCGTTATACTCCTGCGGCACCCGATAGGTGTAAGTCCCGGGCAGCGGCAGCGGGAGGATGACATCGGCAAAATAAGTGTTCATGTGTAGAAAGGCGTAACCGTCGTGGTGCTATAAATGCTTTGCAAATGTACGAAAAAATCATTCTATCCCGGTATCGCTATTTTTTCTGTATTTTTGTATTTCCGACAATGAAGGCGAAGCATCATATAGTCATGGTTGTGTCCAACGATTTGGTGACAGACCGGCGTGTGGCCCGTTCCTGTGCGTCGCTGCATGAAGCAGGCTATCGTGTGACCCTCGTCGGCCGTCGGTTCGACAGCGCCGTTCCGCCATGCCGGCCGTACCGTGTCTTGTGTCTGCGCCTGTTATTCCGGCGTGGCGCATGTTACTATGGAGAGCTCAACATCCGGTTGCTGTGGTGGATGCTGTGGCATCGGGCCGATCTCTATTACGCAAACGACACCGACACCTTGGCCGCTTGTTACTGTGCCGCCCGGTTGCGGCGCAAAGCGATTCTCTTCGATGCCCACGAGCTGTTCCCCGAAGTTCCCGAGCTTGTACATCGACCCCGTGTGCGGTGGGTGTGGCAGCGTCTGGAGGATTATGTCCTGCCTCGCATAGGCAGCCGGGTGCAGGGTGCGGTTGTGACGGTGTCGCAAAGCATTGCCGAGCATTACAGGCAGCGTTACGGACTGGACGTCGGAGTGGTGCGCAATGTGCCGGAGCGGTGTGCCGCAGATTCCGGGACAATGCCCGCGGTCAACCTGCACGGGCGCCGGATGCTGCTCTATCAAGGGGCCGTCAACGTCGGGCGATGCGTAGACTGGTACATCGATGCCATGGAGCATCTCGACGATTGTCAGCTTGTGGTGGCAGGTGTCGGAGATCTGTATGACAACCTTCTGCACTATGCTGCGTCGGTGCCGTGGCATGAACGCATCACCTTTCTGGGCCGCCTCGACCCGGCAAGCCTGCGAGCACTAACTCCCCGGGCGGCGTTAGGTTTGGTTTTGATGGAGAATCTTGGTCTGAATTACTACTATTCGTTGCCCAACCGCATCGGCGACTTCGTGGCGGCGGATGTGCCGGTTGTCGCCAGCGACTTTCCTGAACTGCGCCGTGTGGTCTCGGCATACGGTATCGGGATGCTGGTCGATGTCAGCCGTCCTCCCGACTCCCGTCAGCTTGCCGCGCAGTTGCGTGCAGCGCTTCGTTGGCGGGATTCTCTCGGGCCAGACGAATTGCGACGCCGGTTCGATGCGGCAAGTGCCGACCTGTCCTGGGAGAACGATAAAAAAAATCTTCTGGAAAGCGTCGACACAATATTTCAGTCAAATTAGTGTTTCTTTTTATATTATTTTTCTGAACAAGCTATGTTGTTTGAAATTTATCGCATCCTCTATTTTCTCGGAGTTACAGCCGGATTGTGGCTGTTGTTCCGCAAAGCCGGTGTCGCTCCATGGAAGTCGCTCATCCCGGTCTACCGTGTCGTTGTCTGGATCCGCCTTTGCGGGAAAGGGTGGCGCTGGTATCTTTATTTTTTGATTCCGGCTGTCAATGTCTTCGCATTCCTGTTGCTCGTCGTCGAGACGGCCAAGATGTTCCAGCGCTATAGTTTTTGGGAACAGGCATTTGCTGTTGTCTTCCCTTGGATATACCTTCCTTTGGCAGGCGGCAATCCGCGTTGGGCCTACATCGTCCCTGCGGAGCGTCCGCCGCATCGGGTGGGCGAATTGAGGGACTGGCTCGATTCTATTGTCTTCGCGTTGGTGGCCGCCGTCATCATCCGCGGCCATATCTTCGAACTCTACAACATCCCTTCCAGCTCAATGGAGAAATCATTGCTGGTGGGTGACAATCTGCTCGTGTCGAAGGCAGCCTACGGTCCTCGGGCAGCCGTGACGCCACTCTCTATGCCGTTGGTCCACAATGTACTGCCGTTCACCGGCGGACAGGTCGAGTCCTACCTCAAATGGTTGCAGTTGCCTTATCACCGTTATGCGGGATGGAGCCATGTGCGGCGTTTTGACGCCGTGGTGTTCAACTACCCCGACGGCGATACGGTCTGCACCGCCTGGCAAAGCAACCGCAGCTACCACGACCTGGTGCGTGAAGAGGGTCGCGAGGCCGTGCTGAACTCCACGATGATGAATGTGGGCGGTACGCCTGTCCCGAATAAAATCAGAGTGCGTCCTGTCGACAAACGGGAGAATTTCATCAAACGCTGCATCGGCTTGCCGGGCGAGTGTCTGGAAATCCGCGACCAGCAAGTCTACATCAATGGGCAGCCTGTCGAAAATCCCGCACATCTGCAGTTTCAATATGCCGTGCTGTTCCGGTCCGACCTTCCATGCAACCCTCGTCACATCCTTTCGCAAGCGGGGGTTAGCGAGGAGGACTATGCCAACGCCGTCATGCAGCAGCGTTACGAGGGCATACCGCACTACATCGTTCCACTGAGCCGTACGCGGGCGCAGGAACTTTCACGGCGTTACGAAGTGGACACCGTACAGCCGCTCGTCTTCCCTGCCGAGACTGGCAGCACCACGCTCTTCCCTCATGACGGGAACTATGGCTGGAGCGTCGACAACTTCGGCCCCGTCCATATTCCGGCCAAGAACGAGGTGCTGGAGCTCTCATTACAAAACCTGCCGCTCTACCGTCGGCTCATCGAAGTCTTCGAAGGCAACAGCCTTGAGGTGCGTGAAGGGCAAATTTTCATCAACGGCGAGGCCGCCCGCACCTACAAAGTCAAGATGAATTACTACTGGATGATGGGTGACAACCGCCATAACAGCGCCGACAGCCGCTATTGGGGCTTTGTCCCTGAAGATCATATCGTGGGACGTGCGGCATTCGTCCTCTGGTCGCGTGACAAAGACAGCGGAAAGATGCGCTGGCATCGGTTTTTCAAATCTGCATCCGCGATAGATTAGTAATTTTTTAGTACCTTTGCAAGTTCTTTACGGCATTCTGTACTAAATTAAACAAAAAACGACATTCTAATTTTATGTTTGCTTTAATCAAAACTCCTAAGGGAACCATGAAGGCGCAACTCTATGACCAGGAGGTTCCCGGTACTGTCACCAACTTTGTCAAACTTGTTCGGGAGGGTTTCTACGACGGCTTGCGTTTCCATCGTGTCATCCCTGGATTTGTCATTCAAGGTGGCTGCCCGTTCAGTCGTAACGTCGGCGATCCCCGGGTCGGCACAGGTGGCCCCGGCTACACCATCAAATGTGAAACTTCCGCTCCCAAACAGCACCACGACCGCGGCGTCCTGTCCATGGCACATGCCGGCAAGGACACTGGAGGAAGCCAGTTCTTCATCTGCCACAACCGGGCCAACACACAGCACCTTGACGGAGTCCACACCTGCTTTGGCAAAGTGATCGAGGGGTTGGAAACAGTCGATCTCATCCAACCGAACGACCTGATCGAAAGCATCACCATTGTTGACGAATAAGGCACTCAAATATTTTCATCAAATATTTTTTAATGTCTGTGTGCCGCTCTTTGCACCACTGCGAACAGACATCTTGAATAATCTGACAAACTAAAAAAAACTTTAATAATAATGAATCTGGGTATCAAACTTCTTGTT
Organism: Candidatus Hemicellulosilyticus sp. P3; assembly: GCA_001543385.1. Taxonomy (GTDB): domain Bacteria; phylum Bacteroidota; class Bacteroidia; order Bacteroidales; family P3; genus Colimorpha. Next base: position 190,548 of record LPNH01000003.1, read on the forward strand.
GCAGAGGACGATCCAAACTTAGGTATGATTCTTAAAGCATATCTCACTCAGAAAGGTTTTTCCGTATATTGGGCTCAAGATGGAGTCCAGGCGCTGGACACCTACCAGAAGGAAGACCTCGATGTCTGTGTGCTTGACGTCATGATGCCGCTGAAAGACGGTTTTGCCGTGGCGCAGGAGATACGTCGTACCGACCGCCGTATGCCCATAATCTTCCTCACGGCGAAAAATCTTGAGGCGGATAAGCTTCAAGGCTTTGAGGTGGGGGCCGATGACTATATCACAAAGCCTTTCAGCATGGATGAATTGCTGGCGCGTATCAATGCCACAATCCGTCGTGCCTTTGACGGTGGCCGTCCTGAGCACAACATTTTCCATTTCGGTCGTTTTGAATTTGATTCGTTGCGGCAGACACTTGCCATTGACGGCGAGGTGCGTAAACTCACCACGAAAGAGACGGAGTTGCTTCGTCTGTTCGCCTTGAACTTCAACCAGCTCATTGAACGCAACGTCACATTGCAGAAGATATGGCGCGACGACAGCATCTTCTCGGCACGTAGCATGGATGTCTACATCACCAAGCTACGCAAGTATCTTAAGGCCGACCCGTCCATCAAGATAGTCAACGTGCACGGGATTGGCTTCAAGCTCACTCAAGAGGTGGAATGAAGATTACTTTTCTGGGTACAGGCACGTCGCAAGGCGTGCCTGTTATCGCCTGTCCCTGCCCTGTCTGTCATTCGGCCGACAGCCGAGACCATCGGTTGCGGGCCTCTGTTTTGGTCTGCACGGATGAAGGTCTCAACATACTGATAGATGCGGGCCCCGATTTCCGTCAACAGATGTTGCGACACGACGTGGATCGGATTGATGCCATTTTGGTCACCCACGCCCATCGCGACCATGTGGCCGGCATCGATGACATACGTCCGTTCAATTATTTGCAGCATGCCCCCCTGCCGCTCTATGCCAATAGGGCTGCAACGACATCCTTGATCAGCGACTATGGCTACATCTTCGCCCCACATCCCTACGCGGGACTGCCTGAGGTCCGTCTTCACGAAGTGGACGGACCGTTTTCCATCGGCGGACAGCCTGTCGTTCCTATTGCCGGACTTCATAAAGACATGCCAGTGCTTGGCTACCGTTTAGGACCGTTGGTATATTTGACAGACTGTAATCATATCGCCAGTGATGAGGTGGACAAGATGCGTGGATGCCGGCTGTTGGTGTTGGGATGCCTCCGTCGCGAGCCACATTTTTCCCATCTTTCATTGCCAGAGGCACTGGCACTTATCGCCGACGTGCGCCCCCGTCGTGCTCTTTTGACCCATATCAGCCACGAGATGGGTTTTCATAGCGAGGTGATTCTGCCTGAGGGTGTCTCGTTGGCCTACGACGGGTTGGAAGTGAAAATTGAAAGTTAACATTGGAACAGACCGGCAGCCAAATAACGCTACATGTCGTCGCATTCAATGTCCCGTGGCCGGCAGACTATGGGGGTGTCATTGATATATACCATCGATTGTCCGCTTTGCACAGTGCCGGTGTGAACATCATCCTGCACTGCTTCACATACGGGCGTCCTGAAGCTCCAGCGCTTCAGGACTGTTGTGAGCGCGTCTATTACTATCGCCGCAACATGTCGCCCTTGCTCCATCTGCGGACCGTCCCCTTCATTGCCGCTTCGCGCGACTGCGAAAGCCTCTTCCGGCGCTTGCAACAGGACGGGTATCCCATACTTATCGAAGGACTCCACGGCTGTGAGCTGTTGCGAAGACTGCGCCGGCAGGAAAGGGCGGGGCAGGGGAGACGCTGTGTGGTGGTGCGGGCCCACAACGTCGAACAACAGTACTACAGAAGTCTTGCACACAGTGAACGGCGACTGCTTCGTAAAATCTACCTTACCGTCGAGTCGTACAAACTGCGGCGCTACGAACCGGTGCTTCTTCATGCCGATGCCGTTTTGGCGGTCACCGCTGAGGACGCATTATGGTTCCGTCGTATGGGATGCAGCAACGTGCAGACAGTCGCCCCGTTTCACCCGCAACCCGTGACCCTTCCCGACACCGTTCACCCCGATACAGGCGGCGACCCTTATGTGCTCTATCACGCCGACCTTTCAGTACCCGACAATGAATGGGCGGTGCAGTGGTTGCTGCACCACATCGCCCCGAAGCTTTCGTTCCGTCTTGTCATCGCCGGACGTTACCCCCGGTCCTCGTTGCGCCGTCAAATCGCCCGTCACGCCAATGTCATGTTGGTGGAATCCCCGTCAGAATCGGCCATGACCGCACTTCTGCGCCAGGCGCGATGCACCGTGCTCGTCACCCGGCAGCGCACCGGCTTCAAACTGAAGCTGATCAACACCCTTTATTGCGGACAGCACTGCCTTGTCAATTCCGACATGGTCTACGGTACCGGTCTGGCCTCTTTCTGCCATGTTGCCGACAGCCCCGTGCAGATGCTCCGTTTGATTCAGCGGCTGATGCAGACACCTTTTTCCGATGCCGACCGCCATCTTCGCCGGCAGCGGTTGGCGCAACATCACGACAATGCCGAAAATGCACGGCAGGTGATAAACCTGATTAACCGTGTTTACTGCCAATAGGACAGGCTGCTCGACCTCTGCTGTTGCGTAAACACCGTTGTTTTGAGATTCCGGATTTGTTTTTTTAATTCTTTTTCTTAAATTTGCAGTTGTAAAGTATTAAAAAAACAAGTCTATGAAAAACATTTTTTCTATTCTCTTGACGGCCATTTTCGCCGTGTCTTTAGTTGGCTGTAGCGGCGGATCCGCAAAGGTCGGAAAGAATGCCACCCCGTCCGAGGTGACAACCTCCATGTGGAAACTGATTCAGAACGGCGACTATGCCAAGGCCGTCGCCATGACTGCCCAGGGACAGTCTCTTTCCGAGGAAGAACAGATGCAGCTCGCCCAATTCGCCGAGGCGCTCTACAGCTCGGTGGGTGGAGTGAAAGCCGTTGAAATCCTTGAAGAAAAGATTGCCGATGACGGTAAGAGCGCTACGGTTAAAATGAAACTGACTTATGGTGACGGGTCGAGTAAAAACAACGATCAAAAGCTTATCATGACTGAGAACGGCTGGTGTCCTCGTGACTGACCTCGGTCTGACAAACTTCAGAAATCCTGTCGACGGCGCCGCGCATTCAGTGCGGCGCCGTCTGATTTATTATTTATAATATATTTTTCGTAACTTTGCCAAGAGTCATATTGCGCCATGCGTTTTTTAAGAAGATATAGTTCAACAATATATGGTCAGTACCGGATCTTCGGTGTCCGGGCCGGGCTGATAACTGGCGCCGCCATGGCTGTCGCCATGATATTGGCTCGCTTGGCCGGGGAACAGACGCAGCCGTCTGCACCGGAGAACTACATCACCGATGCTGTCATGCTGGTCGGAATGCTTTTTTTTGCCTATCGGTACAGACAGACGCTGCCCGACAGTCGTGTCACAATCAAAGAGTTGATGCTGTTGGGATTGTGGATTGGATTTGTCGCATCGGCGCTTTACGGCCTGTTGCTGTGGGCCTATTGTGCCATAGACACCGGCGTGGTGACCCGTTTTGCGGAGGCGCGTCTGTCGATCATGTCCGCTTCCGGCGACGCCGCCCGGGTGGCAAGAGACACTGCGTTGGTGCAAAGCTACACGGCGGCAGACTGGGGTTTCATCGGCGGGTTCCGCAGCGCGGTGATGTCCATCCTGATGAATTTCGTTGCCGCGCTTGTCTTCCGCACCGAGAAGGCCCCTTTGAGAAATAAATGTTGAGGTGCCGGAGTCTTAATCCTGAATAAACAAAAAGCAATTATGGATATTTCAATCGTTATCCCGTTGTTCAACGAAGAGGAGTCGTTGCCGCATCTTGCGGCGTGGATAGACCGAGTCATGGCGGCGCAAGGCTGTACTTATGAGGTCATCATGGTCGATGACGGCAGCCGTGACGGTTCATGGCAGGTTGTCGAACGGCTTCATGCGCAGAACGCCTGCTACAAAGGAGTCCGTTTTCGCCGCAATTATGGCAAGTCGGCCGCGCTCAACGTCGGTTTCTCCAAAGCCATGGGTGACGTGGTGGTGACAATGGACGCCGACCTGCAAGACAGCCCCGAAGAGATTCCGGAGATGCGCCGTCGTATTCTTGAGGATGGCTACGACATGGTGAGCGGATGGAAGAAAAAACGTTACGATTCAAAACTCGCCAAGAACATCCCGTCCAAATTCTTCAACTGGACCACCCGCCGCCTTAGCGGCATTCCGCTGCATGACTTCAATTGCGGCTTGAAAGCCTACCGCCGCGAAGTGGTCAAAAGCATCGAGGTGTATGGCGAGATGCACCGCTATATTCCCGTCATCGTCAAGTGGGCCGGGTTTACGAATATCGGCGAAATGGAGGTACACCACCGTAAACGTCAATACGGTGTCACCAAATTCGGCATGAACCGTTTCATCAACGGATATCTTGATTTGATGAGCATCATGTTCATCTCCAAATTCGGCAAACAGCCCATGCATTTTTTTGGGGCGGTGGGGTCCATGTCCTTTCTCTTCGGCTTCGTCGCCTTTGTCATCGTCTGCACCTTGCGTATCTGTGGTCGAATATCGCTGACACACAGTGTATGGTTCTACGTCTCCATGATGTTCATCTTGATGGGACTCATGCTTTTTTTGGCAGGTTTTTTGGGCGAGCTCATTTGTCGCAACTCCACCACCCGCAACCATTACCTTATCCGTGAAGAAATAATCGAATGACCGTCAGAGCCATCCAACATCCGACTTCTAACCCTAACGAATATAACTTCAGTATATGTCCCTTCAATGCGGAATAGTGGGTCTGCCCAACGTAGGTAAATCGACCCTTTTCAACTGTCTGAGCAACGCCAAGGCACAGGCGGCCAATTTCCCCTTTTGCACCATAGAGCCCAATGTGGGCGTCATCACCGTGCCCGACGAACGGCTCTCCAAGCTGGTCGAGATCGAACGTCCGGCCAGCGTCGTGCCCGCCACGGTGGAGATTGTCGACATAGCGGGATTGGTCAAAGGTGCCTCCAAAGGCGACGGCTTGGGCAACAAATTCCTGGCCGACATCCGCACCACCGACGCCATCATCCACGTGCTGCGTTGTTTCGATGACGACAATGTGACCCATGTCGACGGCACCGTCGATCCCATTCGCGACAAACAGACCATTGACCTCGAACTGCAGTTCAAAGACCTTGAGACCATCGAAAACCGTTACGACAAAGAGCTCAAGAAGGCCAAAGCCGGCGGCGACGCCAAAGCAAAAAAACTGGTCGAGGTGATGGAGCTCTACCGTGCCGCCCTTCTTGCCGGCCGCAGCGCCCGGACAGTGCAGCTCGACGAAAACCAGCAAGAGGCCGCGCGGGACCTCATGCTCCTCACCACCAAACCGGTGCTCTACGTCTGCAACGTCGACCAAGACTCCGTCGTCTCCGGCAACGCCTATGTTGACCGGGTGCGTGACGCCGTCAAGGACGAAGCCGCGGAAGTGCTTGTCATCGGCGCCGGCATCGAGGCTGAAATTGCAGAACTTGAGACCTACGAAGAAAAGCAGATGTTTCTTGAAGACCTCGGGCTGCACGAAAGCGGTGTCAACCGCCTGATCAAGGCAGCCTATCGGTTGCTTGATCTGCAAACATTTCTGACCGCCGGCCCCAAAGAATGCCGGGCATGGACATTCCGCAAAGGAATGAAGGCGCCGCAAACCGCCGGTATAATCCACAGTGACTTTGAGCGCGGTTTCATCCGCGCCGAGGTCATCAAATATGACGACTACGTGACGTTAGGAAGCGAAGCCAAATGCCGTGAGGCGGGAAAAATTTCAGTCGAAGGCAAGGATTACGTCGTCCAGGACGGCGACATAATGCACTTCCGGTTTAACGTCTGATACGTGTGATTCGAAATTGAACAAACGCATCTCTCATATAATCTCCATCACCCTGTCGGCGGTTGTGCTGCTGGCGTCTGTCTCCTGCTCGACCCAGAAGGCCAAGTGGGCCAACATCGCTTTCCACAACACCACGGCGCATTACAATGTATGGTGGAATGGCAACGAGAGTCTGCGGGAAGGCATCACGAAACTTGAGCAGTCCGAACCTGACGATTATACCCGCATCCTGCCCCCTTACCGTTTGGGTACAAAAGAGTCGGCCATGGCTGTCTACCCCGAGTTGGACCGGGCTACAGAAAAAGGCATCAAAGGCATCAAAAAGCACAGCATCTTTTTAAAAGGCAGAGAATATGTGGCCTATGTGCGCAAATGCTACCTGCTGACGGCGCAAGCCAGTTTCTATAAACACGATTTTGTCACAGCCGAGGGTACCTGCCAAGTGATGATAAACCAATATGCCGGCACTGCCGAAGCCGACGCCTCTGCAATTCTCAAGGCCCGCTGTGCCACCGCCGAGCGGCGCTATGCCGAAGCCGAAACCGAGTTGGACGCCCTTGTCGTGTCGTTAGGCAAGGGAACATTCGACCGTAGCCAGGCGACAGACCTGTACATGGCGCTTCTCGAGGCGCTCATTCCGCAAGAAAAATACAAAAAAGCCGTTCAATTTGCCAAACTGGCCCTTGACGCCAAGCCCAGCCGCCAGCAGCGTGCACGACTCAACTTCATCCTGGGTCAGATATATCAGTCCGTCGGCAAACGTCCCGTCGCTGTCAAGTACTACGAGGCCGCCCTCTCCAAGACCGGCGAATATGCCATGGAGTTCAACGCTCGGCTCAACATAGCCTCCTGCGCCGACCTTGAACACGCCAATCTGCCGCAACTCGAACGTCAGATGGAGCGGATGCTCAAAGACCATAAAAACGACGAATACCATGACCAGATATACTACGCCATGGGGGAAATGTACATGGGTGTCAAAGATGCAAAAAAAGCCTGTGACAACTTCGCCCGTTCCGTGACTGCTGCCGGCCGCAACCCTGCCCAGCGAGCCCGTTCGGCCTTGCGTCTTGCCGGCATACAGTACGAGCTTTACGAAAACTACGACATGGCGCAGCGCTATTACGACACCGCCATGTCCGTAATCGGTCCGGACTATCCCCGCTATCGCGAATTGAAGTCGCGTTACGACATCTTGACATCCCTGGTGCGTTACACCCGCACCATTGAGCGCAACGATAGCCTGCTGGCCTTTGCCGCGCTTCCGGCGTCGGAACGTGACACCCTCATCGCCCGACGTATCGCCAACTTGAAAGCCGCCGAAGCAGCCGAGCGCGAACGCGAGCTCATCCGTCAGGCCACAGTCGAGAACGCCGCGGCACGCAACACGTTGCAGGGCGATTGGTATTTCTACAACACCAACACCGTACAGCAAGGTTCCCAGACCTTCCGCCAGCGGTGGGGGACGCGAGCCTTGGAAGACTATTGGTTTCTAAGCAAAAAAGGACTCTTAGGCACCGGCAGCCTGATAGCCGGCATGGAGACCCCTCCGCAACCCGACGGCGAGGCCTCCGGAGAGTCGTCCGACAAGGACGTCGCCGACACTGCCGTCCTGTCGTCGCACGGCAACCCTGACGACCCCCACTATCCGGCCTACTATCTGAAAGACCTCCCGTCCACCGCGCAGCAACGCGATTCGATGCACAGCGAAACCGCCATTGCGCTCCTGGGGGCGGGCTACATCCTCTACGACGGGTTGAAAAACACACAGCGGGCCGTCGAACACTACCTGCGCATGACCACCGACTACCCCGACCGTGACGAGGTGGTGCAGGCCTTCTACATGCTCTACCGTATCTACACCCGTATGGGCAACACGCCCAGCGCCGACTACTACCGCAACATGGTGCTTATGGGTTTCCCTGACAGCGATTTTGCCAACCTTATCCGTGACGAAAACTACTATCGGCAGCTGCTGCAGCGCGACCAGATACTCAACGAGCAGTATGCCGACCTGTACGACACCTACCGTCGGGGACGTTATCGCAGCGTGCTGGCCTTGTCGCGCGAGGTCTCGTCCACCTACCCCGGACACACGGCGCTGGCCCGTTTCCAGTTTTTCGAAGCATTGGCTTTGGTGCAGATGGACAGCACGTCGCAGGCCGAGCAACTGCTGGAAGGTATTGTCGCCACCCGCAGCGCTTCGGACAGCATTGTGCCCTTTGCCCGGTCGCTGTTGCAATATCTGCGCGACGGCGGCCGCGGGGCGGACAATGCCCTGCAGTCAGAGTCTGTCGCCGACCCGCTGAATCTGGAACAGCTGGCCGGACGCGCGGCGCAGCAACCGCTATCACAATTCAACGACGTGCCCGGCCTCACTGAGCTTTCGCCCGAGGCTCAGCTCTTCCGCTATCGCGAAAATATGCAGCACTACGTTGTCGTTCTGCTCAACAACAAGCAAATACGGGCCACAGAGTTGCGCTACCAGATAGCCAATTTCAACTCCCGTTATTACTCCAACAAAGGATATAAAGTCAACCCGCTGCTTTTCACCGACACCATACAGATGCTGACCATCCATCGTTTCATCACAGCCGCCGAAGCCATGGACTACCGCACCCATCTTTTGCGGCCGGAAAGCCCGTTGTCGCAAATGGACCCCGCCGAATACCAGGTGTTCCCCATCTCAACGCAGAACTACGCCACCTTTTACAACCGCAAAAACATAGAAGCCTACAACGAATTCTTCGAGCATAGCTATAAATCATCATCCGTAAAACAATAAAAATCATCAAATAAACAAATCATTTATTATCATTATGGCAAAATTAATGGATATGGAACCGGCTCAGATCAACACCATCACACATGGTAGCACCATCAAAGGCAACGTCGTGGCCAACGGCGACTTCCGCTTGGACGGCACCCTCAACGGCAACATTCAGCTCAACGGCAAACTTGTCGTAGGCGAGTCGGGTGTCATCAACGGCAACGCGGTCTGCCAGAACGCCAACATCATCGGCACCATTCTCGGCAACATCTCTGTCAAAGAGCTGCTTTCGTTGCACTCCACCGCCAACGTCAAAGGCGACATCCTCATCAACAAACTCTCCATTGAACCAGGTGCAGTCTTCTCGGGAACCTGCAAGATGCTCGACGAGGTGCGGCGTGAAAACGAAGCCATGGCGCAGTCCCAGCAGGAGGTGAAAGAGTAAGTGGGCGCATCGACTACTGAAACAGCCATCCGTCTCTCCCGTCTTTTCGAGAGATGGGCGGGGGTGCCTGTGGACACATCGTCGGAACTGGGAGCCAACGGATCGAACCGGCGCTATTTTCGTTTGAACGGAGGGGGGCGGCAATGTATCGCCGCATACAATGCCGATATGCGTGAAAACGACGCATTCCTCTACTACAGCCGCGAGATGCGGCAACGTGGGCTGGCAGTGCCGGAGATCTATGCGGTAAGCGAGGATCACCTGTGCTATCTGCAGCAGGACCTTGGCGATGTGACCCTCTATAGTTACCTTTCCGACAAACGGCGACAGGGTGCGGGGTTCGACTCTGCGACCATGCAGCTCTACCGTCAGGTGCTCGACGATTTGGTCCAATTCCAAACCCGCTGCCGCGACCTCGACTTCAGACATGCCTACCCGCGCCCCGATTTCGACCGGCAGTCCATCCAATGGGACTTGCAGTATTTCAAATACTACTTTCTCAAACTGCTGCACATCCCTTTCGATGAGCAACGGCTTGAAAACGATTTTGTCCAACTGGAAGCATACTTGCTTCAGGAAGACTGCCGATACTTCATGTACCGAGACTTTCAGCCGCGCAACATTATGCTGTTGCCGCATCCCGACGAAGCCGGACGCCGCCTCTACTACATCGACTATCAGGGAGGCCGTCGCGGGGCTGCCCAGTATGATGTCGCCAGCCTGCTTTACAGCGCCAAAAGTGAGATGCCCGAGGTTTTGCGCTGTGAACTGCGGGACCACTACATCGTTTCGTTGTCACAGGCCCTTGCCGCCATGCCTTCACAAGATCGGCCGGCATTCGAACCGTCTCGCTTCCGCGAGCGTTACTATGCCTATGTGTTGGTGCGTATCCTGCAGGCCATGGGAGCCTATGGCTATCGGGGATACTTTGAACGCAAAGAGCATTTCCTTCAAAGCATCCCCCTTGCGGTAGCCAACCTGCGACGTGTGGTGGAGGAACACTGGCCGCCGTTCGACGCGCCCCACCTGCATGACGTATTGATCGAAATGGTTGGCCGCTACGTGCCGGCACAGTCGCCGTTGCCGTCCGGTCAACTCACCGTTACCGTCACAAGTTTCAGCTACAAACGAGGGCTTCCTGCCGACGACAGCGGCAACGGGGGCGGCTTTGTCTTCGATTGCCGTGCATTGCCCAATCCAGGCCGCTATACGCAGTACCAGACGCTCACCGGTCGCGACCGTGCCGTGGCCGCTTTCCTCGAAGGCGATCCCGCTGTCGAAAGCTTCCTCTCCCATGCCGCGGCGTTGGTCAGGCAGTCGGTGAAACAATACACCGAACGGCGTTTCAGCCATCTCAGTGTCGCCTTCGGATGCACCGGCGGACAACACCGCTCGGTCTATTGTGCCGAACGTATGGCCGCACTGTTGCGTGACGACGGCGGCTGCAACGTGCGCCTGGTCCACCGCGAACAGGACCTGCAGATGTAAAAAGATGCCAGCCGTCAAGGAGTGATTCGCCTATATTGAAAAATCTTTGTATCTTTGCACAAATAGAACCGCTACCGTTAAACACTGAATATTAAACAATATCATTCACATACAGTAACAATGAAAAAATCTACATTAGTCTCTGTCGCTCTTTTATTGGGTGTGGCCATTGTCGGATTGGCTATATGGCTTTATATGAGCATTATGACTCCTGTTAAATTCGACAACGAGTACACCAAGCGCCGCGATGCCTGCGCCGAAAAACTGAAAGCCATCCGCACCCTTGAGGAGGCCTACAAGATCACCTACGGCAAATATTGCGGCAGTTTTGACACCCTGTTCAACCGGCTGATAAACGAAGACAGCATGGTCGTCATCAGTAAGGTCGTCAACACCGATATCATTCCGGCCGATGTCGACATCAACGAGATGACAGAGCTGGACGCCGTGAAGAAAGGTTATATCACACGTAAAGAAGTTTACATCAATCCCATCGCCAAACTCCGCGAAGACAAAAAGCTGATGACCACCGCCGCCGACGGATCCGTGCATCCGATGACCGACCAGGAAATCCTCAACCTGCGTTATGTGCCTTATCCCAAAGACCGTCAGTACGACTTCACATTGCAGGCCGGCCAGATCGACAAAGGCGGCTACATGGTGCCCGTCTTCCAGTGTAGTGTGGCGATGACTGACCTTTTGTCTGACCTTGACCACCAGCTGGTCGTCAACAAACTCTCCGAACTCGACCGTGCAAAACGCTATCCCGGTTGGAAAGTCGGAGATATGAACCAGGCGCTCACCGACGGCAACTTCGAGTAAGGCCATGTATCGAGTCGACACATTTATCACCACAGAGAAAGAACTTGCGTCATACGAAAGAAGAATGTCCATTTGCCTCCAGTCAAATGGATTTTCTTTTTCCGTGACATCAACTTCAGGGCTGCTGCTCACCTTCGGCGAGGTGACCGTCGACCTGGCGCAGCCCATGTCTGCGCTCATAGCCGACATAAAATCCTTTTTCGCCGCCCATCATATCTATCCCGTTGAGTTCAAGTCAATGCGCTTGGTGCTGGATTCCGGCTGCTACGTCTGGATCCCTGACGCCCTCTACGATGCTGCGCAGAACCGGCGTTATCTGGAGACTGTCGCCCGCATCCCGGCCTCATCCATGGTCCTGTCGGCCGCTCACCCCCTGTTGGGCGCCCGCTTGGTCTATGCCGCCGACGCAACCCTGACAACATCCTTCAAAGTGGCATTGCCGGGGATAGATTGTTGCATACGTCCCTTCGCTCTGCTGGGCAAGGATTTGTTGCAGCGTGCCGCACACCATCCGGTCATCGTCGCCCACCTCTTGTCCGACCCGCTCCGCGGTTCCGCCGCCATCGACTACCTGGTGCTGCGCGACGGCGGGCTGACGCTATCCACACATCGCACCGTTAACGGAGGCCGGCAGATGCTCTACACCTCACTCTCGGTGATGAAGCAGATGCAAGTCGAAACGGATGACATGGAGTTTTTGCTATGCGGTGCTGTCGAGCGTGAGCTCTTCATGCAGCTGCGGGGATATTTTCCTCGACTTGACCTCTATAACGGGGCCCCGCACCGTGCTCTCAACCCCCAGTTGGCCCGTCTCCACACATACCGCCACGCAGCCATTCTTGCCTAACCTCGCCGACCACTATGCGTATCATCGCCGGAAAACTCCGAGGCCGTCGTCTCACCCCCCCGACAAATCTGCCCGTCCGCCCCACCACGGATATGGCGCGGGAGAGCCTTTTCAACATCCTGAACAACTATGTTGACTATGACGATTGCACCGTACTCGATCTCTTCGCAGGTACGGGCGCTGTATCGTTAGAGTTTGTGTCACGCGGGTGCCGTGAGGTCACGGCGGTCGACATCAACGCCTCGTGCACCGATTTCATCAAGATGACTGCGCAACGTCTCTCTGTCGACAACCTGCGTGTGGTCCGCGCCGACGTCTTCGAACTGTTGCGACGGGCCAACCGGCAATTCGACATCGTTTTTGCCGACCCGCCCTATGCCGCCCCCGACCTGTCGCGGCTGCCCGAGATGGTTTTTGCCCGTCAGTTGCTGACCGACGACGGTATCTTCATCCTCGAACACCCCCGGGAGTTCAACTTCGACAATACGCCGCACTTCTGGCAGCACCGCGCCTATGGCAAAGTCAACTTCACTTTCTTCGCCCGAAATCTCGAGGAAGGGGAATGATGACAACCGGGGGGGGAAGCCTGTGTCGTTCCGTATGTAAAGATACAGCGCCTTGTTTGCAGAAATAAAACAAACCATACAACAAATAAACCAATGAATGCAATAACCAAGACGGATTTTTCTTTCCCCAACCAGAAATCGCTCTATGTAGGCAAAGTGCGTGATGTCTACAACATTGACGACCGCTACTTGGCCATGGTGGTCACCGACCGTATCAGCGCTTTCGATGTCGTGCTTCCCAAAGGCATACCCTATAAAGGCCAGGTCCTTAACCAGATTGCATCACGCTTTTTGGATGCCACATCCGACATCGTGCCCAATTGGAAACTGGCTTCACCGGACCCCATGGTCACCGTGGGGCTTCGTTGCGAAGGTTTCCGTGTCGAAATGATTGTGCGCGGCTATCTGGCCGGTTCAGCTTGGCGTGAATACAAGGCAGGTGCGCGGACATTGTGCGGTGTGACGCTGCCTGAGGGCATGGTCGAAAACCAGAAATTCCCGACACCCATCGTGACGCCGACCACCAAGGCCGACGAGGGGCATGACGAAAACATCTCCCGCGAGGAGATCATCCGCACCGGCCTTGTCAGCGAGGCCGACTACAACGAGCTGGAGCGCATCTCATTGGCCCTCTTCCAGCGCGGCACCGAGATGGCGGCCGGACAGGGGTTGATTTTGGTCGACACCAAGTATGAGTTTGGCAAACGCGACGGCAAAATCTATCTCATCGATGAGATCCATACTCCCGACAGCAGCCGTTACTTCTACGCCGACGGCTACGAGGAGCGCCTCGCCAAAGGTGAGCGTCAACGTCAGTTGTCCAAAGAGTTTGTCCGTGAATGGCTGATGGAGAATGGCTTTCAGGGCCAGGCCGGCCAACAGGTGCCCGAGATGACCCCCGCCATTGTCGAGAGCATCACCAACCGCTACATCGAACTTTACGAACACATCATCGGCCAGCCGTTTCAGAAAGCTGACGACTGCACCGATGTGGCCCGTCGCATCGAGCAAAACGTCAACAACTACCTCAGAACGCTCTAATTCAGATCTCCGGGCACCAAATCTCCGGACTTCCCCTATGGAAATCGAACGGAAATTTCTGGTGAAACACCTGCCGGAAGGCTTGGACCTGCATCCACACTGTGAGATAGAACAGGGCTACCTCTGTTCGCATCCCACGGTGCGCATCCGTCGCATCGACAATCGCTATGTGCTGACAGTCAAAGAACATCTCAGGACAGACAGTTCGGCCATCGTCAACCGGGAAGAGGAGTTTGAGATGCGTGCCGACGACTATCTGCGTCTGCGCGAGAAGTGCGACGGCCGGCTGCTTTCCAAGACGCGCTACCGCATCCTTCTTCGCCGGCTGCATGCCGACGGCAATTTCGACGATTTGGTGGCCGAGCTGGACCTTTTCCACGGACGGCACGAGGGCTTGATGTTGGTGGAAGTGGAGTTCCCGCACACCTTGGAAGCCGATGCCTTCGAGCCGCCCGACTGGTTCGGAGCGGACGTGTCGCACGACCCCCGCTACCGCAACAGCCGCCTGGCCGCTTCGGAACGCCCGCCGTTTCTCAACACTTCGACACCCCAATGAAACGTATTCCGCACACCTTCACCATCGTCTTTGCACTGATTCTGCTGGCTGCAGTGTGCACCTGGCTGGTGCCCGGTGGCGCATTTGTACGCGAGCAGGTTTCGGTCCGGAATGCCGACGGCACACTTTCCACACGCGAGGTGGTGCAAGGCGGCTCGTTCCACTACGTCGAAAGCGAGCCGCAGACCTGGCAAGTCTTTTCGGCGCTCTTCAGCGGTTTCTGCGACAAGGCCGACATCGTCATCTTCATCCTCGTGGTGGGCGGCGCGTTCTGGATTCTGAACGACAGCCACGCCATCGATGTCGGCGTCATGGCCTTCCTGCGCCGCATCCGTCGTCTGAACCGCTATCGCCTGTTTCAGAAACTGGGGGTGGAGAATGTCATTATCGTCTTGGTGATGATCATGTTCAGCCTCTTCGGTGCGTTGTTCGGCATGAGTGAAGAGACAATCGCCTTCGTGGCGGTCTTCATTCCGCTGGCTGTCTCCATGGGCTACGACTCGTTGGTGGGGCTCGGTATGTGCTATGTGGCCGCCCACATCGGTTTTGCCGGCGCCATGCTCAACCCCTTCACCATCGGCATCGCGCAGGGCATAGCCGGTCTGCCGCTCTTCTCCGGGTTGGAATACCGCGTGGTCTGCTGGGTTGTCCTGACGGCGCTGGGCATTGCCTTCATGCTATGGTATGCCCGCCGAGTGCGCCGCGACCCGCAACGTTCGCCCGTCTACCAACTCGACGCCTATTGGCGCGGGCGCACCCGCGAACAGGCGGAGACCCCCGTTGTCTACCGATCGCCGCGTGCCGCCTGGGTCGTCTACGCGCTGCTCTCCGCGGCGCTCATCGTTTGCGCCATTCTGCATCCCGCCACCGTTGTCTCTTTGGGCGGCGGAAAGGCGACGCTCCCTTTGCTGCCTCTTTTGGCCGCCTTGTTTGTGCCGGCTGGATTTCTGACCCTGCGTAAGTCAGTCCATTTCTTCATTCTCACCCTGCTGCTCTTCACCATTGCCTATCTCGTGGTGGGCGTATTGGGCTATGGATGGTACATCCGTGAAATCTCGGCGCTGTTCTTAGCCATGGGCATCTTCAGCGGCATCGCCAACAGCCGCCGTGCCGACGACATTGCCAAACTCTTTTTAGCCGGATGTAGCGACATCTTGTCGGCGGCATTAGTGGTAGGCTTGGCCAGCGGCATCATCTTCATCCTCAAAGACGGCCACGTCATCGACACCATCCTCTACGGCCTCACCCGTTCGCTTGCACAGACAGGCGAGGTGGCCTCGGTGGGTGTCATGTACCTCTTCCAGACACTGCTCAACATCGTCATGCCCAGCGGCAGCGCCAAGGCAGCCCTCACCATGCCCATCATGGCCCAGTTCGCCGACCTCATCGAAGTCTCCCGCCAAACCACCGTTTTGGCCTTTCAGTTCGGCGATGGCTTCACCAACATGCTCACCCCCACCAGCGGGGTGTTGATCGGCTGCCTGGGAGTGGCTCGCATCCCCTACGGCACCTGGCTCAAATGGGCCTGGCGTTTCATTCTCGCCTTCATTCTGGCGGGCTTCCTGCTTCTGCTGCCCACCCTCTACCTCCAGCTTCCAGGTTTCTGAAGGGTAGGGGAGTATATGTAATAAATTGATGTTGGGTTTGCTGTCACACTTTTGTGACAAAGTGAAATTGAGCGAATTTTATTAGAACATCATCTGAAAAAGAAAAGGCGTGCATCTCTCGACAAAGACCACCAATACCAATAATGGCAAAGAAACATAAGGGAACTTCCTTGCTGTGGAAAAAGGGTTTGGCCGCCTGTCCAGACACGGCTTGGGTTTCTTTATTTGAAATTAGATATGAGTACAGTTCAACCGTTTAATTCCCACATCTTCACCAACAAAGACGGGAATACACTAATGAAAGAGTTTGAGGGCGTACTACAGCACAACCCGCAAATCAGAAACCTTGATGCCGTCGTTGGTTTTCTCCGTGCATCTGGTTACTTTTCCCTTCGTCCTTTTCTGGATAGCATCAATAAGGTAAGGGTACTGATTGGCATAGATGTGGATAAGTACATTGCGGAATCTGCTCGCCAAGGAAAACTATTCTTTGGAGCGGAAGATGATGTAAAACAAGACTGCCTCCGCCAGATTCGCAAGGATATCGAAAGTTCCAACTACAGAAAGGAAATTGAGGATGGCATGTTTCAGATGGTGCAAGACCTTCTTGACGGTAAGCTTGAATTACGCGCACATCCATCAAAGAAGATACATGCAAAAATATATGTACTCTATCCTGACGATTTCAATCGGTATACCCAAGGCATGGCTATAACGGGTTCCAGCAATCTGTCAGGTAACGGTCTTGGCATTACGGAAGAACGACAGTATGAATTCAATGTGAAGATGACCCAGTATGAGGACGTTCAATTTGCCAAAGACGAATTTGAACAGTTATGGGAAGAAGCCAAGGGATGCGAGATTACAGCCGATGACCTGAAAACTTCCATTGACCGAACATATTTGAAGGGTGATGTTTCACCATACGACTTGTACATCAAGATGCTCATGGAGTATTTCTCCGACCGCATACTGGAAACCGACAACGACGACCCATTCGATATGCCGGAAGGTTATACTAAATATGACTACCAGATGGATGCGGTCATAGAGGGCTATCAGAAACTTATTCGCTACGATGGTTTCTTCCTTGCCGATGTGGTGGGTCTTGGTAAAACAGTCATAGCAACGATGATTGCAAAGAAGTTCTTGATAGAAAATGGCCGTGACCATACCAAGATTCTTGTAGTCTATCCTCCTGCTGTTGAGCAGAACTGGAAAACCACCTTCAAGGACTTTGGCATTGACAAATACGCGAACTTTATCAGCAACGGAAGTCTTTCAAAGGTTCTGGACGAAGATAATTATAACTACTGGAATGCTGACGAATACGACCTTGTGTTGGTTGACGAGGCACATAAATTCCGTAGTCATACAACCTCAGCCTTTGAGCAGTTGCAGGAAATTTGCAAGATGCCTCGCATAGAGACAGGCAATATCTCTGGCTATAAGAAAAAGGTGATGCTCATATCTGCAACTCCGATGAACAACACCCCTGCAGACCTTTACAACGAGATATTGTTGTTCCAAGACCCACGTCATTGCACCATAGATGGTGTCGGTAATCTGACAGCTTTCTTTGCCCCTTTGATTGTTGAGTTCAGAAAACTGCGCAATAATCCTGATGCAGACATACGTGACTTCAAGAAACTGGCAGAGAGAGTACGCGACCGTGTAATTAAGCCTTTGACTGTCCGCCGTACACGTACAGATATTGAAAGCGTACCGCGCTACAATAAGGATGTGAACGGATTCCCGAAAGTGGAACGCCCAGTTGAGAGCAGGTATGAACTCAATGAGCATCTTGCCAACCTATTTGAACGGGCCATGCAAACTCTCGACAAAGAGCTGACCTACGCACGTTATCAGGCTATTGCCTATCTGAAGCCAGAAGTTTCAAACGGCTTATACGACAATGCGGAACTTATCAGCCGTAGTTTGGCTGGCATTCGTAAGAACGGGCTCGTGAAACGTTTGGAAAGTAGCTTCTACGCCTTCCAAGTTTCCATAAGGAATTTCTGTCAGGCCAATCAGAACATGCTGGACATGTTTGCTAATGACAAGGTGTTTATCGCCCCAGACCTTGACATCAACCTATTGTTGGAAAACGGTCTGTCGGAAGAGGAGATGGAAGAGAAACTGAATGCCAAGGCAGAGACGAACCCCAAGAACGCTGTGTTTCATGCCGCTGATTTCCGACCTGAGTTTGTTGAAATGTTACAAGCTGACCAAGCCATCCTTGAAAAGATGTCGAATGACTGGCAAGATATATCAGATGATGACGATTCTAAGTTTGCAAAGTTCAAGGAACTGCTGAATCACGAATTGTTTAAGGCCGACCGCAACCCAGAACAGAAACTTGTGGTATTCTCGGAATCTGTAGATACTGTTGAGTATTTGGAACGTCGCATCCACCGTTCTGATGTATTGGTTATTTCATCTGGCAACCGTAGTCAGCAGTTCAAGACAATTCGTGAGAACTTTGATGCTAACTACAAGACAAAACTTAATGACTACAATATCATTTTAACTACTGACGTGTTGGCCGAGGGTGTCAACCTTCATCGATCAAACGTGATAGTCAATTATGATACACCGTGGAACTCCACTCGCCTGATGCAGCGCATCGGACGTGTGAACCGTATCGGCTCCGCATCGAAGCACATTTACAACTATGTTTTTTATCCTTCGCATGAAGGAAATCGAGAAATCAATCTCAATCAAATTGCAGTTAGTAAGATACAGACGTTCCACTCTACCTTTGGCGAAGACAACCAGATATATTCTCAGAATGAGATACTAGACCGCAATCTGAGCAAACTTTTTGATGAAGCCCTGAAAGAACAGAAGAAAGACTTCAATCAAGAGATACCATATTATGAGGAACTTCGTTCACTCTATCAGACAAACCGCAGAGAATATAACCGCATAGCAAAACTCTCCCTGCGTAGTCGCACAGGGCGCGAGACTCGCACTATCGATGGTGTTACCCTCTCTGGTGACACCTTGGTTTTCCTCAAAACCAATTTCCGAAAGGTCTTCTTCCTTGTTTCTGAGAATGCCGAGGAAATCTCCGTGCTCGATGCACTGAATTACTTTAAGGCGACTCCTGACGAGAAGCCGGCAGAACGCATAAAGGAACATCATCAACATGTGGAAAAGGCATTGGTGAAGTTCCGTACCATCCGAGACACGGAAATACAACAGGAAGAGACTTCAAAGGAATCCCAAGTCAACATGGGTGCTCAGGTGACGACGGCCATCAGTCTTCTCACCAACTTTATGCGTGAGATTGATGACAATGACCTCTATCTGAAAGTGGCCCAACTAAAAACACTGGCAGAACGAGGTGTCATCACCTATATTGCAAAGCGTTTGCAGCGCATACAGAAAGACTTACGCCGTGTAAGCGGTAAGGCTCGTATGACACATGACGAAGCCTTGGCGGAGATTATTGAAATGGCGAAGAAGTATGCCCCTTATTATATGGCAGAGGAAGCCTTGCTCAATGAGAAAGAGAGCGATGCTGAGATTATATTATCAGAGTCATTCAAATAACTGTACAGCCCTATGAATTACAAGGAAGTTATAGAATCAAGATATAATCGTGAAGCCTGGCAACAACTCCTTCACGACATTTTCCGTGGTAAAGTCAGTTTCTGGAATCGCCCATCAGAGGTGCACGTAAGTAGCCGTCTGGCAAAACAGGCTCTTAACCTTGGTAAGATTTCACTCTCCGATGGTGAGTCCATTGCTGTCTATGAAGTTGAACTCACCGAAAACGTGAACATAGAGCGCAACCGTCGTGGCATACGTGACATGCTTACAACCGACTGGCGTAATATGGGCTATGCAGGAGCATTCATGTTCTGTTACCGTAAGAATGAGAGTGTGTTGCGCTTCTCGTATGTAAGTGAGACATGGGGATTTAATAGGCAAGGGGATTACGAGAAGATTTCAACAGATACTAAGCGTTACACCTATCTTCTTGGCGAAGGGCGCGGATGCCGCACGGCCATTGAGCAGTTCAAGGTTCTGCGTGACAGTAAACAGACATTGAGCGACATCACGGCTGCATTCTCTGTAGAAGCCCTCACCAAACAGTTCTACAAAGATCTGTTTGAGTGGTATCAGTGGGCGGTTGAACCATCATCCAATATTACGTTCCCCAACAATATCACAACAGAGGACGATGACCGAGACGACATTGAGACAAAGGTTATCCGGATGATTACCCGTATCATGTTCGTATGGTTCATCAAACAAAAAAATCTTGTACCGGACAGAATCTTTGATATTGAATTCCTGACCACAATATTGAAAGATTTCGACCCATACAGCACGACTGTTGGCAATTACTACAATGCCATCTTGCAAAACCTCTTCTTCGGTTCGCTCAACCGTGCTATCAAGGATGAGGATGGTAATACCCGAAAGTTTGCCACTTCAAGTAAACGCGACGTAAAGACATTGTATCGCTATGCGGAAATGTTTTCAATCAGCGAGCAGGAAGTTATCAATCTGTTTGCTGAAATTCCATTCCTGAATGGTGGTCTGTTTGAGTGTCTTGATAAGACAAAGTATGCTGATGGTGTGGAGCAATGCTACAACTTTGATGGTTTCAGCCGGAATGATGCTCGCTTTGTCGATGGACGTTTCAAGTATCGTGCAGTGGTTCCTAATAATCTTTTCTTTGAGCCAGAAAAGGGATTGATTTCTATCTTGGGACGGTATAACTTCACCATTGAGGAAAACTCACCAGAGGAACAGCAGGTGGCACTTGACCCTGAATTGTTGGGTAAAGTATTCGAAAATCTGCTTGGAGCTTATAACCCAGAAACCAAGGAAACTGCACGAAACCAAAGCGGTTCATTCTATACACCGCGCGAGATTGTCAATTACATGGTTGACGAAAGCCTTATAGCCTATCTGGGCGACAATACCTTTGTACGCTCATTGTTCCGCACAGATTTCGCTTTTGACAAGACAAAGACAAACGAATATCAAAAGATAGCAGAAAAGCTAAAGACTGTAAAGGTGCTTGACCCTGCTTGCGGTTCTGGTGCATTCCCTATGGGATTGCTGAATAGGATGATTGACATTCTGGAGCGTATCTCTCCAGATGAACGTGTTTATGACCTCAAACTGTCGGTTATCGAAAATTGCCTCTACGGTAGTGACATCCAGAGCATCGCGGCGCAGATCACCAAACTACGCTTCTTTATTTCGTTGATATGTGATTGTGAGAAGGATGCGTCAAAACCTAATTTTGGCATCCCGACGCTCCCGAACCTTGAAACCAAGTTTGTGTCAGCCAATTCCTTGATTGCAAAGAAAAAGAAAGCCGCCCAGGGTAACCTGTTTGAGAACCCAGAGATTGAACCAATAAAGAATGAATTGGCAGAAATTCGCCACAAGCATTTCTCCGCTAAGTCGGCATCAACAAAGCATCGGTTAAGAGAGAAAGACCAGGATCTCCGTGAGAAACTGGCAAAACTACTCTCTGATGATGACAACTTTGCCCCAGAGGATGCAAGGCAGCTGGCAGCATGGAATCCTTACGAACAGAACGCAGTCAGTCCGTTCTTCGACCCAGAATGGATGTTTGGTGTTGCTGACGGATTCGACATCGTGATTGGCAATCCACCATACATTCAGCTTCAAAATAATGGCGGTGAGCTGGCAAAGTTATACGAGAATTGCAATTACTCAACCTTTGCCCGTACTGGTGATATCTATTGCCTATTCTATGAGCGTGGATGGCAGTTGTTAAAGAAGAATGGTCATCTGTGCTACATTACATCCAACAAGTGGATGCGAGCAGGGTATGGCGAAAAGACAAGAGAATTCTTTGCCAATAAGACCAATCCCATGTTGCTTATTGACTTTGCCGGAGTTAAGATTTTCGAGAGTGCTACGGTTGACACCAATATTCTCCTTTTCGCCAAGGACACCAACAAGCATCAGACCGTCTGTGCTGTCACTAACAAGCAGAACAAAGACAGCGTAAAGAATTTGAGCGAATTTGTGCAGCAACAGGGGACTTTTTGTGAGTTCACGGGAAGCGACAGCTGGGTGATTCTTTCGCCGATAGAACAAAGTATCAAACGTAAGAT
>LPNH01000021.1 GCA_001543385.1 Candidatus Hemicellulosilyticus sp. P3
CGTACAAACAGAATTGAATCTGCGTCCTAGAAAACTTCTCAACTATTTATCCCCTAAACAAAAATTTTTGCAATCTTTGCATTAAAGTGTTGCACTTCGTAGTTGAATCTACCCTATTTGGAGAGCGCTTTTTTGGTGCAATAATTCCAATATTCTACCGTTATCTGTTCAATGCTGTTGCAATTGATTCTGACATTTTTGAAGATCGGCGCCTTCACCTTTGGCGGTGGCTACGCCATGATATCGCTCATACAGAACGAAGTTGTGTTCTCTCATGGTTGGATCTCTCAGCAAGATTTTACAGACATCCTTGCTGTCAGTCAGATGACACCTGGTCCAATCGGCATCAATGTGGCCACCTATACAGGTTATACTGCGCTTGCTCAAGCTGGCTATGCCACTCCTTTTGCCATTACAGGGGCGCTACTCACATCGCTTGCCGTCATTTTTGTTCCTGTTATTTTGATGCTTCTTGTCAGTCGCTGGCTGTTGCATCATCACGATAATCCGGTTGTCCGTCGTGTCATGTCCGTTTTGCGGCTCACCGTTATCGGAGTCATTGCTTCAGCGGCAGCGGCGCTATTCAATACAGTCTCCTTTGGTCATCCCGGTTACAAACGCCAATTTATTGTCAGCATCATTCTTTTTGTCGTTGTATTTGCCTGTTCGCTGATTCCACGTCAGTGCCGGCTGTCTCTGTTCGGTTGCACTGTCACCCTGCATCGTCCGTCGCCAATACTTCTTCTTGTTATGAGCGGCGTTGCAGGTGCCGTTGTTTATTCGCTTTGAATGGCCTCGGCTGACAGTAAGGCCCAATGCAATAACGGCGGGATGTGTTGCACACACATCCCTTATTTCTGTAAAGATTTCAACCGTTCGGTCAGCAGGGGCACAATCTTGTGCAGGTCGCCTACAATGCCGAGGTCAGCTACGCTGAAGATGGGGGCGAACTTGTCCTTGTTGATGGCGATAATCAGGTCGCTCTCCTCCATACCTGCCAGGTGCTGGATGGCGCCGCTGATGCCGCATGCCAAATACAGGCTTGGACGCACCGTCTTGCCGGTTTGTCCCACCTGACGGCTCTGCTCCATCACGCCTGCGTCCACCATGGCGCGACTGCTGGCCACTTCGCCGCCCAGTTCCTTGGCCAGTGTCTCCAGTTTGGCGAAGCCTTCCTTGCTGCCCACGCCGCGGCCGCCAGACACCAGCACCTTTGCCTGGCTGATGTCAGCCACCGTCTTTTCCTCCTTCACGGTCTTGACAATCTTCACGCGGGAGATTTTCTTTTCGTCGAAGTCCACCTTGAAATCCACCACCGTCCCTTTCCGGTCGGGGTCGGCGGGCAGTTTCTGCATCACGCCCGGGCGCACGGTCGACATCTGCGGGCGGTGGTCTTTGCAGAGAATCGTCGCCATCAGGTTGCCGCCGAAAGCCGGACGTGTCATACGGAATTCGTGTGCTTCGTCGTCGCTGATCTCCAGTTTTGTAGCGTCAGCGGTCAGGCCTGTGACATTCCGGGCCGACACACGCGGGCCCAGATCGCGGCCGATAGTTGTGGCGCCAATCAGCATAATGCTCGGTTTGCGTTCTTTGATAATCTGCGTGATAGCCTGCGTATAAGGCTCGGTAAGATATTCCGCCAGCAGGTCGTGATCCACCACCAGCACTTCGTCGGCGCCGGCTGCGATCAATTCCTGTGCATTCTCGCGGACATGCTTGCCCAGTAACATGGCCACCACTTTCTCCTGGTTGGCGTCGGCCAGTTCACGGGCCTTGCCCAGCAGTTCCAGCGCAACATTTTGAATTTTGCCTTCGCGTTGCTCCGCAAAGACATATACGTCTTTATAATCTGTGAGGTTCATTGTTTCGTGTCTTGGGGTCGGACGGGTCGGATTGATGCGACGGGTCGGACTGAGTTAAATGATATGTTTCTCCTTGAGCTTGTTGACAATCAATTCAACCGCCTCTTCCGGTGTCACCTCGTGGGTTTCTCCCGCCGGTTTCAGCTGCTTGGGGAAAGCTTTGTATACACTTGTGGGCGATCCGGCTTTGCCGATGCGTTCTTCCGGCACTTGGATACGGTCGGCACCCCATACTTCCACCTCTTTGTCGTAGGCTGTCACAATGCCGTTCACACGCATATAGCGTGGACTCACTGCACTGGCCAGAGCCGTCACCACACAGGGTGCCTGCACCTCCAGGATCTGGTAGCCCTCCTCCGTCTGTTTGCGGATGGTGAATGTCTTCGTGCTTTCGTTGTACTGCAAGTCTTCCATATACGACACCTGGGGCAGATCCAGATGTTCCGCAATTTGTGGTCCCACTTGCGCCGTGTCGCCGTCGATGGCCTGTCGGCCGGTGATGACCAAGTCAAAATCCATTGTACGCAGAGCTCCTGCGATAGCACTCGACGTAGCCAGCGTGTCGGCGCCGCCCAGTTTGCGGTCGGTCAGTAGGATGGCACGGTCGACACCCATTGCCAGCGCCTCCCTCAGGATGGCTTCAGCCTGAGGCAGACCCATCGTGATGACAGTCACGTGAGCGCCGAATTTATCCTTCAGCTGAAGGGCGAATTCCAATCCGCCTTTGTCGTCAGGGTTCATAATCGAGGGCACACCCTCGCGAATCAATGTGCCGGTCTGCGGGTTGATTTTCACCTCGGTGGTGTCCGGCACTTGTTTTATACAAACTACAATGTTCATTCCTTCAATGAATTTACAAATTATTGGATATGCAGAACCGCCCTTTTTGCCATATCTCGGCGGCTTCAAGACGGCAGCCTGGAATCCTGATACCAAATGAATTATTTAAACAGCTTGCCGGCAATCACCATGCGTTGCACTTCGCTTGTTCCTTCGTAAATTTCCGTGATTTTTGCGTCGCGCATCATGCGTTCCACCGGATATTCTCGTGTATAGCCATATCCTCCGTGGAACTGCACCGCTTTGGTGGTCACCTCCATAGCCGTTTCAGCTGCAAATAACTTGGCCATTGCCGCTTCGGCGCTATAGGGGATACCATGGTCCTTGTTGTAATGGGCACGCCGAACCAGCAGTCTGGCGGCTTGAACCTTTGTCTCCAGGTCGGCCATCTGGAACTGCGTGTTCTGGAACTGGCTGATGCTTCGTCCAAACTGCTTGCGTTCTTTTGTATACTTCACCGTTTCATCCATGGCGCCTTGTGCGATGCCCAAAGCCTGTGCGGCGATGCCGATACGGCCTCCGTCCAGGGTCTTCATGGCCAGGCCGAAGCCCTTCCCGATCTGACCCAGCAGATTTTCTTTCGGCACAATACAGTCTTCGAAAATCAGCTCTGTCGTTGCGCTGCCGCGGATACCCATTTTCTTTTCTTTCTTTCCGATGCTGAATCCGGGAAATCCCTTTTCGACGATAAAAGCGCTGATACCCTTGGTTCCAAGGCTCTTGTCGGTCATGGCGATAACGATAAACACATCGGCGTAGCTGCCGTTCGTGATGAAAATCTTGCTGCCGTTCAACACCCAGTGGTCGCCGTCCAGCACCGCCACTGTCTGTTGTCCGGCGGCGTCGGTGCCTGCGTTCGGCTCTGTCAGGCCGAAGGCGCCAATCCATTCGCCGCTTGCCAGTTTGGGTAGATATTTCTGTTTTTGTTCCTCCGTGCCGCTCTCCAAAATCGGGGCGCAGCACAGCGACGTATGTGCCGACAGGATCACACCCGTTGTCGCACATACGCGGCTCAGTTCTTCCACAGCCATACCATACATAATATTCGTTCCGCCGGCGCCGCCGTACTGTGTGGGGACCGGGATGCCCATCAGACCGATTTTCGCCATCTTCTTGACAGTCTCCATCGGGAACCGTTCCTCCTCGTCAACTTCCGCTGCCAAAGGTTTCACCTCCTTCTCTGCAAATTCGCGAATCATCTGCAGGAAGAGTTCATCTTGTTTTGTAAAGCTAAAGTCCATGTCGGTAATATTCCGTAATCGTGTAATTATATCACTTTCAGTGTTTCACAGAGGTCCAGGCAAAACTATTTCACAGCGATGGTCTCAATCTCCACCAATGCGCCTAACGGTAGCGCCTGCACGGCGAATGCAGCTCTTGCCGGGCAATCGCTTGCATAATACTTTGCGTACACCTCGTTCATCGGCTTGAAATAATCCATCGATGCCAGCAGACAGGTCGATTTCACCACGTCCTGGAATGAAAAACCCGCTTCGTCCAGGATGGCTTTGATATTCTTCATCACCTGCTCAGTCTGCTCGGTGATACCGCCTTCTACAATTTTTCCCGTTGCGGGGTCGATAGGCACCTGGCCGGAAATGTAGAGTGTGTTCCCTGCCAGAATGGCTTGGCTGTAAGGCCCGATCGCAGCCGGTGCCTTCGGGGTGTTGACAACTTTCTTCATAGTGAATTATAGTTTATTTATGAAATTTTAATTGTAAAATTATAGAATATGCAAAGATAGTATTTTTTTTGTAAAGACACCTGAAACCGTCGAAAAATATGTACCTTTGTAACGGTAAAACCTTAATGCTATGTATATCATCGGTCTCATGTCCGGCACCTCCCTTGACGGGCTCGACATTGCCTTGTGCCGGTTCGACGACACCCCGTCCGATGCACTCGACTGGCAGCTCCTTGCCGCTCGTACATATCCTTATCCCGATGATTGGGTCTCCTGCCTGTCAGGACTTGACGCAGCATCCGCCTACGACTACGCCCTGGCCAATGTGCGTCTGGGGCGTTATTTCGGTGAACTTGTCAACCGTTTCAGAGCCATCCATCCATATCCTGTCGATGCCATAGCCTCTCACGGCCACACGGTCTTTCACCAGCCCCGGCTCGGCTTCACCGCCCAGATTGCCGATGGCGACGCCATAGCCGCGGTCACCGGCTTGCCTGTTGTCTATAACTTCCGCACCTTGGACGTCGCTCTTGGAGGGCAAGGTGCGCCGCTCGTCCCTGTCGGCGACAGACTCCTCTTTCCACAATATGATGCCTGTCTCAATCTCGGTGGCTTCTCCAACATCTCCTATGACGACGCCGGCGGCCTTCGCCGTGCATTCGACATAGCCCCGTGCAATATGGCGCTCAACAGTTTGTCCCGTCGCTTGGGGCATGCTTTCGATCGCGACGGAATTATCGCCCGTGGCGGTGCCGTCAATCCGGCGCTGCTCGATGCGCTCGACAGCCTGGAATACTACGCAGCCCCTTCGCCCAAGTCGCTCGGTAAAGAGTGGTACCTCTCCGCCTTCTATCCGCTCATTCTGCGCTCCCCGCTCCCCGTCCCCGTATTGCTAAGGACCGTCGTTGAGCATATCGCCCGTCAGATCGCCGCCGCTCTCCGTCAATGTGGTTGTTCCACCCTCCTGGTCACCGGCGGCGGTGCGCACAACACATTTCTCGTCGAGCGCATCGCCGCTTTGGCGTCGGGTTGCCGTGTCGATGTGCCCGAGCCTGACATCGTCGACTACAAAGAGGCGGTCATCTTTGCCCTATTGGGCTATCTTCGCCTCCAGCGCCGCCCCAATAGCCTTGCCTCCGTCACCGGAGCCTCTGCCGACGCCTGCGGCGGCTGTCTTGCCGGCCTGCTGAATTGAGGTGGTGGTGCGCAAACCACCGGGTTATCCGAACAATGCCGCCGCCATCCCGTCGGCCTGCAGCATTCCGTCGGCTGTTGGTTTGAGACACCGTCCCGTGTCCGTCAGCAATCCGTTGTGCAAATACCGCTTTGCGGCTCGCTCCAGATGCGTCCGGTAGGGTGGGGGAACCATCTCTTTTACAATGCCCTCTGTCGTCCGCAATGCGGTCATCACATACTCATTATACGCATCGCGTTGCGTCAGCGTCTCTTCCTCGTGTTCCACCTCCCCGTCAGTGGCTGTCGCCGTATACCGCGCCACATCCGCCACATTCCATCGCCGCCTCGTTCCGTCAAACGAATGGGCCGCAGCCCCTAATCCTAAATACGGTGTCCGATTCCAGTATCGGCAGTTGTGTAACGCCCGTTGTCCGTTCCGGCAATAATTCGACACCTCATATTGGCTGTACCCGTTGTCCGCAATCCACCGTTGCAGTAATCCATATTGTGCTACTTGTACCTCCTCGTCCGGCGCTTCCGATCGCCCGGACTCGATCTGTCGTTCCAGCATCGTCCCCGGCTCCACCGTCAGTGCATAGCACGACAAATGTTCGACCGGCTGGAGCAGGCTCCTGTTCAGTCGCTCCACCTCTTTCAACTCCCGAGCCCATTCCGTCACACCCTGTCCGGGCAATCCGTAAATCAAATCCACGCTAAGCCGGACAAAGCCGTGCATTTCGGCCCGTCGCACCGCGTCGGCGGCCATGGCCGCCGAATGTCTGCGGTTCAACTTCCTCAGCATACTGTCGTCAAACGACTGCACACCGACGCTCAGCCTGTCGAACAGCCCTGTTTCCCGCACCCCTGTTAGAAAATCCTCCGTCATATCCTCCGGGTTGCATTCCAATGTCGCTTCCCGTAGCCCCGACAAATCAAAACATGCGTTTAAAGCCGCGGCAATCCGCTTCAGCGGCTCTGGCCCCAGACATGAAGGGGTTCCGCCTCCAAAATACACTGTTTCAGGTCGATGCCGTCCCTTTCCGAAAAAAAACTTCCGGGACTCCATCTCGGCACACAGCGCATCCACATACGCCTCTTTGCCGGCGTGTCTCGCCACCGAATAAAAGGCGCAATAGATGCACTTTCGATGGCAAAAAGGTATATGAATGTAAATCAAAGCGTGCCGGGGTTGGTAAAACACATACTTACAGCCGAATCCGTCTCGTGCATCCCGGGCGTTCAGTCGCCCAGCAATTGGTCGGCAGCCTGATAAGCGCTGATCAGATTCTCCCTAATCAGCCCTTTCGCTTTCTCAATCCGTTCTTCCATGCCGGGAGCATTGTAAAACCGGTCGCGCAGGCCGTTTTCAATTGCTTCATCCAAAATCCGCAGATTCTGCTCCTGCCTTTTTTTATAAAAAAAGCCGTTCTCACGTGTAAATGTCACATATTCCATCACGCCGTTCCACAGCTCCTCCACCCCCTGTCGCGTATAGGCCGAGCACAACATCACCCGTGTGGGCCACTGTGACTCCGGCATCGGAAACAGATGCAGCGCATTGCGGAACTGCGCCGCCGCCAGCTCGGCCCGCGTCGGGTCCAGTTCGCACTTATTGATGGCAATCATATCCGCCATTTCCATGATTCCACGTTTGATTCCCTGCAGCTCATCGCCAGTGTTTGCCAGTTGCAGCAACAGGAAAAAGTCCACCATGGCGTGTGCCGCCACTTCGCTCTGCCCCACGCCCACGGTCTCCACAATCACCACATCAAAACCTGCCGCTTCGCAGAGTGTGATAATCTCCCGTGTTTTGCGGGCCACCCCTCCCAGGCTTCCTGCCGACGGCGACGGACGTATGAAAGCGTCCGGGTCCGTCGCCAGCGTCTCCATCCGGGTCTTGTCGCCCAAGATGCTGCCCTTGCTTCGCTCGCTGCTGGGGTCGATTGCCAGCACCGCCACCTTATGTCCGTGTGCGGTCAGGTGCTTGCCCAACGCTTCAATCAGCGTGCTTTTTCCGGCTCCCGGCACCCCGGTTATGCCCAACCTTATCGACCGGCCGGCATAAGGCAGGCAGCGCTCAATCACCTTTTGTGCCAGCCGTTGATGCTCTGACAGCGTGCTCTCCACCAGTGTGATGGCTCGGCTCAGCATCGTTCTGTTTCCCTGACGTATACTGTTTGCCAGCTCTTCCACATCCAACGTTTGTCCCCGTTGGCTGCGCACCCGGTCCAGATATGCTCCGTTCACCTGGCTTGGCGAGGCCACGCCGGACTGCACACTCAGTGCGCTGTCATACTTGAAACTGCTGTAAAGACCGTTATTCAACTCATCCATGTATACAAAAACGAAAAAAAAGAAACAGTAGTATTAGATAATCACAATTATCAAAAAAATTTGGCGCATTGTCGAAAACTTCGTACCTTTGCACCGCTTTTCGCAGGACAAACTGCATCAATGGCGGGATAGCTCAGCTGGTTAGAGCGCTGGATTCATAACCCGGAGGTCATCAGTTCAAGTCTGATTCCCGCTACAAAACAAAAGGCTTCGAGCACAACCTCGGAGCCTTTGTTTTATACATTGATTCCGTCAATTCCGTCACTCTTCCGCATCCGCATCCGTTTCCGGGACCACATCGTATTCAGGTGCTTCCGGGTTGATGAAATCCTGCACGATATGCCCGGGGTACAACTCCTTGATGTCCTGCAGGAATGCAAAAGCCTCAAGCCGGGTGCGGAAGTCCCCCGCCTTTACCTTGAAATTCGGTTCATCAAATACGATATACACTTCCGTGTCCGGGAAACTTGTCTTAAAGCGGTCCTTCAACACAAAAGCCTGTTGCTTCGAGTTACTTCCCGACAGTGAAGCAATCTGGATGCGGTATCCCGGCGTGGTGCTGACAGATCCGTTGAAAGCGACATGTTTCTCCACCATGCGCGACACCCGCGTGTCGCCTACAATCTCAATGCGTCCCTGTCGCTCCCGTTGAGCGTAAACCCGTTGAGCCTGCCCTGCGGCGCACACCGCCGTCAGGCAAATCAACACTCCGACGTTTCGGAGCCGTTCAGTAAGCCGTTTAGCCATGGTTCGAGGCAGCAAAAGTCGTGTCAAATACAGTTTGAAATGCAAAGATACACAAAAAAATACAACCTGCCGGTGTTTGTAAAAAATAATATATTTATTTGGTCAATAATCAAAAGATTTGTAAATTTGCAAAAGTAATACTATAGTTTGCTACCACTAATTACTGAAAAGAGATGATGCATTCCATCCTGATCGCAATGCTCGTGCTGGGGGTCGCCGGTGCCCTCTTTGCCGTGCTGCTCTACTTTGTGGCACAAAAGTTCAAAGTCGATGAAAACCCTCTTATCGACGAAATTGCCGAAGTCCTCCCCGGTGCCAATTGCGGAGGTTGCGGCAAGGCCGGCTGCCGTGCCTTGGCCGAGGCCTTTGCCCGCCAGGGCAACATGGACGGTCTCAAATGTCCTGCCGGTGGCGACGCCGTGGCGCAGAAAGTCGCCGCCCTTCTCGGTTGTGTCACCGAGTCCGCCGAACCCATGGTCGCCGTTGTCCGTTGCCGCCCCTGCCATGTGGGCGACCAGGCGCTCACCCGTTACGACGGCCTGAAAGACTGCTCCTTTGCCCATAGTCTCTACACCGGCGCAAGCGGCTGCTCTTTCGGTTGTCTCGGCCTTGGCAGTTGTGTAGAGGCCTGCCAGTTCGGTGCGCTGACCATCGACCCCGCCACCCACACACCTGTTGTAGACGAGGATGCATGCACCGCCTGTGGCGCCTGCGTCAAGACATGCCCGCGCGGTGTCATCGAGTTGCGTGCAAAAGGACGTCAAAACCGTCGTGTCTTCGTCGGTTGCGTCAACAAAGAGAAAGGCGCCCAGGCCCGCAAGACCTGCGACAACGCCTGCATCGGCTGCGGCAAATGCGAAAAGGTCTGTCCCTTCGACGCCGTCCATGTCGACAACAATCTCGCTTACATTGACTTTTCCAAATGCAAATCCTGCCGTAAATGCGTTGCCGAGTGCCCCACAGGAGCCATACAGTCCGTCGGATTCCCCGTTCCGCCGGCCAAGCCCGCCCCTGCAGCGGAGGCGGTTGCTCCGGCCCAAGGGCAGGCTGTCGAAACTAAACTTCAATCTTCAACCCTCAACTCGTAAGATGAAGACATTCTCAATGGGTGGAGTCCACCCCGAAGAAAACAAAATCTCCACGTCGGCCGTCATCGAGTCCATGCCGTTGCCCGACCAAGTCGTGGTGCTCATGAACCAGCACTTGGGCGCCCCCGCCACCCCCGTCGTCGCGAAAGGCGACCAGGTCAAAGCGGGCCAGCTCATCGGCGAGGCGCAGACATTCATGTGCGCCAACGTCCACTCCCCCGTCAGCGGAACGGTTCTCAAAGTCGACACATGCAAAGACGCTTTCGGTCTTGCCAAGCCGGCCGTCTACATCCAGGTCCAAGGCGACGAGTGGGTCGACACCGTCGACCGCACCCCTGACATCAAGCGTCAATGCGACCTCAGCCCTGCCGAAATCGTCGACAAACTCAAAGCCATGGGTGTCGTCGGTTTGGGAGGAGCCACCTTCCCGGCCCACATCAAATACGCCGTGCCTCCTGGAAAGAAAGCCGAATACCTCATCATCAATGCCGTCGAGTGCGAGCCATACCTCACCTCCGACCATCGGGTCATGCTTGAACACGCCGAAGAAATCTGCATCGGTGTCAGCATCCTGCGCAAAGCCCTTGGTGTCCCCGTCGCCCACATCGGCATTGAAAACAACAAGCCTGAGCCCATAGCCGTCATGACTGCCATGGCGCGTCAGTTCGAGGGCATCCATGTCGAGCCGTTGCGGGTCAAATACCCGCAAGGAGCCGAAAAACAGCTCATCAACGCCATTACAGGCCGCAAAGTCCCCAGTGGCAAGCTTCCCATCGATGTAGGTTGCGTGGTCAGCAACGTCGGCACCGCCTTTGCCGTCTACGAAGCCATCCAGAAAAACAAGCCCCTTGTAGAAAACATTCTCACCGTCACCGGCAAGACACTGCCTGTCCAGCACAACTACCAGGTTCGCATCGGCATCAGCTACAACGACATCATCCGCCACGCGCTGGGCGCTCTTCCCGAGACTGCCGGCAAAATCATCAGCGGTGGCCCGATGATGGGCAAAGCCGTCTGCAACCTCGACGCTCCCACCGTCAAAGGTGCCAGCAGTCTTCTCGTCATGGACGAGGCCGAGTCGCGGCGTCAGCCTGAAACAGCCTGCATCCGCTGCGGCAAGTGCGTCAGCGCCTGTCCGATGGGTCTCGAGCCCTACCTCTTCTCCGCGCTTGTACGCAACGGCCGCTTCGAAGACGCACAGCGCCGCAACATCCTCGACTGCATCGAGTGTGGCTGCTGCTTCTTCAGTTGCCCTGCCTGCAAACCCCTCACCGACGAAATCCGTTTAGGCAAGAACAAAGTCCGGGCCCTCATGGCCAAGAAAAAATAACCGCCCAAATTTACCTGCAAAATAGATGAAACCACTCAATATCTCCGGATCTCCCCATGTACACAGCGACGAATCCACACGTCGTATCATGTGGCGTGTCAATCTCGCCCTGGTCCCCATGCTTCTGGTCGCCTTGGCCTTTTTTGGTCTCAATGCGCTGCTGATCAGTCTCGTCTCCGTTTTATGCTGCTGCTTCTTTCAGTGGGCCATCGAAAAATGGATACTCAAAGTCCCATCCACCGTCAGCGATGGTTCCGCCGTTGTCACCGGACTCCTGTTAGCCTTCAACGTCCCCGCCACCGCCGACATGATATGGCTTGTCGCCATAGGAGCCCTCGTCGCCATCGGAATCGGTAAAATGTCCTTTGGAGGCTTGGGCCGTAATCCTTTCAACCCCGCTCTTGTCGGTCGTGTTTTCATGCTCATCTCCTTCCCGGTGCAGATGACCACATGGCCCAAACCTGCCGCGTGGTTTCCCGTTTCCACCGACACCGTCAGCGGTGCCACCCCCCTGGGCCTTATCAAAGAACAGCTTTCCACCGGCCGTACCCTCGGTGACGTGCTTCACGACCCATCCCTGGGCCTGCCTTCCCTAAGCGACATCATCTTGGGTCACATGGGAGGTTCATTGGGTGAGATCTCTGCTGTCGCCATCCTTATCGGCGCCATCTACCTCCTCTGCCGCCGCATCATCAGCTGGCACATCCCGGTCAGTTTCATCGCCACCGCATTCCTGCTCAGCGGTGTGCTCCATCTCTGCAATCCCGACCGCTTCCTCGACCCCGTCACCACCATCCTCACCGGCGGTATCATGCTCGGGGCATTTTTCATGGCCACCGACATGGTCACCTCGCCCATGTCCCGCGGAGGGCAGCTCCTCTTTGGTTTCGGATGCGGCCTGCTCACCATCATCATCCGCAACTGGGGCGCCTATCCCGAGGGTGTCTCCTTCGCCATCCTGCTGATGAACGCCGTCACACCGCTCATCAACCGTGGATTCCATCCACGTCGTTTCGCCGTTTGAACACACAGGTAATCTTGTAAGAATCATAATTATAGAACAACTCATTCCGATTTCCGATACTATGGCACGAAAAGCACCATCCACACTGCCCAACATGCTTCTCTCTCTGACAGCCATCGCCTTTGTGGCAGCCACTGCGCTGGCCGCCCTCAACGCGGTCACAGCGGCGCCCGTCGAGGCTGCGCAGAAAGCCAAAGTGGAGCAAGCCATCAGCGCTGTACTCCCCCCCTTCTCCCGCACCGAAGACCAGACTGTCGACGGGAACCTCTGCCATCTTGCCTACGACGCCTCCGGTCTTTTCGTCGGCGCCGCTGTCGAGGCGGGCAACGACAAAGGCTTTGGAGGTCACCTCCAGCTTATGGTCGGATTCGACGCCAACGGCTTGGTTCACGGCTACCGTATTCTTGAAACACACGAGACACCCGGGCTCGGTGCCAAAGCCGACACTTGGTTCCAGCAAGGAGGCAAAGGCGCCATTGTCGGTATAGACCCGTTCCAGACCAAACTTGCCGTCCGCAAAGACGGCGGCGCAGTCGACGCCATCACCGGTTCCACCATCACCTCGCGAGCTTTCCTCGACATCGTCTCCACCGCCGCCGCCACCTACCAACACATCAATCGCTAACAATCCATGAAAGCATCCGAAATCATCCGTAACGGACTCATTAAAGAGAACCCCACCTGGGTGCTCATCCTGGGCATGTGTCCCACGCTGGCCACCACCACTTCGGCCGTCAACGGTCTAAGCATGGGCTTGGCCACCACCTTCGTCCTCATGA
Source organism: Candidatus Hemicellulosilyticus sp. P3 (assembly GCA_001543385.1). GTDB lineage: Bacteria > Bacteroidota > Bacteroidia > Bacteroidales > P3 > Colimorpha. The sequence continues at coordinate 12,865 of LPNH01000021.1, forward strand.
TGTCCAACATCGTGATATCCCTTTTGAAGAGCGTCATCCCCGACAAAGTCCGCATTCCGGCGTTCATTGTCGTCATAGCCTCGTTCGTCACCATTGTCGAGATGGTCATGAAAGCCTATCTGCCAAGTCTCTACGACAGTCTGGGACTCTTCATCTCCCTCATCGTCGTCAACTGCATCGTCCTGGGCCGGGCCGAAGCTTTCGCGTCCAAAAACAATGCATGGCACTCCTTCCTCGACGGCGTTTTCATGGGTCTTGGCTTCACCTGGGCGCTCACCCTTGTCGGCATCGTCCGCGAGCTGCTGGGCACCGGCTGCCTCTTCGGCCACAGCCTGATCGGCGGCGCCGACGGCATGCTGCTCTTCATACTGCCTCCCGGCGGCTTCCTCGTCCTGGGTCTGCTCATGGCTGCGGTCAACCGTCTGCGCAAACAAAATGCATAATCACAACAAATATCCGTTTCGCATGTCTGCACATTTCGTCAACCACCGTCTGCGGCTGCCCCAATCATCATGGGTGCTGTTTCTTATGTTAGTCTCATCCGTCGGCACACTTTCGGCGCAAAACTGCGAAGCCATCGTCCTGCCCTTTCTTGACAACGACGCCAGTCGCCTCGTCGACTATCCCGCCGAAAAATTGGCCTGGCGCTGTGCATTTTCCCGCCATTCATTCTCCCTTGCCGACACCGTGCCCGCTACCGCGCCGTTGCACGACATCTCGGAAGTCACCGACCGTTTTACAGGCAATCCCTTTCCCTCCGATTTGGCGGTCAACCTCGACGAACTGAGTTATTACCGCTATGACTTCAACCGCTTCCAGGGTCTCCATCCCGATCTTCCGGTCTACTTCCGCACACCGGCATCGGACCGCCCCTACCTGGTTCTTGTCCCAATACGTGAGGCCATCCGTAAAGCGCAGGAACAAACGTCTGGTATAGGTTATTAACCCATTGAAAAATAAATGCTTATGAAGAACCGCCGTATCCTTTCGTTCGCAATCCTGCTCTTCATGGCAGTCGTATTGCATGCGCAGACCGGAGTCACAATTCGACTCAATTCCATCACCGACGGTAGCACTGTCACCCTTGACGACCAGCACACCTATGGTGTCACTGATGACGGGGCCGTAGGCATCGAACAGCGTTATTCGCTTTCCACCGACTACAGCGTCACGCTCACCACGACAATGTGTAGCAGTCCCTATCGTTTGGCGTTGTTCCTCGACGAGCTGGACATCGATCCGCACGACACACTCTACATCTACGACGGGCCCGGCACCAGCTCGCCGGTGCTTTTCAAAATCAACAATGCGCTCAACGCACAGTTGCTCTACCACGCCATCTACGTTTCCCCCACCAACGCCAGTCAGACGCTCACCATCCGTTTCCGGGCTTCCGGTGCTTCCGATGGCACCCATTTGGGTTTCACATTCCGTGCTCAGTGCGCCATTCCGTGCGAAGTCGTCACCGCCGTCATCGACACCTTCTATTATCGCACCGTCGACGGCCAGGTTGTCCAGACCAGCACCTATGTCGACGCCGAGACCTACGACACCACCTTTCATCCCATCACAGGCCAGATTGTCCAAATCGACACCCAGCATTACCGTGGGCTCAACCTCTGCCAAGGGCAGGGGGTCATCCTCTGCGGTCACGGTGAATACACCCGCCATACCGGCTATTACACTCCCAGCGACGCCACCTCCACCTTCACCTGGACCCTCGGCAACGGCGATTCCATCGTCTCTGTCGGCGGGACACAGGTGCTCTACGACGGCTATGTCGACTTTGACTGCTACGATGTCAATCTTTACATAGAAGATGCCGCCGGTTGCCGTTCCGGTAACCATGAGACCGTGCAGGTCCGCATCGCACAAAACCCTATCAAAACCATTCTCCCCTTCTCAGCCATTTGCCAGTCCGACTCCATCTTGGTCGATGTAGGCTACGAAGGTGCCAACGCACGTCTCATCTTGCAGCATATCACCTTTAGGCGCGTCGAATCCAAAATTAACGATGTCAAAACCTTCATTCCCGACGGGCTTAACTGCTCCCAGCCCTGCTACGAGGCCCCCGTTTTCTTTACAGAGTTCCCCGTGGGCCGCACCATCCAGTCGGCCGAAGACGTTTGTTCCATCTGCATCAACTACGAACACTCCTTTATGGGCGACTACCGACTCTCCATAATCTGCCCGACAGGAGCCACAGCCGTGCTCAAGTTCGCCGCCAGCGGCTACGATCCAGGCATTCCGTCCGGAGCTCCGGAAGGCTCTTATGGAGGCAGCGGCACCTATACCGGATACCCCTACGGAGCACCCAATGACGGTACATGGGATGGCAGCTCCGGACAATACTGCGACTCCATCTACAACATGTATGGTGTCGGGCTCGACTACTGCTTTAGCCGCAATGGAGATTACCTCCTGGTCGACGGCCGTTCCGCCGACCAGCCGGTCTTCAATGCCGCATCGGGAACCTATCTCGGCAGCTCCGGCTACACCATCAGTGTTCAGAACTATCAGTTCGAGACCATCCCGCCGCCCTACAGCAGGCAGGGCCAGTCCGCCACCGGCACTTTCACCACCAAGCAGCCTTCCGACTACGAGAACAAGACCAACTATTACACCCCCTACAGCGACTTCTCCGAGCTCATCGGCTGTCCGCTCAACGGCGAGTGGAACATCCAGGTCTGCGACTATTGGCGAGTCGACAACGGCTGGGTGTTCAGTTGGTCCATGGATATTTGCGACGTCTCGGCCGGCAACGGCTGTGAATATCAGGTGGGCATCGATTCCGTTACGTGGGAGCCCGATCCGGCCCATTCATCCATTGACGCCACGGGCCGTTATAGAGGGTTGGTAGTCAGTGAGATTGACAGCGTCAAATCCTTTGTTCATTGCCAAGACACAGCCGGCATCTTTCCCATCTTGCTGCATGTTTACGACGAATTCGGCTGCCAATGGGACACCAGCGCCAACTTGCCGGTAGCCTGGAACCCAAGCCCCGATCTGGGCGACGACACCGTACTCTGCGACGTAGAGAGCATCATCCTCGACGCTTCCGACCGACATACGGGCACCGAAAACTACACCTACATTTGGGAACCCACGGGCGATACGACATCCACCCTGCGCACACTTACCGGCACCGGCACCGATGTCACCTACTCCGTCGAGGTCACCAACCACTACTCCACCCACTTGAGCTGTTATGCCCGCGACACCATCGTCGTCAAGTTGCACGTCACCCCAGTCCCCAATATCGACCCCGGTGTCTACCCCCTTGAAGGCTGCGAACCCTACACCGTCAGTTTCACCAACAACTCACTCTACGGTGAATACTACTTGTGGGACTTCGGCGACAGCACCACCTCAACCGACAAACATGTCAGCCACACCTATCCCGCCGGTGTTTACGACATCAAATACTATGTCTACACCGACGGCGGTTGCATCGACTCGCTCATCTACCCCTCCATGGTGCGTGTATTCCACAGTCCTGTCGCTGATTTCACATGGGATCCGGTCTACCCCACGGTCCTCTCCCCGGTCATCCATCTACAGAACCGCACTGAGCCGGCGATTAGCGGCAATAACTATTTTTGGGAGATCCAATACGACCGCGACAACCCCTACTCATTCCACACCCTGCGCGACGAGCATCCCACCTTCCGTTGGGAATCCGATCTCCATGACGTGTCCGGTTCCTATGCCATCCGTCTCATTGCCCGCACCGACAACTACACCTCCGGCGGTGTCATGCTCCAATGCGCCGACACCGCAGAGACCGCAGTGCTGGTCGTCAACGACTTCCTGCAGTTTCCCAATGTCGTCACCCCCAATGGCGACGGCATCAACGACCGCTTTGTCATAGGCAATCTTGTCACCGGCTTCTCCTATCCCGTCAACCGCCTGGACATCTACAACCGTTGGGGTGTGCGCGTCTACCACATGGAAAACATAGCGTCTGAGGACGACTTCTGGGATCCCTCCAACGAGCCCGCCGGCACTTACTATTACCGCTTCTCGGCACGTGGATTCACCGGCGACATCGACCACAATGGCACTGTTGAAGTGATCAAATAAACTGGATTGAAACCGATTTGCGTCACACCCTTGTCCCGACCCCTGTCGCCGGCAAGGGTGTGTCCGTTCAGTCGCACAACACGTACAGATCGTCCCGCGGATTGATAAAAAGAACCGGCAGCCCTTTATTGTTACGGACAGTGTGCTGCTCGCTGCTGCCCAGTAGATAGTCCAGCAAATCCTTGTTTCGCAGGTCAGTCGTGGTCGAGATCAACAGCCGGCATCCACATGCCGCCGCCGCATCCACCACCGCCGTCTCCGCAAATAGCGTCCGTTGCACATCCATCGCATGCGTGCAGTATCCGATATCCAGACCTTTGAACAACTTGTCCAGAAATCGCATATTGTTGTGCCATTTCAGCTGCAGCCCTGAGTCCCGGTAGCAATAATGGAATAATTCCAGACGGCTTTTGTTAAACCGGGCAAAATAGCTTGCCCAAATCAATTTTTCCTTACTCTCCTTGCTATAGTCGACAAAGAAAGCCACGCGATCGTAACACGGTGCTGTCGCTGCCGTTGCGTTCGTCTGCACTGTCAGATACGCCGTCTTGCATTCCCTGAAATTGCGCAACACCTCCTTGTAATGAGTCGGCGAATGCCGCGGTGCATCCGCATCAACGGCCGCCACCACCGCCACCCCGTTCAGCACCTCGCCCACAGCCGCTATGGCCTTGCGTGTCGGCTGCCGCAGCAAGCAATATTCCGTGTGCGGAGAATCCCCGCCCCGGCTGTTCAATTCATTCTGCAGGCGCTTCAGCCATGCCTCGTCCACCGATACGTCGCCGTATCGGCTGTCTGCGACGTGCAACAATATCACCCCCTTTTTCAACATCTCCGCCAACTGTAAGGCGTGAGCCGTCACACAATCCGCCACCCTCGCGCAAGGCAGGTATGCCACCACAAATTGGTCTTTTCTCTTCTTATTCTCCATGGTTCGGAAACACATTCATCTCCGCCGGCTTCGCCTCGTGATTGCTCCAAGGAGCGGAAGTCGTCAGCTCATTGCATCTTATTTAATCAGAGTCACATCGCCCTTCAACACATTTTCTTCATTATTTGCGCATCGTATACGGCAAGTGTAATAATACACCCCCGGCAGACACGGGTTGCCGTGGTAGCGTCCGTCCCAACAGCCATACGGGTCGTTCGATTCAAAGACCATTTCCCCCCAGCGCGAGAAAATGGCGATATGAAACGCGCTGACATTCTCGCTGCGGAAACAAAGCCTGTCGTTCATCCCGTCGCCGTCAGGAGTGAACGTGTTCGGGATAAAAAGCAGACTTTCGTCACATACAATATGGGAACATCGAACAGTCACATTCGCGTTATAACTGCACCCTGTCGTGTCCGTCCGTGTCACCGTATAGACCGCATCGGCGTCAGGGGAGGCATACGGATGGGCTGAAAACGGGTTGTCCAACCCTTCAGCCGGATGCCATACATAGTTGGCTCCGGCCGTCTCTGAGACATGCAGCCTCGTGCCGGATCCGGCAAAAATCATCGTATCGTCGGCCCACGCCTGCATTCCTGTCGCAGGCACCACCAACGTAATTGCAGCACTGTCGCGGTACACACATCCGGCGTCATCCCGCACACTGACGCGATACACCCCTTCGCACAGCGAGTCGCGCCTCATTCCCGTGGCTCCGTCGTCCCATAGGCAGGAATAACTGCCGCTGCCGTCAACATACAGCGCAATGCTGCCAGTACACTCTTCGCAGATGCGGGCCGTGTGTACGTGTGAGACAGTGGGGCGGGGCAGGGGGTTGATCCTGAATGTATGGCTGCTTTCGCACGTGCCGTCAGTCACCTGCAGCGTGTGCGTGACGCCGTCGTCCGTCAGCCCTGTCAGCATAGAGTCCGCCGTCGGCGTCCCGTCCCAGATATACACATAGCCTTGCGCGTCGCCTGCAGCAAGGACCACAGCGCTCCCGTCATGGCCTCCCGGGCACTGTGGCGGTGTCACCGCCACCGAGTCCACTATCCGCCGGAACATAACGAGAAAAGTGTCCACCTCGATGCAGGGTGCGTCAGGGACAGTGATCTCCAGCAGATACATTCCGCCGCTTTCCACAAACGGGTTGGCAATAGTGCTGTCGCTCACCCCTCCGCCTATCCATCTGTAGCTGCAACCCGGCAACGGCTCAACTCCGATCTGTACACGTGTCCCGTCGCAGACCTCATAGTGGCGGCTGACAGGGTGGCTTCCGATAACCTTCACCACCGCCGTCGCCGTGTCAAGCGTCTTGCATCCCGACTCCGATTCCGCCACCAGCCTCACCGTATACTCGCCGGGTTCACTGTACGTGTGCATCGGGTTGCGCAACGTCGAGCTGCCGCCGTCACCGAACAACCACTCGAAGCGGTTGCCGCGGCCGGTGTTGTGGAACTGCACACTGTAAGGTGCGCAGGCCGCCGGCGGAGTCACAAATTCCGCCACCGGGAAATCGTCGTGAATATTAAACCTGAACAGCGCATTGTTGCAATTATTGCTTCCGTTGTGACTGGCCCACACCCCCGCCGTTGTCGGGAATCCGTCATGGCCTCCGCAGCTGGCGCAGACCGACTGATACAAGGTCGCCAGCCGGTCAATGCGGCTCGTGCCGCCGTCCACATGGTCGTTGCCGCCGTCGTCGCTCTCTTGGTGCAGCTCGCCGAAAAAAGAGGCATATTCCAGCTGGGAAGCCGTGTTGTCCACACAGACAATATAAAAATCCTGACCGTCCGTCGAGCTCTGGAAAGCGTCGCCCGTCGTCGCCATGTTCCATGTGCCCGCGGTGTTCCACTGCACCCCGTTATATCCCACAAAATCCCGTCCCCAACCTACGGCATACACGCGATCGCAAATATCAGTTGCAAATGCCGTCGGAGACAAATTGGGTGTGACGTCCGGCGTTCCGAACACAGTGCTCCACCTCAGGGTGCGCAAGTCGCCACTCAGCCTGGCCAGCAACATGCCGGCTCCCGGTGTGTTATAGGTGGCGTTATACACCATCCTGCCGCCCGGTGCACGGGTCTGTCCAAAAAGAAACACATCACCCTGCTTGCCGCACCGCACAAAATAACATTGGTCGTAAACCTCCGAACCGAAATACGTTGCACCCAGCAGCGCGTCACCCTGCGACGACAACTTCACCACCAGTCCGTCGGCGCTGCCGCCGCCATAAGCTGCCTGCAGGCTGCTTTCGTCGAACAGGAAATCTGTGGAATTTGTTCCGCCGCACGCCACCACATTATAATCCGCGTCACAATCAATCGAATAAATCGCATCGTCGCCGTTACCTCCCACATACGTGCTCCACAGCAGGTTGCGCAGCATATAGTCCAGCTTCAGCAACACACCGTCCTGCCGTCCGCCCGGTTCAGCCTGCAGACATCCGGCCGTGGTCGGGAAATTATACGACATTGTCGTCGAGCCCACATAAACATTATTCTGGCTGTCTGTTATCACTTCGCCCCGTGCGCCGTCGCCGTAATTGTAATACAGCGAGTCATTGCCCTGCATAATAGTCAGCGGGCTGCTGTTATAGCGGGTGCGGTAATTCAACCCGTCATTGCCGCTGCCGCCCACATACGTCGAGGCCCGCAGCGTGCTGCCGTCGCTGCTGAAAAGGCTTACAAATATATCGCTGCCGTCGGGGAAATAAATATTGCGGTAATATGCATCATTATAAAAACAGAGATACGCCAGTTCTCTGCCGCCGTTGAAGCTCGTGTCAAAAGCGTCGGCGCTGGTGGGAAAATCCGCCGATCCCGTGGTGCCGAAAATAACCAGTTCGTCAAACGTATTCACATACATACTGTGCGGCATATCGGCATAGCTGCCGCCCAGATACGTGGCAAACAGACGTTGTGAGCCCGTGGTGTCGAACTTGAAAATGCCTATATCCGCATTTCCGCTGAAATTGTCGTCATAGGCACCCGTCGAGGCGGGATATCCGATGCTGAACACCAGCCCTGCCGTATACGTATTCTTATACGAGTCAAATGTTGCCGTCGTGCCCCAGTTGTCCGCCGCCGAACCGGTGTAGGTTGAAAAATACAGCGTCGGGTCAATCACCAGCGTCTGCGTCGTGTCATATTCCCCCACCTCGAACGTCAGCCTTTTTCCGGACAGCTTATAGCGGGCTTCGACCGCCACAGTGTCACCCTGCACAAGCTGATATGCATATGGGCGGGCCTCCACCACCTCATTCACCGAGGTCTTCACCACCAGATTGCCGTCGCACAGCGTCAAGCCGTCCGTTCCCTCATACTCCACACAGATCGCCCCGGGCGAACCGCCTGGGTGCACCACAAAATCATACTTCATCGCATGCGCTGCACCATACACCGTCAAATCCACCCCGTCATACAGCCCGCCATAGACCACGCGCCCGTAACGCCTTGCGTGTGACACCCAGTGCGACGGGTCCTTGCCGATAAAATAATTTTCATAATCCTCCCACACCTCGCTGCCGAGAGGGCGTGCATCCGCATTGCACCCCACAAAATACATCCTGTAGGCGTGATACCGGTGTCCGCGCTGATGGTGAAACCGTGCCGGCAGCCCTCTTCCGTTGCTGTCCGCTGCGCCCCCGTTCGGAGGGGCTTCCTGCATCACCAGCGTCATGCAGCCCCGTTCAAGAAACATCGCGGCGCCACGCATCTGGGCCTGGTACATCACGCGCGGATCCCACTGCCCCCTGTTCTCCGTAAAGCCAACCCTCCTTCCCGTCCCGGCCGGTCTATCTTCACACATCCCCTGTCCTTTCGTCGCCGTCCTTCCGTCGCCGGGCTCCGGATTCCAAGCCCGCACCGGTCCGCCCGCAAGCAAGACACAAAGACTGAAAAACAACACCAAGCAGCGTACCATAATCGGCCGGTTTAATCAGACAGATGCACACCCGACAACTCCAACGTCATCCTGATGGTCAGGAGTCCAGAGATATATAAATAACGTCCATTTCGTTGTAATATTATTCTGCAGAGACATGGCCGCCCGGCGGCGGCCCCCGCGAAACGCCGGCGCACACCCATCCGCAGCCCGGGCACAAAATAGCAGAGAACCCTTTTTGTTAATTCAAAAAAATATTCGTACCTTTACGCCCTGATTCACAACCTCCGCCACAGCGGAGACCGCCCGTTCCGTCATGCAAGAACCCCCGTCATCCGAAAAATCCCTGCACACCGTCCCTTGAAACAGCGCCTGCACATCCCCCTTCTCCTTGCCGTCTGTCTTGCGCTGACCCTGCCGTCAGGGTGCCGCCCCGACACGCCGCCGGTGTCGGCGGCCGCCGCCCCCTGCCACCATTCTGCCGCGGCGGCGCCGCCGGCCTGCGCCGACAGCGGTGCCGGCCGTGTTGAGTGCCGCGGCCTCGTGTCGTGCGACCGTGCGGCACACATGGCGGGAGAAACCGTCAGCCTCCGCATCGACAGCGGCGCCGTCCGCTTCTCCCGTGTGGACTGGGACTCGATAGCCCGCAAGGACGACGGGGAGCTGATGACGGACTGCGACGGGCTGGCGTCGCGGCTGGAGGAGGGATGCATTGTCGATGACGTCTCCCAAGCCAAACCGTTATCAGAAAGCGGCGACTTTCTGCGGTTTGACTCGGAAGTCCACCGGACTTCCTCATCTTACGGCGAGGACTGGGTGGACATCTCCACGTTCAATTTCATTAGACGGTTTCCTCGCCTCAACATACGAGCAAGCTCGTCTGTATTCGGCTTATCGGAAACGTTTAGCTACGACACCGCGCAGGTGGGATTTTACCGGTTCAACATTGCGGAAGTCGAGCGCAGAGCAAGCTCGCTTGCTTTGCCGAGATGCAGCAATGTCATCGAAGATAACGGCAAGGAGAAGGACCCCGAGACGGGCTT
>LPNH01000201.1 GCA_001543385.1 Candidatus Hemicellulosilyticus sp. P3
CGACAAGAATTCCGGTAACAGCAGCACCCCTCCCTCGAAGGAGAACATGAAAGACGAGGCCGTCCGCCGCACCAAGACCCTGCGCAAGCCGACGGGCAGGAAGCCGGGAGGCCAGAAGGGGCATGAGGGCAGCACGTTGAAGATGACACAGACACCTGACGAGACGGAGGATGTGTCGGCCAACTACTGCACCCGGTGCGGCGCATCGCTTGAGGACTGCGAGCGTATCCTCGATTATGTGACACAGGTCGTGTCCATTCCAGATCTGAAGCCTGTTGTGAAGGAAATCCGCCATTACATCACAGTCTGCAGGCAGTGCGGTGAGCGCATCCAGTCGCATGCTCCCCGTAAGCGTGGATCCAATGCCGTGGTGTATGACGCGACGGTCAAGTCGATGGCCGTATATCTGAGTGTGGTCATGTTTCTGCCTTACGGTCGCATAGAGAGATTCTTCCATGAGGTGTTCGGCCTGGAAATCAGCCAGGGTTCCTTCGTGAACTGGGTGAACGAGGCCAAGAAGAATGCCGCACCTGCCATAGAGAAGATCAAGGAGTGTATCATGAAGTCCGCTGTCGTAGGTTTTGATGAATCAGGGCTCTATTGCAACAAGAGGCTCGACTGGACGTGGATAGCACAGACGGTCTATTTCACCCTCTTTTTTCATGGCAGCGGACGCTCGCACAAGGAACTGGAGAGCCGCTTCGGAAGTTCGCTGGAGAGGATGACTGCCGTAACCGACCGCCACAGTGCCTACTTCACGCTCAACTTCCTGAACCGTCAGGTCTGCGTGGCACACCTGCTGAGGGAACTGCAGTACCTGAACGAGCTGGACAAGGAGCAGCAATGGTCGGGAAATGTCGAAAGTCTGTTGCAGCAGGCCGTCCACGAGCGCAACGAGAACCCGCAGGCCGTCATCGACAAACAGCCGTGGCTGATAAAGCTTGACGCACTGCTTACGGAGAACATTGAACACATGAAGGAGCAGTTCGGCAGGCTCAAGAAAGGACTCATCAAGTGCAGGGACTACATATTCAACTTCCTTGAGAACCCGGCGATACCCCCTGACAACAATGCAAGTGAAAGGGGAATCAGGAAGGTCAAGATCAAAATGAAAAACTCAGGCACTTTCCGTTCCGACAAAGGAGCTGATGCTTTCCTCGACTTGCTCTCAATCGTAGAGACTACCAAGAAACACAACAACTCACCATACGCTGCTATCCGTGCCTTGTTTTGAGCACGGAAGACAACCACATGGTAATCGCTGAATAGTTACA
>LPNH01000202.1 GCA_001543385.1 Candidatus Hemicellulosilyticus sp. P3
ATGCCAGCATCGAAGTTGACGGTGAATTCGTCGCCTTCGCAGCCGCCAGGACCTGGGCCAGGATTCTCTTCGCCCCACCAGACCTTGATCTGGTCGGTAGCGTTCATAGCTTCAGCGTGGATAGGTTCGCCAGGAGCGCAGCCGCCTTGACCGCCGTCGCAGACCGGGCAACCCATCGACCAACCGTAGTTGTGGTCGGGCAGGGTCATTTCGCCAGGATAGATCGGGCGGACGCAGTACTCGTGCTCGCCAAACTCACCTTCAACGGTGTATTCGCGGTCGGTAGGACCAGCGAAGGCCACATACTCGCCATCTTCAGTGATCAAGAAGCCGATGATGTCGACAGGAGGCAGGATACCGCAGTCGGTGCTGCCAGCGCCGCCAACAGCGCTGAAGTTGATGTTGCAAGTCTGGTTCGAGTAGTTGGTGATGACGAGGATGTAGTACTCGCCAGTCTGAGCAGTGGCAGGAATCATGCAGTGCTCAGTGGGCTGTGCGGAGTAGCTGCAGCTGACGACCTTGTCTGACGTCAGGCCGTTCGGGCAAGGCGTCTCAGGATCGTCAAACGGACCCCAGCAGCAGAAGTCGATGTCGACAGCAGGCGTGCTGTACATGTAGATGTCGATCGCACCAGGATCGCCTATGCGCATGTAGTACCAAGCCGGGTTAGGCGTGGTGTACAGGCAGTCATAGTCAGGACCAGTCTCACCGCTACCAGCGTCGACGCCAGCCGGGAACTCGTACATACCGTTGTCGGTGCAGAACGGCAGAGCGCCAGAGCACAGGTTGTTCTCACGTGACTGGATGTACATATCCATCATCAGTGAGTTGACGAAGCTCATCGGCAGCGTGCCCTTATACTCGTTGGCATAGTCGGCAGCTTGATACTTGTTCATGCGAGCGAAGTCGTTGGTGGTCTGCTCGGCAAAGTCAGCGAAGCTGGCCTCGAGGTTGGCAGTACCATTGGCGCTCACGATGAAGGAACCGTTTTCTTCAGCGTTGATGACGTTGAAGCGGCTGTCGTTGTAGAGCTTGTGCAGGAAGTAGACGCGGCCATCGAAGTTGGCGATTTCAGTGATGTTGAACATGAGAGCGCTCTCGCTGATCATCACATAGCTGACAGCCTCACCTCTTCTGATGCGAGGACCATTGCCAGAGATGGCGAAGGTACCGCTGTGGCTGGAGTTGCCGTTGTAGCTGATAGCCTTAGGCTCGCCCTTGGCACCAGCGGCGACGTAGGCGCGGATCATCCAAGTGTAAGGCAG
>LPNH01000203.1 GCA_001543385.1 Candidatus Hemicellulosilyticus sp. P3
CTCATTGTAGAACTGAGCCAGTTCCGGCACCTTGATGAAGTATCTGAACCGCTCCTTCTGGATGATGTTGTTCGTCACCGAGAACTCAAAGTCCGTCGATTTCTTGGCAAAGATAGCGGCCCATGCATCGAAGCAGCGGATGTTCTGACGCTCCAGTTCCTTCGGTCGAAGGTACTTGAAGAGCAGATACAGTTCCGTCAGGCTGTTGCTGATGGTCGTACCCGACAGGAACGTGGCGCACAAGTCCTTGCCCTTCTGATCCTGTATGGTGCGGATGGCAAAGAGCAGGTTCAAGGCCCGCTGGCTACCGAGGCTGTTGCCGAGTCCTGCCACGCGGTCGTGACGGGTATTGAACATCAGGTTCTTGAACTGGTGCGACTCGTCCACGAAGATGTGGTCGATGCCCATCTGCCTGAAGTCCACCACATCGTCCGTCCTCGTGCGGATGGCATACTCGATGCTCTCCAGCTTCTCCTCCAGATTGGCCTTGCGCTTCTCCAGCCCCTTCAGCATCATGCCCGATATGTCCTTGCCGCTGTTGCGCAGCACGTCCAGGTTCTCCTCTACGCTCTGCAACTCAGCCTGAAGTATCCTCTGCTGCACCTCCGGCGACTGCGGTATCTTGCCGAACTGGTCGTGTGACATAATCACACAGTCGAAGTCATTGTTCTTGATGGTATTGAAGAACCTGACACGGTTGGCAGTCGAAAAGTCCTTTTCGCTGGCATACAGGATGCAGGCATTGGGATAGGCCGTCTGATAGGTGGCGGCTATCTCAGCCACGTTCGCCTTCAGTCCTATGATCATCGGTTTGCTCACCATGCCCAGACGCTTCATCTCATGGGCGGCAATGCACATGATGAGCGTCTTACCTGTTCCCACGCTGTGATCACAGATACCTCCACCATTCTGCTTCAGCATCCAAACACAGTCCATCTGCGAGGGATAGACACCCTTGATGCCATACTTGCGGTCGAGTCCCTTCAGATCGAGGTCTGGAAAAGTCTGGTGACTGCCGTCGTACTTAGGACGCACGAAACAGTTGAACTTCTCGTTGTACATCTGCGTCAGCTTGTCCTTGAACTCCTGGCTCTGCCCGTCGAGCCATTCCGTAAAGCCGTTGCGGATTTCGTCAATCTTCGAGTTTGCCAACTGTATGGCCTCCGCATCCCGTACCTTGATGTCGTTGCCGTTCTCGTCCGTGCCAACGCACTTCATGATGTTCGGCACGGTGTTGTGCAGCGCATGGCGAAGCAGGGCCATCGCGCCATATCTTCATGTTCTTGCGCTCACAGCTCACGTCATACTCGTCGATGTTGGGCGAATAGACAATATCAACACCTGTCTCGAAGAGGTTTGTCATATACGACGAATAGACCGACGCTGGAATCCAACGTTCACCAAAATTGAAGTCCAGATCCTCAAAGGGAATGGGCGTGGGCACGGCATCCTTCAGGGCTTTCAGTGACTTCTCAATCTGCTCGTTGACCTCCCCACCATTGGCCTCGATGCTTCTTTCTACAGCCTTGATCTTCTCCACCACGTTTCCCGCAATGAACTTGTCGCGTACCTCAAACTCCCCTGTGATGGGATTAAGGAACATTTTCCCGTCCAGTTCCGTTATGAGGTCATCCTGTGTCTTGTCGGTCAGTTCCGACATATAGCCCAGATTCACCTCGCCGTATTTGTTGAGCGAGGCAGACAGGGCTTCCTCTGACGTGTCCACATGCGTCACCTCCCCGACAGAGAAAGAAACGGGTCGGTCGAAGATGTCTGCCTTGACGAAGTGACCG
>LPNH01000204.1 GCA_001543385.1 Candidatus Hemicellulosilyticus sp. P3
GTCCACCCACTCGCTGACCTCCCTGTTCGTCAGACGGCGGCTGATGTCAGCCATGCCGTCGAAGAACGCCTCCACACTTGCCATGAAGTCCATGAAGGCACGTTTCTCAATCATTACGATTTCCATTGCTTTACCTTGTTTATGTTTAACGAATCTATGTACTTGTCTTTCGACATTGGCAAAGGTAATCCATGACTCATCCGAAGCAATGGAGCCAATCCCCGTTGACGATATAAGTCACTGCAATGGCGGCATTTGACGCTTGCGAATGCCCGTCAGATACCCTTTCCTGAACTTTTTCCATGAAAATCATTACATAGTATGTACATAGTATGAAAATCACCTTCTGGAATTTGGTGACCTTTGCACCCGAAAGCTTTCAAGCGAGACAAAATCGAAGTGAAACCCAAAAGAAAAAAAGGTTATGAACGAACAACAGATATTGAGACACATCAGCGACTGCTTCCAGAAGATAGCCAGTCGGCTTGATGAACAGCAGGAGTCCATAGGTGAACTTCTCCAGCGTGTGACACCCGTAGAACCGTCACCACAAAAGCAGGAACGCATCTACGACACCCAAGACCTCTGCCTGTTTCTGAACACCAGCAAGCGTACCATCCAGCGCCATCGCAGCCTGGGGCTGCTGCCCTTCTACAAGTTGGGCCGCAAGGTGTTCTACAAGGAACAGGATGTGCGCGAGTACATGGATCATGAATATCAGAAGGTGGACAAACGCGAAAAATTGGCAGAGCTTGCCAACTACGGCAAGTCCATCGATGACATCCGATAAACAGACTATACAGCCGGCTAACAAGTATAGATTCAGAGATCATTAACATTAGTAACAACTTTCAAAATCCAGTAAGCAATGGACAAGGAAAAAGAAAATGAGCAGGAGAAGCTGAAACCCGACAAGGACGTGCTGATTGTCACGGACAACAAGACAGGAGAACGTGGTGTCGTCACAGGCATGAACAGCATCGGAAATCCCATTAAAATGCCCGTCAGGAAGGAATACTCACAGTCTTTCCTACAGTTCGACAAGAACGGCAATGCCCTCGACAACTTCTTCACGAACTTCGTCCGCCAGTGCAAGGAGCCGACTCGTTTCGGATTCAGCAAGACCACGACAGGCGTACTTGAACGACTGTTCGCCGGGTCGGAAGAGGCAAAGGCGGAAATCGAGGGCGAAAGCATCAATCCATCCAATTACATTAACAACAAAAACAAGAAGAAAATGGAACAGAATCCAAACAACAA
>LPNH01000205.1 GCA_001543385.1 Candidatus Hemicellulosilyticus sp. P3
CTGCGAAAACATGTGTAACAACGTCCAGACCGTTGGTGCCCTGAGCGCCATCAACCGTGGCTTCAGCGCCGTCGTGGCTCCTGCTTTCGAGCAAGACCTCGTCGACTCGCCTTGCGTCATGTGCGGTCAGTGCGTCCAGGTGTGCCCCGTCGGCGCCCTGAGCGAGGTGGACGACACCCGCAACGTCATGGCTGCCATCAACAACCCCAAGAAGACCGTCATCGTCAACACAGCCCCTGCTACGCGTGTGGCCCTCGGTGAAGAGTTCGGCATGCCCGCTGGCACCATCGTCACCGGTCAGATGGCCGCTGCCCTGCGTCGTCTGGGCTTCGACTATGTGTTCGACACCGACTTCGCTGCCGACCTTACCATCATGGAAGAAGGCACTGAGCTCCTCGGCCGCATCAAGAAGTTCATGGCTGGCGACAAGAGCGTCCGTCTGCCTATCCTCACTTCGTGCTGCCCTGGTTGGGTCAACTTCTTCGAGCACAACTTCCCCGACATGCTGGATGTGCCTTCAACCGCCAAGTCGCCTATGCAAATGTTTGGCGCTGTCGCCAAGAACTACTGGGCCGAAAAGATGGGCATCAAGAGAGAAGACCTCGTCGTCGTCTCCATCATGCCTTGCTTGGCCAAGAAGTACGAAAGCAAGCGTAAGGAATTCTATAAAGATGGTAACCCGGATATCGACTACGTCCTGACGACCCGTGAGTTGGCCCGCTTGATCAAGCAGTTCAACCTCAACCTGAAGGATATGCCGAGCGAGGACTACGACGACCCGTTGGGTGAATCCACGGGTGCCGCTGTCATCTTCGGCGCCACTGGTGGTGTGATCGAAGCTGCCACCCGTACCGCCTACGAGGTGTTCACCGGCAAGCCGCTGCCTAAGATCGACTTCACTGAACTCCGTGGTATCGAAGGTATCCGTGACGCTTGGGTCGACTTCGACGGAACACCCATCCACATCGGCATTGCCCACGGTCTGTCCAACGCCCGCAAGCTCCTCGAGAGAGTGCGCGAAGGCAAGGAACAGTTCCATGCCATCGAGGTCATGGCCTGCCCCGGCGGTTGCGTCGGCGGCGCTGGCCAGCCTTACCACCACGGCAACAGCGAGATCATCAAGAAGCGTACGGAAGCCATCTACCGCGAGGATGCTGGCAAGCCGATCCGTAAGTCGCACGAGAATCCTTCGATCAAGAAGCTCTATGCCGAATACCTTGGTGAGCCTTGCGGCCATCTGTCGCACGAACTGCTGCACA
>LPNH01000206.1 GCA_001543385.1 Candidatus Hemicellulosilyticus sp. P3
AAAAGAATTATTAGATGATATAAAAACTTTAAAATTTTGGCCTCCTAATAGTCCTGAAATAAGCCCAATTGAAGAAGTATGGGCATTTATAATGAGAAAATTAGACTTGATTATCTTCAATTTGAGGAGGTTCATATATTGTTGTTTGGTTTTTTTGTTCGCGTTTTTCCGAGAATGAAAATATGAATCAAAAAAATAATAATTTTTAATTTTTAAATAAAATTTAAATTTAAATTTTAAATAAATGAGAGATAAGAACGGCAGATACATAAAAAAGCAGCAAAATATTATTATTGATATGCCTTCCATTTCTAGTTTGATAAAATATTCAATAATAATATTTATATTTGCTCCTTGGATTTATATATTGGTTTATAAATTTGATTTGTTTTCAATAATAGAAGAAGTTCTTTCCTATTTATTCGGCCCGAAAATCATAGGATCTCCAGGTAGCAATAGTAAAGAAACTCCTTATTAAATATATAAAAAAAAATTAAGTGTTATGAAAAAATGTTTAAATCTAATAAATATATATGTTTTTATTTATCCAGTCTTTTATAATAGTCTTCAATTTTTTTTTGATAATAATCCACATTGGTAATTTCTATGATATTTTTTTTGTATTTTAAGAGGATCAAGGCAAATAAAAGTATAATCAGCTTCATTAGTATTTTTAATATTGGGTAGTTCATTCCACCGAGCTCTTCAAAATTACGATATAGGTAATAAAACAAATATATCCCAAATAAAATCACAATATTCATTATCTTCATTTTTTTATATAAAATTATTTAAATTAAATGTATATAATTTCATTTTTTGATAATAAAAATAATACTAAAGGTTAATTGGGGCAAAAAAGTATATCTAAAAGAAATTTAATATTTGTAAATTGTTTTTGTCCACTTTTTTCCTTTACTTATGGATATATTATTATTATATCCTCTGAATATAATATAGATAATATATATATTTAAAAATATTATTATATTCAGAGCATATAATAATAATATATCCATAAGTAAAGGCAAAAAGCGGACAAAAACAATTTACAAATATTAAATTTCTTTTAGATATGCTTTTTGACCCAAATTAACCTTCAGTATTATTCTTATTATCGAAAAACGAATTTTTTATATTAATTTTACATTTATTATTTAAATAAAAAAAATGGAAATGATTAAAAAAATTTTAAATAAAATTTAGATAAAAATCATTATAAAGAAGATTAAGGGATAAAAGATGGAGCT
>LPNH01000207.1 GCA_001543385.1 Candidatus Hemicellulosilyticus sp. P3
AACGACCCCTATTTTTGCAGTTGTCCCGAATTTGGAATGGCAACAGATGTCATAGAAGCCGACTTCTATCACGTATAAGTATTAACCACGGTGGGAGTGCATAGCCATTCCCACCACTAAAAACAAAAAAGAAAATGAAATATCAAGTACCTACCCGTTTCGTGTTCACGGGAGTTTTCACGGTGGAAGCCGAGAACAGAGAAGAAGCACGGCAGAAGGTTATGGACAGTTGCGGACTTGTAATGGGTGGAGGCATCCACACAGACCTTGATGACGATGAGGTCGATTGGGACTTCGACACTCACCCCTATAAGGAAACAGGGCGCATAACCAAGGAATGAGACAATAGAGAATAACAAGGTAATGGTGGGGCCAACCACCCCACCACTAAACAGGAAAGACAATGGCAAGAATAAAGGCAATCAACAGAACACTAACAGCCAAGACAAGGCAACTGCAATTCGTTTGGAGGCATAAGATAATGGATGCAAGCGGACAGACAACGGACGGAAAGGAAGTTGAGGTAATCGACGCAGGACTATACAACTACCAAGGCAATGCCCCCGACTTCTTCAATGCCAAGTTGAGAATTGACAGCACCCTTTGGGTGGGCAACGTATCGGTATTGGAGAACGCATCCGACTGGTATCTGTACGGCATGGACAAGGACAAGTCGTATGACAACGTAGTCCTTGCAGTTGTAGGCAATGCCGATACCGACATCATCAACAGCAAGGGCGATTATATCAGCGTCATGCCGATGGAGGTGCCGCAGAAAGTGGCTAAGCGGTACTTGATACTCGCATCCGACCAAGGACAGGCAGTATGCCATCAGAACGTGAAGGACAGCATTACACGCCTCACTCTCCGTTCATGGCTTTGTGCCATACAGACTGAGCGTTTGGAATGGCAGACAGAAGAGATTAGGCGCAGGGCAAAGGAGTTTGGAGAATGGGACGCAGCCTATTTCGTAACCATTGCCCGAACCTTTGGGATGGACGTTAATGGCGACTTGATGGAGAGGTGGGCGAAGTCGATACCAATGTCGGTGATGGAGCAACGTGCCGACGACCTCTTTCAGTTGGAAGCCCTCTTTCTCGGACAGGCAGGGCTTTTGGAACTTGACACCATCCCTGAGCAGTTCCAACATGATGCACTGAACGAGGGCTATTTCGCCAAACTCCGCAACGAATATCTGTACCTTGCCCACACGTATTCACTTCTTCCCCTCGATGGCAAGCAGTGGAAG
>LPNH01000208.1 GCA_001543385.1 Candidatus Hemicellulosilyticus sp. P3
AAGATTTTGGTATTCGAATAAACTTTAGTAAATTTGCGACCATACTCCACAAATTCATATAAATATTTGGAGTATAGTAAAGAAATTTGGAGGTATTATGTACAAGAGAATATTCGATATAGAGAACAAGTTGGACGAAGCAATGTTCCTGTTTGGCGCACGTCAGACCGGGAAATCCACCCTTTTGAAAGAACGCTTCAAGGGAAAGATTTACTACGATTTATTGGACCCCGATGTGAGAAAAGCGTTTAAACGGAATCCTAACTCCCTGAAGGAGGCACTTTGGGACAAACCGGCCGGAACATTGGTCATCATAGATGAGATTCAGAAAGTACCGGAACTGCTGGATATTGTCCACACTCTGATGGTCGAAAAAGGACTGTGGTTCATCCTCAGCGGTTCAAGCGCCAGGAAGCTGAAGAAATCCGGTGCAAACACCCTCGGGGGCCGTGCCATTCCGGAAACATTTTATCCGCTCGTCTGGCCGGAAGTAACCGACTTCCAACTGGACCGGGCTGTCCAGAACGGAATGATTCCGCGCCATTATATGGTAGCGGATGCCACCAAGCGACTGAAAGGTTACGTGGAAGTGTATCTGAACGAGGAAATCCGAGAAGAAGGAGAAGTCAGGGAACTCGAAGCATTCGAACGCTTTATGGAAGTGGCGGCCATCTCCGATGGGGAAATGCTGAACTATTCAAACATCGCCTCAGACTGTGGAGTCTCCGTCAAAACAGTGCAGTCTTACTTCAAGATTCTGTATGACACACTGATAGGATACGAAATTCCGGCATACAGGAAGGCGGTCAAAAGGAAGATTATCCAGGCACCACGATTCTACTACTTTGATGTGGGGCTTGCCAACTATCTTATGGGCCGCCATTCACTAAAACGTGGAACGGACGATTACGGGCTTGCATTTGAGCATTTTGTGATGCAGGAGATCATTGCATATAAGGGATATAACGATAAAAAGGACATCATCTCCTACTGGCGTACATACGACAAGAAGGAAGTTGATGCAGTCATCGGAGACGCCAAAGTCGCCATTGAAATCAAATCCTCCGAGCAAGTGAAGGCCAAACACAAAGCTGGACTGAAGGCCTTTAAGGAAGAGCATCCAGACTGCCGCTTGATATTTGTGTCGTTAGATCCAATAACGAGGAAAGTCGATGACATAGAGCTAATTACTGTGCTTGACTTCCTGAGGATGCTGTGGAACGGTGAAATATTCTAGTTCTATTT
>LPNH01000209.1 GCA_001543385.1 Candidatus Hemicellulosilyticus sp. P3
CACCCCCACCGAGTACCGCAACCAGATTGCAACGCCACACTCTCAAAGAGAGATTGCAACGCCACACTCTCGAAGAGAGAACGTTTGAGGGTTCAATCCGTCATTTCGAGCGGACAAATCGTCATTTCGAGGGGACAAATCGTCTTTTCGAGGGGACAACTTGTCTGAAACGAGGGTCCAACTTGTCTGAGACCTTGTATATTCGCGTGTAAAGGAGTACCTTTGCACGCAAATTTTATATACGCATTATTATGTCAACAAGTGAAACCCTGCTCCTGGTGATGGCCGTCATCGTGCTGGCGATGGGCATCGTTGTGGCTGTCATGATGTGGCAGTCCAGTCGGCGTCGCCACCTGCTTCGTCGCCGCAAAATGATTATCGAGCGTGAACAGCAAGACGTAAACCGCCTGTCGGAAGAAGCCCGCCGCGAAGGAATGACAATTAGTTAAGAATTAAGAGTTAAGAATTAAGAGTTAATGGATATGGTAAACATCATTTTATTCATCGTGCTGGCAGCCGTCGCCGTGCTGCTGGCCTTCGCCGTTGTTCATCTGGCGCAAAGCCGCCGCCACGAGGAGCGTCTGCTCAACAGCAGCGCCCACACATTGGCCCGGCTCATAGCCAGCAAGACCCGTCTGAGCCGTCTGCTCGGCTCCACGCTGCTGAGTACAGCATTCATGTTTTGTGTTGTCTCCACCGCCTTTGCGGCTGGCGGTTCTACCGTTGTGAATCCCACCAGGGCTGCTCAGCAAGAAGGCTCCGCCCGCATCTACCGTATCGACGGAACCCCCGCCGACAACACCTCAAACGGCATCGTAATTGCTAACGGCAGAAAAGTAATAAATCATTCGAGATAACAAACAATAATAAGTAACAATAAATTCCAAAAACAGCAATGAACAGGAAAGTATTATTTATGTTCGCCCTGCTGTGCGCAGTCGCACAGGGGGCATGGGGCTGGGATGGCAGCGGAACGAGCGCCGACCCGTACCTCATCAGGACGAGTGCTGACTGGAAGCAGTTGGCCGACGACGTGAGCGGCGGCAACAGCTACAGCGGCAAGTTCTTCGAGATGGCTGCCGACATCGACGCCCAGGGCATCAGCGTCGGCACAAGTGACAAACCCTTCAGCGGCACGTTCAGCGGCGGCATGCACACGCTGACCTACAACCGTGGCGGGGCAGAGCCGGTGGATGACCGCTGCGCCCCGTTCATCCGACTGGACGGT
>LPNH01000210.1 GCA_001543385.1 Candidatus Hemicellulosilyticus sp. P3
CAACTAGTTACTTGTATGAAAATCAAGCCCCTTATCCAGCTGAGAGAGATGATTTCGGCAGCCCTCTCGAGCATGACAAATTTAGGCAAATCTTTCCAATCTTTCATCATCGAGACCATGGAACTTTTTCTCACATCCTCCGGACGCATGAACTTCACCCAGATGGCGAGGTGCGGCCGCTCGTGTGAGAGCCGGTTCCGCCAGAACTTCAAGAAGCCCTTCGACTGGCTTACGTTCAACCGCCACTTCCTTTCTCCGATGATGGGACATCGTATCGCAATAGGCATCGATCCCTGCTTCATTCCCAAGGCTGGGAAGAAGACTCCGGGCGTGGACTGGTTCTGGTCCGGCTGCGCCGGTGCCATCAAACATGGCATTGAGATCCTGGGACTTTCCGTTGTTGATGCGGATGCCAAAGATGCCGTGTTCTTGAAAGCGGAGCAGACCTTCACTTCCAAGTGCCGCGGGCGCAAGCCCAAATGCACCAGGGGGATGGATGATCCCGATTCCCTCACGGGCTGGTATCTGAGGATGTTGTCCCGCATGAGCAAACAACTGCTGTCCATATGCAAACTCATCGTAGCTGATGCGTACTTCTCCAAGGAGAGCTTTGTCGCCGGAGTCAAGGAGCTGGGCTTCAACATCATAAGCCGCTTCCGTGATGACGTGAATCTTAAATATCTCTATCGCGGCCCGAAGGCCAGGAAGAGAGGCCGTCCCCAGAAGTTCGCCGGGAAGGTTGACCTGAAGAACCTGGATATGGCCGTCTTCAAGGAAGAGTACTCTGTGGATGGCAAACTTGTCTACAAGCTATACACTGCCGACGTTTGGGCGGTAAGTCTCGGACGTGAAGTGCGTGTCGTCATCGTGGACTATCTGGATACCGACAAGAAAACTCAGGCCAGGAAGGTGTTCTTCTCTACGGACTTGTCGCTCTCCGCTCGTGATATCTTCGACATCTACCGGACGAGGTTCCAGTTGGAGTTCGTCTTCCGCGATGCCAAGCAGTTCACCGGGCTCACTCACTGCCAGGCGCGGAACAAGGAGGCTCTTGCCTTCGCGTTCAACGCCTCCCTCTCCTCCGTCAACGTTGCCAGAGCTTATGCACGGCAGGAAGGTCACAACCTTTCGGTCGGAGCGACCAAAACCCTGTTGCACAATGCTGCAATGGTGGATCGATTTATTGCAATGTCCGCGAAACACGCGAACTTGCGATTAAATAACA
>LPNH01000022.1 GCA_001543385.1 Candidatus Hemicellulosilyticus sp. P3
CTCATAACCATCAGGCACGAACTCACCAGTCCCTCCTAAATCACCAATCTTAAATCCGCCATGATATAAGCAAGTCGTAATCATAACTTCAGAATGTGCACTATGGCCTGCTTTCTGATATTTATCCAGATAGCTCAATGCTCCATGGGAACATCTACATATCGGGTTAAATCCTTTTATACAATCTTTCAAGGCGTTGCCCACATGGTTACTTTTATACCACCAAATCCAGTTCTTATTCGTAGCCTCATTATATCTCTCCACATGACAACTTAAAAAATCATAATCTGGCAGATTCTTTCCACAGTCATTTAAAAGAACGGACCAATTACCCGTGAATTCCACATCGTACTCTATAAACCAATAGAATCGGTATATAGGATTATTAGTGAAAAAGCGCAGTAATGGATAATGACAACTGCCTGGAAGCAACGTTTCTTCAATTGGCTCATACCCCAATTCGTTAATGCTTTCTACACTCGTGGTAAAACAAACAATATCGTCGGGGGCTCTCAATTCACAACCATTATCTGTGTTGACAAGTAGAATAACATCATACATTCTCTTGTCCAAATCACAACATAGTTTTCTGTATTTTTGAATAACAAATTCGTTCACGATGTGAGTGGACAATAGAACGGCATTTTTCTGAGTTTCCTTATGTGACATAATTAAATCAAAATCTTTTGTTAATGCTTGAATGATTGTTACGTAATATTTCTACAGTTTTTTTCTGTCCACACTTACGCGGATTGATTATGACTTATCAGAAGCTTTGGGAGAATTGCCTTCATGAATGTTATCATCGACAAGTTCTTCATCATAATGAGAGTGGAAACCAATAGTGCGCTTGAACCAGTGCCATAGGTCTTCGAAAAGCCAACCTAAACGAGTCCAAAACATACTGATGATGCTGATGTAGATGAGCATGGAAATGATTGCTATGAGCAACACACACAGGGCTATCGTCTGAGGAATGGTGATGTCTATGAAAGACTCATTTTCAGTTTTCTTCTTTTCCGCCATGAACGCACTTACTTCTTGATTAAGAATGGCGTTAGATGAATCTAAGGCTGCTTGGTGGAGTCTGATATAATGTTGAATCTGAGCAGTATCAAGCAGTGAACAGTACTTTTCGAGTGAGTCCCCGTAGTTTCTCATTTGTTGTTCCTGCTCTGTCAACAGACCATTTTGAGGTAACTCATAAATGACGGTTTCTTTTTTCTGGCAACTGCATAGAAGGACTATACTGGTAATTATGGGGATGATAATTTTCTTCTTCATATTTTTATGGAATTTATTTTGCGAGATTAAATTTGCACGTCAGCAGCACCGTGCGACCGATGATGTGGCTGTCGAAGGTGTAGCGGTCGGTGGAGGAGAAGAGGGTGTAGGTGTAGTGACGAGTGTCGAGGAGGTTGTTGAGGGAGAGACGCCAGACCATGCGCTTCAGTTTCAGTTGGGCGGAGGCGGAGAGAAGGGAGGCGTTCTTGTGCTCGTCGCCCGTGAGCTGGCTGCGCACGAAGTCGTAGTTGGCACGGAGTTCGAGGCGGTCGATGGGATAGATGGCGACGGAGGCATGGGCGCGGAGGTCATCGTAACTGTCGTGCTGGCCTTGGTAGCGGGTAAAGTGCTTGGAATAGTTGCCGCTGAGAGTCAGTTCCGTCCATGATACGGGCGTGACGACGGCTCGCAGTTCGCCGTTGTAGCCTGTGCTGTAGGTGGTGACGAAGACGTTCTGGCTCAGCGACTCGTTGCTGCTCCAGTCACCTCCTGCTGAGAAGGTGAGTTTTGTGGTGATGGGCAGGATGTTCTTCGAGAGGCTGATGCCGCCCGAGGCACTTTTGAAGTGGCTGTCGCGGAAGATGCTGCTACTCGACACGTTCGTGCCGTCAACGGTCTGCGACGAGAGCACGTTGCGCTTGCCCTGCGTCCACGAGGCGTTGGCGTCGAAGGAGAAATAACTGAACGGAATCTGATACTTGTAGCCCAACGACGTGTTCCACTGCTGGCTCTTGCCGATGACACCCGAGGCGGCCGACGTGCTGCGGTAACTGCCTCGGACGGGCACGGTCAGGAGGTCCATGATGTCGCCTGCCGAATGGCTGTAGCCGCTGCTGAGGTTCAGTTCCGATGTGCCGCTGAAGGTGTAGCGGAAGTGGAAGCGAGGCTCGGCAAACAGTTCGCTCAGCGTAGTCCTCTTGTCATCGTACTTGGAC
The DNA here is from genome assembly GCA_001543385.1 of Candidatus Hemicellulosilyticus sp. P3. Classification (GTDB taxonomy): domain Bacteria; phylum Bacteroidota; class Bacteroidia; order Bacteroidales; family P3; genus Colimorpha. The sequence goes on from LPNH01000022.1 coordinate 2,220, forward strand.
AAGTAGTTCAGGTTCATCCACCGCAGCCCGACACCCACGCTGATATATGCTTTCTGATTGGCCGACCGCCATTCGGTGCCGGGCGAAACGCTTGGCGTGATGTTCCAGCCGCTAATCCGCTGCCCAGTGTAATCACTCCCCTCACTCACAGGGAGGGGTTTGAGGAGGGCCTGTTCTGTCTCAATCATATTATAGTTCGCCACCAACCTCACGGGCAGATCGATGCGCCACTTTTTGCCCAACTTGATGTTAAACGAAGTGCCGTGCTCGGTATTGAGTGACGTGCTCTGTCCCGACTGCACAGCCCCGCCAGCATTCAGTGATGGCGTGGTAAAAGTCAGGCAGACCGTCGGGGCGCGGTTGAAACTGATGTCCGACGTGAAGGAGAACTTATGCCGTCCCGTGCGTGTGGTGCTCCACATCGAATTACCGACCTTCAGCACCTTGGCCTCGCGCTGCTGAGTGTTGAGATACGCCCCTGCGCCATCGTCGCTTGTCACGGGACATTCGTTTTCCTCAAACTGCCCCTGCAGGCGGAGCACATCCATGAGATAGTGGCTGGCGGCATTGTTCTCGTAGCGCAGTTCCAGCATCGGGCGATGGATGCGCGTCCAAGGACGGCTTTCCTCACTGATGCCCACGTTCTGCCCGTTGGCAAAGTAGAGCGTCTGTGTCTCGAACGAGTTATGCCGCTCCTCAAAAGTGTAGTCGGCATTCACGCGGAGTTGCCGCGTGCTGTCCACTTTCTGTATGCCGTTCAGCGTGCCGTAGCCGTTGGTCTGATAGGAGTATTCGCCCAAGGGAGCACCGCCGCCGCCCCATGCACCGAGCTTACTGGTGGCGAGTGAGGACAGGGAACTGTTGCCGTAGTGGTCAATCATGTCGTAGGAGCCGAAGTTGCCGTGGTTCGACCACTTCGCCGAGCCGAGCAACTGGAACTTGTCGGTGAACATCATGCCCGTCAGTCCGAGCGCACCAATCAGCGACTTCTCCCTGATGCCCACGCCCGCCACTGGCTGCCCGAACGGCTTGAACTTCGCCTTCTTCGACAACTTGATGTTCAGCGCCACAGCGTCGCTCTCCTCGTCCTGGTCAATCTTGCGGGCCTTGTGCCGCTGCATTACCTCAACCTGCGTGGCATACTCCGCCGGGATGTTCTTCGTGGCGAGGTTGTAGCGTCCGCCCAACATGTCGAGGCCCTCGATGTAGAACTTCGAGATGCCCTTGCCCATATAGCTGATGGCTCCATTGTCCGACACCGATATGCCCGGCAGCCGTTTCAGTCCGTCCTCTAGCGTAACGTCGCCCTTGCCCAGAAACGACGCGAGGTTATACGACAGCGTGTCGCCCCTCAGCCTGAGCGGGCCGGCCTTCACCGTCACCTCTTTCAGGGCAATGGCCTTCGGTATGAGGATGACATCCTCCGTCCGCTTCCTCCGGTCGCCCGTCAGTGATACTTCCTCTTTCTCGTATGAGATATGCGAGAACGTCAGCACCGCGCCGTTCTTCGCCTTCGACGGGTCATAACTCAGTTTATACGCTCCCTCCTTGTTCGTCGTGGCGAAGGCGAGCGTTGCCTTGCCCGACGTCACCTTCACGATGACATCGGGCACAGGCTTCTGCTGCAAGTCCTTCACCGTGCCGCTCACCTCGATGGTCTGGGCACGAACGGACACGCACATTATTATATATATAAGGAATAGAAGAATCCTACGCATCGTTCTTTATTTCAGTTCAAGAGGTTGATAATACCGCACATTTTCGCCCGAAGGGATACAGAGGCTGATATTGATTCCCCCTTCTGCTTGGACGAACGAGAAGTACACGCCAGGAGATGTCTGTATCTCAATCGTAACCACATCAGCAGGAAGATAGTAACTTGGATTCTTTATGTAGCGTTTGTCGCAGAGGATTTTGTTACGTTGCTTGATGAACTTGTCGCGCTTTTCCCGGAGGTCAGTTGGGTATGACCTTGCAGTCATTGTCACGGCTTTCTGCTCCAAAGAGGAAAGGCAAAACGTGTGGATGCCATCTGCATCCGTAGCTTTGACAATTAGTCCGGGCAGACCATGCAGTTTCCACGGGCCTGCGGTCGAAGGGATTTCCTCGGTGAACCAGACTTTCCACTTCCTTCCACCGTATTCACACGATGCTGTCTTGCAGGCATAGCCCGTAATGGTCAGCGTATCGTCCGTCAATGTCCATTTTTGTGCCTCCATCGGCTCTTCTATCCGGAACATTTTCGGGGCGAAGAACTCGCGTGTCGTCATCTCTCCATCCGGCACGTTTGTCCATATTGTCGGATAATTGTGTACGCTGCTCTCAATCGCCTCATTTTGTACGCTCCTATCGCCCAAAATAGCGAATACATACTTGCTGCGCTCCATCTGCATGGTGTGCCTCTTGCCCACCAGCAAGGCGATTTGGCAGGAATCGACAAACGCCGAGTCGTTCCTTCCCATCATGGTTTTCACTGCGTAGTCGTAAGTTACTACAAACTGACTCACATCAATGGAGTCCTTCTCTTGTGCCTTCGACCCGCCGCACACAGCAGCAAGGAGGCTGAGGATTAAATAAACTTTCTTCATTATTTTTCTTGTTGTATTGTAGATAATTATCAAGGAGGTGCGAGGTTCGACTCGCATCTCCTTGATTTCTACAATTATTATCCAACAAAAGCGACTCCGCATTTACAGCTGCTTTCTACACCAACCCAGTAGCAACTACCAGAATGGCCTTGATAGTCAACACAGCTGCCTGAGCATGAGTACCTCGTGCTTTTAGAATGGCAAACATTAGGGTCTACGTCACCAGCCCCACGAAGTTGTTTTTGCGCTAACGAATCCAGAATCTGGACTCCAGAAACTAATGAAATTCTTTTTAATTTTTTCATTTTGTTTGAATTTAATTTAAAAACTTAATTGTCCGCAATGTTTCAAAGGAGTAGCTAATTCCTTTGCCGATGCGCATTGCTTCTTAACTCTGATTTGCATCTTTATATAGAATTCTATATTCATAATTAATCGAGAATCATTGACAGATCCTTTATGTCATATTCAATCGGTAATTCATACCCATTTATCAATATTGTAGGAGTGGCCTCATATCCTGTCCTCCTTTTCCATTTTTCATGCATAATCATTTCGTTTTCTACTGAAGAAGAATGGATATCAATATCTTTCCATTTTCTTATGAAATCACGATAGTTATATTTCTCTTCTTCATACCATCGAGAATAAACGCCTAAGGCTGATTGTTCTCCTAATTGTTGCCATACAGCAATAAGGAAACGACTACTATCCTTCAAATCATCATTAAATGAAGAAAAAATATATTGGACACACACTTTGCTCCTATTTTTGTCCAAAAGATTATGAATCTGTTTATGGGTATGAGCGCATGGATTGCAATGTGGATTTGTTAATACCGTTATTTGTGTTTGTGCATTTTTGTTCCCAAATACTATTGTCGAGTCTACAAAAGATGTTTCATGATATTTGTTAGAAGTTAGTAAGGCTTGGAAAACTTTTTCATTTGACTTCAAGGCATTATATCGTTGTCTTTCCTCAATATCATCCTTTACAATTTCTTTGTATTTGTTAAGTATATTGATAGAAACTATAAACAAGAACCACAATGAGCCAAATCCCATTGCATATAAAAAATCAAACTGAATACCATTATTCAGTATCAATAGAAGTCCAGAACAGGCCATTAACATTATTACTGCTTGAACAAATAAACATAAAACACACCATTGTTTTGCCACTTTCCACTGGTAATATATGCTCCATATAGTATAGAAAAGACCAAGTAGCGCAATAACAGATAACTCATTTACAAAATTTGGAATAAAAATCAACGAAAACAAGTCTGCCCCAAAAAATGACAACCCCACTTCACTCCAGCTAAATCCCAGTATCTTTGATTTTTCGGAAGATATAACTTTGTTACAATCTTGCTGAAACAAAGAACAAACTTTGTCACCAATTTTACTTCTTTTGTTTATTTGCTTTTCCACCAAAAACACGCATGGTATTATACCTAACAGAGAATATCCCCCAAATATCAATGTTGCTAAATCAAAATTTGAATAATTATTTATGAAACCAATTAACAATATGAATAATACGGCTACAACCGCTGTAAATCTCTTAAGCTCCTTTAGCTTTTCTTCATGTAAATTATTCCTGTAAGAAGGTTCATATGCCTTAGAATCACCGTCAACGACAAGTGCATTACCTGTCCACATCGTATTAAATTTTTCCAAGGACATGGATACCATTCTTCCATTCCAATAGTAGTCAACAATACCATTGTCCATTTTTGTAGCGACAACGAAACCATTAGAAATATGCAATATACAAGGGAAAGACAATTTTGCATAGTCCTTGTCTTCAATATTAACACCAACGGCATTTATTCCATATGAACCCAATATGTCACGCAGTCCGTACATGTCATATTTGTGCGGATGCTCATTATACAATTTCGAAATATAGAAATGTGTATACTCTACTTCAAGCTGTTCAAGGAGAAATTCAATTATATTTTTCGTCATTATAGATGGTGAAGTTTAAAATTTGGGAACTATTCTGTCAATTATGTTCAGATTATTATTAAACGTCTAATCTTTTTTTGCTTTTCGGTCCAATCCACCACCAGAAGTCCTGCAACTTCCAGTAGATTTCCTGAAAGTGTTTCCCCTTGATGAAGATAACTACAGCGGTGATTACCAGCAGGACGATGACAGCCAAGAGAATGAAAAATTCTCTTTCCTCTGCATTAAGATGCTCGCCGTGGAGCAGATGTTCTAAGACTGTGATCATATTATTTCTTTTTTGGTTCCTTGTTCCAATGATAAACCAGGTGCAGCATGACGTAGTGAGGCAGGGAGCGATGCCAAGTCTCGGTGCGGCCCTGGGCATTCACTGTATAGCTTACGTTGCTCAACTGGTGCAACAGGTCGTATCCTTCGACTTGGGCTACAAGTCTGCCTTTGAAGAATGATTTGGAGACTGTGGCGTTCCACACAAGGTCATCACTGTTCATCAAGGGTTCATCGTAGCCGCGTCGGGAATACATCTTCAGATTGGTGGCGAGTTTTATATCCCATGGCAAGGTGTAACGACACCTCAGACCGTAGCTGTAGTTCCATGCGTTTACGTCGTATTCGGTATCTTCTTGTCGATTCACTTTGTTCCAGGCGATGCTTCCGGTGAGTGCAATGAAGAACTTGCCTTTCTGATACTCCATGTTCAAGTCTTGCTCCGTGAGGCAGTTGTCCACCTTGTTCAATTTGCTTTTGTTGTAGCCTTCAAGCATGACAAGGTCGGCATTTCGGAAGTAGCTGAAACGAGTGGTAGAGTTGACGAACAATAGTTTCTTTCCGTCTATCGCCTTTCTGACATTCAGTTGGGTCAGACTGTTCCAGTTTCCATTGACGTTTTCGGGCTTATATGTATAGATGCCCGTCCCAGCATCATAGGCAAAGCTTTCGGCTATCAGTCGTTCCATGACATTGACGTTTTGCATGAAGGATATATATTGCGAATAATCGTTCAGAGTTCTTGTTATGCTGAATCCTATAGAATGCTTGTCTGAAGGCTTCAGGTTTGGATTGCCAAGTTCCGTCCTCAGCGGGTCTGAGGTGTCGGCATAGCCTATGGTCTTAATGATGTCGGGCGCATCACGCCTCAATGTATAGTCTGCGCTCCACGACCATTTTCCCTTTGTCCTTTGGAATTGCAGATTTGGCTCTATCAAGATATAGTTTCTACTGACATTCGCGTCTATCTCTCCCCGTTGGTAGTGCTCCCTTTCATTAAGGTAAGTAACTTTAACCTCCAATGATGCCACCACTTGATCAGAGCCTTGCCCACAGAGATATGCGATATAGGGCGTCACTTCATGCCGACGACTGAGATGACGACTGTAATAGCTGTTGGAAAAGTCCTGTTGCTGCTTGAAGTCTGTGACCGAGGGGAGTTCCAGGCCATCCCAACTGACCTGAAAGAGGTTACTCCGCGTGGAGTTGTAACTCTGTTGGTAATGATAGCTTGAGCCGAAATGTAATCCTGATAGCAGATGGAAGCGATAGGCCCCGCCTACGGCATATCGATATCTGTGCTCATTGTGTTCTCTGTATTGGTCGCGCCCCTCCTGCCGCATCGGCGATTGGTAGAAGTTCAGCCCGTAGAGGTTCGTGTTGTCGCGGTTGATGTTGCCCACCGAGCCGTCAAAGTCCAAGGCATAGTCATCGCCCCACTTTGTGTATTTTTGCCAGTTCACTTTTTGTCCCAGCGTCCATTCCATACCGTTCGTTTCCATTTGGTTGCGCATGCTGTTGGTCGCTATTTGCCTTACAGCCGAAGATGTGCTTGCCTGTAGCAGCGAGTCCAAAATGCTGGTCGTAGTTCCAAATGACGATGGCGATGCGGCAAACTGGGCTGAGCGTTGCGTAGCCATTCCGTCGTTTCTACGGTGATTCCATTCCGAATGAAGCGTCAAGGCTCCGACCTCGAACCTATTACGGATGTCTATCTGCCTGTTGTGCCCCGTGGTGAGTTCATGTCTTCTGCCGAATGTTGTGCCAGAAGCAAGATAACTCTCCGTGGAACTGCGCATTTCGTCCTCGCTCTTGTCCCATCTGATTGTTCCCTCGGCATGTTCGTTGAACCTGCCGTCCTTGTCATCCACCTTCACATCTACCCCAAGCCGCTTGGTGGTAAGCTCGCCTGTCTGAGCAGAAGTCGACCAGTTGCCATCGTTATTGGGCTTGTTTGTCTGGTTTACATTGTTTGCATTGCCAAAAATGCACAGACGGGAGTTGTTGGTGAAGCGGAGGTTGAAGGTACGGGCCAGCCAGCGGTCACTCGTTCCGCCGGCCAGCTCCGTATTACCAAGCAGACCTGTCTGATAGTCACGTTTCAGCTTCACGTCCATCACATAGTCTTTGCGTGGAGCGTAGGCATGTTTCTCTTCGTCTGCTTTCTCATAGAATTGCAGTTTCTGAACCACATAGTAAGGCAGGTTGTCGAGCATGATGCTGTTGTCGCCCCTGAAGAATTCCTTTCCGTTGAGCAACAGATAGTCCACTCGCCTGCCGTTCATCAGAATCTCCCCGTTCGGTTTCAACTCGCAGCCGGGAATGCTGCCGACGAGGCCACTGAGCATGGAGCCTTCGGGAATGTTGAAAGCATTGGCATTCACCTCTATGGTGTCCCCTTTATAAGCAATCTTCACTATCGAAGCCGTAACAACAACCTCGTCGAGAACGAACCGCCTTTTCATCAGCAGGGTAGGAAAATCCCAATACCGATTGCGATGCAGATTCTTCATTTCTACCTCCATCTCCCCTGTTTCATAGTCAGGATGTTCCACTCTTACAAAATACTTGCGAGGTGTTCGGTCCAATTCCCTACTCCAATAGCCATCATTTCCTTCTGTCCTCATCGTGTCTATGACGGTGTGAGCATCGTCCATTAGAAACACTTTGGCATCTGGAATCCCTGCTTTTGTAAAGCTATCCTTCACATACTGACTTACAGAGACGGTATTGACCGTCTGAGCATCACAAACTGCGGCTATACAGCCGAGTAGCATAATGAGGATAAAGGTGAGGCGTGACATAGAAGTTAGACTGATATAGTTGTTCATCTATATTTATTTAAAGTCAGACCTATTTGAAACATAGGCCTGACATTTTTATTTGTAAACTAAAAATTAAGCGGTGCCCCCATTAGAACTTTGGCAGATGCAGGTGTTATGATTAGAACTCCAACCACAATATGGATTGCTCGGATTTATGCAATATCCACTACACGTTTTTTTGTTTCTGTCTTCTGTACTACAGAAGTGTGAATTGTTACGCCCGAGAATTGCCTTCATCTCTACATTATCCAGAGGTTTTATACCGTCATGGATAACAAATCTCTTTAATTTAAACATAATTGATTGTAATTTAATAAGTTAAACTTAGCACTCATGGATTTTCCATGAATGATTATTGTATTCGTCTGTCAAACTAATTCTGTAATACATATTATACATAAATAGTGACCATTTTATGCATATTCCTTTTACCTACATGTTTTTTATCTTCAACTGCTCAATAGTATGGTCTAATATATCAAGCATAAGTTGTTTTGGAATAACGCCAAACTCAAGTAAGCCAGCAACAGTGATTATCAACACAAATAGAACAACTGTTATTCCATATTTTGTAATAAATGGTAACTTGCCACTCATAAGATTTTCTACTTCAGGACAATGTTTGCGTATGTTATATGTTTTATTCATTTATTATATTCATCTGATGTTTCACTAATTCATAATATTTACCACGTTTTTTAAGCAATAGTTCGTGATTGCCTCGTTCCACAATTTCGCCTCCACTCATTACTATTATTTGATCTGCATCACGGATGGTACTCAGACGATGAGCACTAACAACAACAGTACGACCTTCATAAAAATGACGCAGATTGTCCATAATCAGTGCCTCATTTGATGCGTCTAATGAGTTTGTTGCCTCATCAAGGAAGATATATTGAGGGTTCTTGTAGATAGCACGAGCAATGAGAATGCGCTGACGCTGTCCCTGACTTACGCCTTTTCCTTCCATTCCTATAATGGTGTTATAACCTAATGGTAGCGACTGCACAAAATCGTCTATTCGAGCCATGTGCGCTGCTTGTTCCATCCTGTTTTTGTCTGCTTCATCGGGATTTACTGCTATATTATTGGCAATAGTATCAGAAAAGATGAAGCTGTCCTGCATCACAGATCCAGTGGAAGCCCGCCATGTATGTGGGTTTATACTCGAAAGGGGAGTGCCTCCAACTTCTATGCTGCCGCGCAAGGGCTCATAAAAGCCTTGAAGCAACTTAATTAGAGTTGTCTTGCCACAACCGCTCTCTCCCACTATGGCAGTAACCTTATGTTCAGGAATGGAGAGAGATATATTTTTCAGTGCCAGCTCATTTTCAGAGCCACTATAGCTAAAGTACATATTCTCAATTTCGATGCCATGCTCTGTGGGAAGCGAGGACAGTTTCTTATCAATGCCTGTTTCTTCATCATCCTGAGAATGTATCTCGTTAAGGCGTTCAAGACTAATCTTTGCATCTTGAAATGATTGTGCAAAACCAATGAATTCGCCGATGGGTGCAGAGACCTGGCCTATGATATATGTCAATGACATCATCATACCAAGGGTCATTGAGCCTTCTACAACCGACTTGGCTGCAATGTAATAGATTAATATATGGGTAGTTTGTGTGAAGAATACAGAGCCTGACTGTTGTATTTGCCCTATTCGCAAACCCTTCAGACCAATTTGGAATAGACGGACTTGTATGCGCTCCCATTCCCAGCGTTTCTGCCGTTCACAATTATTTAGTTTTATATCTTGCATCCCTTGAACCATCTGTATCATTTTACTCTGTTCCTGCGCCGACTGATTGAAACGTTTTATGTCTAATTCACGGCGATAACGCATAAAAAAAGAAATCCAGATGACATAAAGAGTGTTGCCTATGAGAAAGATAGTTAGTACTACTATGTTATAATAAGCAAGGATGGCGAGATACACAACGAAGTTGACTATTGAGAATACGATGCGCAAACTGTTGGAAAGCAAAAAGTTCTTTATGCGCCCATGGTCGCCGATGCGTTGCAGGATGTCACCTGTCATCCGTGAATCGAAGAACTGCAATGGCATGGCTGTGAGTTTTATCAGGAAGTCGGCTATGAGTTGAATATCAATTCGCGAGTTCATGTGTAGCATTATCCATGAGCGGATATAGTCGATGCTCAATGTAGCCATAAAGAAACCAAGTTGGGCAAATAGTATCAACGAAATGATGTTGAGGTTCCGCCCGTTAATGCCCTGGTCGACCATAGCCTGAGAGAGAAAAGGAAGAATCATTTGTATCAGACTGCCAACAAGCATCGCCAGTACTATTTGACCTATCATGCTGCGATAGGGTGTAAAGTAGCGGAAAAAAGACAGCATACTGCGGCTGTTCTTCTTATATTCATCCTCCACTTTTCCAAAGTTGTCGCTGGGTTCAAGCATCAACGCTACTCCACTTCCCCCCTCGTTAGCATTGCGCCCAATCCAACAATGCTCAAACTCCTCCTTCGTATATGTCAGACGTTGCGACGCAGGGTCTGATATATGTATCTTATACCCACCGTTCTTGCACTTATCTATTCCAAAACAAACCACAAAGTGGTTCTGGTTCCAGTGCAAGATGCAGGGAAATATACCTTCTTCTGACAACTGTTCAAAAGTCATCCTAACACCAGCGGTATCAAAACCTATGTACTCTGCAGCCTCGCTTATTCCAAGCATATTGACACCTGTTCGAGAAATGTGACAGTGTTTGCGTAACATTTCTGCAGAATATTCAAGGTTATAATATCTTGCAATCATGCGTAACGAAGCTGGACCGCAGTCGGAAGAGTCGTGCTGCTTGTAATGTGGAAATCGATTTAACATAAAAGTTTGTACTTATTTATTTCTTCTTCGCATCGAACTTGTAGTTGAAGGTGAGAGAAACGTAATGGTGGAGAAACGAGGTGCCGCCCTCGGTGCGAGTGGTGGCAGTGACGTCGCTGTGCTGATAGCTGTCGCGGTTGAAGAGGTCGCGGGCGTAAAGGATGAGCTGGGCCTTGTTCTTCAGGAACCTGTAGCTGATGCGGGCGTTGAACAAGAAACGGTTGGTGTTCATCTGTTCGGACATGTAGCCACGATCGAGGAAGAAGTCGGGAATGAACATAAATTCCCACGACTTCAGCGTGTAGGCTGCCGTGAATGCCGCTTGATAGTTGTAGATATTTTGCATGGGTGCTGCTATGTCACTATAGGTATAGTGGTGCCAGTCGAAGTTCTGAATGAGGTACAGCTGGAACTGGCCCTTGGTATATTGCAGGTGCAGGCGGTCGGAGAGGTCAGAGCTGCGCTGACGATTATAGGCCAGCCCCGTTGCATCATCAATGAGCGTCATGATGCCGTAGGACTGCCCCAAGTCTTCTGAGAAGCTGTTCCTGAGATAGAAACCACCGCCAAGGTCGCGCTCGTAATAGAGAGCGAAACTCCAGCGTTCACCGCCGCGCACGTTCTGCTTCTGAGCCAGATAGCCGCCTGTTGAGGTGTTGTAATGCAATACCGTGCCGATTGGGTCGTAGTTCTTGCTGTAATCGACGGAGAGGTTCAGCACTTGATTGCCCTTGGTGAGCATGGTGGCAAAAGCGAGACGGGCGTTAAGCGTGTGCGAAGTTTTCAGATGTGGATTGCCCTCGGTGACGTAGAGCGGATTGGTGTCATCGCGATAGCCGATGCAGTCGATGAGGTCGGGCAGTTGGTTGTTGTAGGCGATGCGACCCGTGAGGCGAGTCTGTTTCTTGAACTTGTAGGTCATATCCAATGATGGCTTGACTAATAACGTGTTCCTCGTGGCAAGCGTATCGAGCCGACCGCGACGATAGTCCGACTGTTCATGGTGGTGCGTAAGTTCGAGCGAGGGATTTATGCTGAATTTGCCTTGCGTGATGTTAGCTTCGGTTCGGAAAGCGTTCCGCCATGTGTTGTCCTTACGCAAGAGGCTGTTAGCCGTGTCGAGCGTGTCGGCGCGATGGCGCTGCTCGTCGCGGTAGTTGTTCTGATAGGTGGTTTGCCACTCGGCAGAGAGCATCACGTCTTTGCCAAATGGACGGCGTGCTTTCAGCTGTGCGTCGGCCTTGAAATCGTGCGTTGGCGCATGGAACCATTGACGGTCGGTCTGCGTCGTGCCGCTCTGGAAGTACTGGTAGATGCCTGTCGATTGTCCGTCGTTCTTGTTGTTATTATAGGTAAGGTTGAGGACTGCACCTAATTCGGCCTTTCCGATGAACGAAGAAAGATCACCTCTCATACTTGTCGAGATGCCTTCTCTTGTCGTCAGAGAATGGTAGTCGGAGGCATTTGTCATGAAACCAGGATTCTTGCCTTGCAAGCGTCCTTCGGCCGAGCGATCAAGGCCAAACGTCTGCTGATGGTTCTCCGCGTTACCACGCTCGCGGTTGTAGGTGATGTTGCCTTCCACGCCCAGCATCGTGTTCGGGCTGAGGTTGAAGAACGTCTCGAAATCGACGGGTATCTTCAAGTTGTGCTGATAGTCGCGGCTCGTCTGGTCGGTCTCTGTTGCGGTGCTACCAGGCATGAAGGTCTGACGGTTCTCCCAACTATCGTTGCGGCGATCGGTATGGTTGGCTCCGCCGTTGATGCTCCAGAAATTTGGCATCCGCACTTTGTAGTCAGGTTTCCATAAATGGCTGTAGCCCACTGCTCCTGTCTGTTGTCGCACGGGACTGTTGCCCCCATGCGAACTGCTGCCGTTGATGGTCATCACGTTGATGACCGTTGGATCGTCGGCCACTCGACCATAGAGCATCAGCGGGTCGCTGTCGCTCAGTCGCATGGCTCGAAGATGGGCGGCGTAGTTCTTACTGGTGCGGCCTCCTGCCTCAACATCACCGTAGATTTTATCCATGAAACCGGGTTTGATGGTCACGTCGAGCACATGCTCCTCCTCACCATCGGCCACGCCTGTCCGTGCGGTCATTTCGCTCTGCTTGTCGTAGGCCTTGATGTCCTTAATCGCTTCCACGGGCAGCAGGTTTGTCAGCATTCCCTCGCTCATCGCCATCTGCCCGTTCATCATCAGTCGGAGCGGTTCGCCGTTCCAAAGCAGTTTGCCGTCCTTGATGGTCACGCCTGGCAATTGCTCTATCAGCTCTATCAGCCTTGCTCCGTCCTGCATCTTGAAAGCATCGGGATTGAACACCACCGTATCGCCCCGCATGTAAAAGCGACGGGCGCGACCCTCCACGGTCACTTCGCTCAGCAGGTGCTCATCCATCTTCAAACGGAAGTCATCTATCGTGATAGTGTCGCGGTCGTTATTGCCCATGCGGTTCACCGTCTGGCTGTGATAACCAAAGTAACTCGCCGTGATGGTCAGCTTCGACATTTCCATATTGAGGGTGTGAGCGAAGCAGCCCAGCGAGTCGGCACGTACCGTACTTATGAAAACGTCGCCATAGTTGATTGACACTTCTTTGAATACTACTTCCGCGCCCTCCAGTGGTTCGCCTGTCTCGGCATCCACTACGCGGCCTTTGATGGTGTCCGCCCATAAGTTTTGAGAACAAAACAAGCAACAAATCACAAGTGCAATCTTTGTGAATAAGGATATAATCTTATACCACACAGATGGACACTCCAAACCTGATTGACAAAAGAAAAACATAATTCCTCTTAATCTTAGAAGATTGGTGGCCGAAGCCACCAATCCTTTAATTGTTACAATATTTCCATTCCATATTGGTAGGGCCAATACATACTGCGTATTGTCCTTCTTTACTCCTACAGTCACCATGGCAATTAGTGATATATATCGCAGGATTAGAACCGCAGGAGGTTCCACAAGATGTAGCTCCTACGGAAACACCTCCTAATATATCAATCATTGCTTCATTATTCAGATGTTGACATGAAGGATTTAACACAAATTTTTTTAGTTTCTTCATTGTTGTGTTGTTGTCTGTTATACATTCACACTGTCTCTTCTGCAGATAGTAAGTCTGCTCCCAATAGCGTAGTGCTTCGGCTATTGATATCTTGCAAGATATTTTTCTCTATTATTTTGGCATCGACTATCATTGCCAAATCCTCCAAAGTATATTCGACAGGAAGTTTGTGACCATTCACCAAAACTGTTGGAGTCTCGATTAACGAGGTTTTTTCCCTCCAAATCCGATGCTTTTCCATTTCTTGTTTTACCACGTCTCTACGTATACTTGCCTCGTTCTCTGCCAAGACCTTCTTGTAATCATACTTTTCTTTTGAGTACCATAGGTCAAATTTGTGCAAAGCCTCTTTCTCGTCATTATCAATGAAACAGGAAATAAGATACGAACTGCTGTCCTCAAGTTCCTTATTAAATGAGGAAAAAATATATTGCACACTGACATCACCTCCGCTGACGTGAAGCAGCTTTTCAACACGTTTGTGCATACGTGCACAGGGATTACAATGAGGATTGCTCAGTATCGTCACACGTAATTTAGCCTCTGGGTTACCAAAAACTATTGACGAATCATGAATTGACGTCTCATAGTATTTTCCTTGTTCAATAAGTGTTTTCGCAACAGAGCCGTTGGCCTTTATCGCTTTGTATTGCTGAACAGCTTGAATACGCTCACGCTCTGCCGCATGCAAGGCGGCATGGAGGTGAACAGACATGATGCTCATGGCATAAGCCATGCAGGCATATATACATGCGACAAGGTTTAAGCCAAACGGTTCGTTCAGGCATGATATTATTGCCACCGAACCAGTAACCCATACAATAGTCTGGACAATCACGCACAGAACACACCAATTCTTGGCAATGCGCCATTGATAGTAAATGCTCCAAAATCCATAGAGCATGGCCATCCAGTTGATAACACTAATGACACCGACAGCTTTAGGATAAAGCGAAAGCAACAGAATGTTTGCAACGAAAAAGCCCATGCCTACCTCGCTCCAACTTATTCCGAAGACCTTTGCCTTTGGACCATCAAGGATACTATTACAATCGACATGATGGAATAAACTACACACTTTATCGCCATAATGGCTTTCTCCATAAAGTTGCTTCTGCATCAGTAAGGCACAGACTATTACTCCGACAGAACTCATGAATATGTTCGCAATGTGATAAAGGTTCATGATGCCGACATTCCTTGCAAAGCCTATTATAGCTGCAATTATCAACAAGGAGGGAATACAACATGTCTTAGCCATGCTGAGCCATTCTTCGCGGCGGTGTCTTTCAAAATCAGGCTCCACAGCCTCTGTTGTTTCCTCAACCACAAGCGCATTGCCTGTCCATGTCTGTTCGAACTCAGCAAGTGTGGCTTCCGCTTTCCTATTGTGAAGGATGTATGTGATTTTCTTATCTGTACAATCCACTCCAATCGCAAAGTCACCATGAGTATGCAATATGCATGGGTAATTCAGTTTCGAGAAATCTTTTGATTCTATACGAACACCAACGGTTCTGACACCATATACATCAAGCATCTTTTTCAGGCCATACATATTGTAACGATGTGGATGCTCATAATATAACTTATCCGCAAAACTTCTGTTATAGCGAACGTCTATCTCATCAAGAAATTGTTCAAGCAAATTTTTCATTTTCAAACTTTTTTAATCGTAATATCTCAATTCTGTTTCTAATGATTTTACGCAAAAGGCATGCATATTGCATACGATATAGCAACTGATGAGTCTTTCCGCAAGGAATGACATAGCTCGGCACTGATACTCTTTGTTGTCATATCGAAAATCTTTCTCTGCTTTAGCCCAGTATTTGTCGGCATCCATATTGAGCCCATGTCTGTGATCAAACTCAAAAAGTACAGTGAAAAAGAACTCACACAGAGACTCAAAGTCCTCATAGTGCATGATATAACAACAGAAAGGAATGAAGGTTTTGCTTTTGAGCATATACTCTGAATACTTGTTTCCCTTCCCGTATTTTTCATTAAGAATGTCAACTATATCGTAAAAGTCATTATAGTTATGAGCATCCTTATAATGGTGGAACACAGTAAAAGGGAAATTGATAATCTCAATAACCTGACATTCTCTAGGCTCAATTTCCATGAAATGAGTGAAGCGTCTGCGATAGTGGCAAAACCCTACATATTTACTCCTCTTGCTGTTTTTCCAGACCCAATACATTGTTGTCATCTCAGAATAAAATCTGTTGAGGTGATTGATGTTCTCACCCTCAATGGATTTATTGTTACCTTTGAACAGGCGGATTGTATCATCCTCCTGAAGGTTATATTGCTCAATTTGCGCATCGTCATGATACGTGAGCCATATTATCATTTCTTTTTCTACTGTTTCCATGTTTTCTCAGTTATATAGTTCTGTAATTCTTCTTTATCCATGCTACATACTTTCACAAGTTCCATTCTCAGCCTTATGGCATCCTTATCTGTGTAAAAATTAGAGTTCTTTCCACGTGGGTGATAAAGGTGATAAGCCTGGCCCTCTTTTGTCCACTTCACAACGTATCCAAGAATGCTTACCCGTCGCAATCGTTCTGCGTCCTCTGGCCCCCATCCAGTGAAATGCTCATTTTCGCCTCCACACTTGATGTATCTTTGACGATGTACCAGGAACACGCCCCCACAGAAAGGCCTTCCGAACACAGATGGCAGTTTGCGGTTTTTGAGACATTCTGTGTCGAATCTTCTTCGCGCAGAATTTGACTCTATATCAGAAAGCATTACGTATTCACCATTATAAGGATAGGCTATCGTACATCCTTGATTTATGAGAACAACAGCCTCCTTTATCTGTCTATAAGAAACGAGAATGTCCGCATCCCAAACAGCGACAATCTCTGTTGTTGCTTCACTAAGTAGTTGATTAATGTACTTTGTGCGATGAAATATGGGAGCATCGTCTGGCTTGAAACGATATTCGATAAACCTCATAAATTCTTCTTTCATCCACATCTGTTCTTTCAAAACAGGAGTCTTATCTGCCTCCAGTACAATCACTCGGCAATCAAGGCAGCTTATGTGCTGCAATACGGCCTTTAAGTTGTCCATACGCTCTTTACTGTCTAAGCGTACAGGCATGATAACTGTCAAAATATCACGTAAGTTACTCATGTCTTTAAAACTATGGAGATTCATACCTTGCAGTTGCATATTTTTATAGAATTGTGAATTATCTTGTCGTCAGATGGTATTGTGGTTTTTACATCAATGCCTACAGGTTGTTTCTCAAGAATAGCTTTAACTCTTGTTTTGTAGAAGCCCTTTCGTTCCATATCTGCAAGTGTCGCAATCATCTCTTCTGGCAATTCTGAATTATTAGCAGCATCATTTATCCAATCAAGATAGTATATAAGGAACTCTTGAAGCTGAGTGCGATGGAATTCTTTATTCGGGCTTTCTGACAATTTTTCTTCCCTCCACCACAAATAGACTCCAATACCGCTCATACCAAAAAAATCCGTATCAATGTCTGGGCGCTTATTCACTAACTGCATCATGCGTATGTCAATATGCTCCAAGAAGTCGGGGGAAATGGTGTACATTTCCCTGTAGAAAGACTCTGTAACAACACGCTGTATACCCTCTACCATTACAGGCAACCGATACCTAGCCTTATATTGCGCAGCCACAGTTTCCGATGCCTGTTTGTAAAGCACGTCGTCTGAAAGTAAAAGGTCAATACGAGAAGCTATCTGCTCCACGAAATCCTCTTCGTCAAATCCTTCTTCGTTGATATGCACTCTCAGTTGGGGCGTCGCATCAAGCATTTCGGAAAGTCCTGTAGAATCCGTGCCTATAAAGGGTATGCCATGCCGCATCATTTCGATTACGGTATAACTGCACTGCTCATGAAACGAAGGTGTTACGCCAATATAAGAAGTTTCGTAAACCTCATCCAACTCGTCACTTGGTACCTTTCCTAAAAAAGAAACATGGCCTAACATCTTCCTGCTTTGGGCAAGGTATGGCTGAAAATCCCCGTCGCCAACAATCCTTAAATGTGTGTCAGTATGTTTTTCGAAAATTTTCTCAAAAGCACTTATCAAGTATTTCAACCCTTTGATTTCATCCAGCCTGCCAACAAATAAAATATTGCGTTCAGAAGTCCATTTTTTTGGGCGAGTTAACATATTGTGACCAAGTCCGTTGTACACAAGGTGCAATTTATCCTCTGACACCTTATAGTCTTTCTTAAGAATCTCCTGCGTGTTTTTTGATAAGACAAACACATCGTCAGCTAAATGAAGAAATGTTTTCTCATCGTGTAAACTTGACACAATGGCACGCTCCGTCTCGTCGGCTGGTTCATAATCCTTTGCAATAATCTGATGTAATCTTGTGAGGTTGCCTTTCAACTCAAAGCACCAGTTAAGATAATGAACCGTTAATATAATCCGGCAATCAGGGTAATAACCTTTCAACAACACTGCTAAAGGATAATGCTGGAAATAATTGAACTGGAATACGAGCCTATCGCCAAGTTTATATATGTTTATATTCCTTGCCAATAGGTAAAATATGGTTCGACAATAGTCTTCATTCTCCATGCCTGTAGTAAGAGGAGGGATTTTATAATGTTTTTGACCTCGCTCATCTTCTGTAATGGAAAACTCCTTAGTTTCGGCAAACATCTCCACAAAAGATATATTTGTATCGGGCATGGCCGAGAGACCATCTGACAATTGCCTAACGTATGTGCCTATACCGTAGGTGGCTGCACGACTGGCATTATTAAATATGTAGATATACGTAATCATGTTAACAGATGCTTTAAAATGTAGTAAGCGCAACCTCCATCAATACCGACAGGCTTCTCAGTATATTCATTTTTAGTGAAAGAAGGTTGCTCTATTATATCCATAATACCTGAATCTTGATGAATAGGAACCATTTGTTTTGTGACAACTTGCAAATCGGAAAGGAACTGACCATCAAACGTAGTCAAAGACGTGTTCGTACTTTGTCTCAGGTTTAGATAACGTAGCAATCCTGCCACTCCTGTTCGGACGGAGAAGTCTTTCATTCTCCTCGGATCACGCTCCATAATTTTAGAGTCAATATCAGTTAGCACTACGTTTAGGTCGCAATCTACAATTCCATATTTGTACAACATGGTCGTTCCGTAGCCGATTCCAACAAGACCGTCTTCCAATCCGAACAGCATGTCTGTATGAACACTTTCATACACTTGTTGAAACAAATCCCAGGCATACTCTTCCATCAGGTTGTCTTTATAGCGTTCGGCATACATATATAGTGTTACCACCACCCCCATCTTGCCGTGAAATAACCCGATATTACGCAAGAAACTGCCACGAAGCAGTAAATAATCAACTATATGTCTTAATTCCTTTTCCATAAAATCGTAGGTTATAATTGTTTCTTAACCATCTCTAATGCAATTCTTATCGTTTCATCCATATCAAGATACTTATACAAACCAAGACGTCCAGCAAATAATATATTTGGAGTCCAAAGCTTGGACATTTTCACATATGAATCATATAAATCTTGGTTTCGCACGTCATTTATAGGATAATATGGCTCTGCATCAACAGTTCCTTTTACGGGAAATTCGCGAGTTATGACTGTATGTGATGTATTAATGGCGTCCATATTATGTGTGTCAAACCATTTGTGTTCCACTAACCGAGTAAATGGCACTGCCACATCTGTATAATTCATAATGGTATTGCCTTGATAATTGTCTATCTGCAAGTCCTCATGTTCGAAAAGCAGACTTCGATATTCCAATTTCCCAAGCTTGTAATTGAAGAATTCATCAATGGGGCCTGTG
>LPNH01000211.1 GCA_001543385.1 Candidatus Hemicellulosilyticus sp. P3
TGATGTTGTGCAGTATCTCGTTCATCTCCGGCCTGTCCACACCTACGTCCTTTGCCGTTCGGTAGTCGGTGATCTCATTGTAGAACTGTGCCAGTTCCGGCACCTTGATGAAGTATCTGAAACGCTCCTTCTGGATGATGTTGTTCGTCACCGAAAACTCAAAGTCCGTCGATTTCTTGGCGAAGATAGCGGCCCATGCATCGAAGCAGCGTATGTTCTGACGCTCCAGTTCCTTCGGGCGCAGATACTTGAAAAGCAGATACAGTTCCGTCAGGCTGTTGCTGATGGTCGTACCCGACAGGAACGTGGCGCACAAGTCCTTGCCCTTCTGATCTTGTATGGTGCGGATGGCAAACAGCAGGTTGAGTGCTCTTTGGCTACCGAGGCTGTTGCCGAGTCCTGCCACACGGTCGTGACGGGTGTTGAACATCAGGTTCTTGAACTGGTGCGACTCGTCCACGAAGATGTGGTCGATGCCCATCTGGCGGAAGTCCACCACATCGTCCGTCCTCGTGCGGATGGCATACTCGATACTTTCCAGCTTCTCTTCCAGATTGGCCTTACGCTTCTCCAGCCCCTTCAGCATCATACCCGAAATGTCCTTGCCGCTGTTGCGCAGAACGTCCAGATTCTCCTCCACGCTCTGCAACTCAGCCTGAAGTATCTTCTGCTGCACCTCCGGCGACTGCGGTATCTTGCCGAACTGGTCGTGTGACATAATCACGCAGTCGAAGTCATTGTTCTTGATGGTATTGAAGAACCTGACACGGTTGGCAGTAGAAAAATCCTTTTCGCTGGCATACAGGATGCGGGCATTGGGATAGGCCGTCTGATAGGTGGCAGCAATCTCTGCCACGTTCGCCTTCAGCCCGATAATCATCGGCTTGCTCACCATGCCGAGGCGCTTCATCTCATGGGACGCGATACACATGATGAGCGTCTTGCCCGTCCCCACGCTGTGGTCGCAGATACCGCCACCGTTCTGCTTCAGCATCCACACACAGTCCATCTGCGAGGGATAGACACCCTTGATGCCATACTTGCGGTCGAGTCCCTTCAGGTCGAGGTCGGGAAACGTCTGGTGACTGCCGTCGTACTGCGGGCGCACGAAGCAGTTGAACTTCTCGTTGTACATCTGCGTCAGCCTGTCCTTGAATTCCTGGCTCTGCCCGTCGAGCCATTCCGTGAAGCCGTTTCGGATTTCGTCAATCTTCGAGTTTGCC
>LPNH01000212.1 GCA_001543385.1 Candidatus Hemicellulosilyticus sp. P3
CTGTCCGCTTACCTACAGTGATGAACATAAAAGAAGTAAGGTTATTGCTTGGCATTGTTTATAAGCAACGAATGAATTGTAAATCAGATACCTTTTCCTATCATATGGCTACTCGTAATATTGCAATTATCGAGTTACTGTTCGCTTCTGGTATGCGTGTCAGCGAACTGTGTGACCTGCGTGTATGCGATATTGACATGAAGCAAGGGTGTGTCAGAATCATTGGTAAAGGGAATAAAGAGCGAATAATAGACATCAGCCAGAAAGCCACATTATCAGCAATAAAAGATTGGCTAAATGAACGAGGGTGTTGTGACTCACAATCTCCATTGTTCGTTAGCCGTTTACATAATATTCTCTCTACTCAATCTGTGAGACTACTCATAAAGAATCTTGTTGCATCTTCTCAAATTGAGAAGAAAATAACCCCGCACACTTTTCGTCATACATACGCAACTCTTTTATTGGAAGAGGGTGTTGACATTACTTATATTCAACATCTGCTTGGCCATAGTTCTGTTGTAACGACACAGATATACACTCATGTAAATCTTCAAAAGCAGCATGAAATATTAAGCAAGAAACATCCGAGGAGGCTAATATGAGCTATGACCATCTATTTATTTACATTTCTATCACCTCGTCGCATAACTCGCTCACAGTTGTTCGGTGGGTGATGAAAAGCATGGTCTTTTGTGGGTATGCCGTAAAGAGACGGTGATACAGTTCGCGCTCGGTGGGTTCGTCGAGGGAGCTGCTGATCTCGTCGAGCAACAGGATGTCGCCACCGTGGAGCAGTCCGCGGGCGATGGCGATACGCTGCGCCTGGCCCTCGCTGAGTCCGCTGCCGCGCTCACCCAGTTCGGTGTTGATGCCGTCGGGCAGGTCAAAGACGAAGTCAGCACAGGCGGTATGCAGCACCTGGCGCAGTTCGTCTTCGGTGGCGTCAGGCTTTGCCAGTTGCAGGTTATAGCGGATGGTGCCGCTCATCAGGGTATTGCCCTGTGGCACGAAACACAGTTCACCGCCCATAGAGACCTGTCCGCTTGTCGGCTCGATAAATCCAAGTATCAGTCGGAACATCGTCGTCTTACCGATGCCCGTCTCGCCCATGATGGCGGTCTTGGAGCCTGCCTTGAACTCATGCGTGAAGTGGGAAAGTATCTCCCTGTCGCCCTTGGCATAGCGGAAAGAGACATCTTTGAAACTGATGCCCTTAGAA
>LPNH01000213.1 GCA_001543385.1 Candidatus Hemicellulosilyticus sp. P3
CGGAGACATCACGGGACTGACCGATTTAGATGTGGAATTGATTAACGGCTTCATTGCAGCCAACTTCCCAAAGGGATATGTGGCAGACTGGATAGGCAGGAACGACCCCTATTTTTGCAGTTGTCCCGAATTTGGAATGGCAACAGAGGTCATAGAAGCCGACTTCTATCACGCATAAGTATTAACCACGGTGGGAGTGCATAGTCATTCCCACTACTAAAAAACAAAAGAAGATGAAATATCAAGTACCTACCCGTTTCGTGTTCACGGGAGTTTTCACGGTAGAAGCCGAGAACAGAGAAGAAGCACGGCAGAAGGTTATGGATAGTTGTGGACTTGTAATGGGTGGAAGCATCCACACCGACCTTGACGATGACGAGATTGATTGGGACTTCGACACTCACCCCTATAAGGAGGCAGGGCGCATAACCAAGGAATGAGACAATAGAGGATAACAAGGTAATGGTGAGGCTAACCACCCCACCACCAAACAGAAAAGACAATGGCAAGAATAAAGGCAATCAAAAGGACACTAACAGTCAAGACAAGGCAACTGCAATTCGTTTGGAGGCATAAGATAATGGATGCAAGCGGACAGACTACGGACGGAAAGGAAGTTGAGGTAATCGACGCAGGACTATACAACTACCAAGGCAATGCCCCCGACTTCTTCAATGCCAAATTGAGGATTAACAGCACTCTTTGGGTGGGCAACGTATCAGTATTGGAAAACGCATCCGACTGGTATCTGTACGGCATGGACAAGGACAATTCATATGACAACGTAGTCCTTGCAGTAGTAGGAAATGCCGATACTGACATCATCAACAGCAAGGGCGATTATATCAGTGTCATGCCGATGGAG
Source organism: Candidatus Hemicellulosilyticus sp. P3 (assembly GCA_001543385.1). GTDB lineage: Bacteria > Bacteroidota > Bacteroidia > Bacteroidales > P3 > Colimorpha. The sequence continues at coordinate 866 of LPNH01000213.1, forward strand.
GTGCCGCAGAAAGTGGCTAAGCGGTACTTGATACTCGCATCCGACCAAGGACAGGCAGTATGCCATCAGAACGTCAAGGAGAATATCACACGCCTCACTCTCCGTTCATGGCTTTGTGCCATACAGACAGAGCGTTTGGAATGGCAGACTGAAGAGTTTAGGCGCAGGGCAAAGGAGTTTGGAGGATGGGACGCAGCCTATTTCGTAACCATTGCCCGAACCTTTGGGATGGGAGTTAATGGCGACTTGATGGAGAGGTGGGCGAAGTCGATACCAATGTCGGTAATAGAGCAACGTGCCGACGACCTCTTTCAGTTGGAAGCCCTCTTTCTCGGACAGGCAGGGCTTTTGGAAC
>LPNH01000214.1 GCA_001543385.1 Candidatus Hemicellulosilyticus sp. P3
GATGTGACTTTTCCTGATTTCACTAGACACTTTTTCTCTTCATTAGCTGAAATAGTAGACAGTTGTTTTGTAGTCGTACTGAATCAATAGACACAAGCGAAAAAGCCGTGCTGTTTTTGTTGACACTCCGGCCATGCTGGACACGCAGAGCCCGGGCTGGTTTGTTCGGCAAAACTGGATGCCCCTCGATGGGGCATTCAGTTTTTGGTCATGTGCGCTGGCATACGCCGTCGCCCAGACTGTTTGTTCGGCTGGACAAAGATACGACATTATTTTCATTCTCGGTCTGTTTTTTAGGATAAATTTTGTTTTTCCACATCTTTTTCTGCTCTCCCTGCTCCAGATGCACCACGGCCGGTATCTTGTAGCCGATGCTCATGTGGGGGCGTCGGTAGTTGTAGAAGTGGATGTAACGCTCTATAACGCCGTAGGCATGTTCAAAGGAGTTGAAGCACCTCTGCCGGTAGACACTTTCCACCTTTATCTTTCCGTTGACGCTCTCGGCGACAGCGTTGTCGGTGGGATTATAGTCCTCGCACATGGAGATGGTAATCTCATGTGCCTTTAGCATGGCTACGTAGGCATCGCAGCAGTACTGCACGCCACGGTCGGAGTGGTGAATCAGTCCCCTGAGGGTTTCGCTGCCGGACATGGCCACGGCCTGGCCGACGGCCATCCTCAGTGCCTCCATGCTGATGGCTGCCTTGAGCGTCCTGGCCAGTGCCCAGCCCACAATCTTGTGCGAGTAGGCATCGGTAATCAGGTGCAGGTAGCACACGTCGCCGCCTGCCAGGGCGATATAGGTAATGTCGGCTGCCCAAAGCTGGTTGGCTGCGATTGGGACAAAGCCCTTTATCAGGTTCTTGTACTTGTGATAGCGGTGGTTGGAGTTCGTCGTGTGGCGGGGCTTCGGCTTGGGAAGCATCAGACCCTTGCGGCGCAGCAGCACGAAGAAACGGTCACGACCCCGTACGAAGTCACGCCCGAACATCGCAATGAGCATCAGCCACAGCTTGTAGCCGCCGATGCCGGGATCCTCCTCGCGGATTTCCCTGACGGCATCAATGACCTTACGCTCATGCTCCACTTCCTTCTCAATGTCGGCCTTCGACTGGTAGAAGGCCTGACGGCAACGGCCAAACAGCCGGACTACGAGGGCGACGGCAAGGCCGCACTCGAAGACCAGTTCCATTGCTACTTGGCCCCAGATTTTTT
>LPNH01000215.1 GCA_001543385.1 Candidatus Hemicellulosilyticus sp. P3
GCTCTATCATCTTGAAACAAGAATTATCGACGGCCTTACCGCATCGGAGATAGCGGAACTTACAGGCTTGGCATACCCGACCATTAACGTTGCTCTTCGATGGCTTGTGACCAATAACATCACAGCCCTTGTCGGAGGCAAGCAAAAACATGTTCAGATAACGACGAGCAAGGAAGAGCTTTGGAAAAAAACTCTTCCGTTGATGACATCGCCTATAGAGCGCACACTCTTCACCGACACAAAACCTGAAGGAAGTTTGGTGGCCGGAGAGACTGCAATGGGGCATTACACCATGCTTGCAGAGCCGGCTACTCCAGTCATAGCAATAGACAAAGCAACAGCAAAAAAGAATGCCGCCATGATGAACAAGGAATATGGCGACATAAAGGTGGAAGTATGGAAATACTCTCCAGCCCTGCTGTCTGAGGATGAATGGGCAGACAGGCTATCGCTCTATCTGTGCATGAAGGACAGCGAAGACGAAAGAATACAAATGGAATGTGACACTTTAATTGAAGAAATGGAATGGTAACAGGAATTGAACGCTGGAAGGAATATTTCAATGATTATAAGGACAAGTATGTGCTGATAGGAGGTGCTGCCTGCAATCTGCTTGAAGAAGAACTGGACATGAATCCTCGTGCAACGAAGGATCTCGACCTTGTTCTGGTAGTGGAAGCTCTCACTCCTGATTTTGGAGCTCGCTTGTGGGATTTTATCAAGTCCGCCAATTACGCAGATCGAAGCAAAGGAGAGAACGAGTTCAAGCATGAATACTATCGCTTTATAAATCCAGAAGACAAGACATATCCGAAGCAGATAGAACTGTTCGCACGTAGCACAGGAATCCTCAACCTGCCATCCGATGCGCACATAGAACCATTAAGTGTAGGAGAAGACCTATCCAGCCTGTCAGCCATCTTGATGGATGATGACTACTATGCGTTCACGATAGAGCATAGTAGAAATATCGACGACATCCATATTGCAAGTCCAGAAGCCCTCATTTGTCTCAAAGCCAAAGCATACACGGAAATGCTGGACAGGAAAGCAGAAGGAGAACAGGTGGACAGCCGTGATATCGAGAAGCATAAGAAGGATGTTTTCAGGCTGATAGCCATGCTGCCCCAAGATACCCGATTCTCACTACCTGAGAAATTGAAAAATGACATGAGTGATTTCTATCAGAGGATAGGAGAACT
>LPNH01000216.1 GCA_001543385.1 Candidatus Hemicellulosilyticus sp. P3
CGAATGGCAAAGGCGGAAGCGAAAATCCAGCAATACACCTACGATGATACCAAGGAGATGATCATGCTTCAGGTGAGGCAATGCGAAACGCAACTCAACGAGGCTGATGCGCGATTGAAACAAACACGGGAGAAGTTGGACGATGCCGACGAAAACCTCCGTATGGCGACCGCTGGTTTTCGCGAAGGCGTTGTCGCTTCTTCCGTTCTGGATTTGGCCCGAACCGCTTGGTTGCAAGCACATTCAGACTACATTGATGCCAAAATCGACCGCATTATGGCAGCTGTCAATCTCCGCAAAGCCGCCGGTGTCCTCACAAAATAACCCTCTAAATCTTAAATCTTAAATTTTGAATTTTGAATTTTAAATCTTAAATCCCTGATTATGTCCACGATAAAAGAACAAAGAATGAACACCTACCTCGCCTTGGGCGTGTTGGCAGGTGTAATTGCGGTGGTTTGCGTCATCGGCATTCTCACTTTCCACAAGGAAACGGAATACCTGCAAGGCCAAGCTGAGGTGACGGAATACCGCGTGTCGAGTAAGGTGCCTGGCCGCATCCTCGAATTTAAGGTGCAAGAAGGCCAAAAGGTGCATAAAGGCGACACTTTGGCCATTCTCGAAGCCCCCGAAGTGGAGGCAAAGAAGGCACAGGCCGAAGCCGTCGAGCAACAGGCGCTTGCCTTAAGTGCCAAGGCACAGGCTGGTGCGCGTGAACCGCAAAAGGAAGGCGCCTACGAGATGTGGCAGAAAGCGAAAGTGGGGGTTGAAATCGCGGAGAAATCGTTCAGCCGTATCAGCAACCTTTATAAGGACGGTGTGGTGAGTGCCCAGAAATACGACGAGGTGAAGGCACAACGCGATGCTGCCATCGCCACCGAGAAAGCTGCCCGATCGCAATACCGCTTGGCACTCGATGGCGCCCAGGAGGAAGACAAGGAAATGGCCGCTGCCAAGGTGCTTCAGGCACAAGGTGCTGTGGCTGAGGTGAATTCATATATCCACGAGACTTTCCTCACTGCTTATGCCGATGGTGAGGTAACGGAAATCTTTCCGCACCTTGGTGAACTGGTTGGAACGGGCGCACCGATTATGAACATTGCTCAAATGGACGACCAATGGGCGAGCTTCAATGTGCGCGAGGATTATTTGAAGGATTTCTACATCGGGTCGGAGTTCGATGCCTATGTTCCTGCCAT
>LPNH01000217.1 GCA_001543385.1 Candidatus Hemicellulosilyticus sp. P3
CAAGTAGCAATGGAACTGGTCTTCGAGTGCGGCCTTGCCGTCGCCCTCGTAGTCCGGCTGTTTGGCCGTTGCCGTCAGGCCTTCTACCAGTCGAAGGCTGACATTGAGAAGGAGGTGGCGCATGAGCGTAAGGTCGTCGAGACCGTCAGAGAAATCCGCGATGCGGATCCCGGCATCGGCGGCTACAAGCTTTGGCTGATGCTCATAGCGATGTTCGGGCGTGACTTCGTGCCTGGGCGTGACCGCTTCTTCGTGCTGCTGCGCCGCAAGGGTCTGATGCTTCCCAAGCCAAAGCCCCGCCACACGACGAACTCCAACCACCGCTATCACAAGTACAAGAACCTGATAAAGGGCTTTGTCCCAGTCGCAGCCAACCAGCTTTGGGCAGCCGACATTACCTATATCGCCCTTGCTGGCGGCGACGTGTGCTACCTGCACCTGATTACCGATGCCTATTCGCACAAGATAGTGGGCTGGGCACTGGCCAGGACGCTCAAGGCTGCCATCTCTATGGAGGCACTGAGGATGGCCATCAACCAGGCCGTGGCCATGTCCGGCAGCGAAATCCTCAAGGGACTGATTCACCACTCCGACCGTGGCGTGCAGTACTGCTGCGATGCCTACGTAGCCATGCTAAAGGCACATGAGATCACCATCTCCATGTGTGAGGACTATAATCCCACCGACAACGCCGTCGCCGAGAGTGTCAACGGAAAAATAAAGGTGGAAAGTGTCTACCGACAGAAGTGCTTCAACTCCTTTGAGCATGCCTACAGCGTGATAGCGCGCTATATCCACTTCTACAACTATCGGCGCCCCCACATGAGCATCGGCTACAAGATACCAGCCGTAGTGCATCTGGAGCAGGGAGAGCAGAAAAAGATGTGGAAAAACAAAGTTTATCCTAAAAAACAGACCGGGAATGAAAATAATGTCGTATCTTTGCCAAGCCGAACAACCAGTCTGGGCGACGGCGTATGCCAGCGAACCTGACAAAAAACTGAATGCCCCATCGAGGGGCATCCAGTTTTGCCGAACAAACCAGCCCGGGCTCTGCGTGTCCAGCATGGCAGAAGTGTCAACAAAAACAGCACAGCTTTTTCGCTTGTGTCTACCGATTCAGTACGACTACAAAACTACTGTCTACTGTTTCAGTTAATGAAGAGAAAAAGTGTCTAGTGAAATCAGGAAAAGTCA
>LPNH01000218.1:0-2312 GCA_001543385.1 Candidatus Hemicellulosilyticus sp. P3
TTTGACAAAGACCGTTTTGTGGCTGATATAGATAGATTGTTTCATCAAAAGTTTTTGAAATAAAAAAGCGTATCTTTGCACCTCATTTTGAGCGTTAGATGAATATCGGAATCCGCTTGTTCGGTCGGATTTGCAATCCGACCGCAAAGAACCCGCGGATTTGTAATCCGCATCTTTACTTTCCCGAAAATTGCCTATCTTTGCGCCCTTATCTGAACAATCGGTGAATATCGGAATCCCCATCTGGATGTTGGCTTTATCGCTGCTGGCTGGTCTGGCGGCGGCCACGGTGTTGTATTTCCGAAACAAGAAGCAACACTATGGCAAAGCCTTGACAATCATCTTGTTTGCACTGCGGACATTGATAGTTGGCTTAGTGGTCTTGTTGCTCTTCAACCCGCTGATAAGGCAGAAATTCAGTTCGGTGGAGACGCCTACGATTATTCTTGCACACGACAATTCCTCGTCCGTCGTCCTTTGCAAGGATTCGGTGTTTTACAAAAATGATTACCAGACCCAATTTGAGCAATTTAGGAAGGACTTGAACGCTGATTTCCAAGTCGATGAATACCTTTTTGGCGAGGAAGTCCGCGATTTCGAGCAACTCGATTTCTCTGACCAACTGACGGACTTGTCGTCGCTTATAAAGACCTTGGACAGAAGGTATTACAAGCGCAATGTGGGCGCGGTGGTACTTTTCACCGATGGCATCTACAACCGTGGTTTCGAGCCTGAACTGGTGGCGGAGAACTTCCCGTTCCCCATCCATACCGTCGTTTTGGGCGACACGGTTTCCTATCCCGACCTCGCCATCCGCAATGTGCATTATAATAAGTTGGTGTCACTCGGCGCAACCTTCCCCGTCCGCGTGACGGTGGCCGCCCGTGACTTGGCAGGCCACAAGGCCCAACTGACCCTCAAGGAAAGCGGTCGTATCATTGAGAAGCGCGACATTGAGATTCCATCCAACCGTTTCTCCAAGGAAATCGACTTCATGCTAGACGCCACCAAGAAAGGCGTGATGGCCATCGACATCGAGGTGAGCGGCATCGCCGAGGAGGAGCAACTGCTCAATAATGTGCGTCATATCTATGTCGAGGTGCTCGACCAGAAATATAAGCTTCTTTTTTGGCAAGGAGACCTTGCCTGAGTTCAGCAACTATGATCTGGTTATCCTGCATCAAGTGCCCTCTGCACGCACTGACTTTGCAGCTTTGAAGTCGCAGTTGGACAAAAATGTGAAACTGCCCGTATTCTTCATCGTTGGCAATGACACCGACCGCGATTTGCTCAGTAAGTTGCAGAATGTCTTTGCCTTGCATTCTGGCGCAACCAACACCTTGATGGATGTCAAGGCGCACCAAAACACGGCCTTCTCGACCTTCACCTTTGATGCGAAGTCGGAACAACTCATCGCAAAATATCCACCTTTGGCTTTGCCACATCTTGAAATCAATGCCTTGAAGTCTCATGATGACCTGCTGCTGCAGGAGGTGATGGGCATCAAGTCGGGCCTGCCGCTGTTGAGCTTTGCTAACGACGGGCGCAAGATGGCCTTCTTGTTTGGTACTAACATTTGGCGTTGGAGACTGTACGAGTATTACCAGAACAAGAACCACGATGTGTTCGATGAGATGTTCTCCAAGTCGCTGAAATACCTGCTGCTGTCGGCCAATGATGGCTCGGCCATCTATGCCAAGGAGACCTATTACAGCAACGAGCCTGTCATCATTACCGCCGAGTTGCGCAACCCAAACAATGAGTTGGTGACTGACCCCGACCTGACCATTCAAATCGAGAATAAGCTAACAGGGGAGACCTACGACTACACCTTCTCGAAGCGCGACCACGACTATGAACTGAACGCAGGCCTATTACCCGAAGGCCTGTATACCTATAAGGTACAAGCGCAGATGGGCGAGCGCAAGATCAATGTGAATGGTACCTTCAGTGTGGTGGCCATCGGTATTGAGGCACAGCAACTTACTGCTGACATCGACCGTGTGCGCACCATCGCTCGCCTGACCAACGGAAACTGCTATACTGCACGCGAGTTGCAGCAACTTTTTGCCGATTTGCACAATGATTCGCGCATCACCTCCGTTGAACACCATGAGAGCCGTTTCGAGGACTTGATCCACTCCAAGTGGATCTTCTTCGTGCTCATCGGCTTGGCCGCCGTGGAATGGCTGCTGCGGAAGATGTTCGGGAGTTATTGATTGATAAGGAACTACAGATTGCACAGATGAAACGGATTAAGACAGAAGAATTCATAGGTACGAGTGCCCAATTATTACAGATGGTCTGTAAGC
>LPNH01000218.1:2361-4544 GCA_001543385.1 Candidatus Hemicellulosilyticus sp. P3
CGTCACCATGACCTACGTCCTGCGTGAGAACGACGAAAACGGTCCCATCCTTCAGGAGACCACGAAAGAGAACCCCTTTGTGTGCATCTTCGGTATGCACCAGTTGTTGCCCAAGTTCGAAGAAAACTTGATGGGCAAGGAACCTGGCGACCATTATGCCTTCCACCTAACCCCCGAAGAGGGCTACGGTGAGCGCGATGAGGCCTATGTGATGGACCTCGATAAGAGCATGTTCATGAAGAACGATGTGCTGATGGACATGGTGAAAGTCGGTGCCCAGCTGATGATGCAGACCTCCGACGGTCGTCCGATCATGGGCCTTGTCCGTGAGATTGGCGACAAGCACGTGAAGATGGACTTCAACCACGACATGGCTGGCAAGCACCTCCATTTCTCGGGAGAGATCCTCGATGTGCGCGAGTCGACCGATGAGGACTTTGCACCTGGTGGCTGCAGCGGTTGCGGCGGCGACTGCGGTGATGGTGGCTGCGAAGGTTGTGGCGGTGGCTGCAACTGATTTTAATATGCTGTTTGTAGAGACGTAGCGCGCTACGTCTCTACATCATTTTGACAAAACTCTGGAGAAAAATCATGAATTTTGCGATTTTTCCCCAGAGTTTTCTATTTTGTAATGCAAAATGTCGCGTAAAGCGGCACGGCTTTGATGTTGTTGTCGAAGCCGAAATGCTTTTGTGAAATCCTTATAGAATAAGGTGCATTGTATTTCTTTGCAAACAAATTCATACTGATGGCCTTGTTCCGTTTGCCTTTCTTGACTTCCACGGGAATGATGTCGGTGCCGAGTTGCAGCACAAAATCCACTTCCGCGGTGTTGTCGTTTTTCCAGTAGTAAAGCGGAATTTGGTTGGCTTTAAATTGTTGTGCCACATAGTTTTCAGCCAACGCGCCCAAGAAACTGTTGTCTTGCTCAATGGTGGAAAGCACGGTCTGGTAGGCAATCCCAGATTTCATGGTGAGCAGCCCCACATCGGCCATATAAAGCTTGAAGTCGGAGAGATCGGCATAGGCTGCGATGGGCATCAGCCCTTGAGTGGTTTTTTGGCATTTTAAGACGATGCCTGCCGATTCCAGCCAGTCGATGGACTCGCCGAACAGTGTGGCACTGCCGCCTTTTTGCACCACTTTGTATTGGAACTTGGTGTTTTCCTTGGCCAATTGGGAGTCGATGCGGAGGCATATTTCGCCATGTCGGCTAGATATTCATTCAAGATGCGGCTTTGGATGTCGATGATGTCCGTGAACTTCTGTGTTTCAACGAATTGCTTGACCACAGCGGGCATGCCTCCCGTAATTAAGTAATGCTTGTAGAGTTCGATGAGCATTTGGTGAATGCCCTCGGCAAAAGGTTGGTTGTTTGCGAAATGCTGTTTGATTTCTTCGGCGAAAAACTGTTTCCCGTTAGCCCAAAGAAACTCTTCGAAATCAAGGGGATACATATTAATTTCATCGACCTTTCCGACGGGGAAAGAGTACTTCTCGCGATTGACGGCCACCCCAAGCAGGCTTCCGGCGGTCACAATGTGATATTGCGGCGCATCCTCGCAAAAGACTTTCAACGCCATCAGAGCCCTCTCGCTGCTTTGGATTTCATCAAGGATGATTAGCGTTTTTCCTGCTGTAATATTTTGGTTGTAGGCGGCTTCCATGTATTGGATGATCCTTGTAGGTGTGAGGTCGCCTTCAAAAAATGCTGCCGTTGCCATTTGGTTTTCCAAGTGTACATAGATGGTGTTCTCAAAATAGGTTTCACCAAAAGCCTTCAAGATATAGGTTTTGCCCACCTGTCTCGCACCGTTCACGATGAGTGGCATCCTGTTCGGCTTGTCTTTCCATTTGACCAGTTCGGTCATCACTTTTCTTTCCATAGTTTTTGCCTTTTATGCCGCAAAAATAATCATTTTTGACAAAACTCTGGGAAAAAATCAGAATTTTTATGATTTTTCCATAGAGTTTTTGTTGATATCTTGTGTAATGGAGGGAATGTTTTCCTTAAAAATTGCGCAACTTATTGAAATATTTTCTGCGCAAATGATGCTTTTTGATGCTATTTACGCAGATTATCTTTGGATTTTCTGCGGAAAATTCATCACTCAAATAGTTCATCCAAAACCACTTCGCACTGAACACCTTCACTGTGTGCATTTTGCTTTATGCCTTCAGCA
>LPNH01000219.1 GCA_001543385.1 Candidatus Hemicellulosilyticus sp. P3
TGCAACCACTGAATCCAACAATTATCCAACCAATCAACAACAGTATTAACAATTTAAACGTAAACGAAAAATGAAAATGAATGTAAAGAAATTTGCTAACAAGAAGCTCGTAGCATGTGCAGCCCTCATTGCTGCAGCAACAACTACCGCTATGGCCCAGGGCAACGGCCTCGCAGGTATCAACGAGGCAACAAGCATGGTGACCAGTTACTTCGAGCCGGGCACGAAGCTCATCTATGCCATCGGTGCCGTCGTGGGACTTATCGGCGGCGTGAAGGTGTACGGCAAGTTCTCCAGCGGCGATCCCGACACCTCGAAGACCGCAGCCTCATGGTTCGGTGCCTGTATCTTCCTTATCGTGGCAGCAACCATCCTGCGCTCGTTCTTCCTTTAAGCCTATATATAATAGTAAGGTATAAGGGAAACGACCAATGGCTGAGTACAATATCAACAAGGGTATTGGCCAGTCGGTTGAATTCAAGGGGCTGAAAGCGCAGTATCTCTTTATCTTCGCAGGTGGACTGCTTACTGTCTTCGTCCTGTTCGTCATTCTCTATCTCGCTGGCATCAATCAGTGGGTGTGCATCGGTCTGGGCGTGTCGTCTGCCTCTCTGCTGGTGTGGCAGACCTTCGCCCTCAACCGACGCTACGGGGAACACGGATTGATGAAGAGAATGGCCAACAGCAATCATCCCCGATTCCTGATCAACCGACGGAAGCCGTACCTGATTATCAAACATCAAGTGAACATTAACGACAATGAGGAATAAGCTGAAAGCAACCACGATTGAGAACAAGCTGCCCCTGCTGGCCGTTGAGAACGGCTGCATCGTGTCGAAGGACGCAGACCTGACCGTCGCCTTCGAGGTGACGCTGCCGGAACTCTACACCGTGACCTCACAGGAGTATGAGACCATCCACGGCTGCTGGTGCAAGGCCATCAAGGTACTGCCCGACTACAGCATCGTGCATAAGCAGGACTGGTTCATCCGTGAGACCTACAAGCCGGAGTTGCAGAAGGACGGCATGACCTTCCTGTCCCGCAGTTTCGAGCGCCATTTCAACGAACGTCCATACCTGAACCATAAGTGCTACCTCTACCTGACGAAGACCACCAGGGAGCGCAACCGTATGCAGAGCAGTTTTTCGACGCTGTGCCGCGGCCATATCATCCCGAAGGAACTGAACA
>LPNH01000220.1 GCA_001543385.1 Candidatus Hemicellulosilyticus sp. P3
TGCCCAACTCTACGGCTGCGAGTATCTTGCACGCTGTCTGTGTACCCACTCCCTCAGTGTCGAGGATTTCATCGAAACGAGCCTTGCCCAATGTGTTGAGGTTGCGGTTGAACTTGCCCAATACATTGTTGGCAATATCCACTGCGCTGTATTGCTGCGTACCGCTGCCTATGAGGATGGCAAGTAGTTCTGCATCGGTTAGTGACTCTGCGCCTAAACGCTGTAATCTCTCGGTGGGGCGGTCTTCGGGTGCCCACTGCTTAATGCTCAGTCTTAATGTTGCTGCGTTCATAATCAGTTGTATTGATAATTTGTTGATGTTCTGCGATAACTCTTGGTCTTGGCGAGAAAGAGGGTCATACGCACGTCTGCTCCTGCCTTCTGCATCTGCTCGATAAATGCGTTGGCGGTGGCGCAGGTCGTACAGATGTCATCAATCAGCAAAACACGCTTGCCGTTGAAATAGTCAGCGTCTATCTGTACGTTGCTCACTTGGTCGTGTCGTTTGCTGATATGCACTTTCTCACGCTTGCCGATAACCTGGATATGCTCGAAGCCGTTGATAGCCTTGCACTTTGCGCACACGGTGGCAGAGAAACGCTTGTACCTGCGCTTGTTGGTCTGCTCGCAACTGGCAGGGATGCACACAATGATGGTATTGGTCAAGTCCATCGGTGCGAGTGTTCTTGCCACAAGGTCTGCAGCCCATTTGGTGGCATACCTGCGACCTGCCTTGAAGTCGAGCAAGTGGCGCATATCTTCTTGGGTGTCGAAGTCTGCACGGCGCATGTAGCGTTGCGGAGTGTACTGCATAATGGCGTATTTGAGCATAGTCGGTAGGGAATTAGAGGATGATACGTGTGAGATATAGCATCGTCCAGAAAGCGGCTCTGATAAGCCATAGGACGAGGTACACTACTGCCCTGAAGCAATACCACAGGATGCGGACTGCCCACAGGAGGATGCGGTATGAGACGAAGCAGATAACCGCTGTTGTTGTCAATGTGATGTTGTCTGCCATAATCTTTAATTTTTTGCGGATTCAGGAGCTGTGAAGTGAAGTTCCTAATGAACTAATTCCGTTTCCTCGAATCCACCGTTTTTTTTCTGCGTCTTCCTATCGCCGTTTGTTCGTTCCTGCGGCCCAATCAAAGGTAGCAGAATTGGATTCGCAAAGTTTTTTCGGGGACTTTGCCATTCCAATTTGCGTTTTACCTTTGCCGCTGGAACGATCAAACATCAGGCGACAGGAAGACAAAATGCGGTGGTTCGGGAAACGGATTACGCGCCATTGGCTACTCCCCTTCGTTCGTGTTCGTGGCAGCGAACCTGACAAATTGGCTTAGTATGGGAATGTGCTCGTAAAAGGACACAAAGAAAGAGTGGACGAGATAAAGAAATGGGCTGTCCTCACCTGCGATACTGAATGCCCTTGTGGTTTCCAGTTTGCAAGTGAGGACAGCCGTTTTCGCTCGTCCGCCATCAGTCGGACGTGTTTCATAGCATTCTCAGTATCTTGCATACCGACAAGGCTATGAAACTTGTCCGACGACATAATTCCCTTTTACGACGGTTGGATGTGCTTTTCAGGTATTAGGGGCGTGTTAGATGGCAACGGTCATCTATCGTTCTTTTGGCTAACGGTTCAGAATATGTATATGTGAGACTTGTGAAAGCCTACCGACAGAAGAAGGGGACAACCACAATGAAGTGTGCAGCGTCGGCTGAATCGGACGCGTCTTTCACAACCAGGCTTTGGGATATACAGCAAGAAAAAGTTTTTTTGATGGTCTCAGATAGTGGGCTTACTAAGTCGTTCGGGAAAGGACACCTTTACGGATGCAGGCCAGAAATGTGATGCACCGATGCCGTGCAGTTGTGCCAATCACGGATTGTTCAGCAACTGCACACCGTCGGGGCATCTTGTTTCTTGCATCCGTGACAGCACGAAAAGTGATTGTCCTCAGCATAGCCGACATTTCGGCCATCCTAAGGACAATCTCTTTGGTGCGGAGTCAATCCCTTTCCCGACAAATGTTAAGATCGGCAGTTTTTCTCAAAAATATTTGTTTATATCAGTCGAAATATGTACCTTTGCATCAGCAATTGAAAGCCAATAAGGAGTTATGTGGCTCTACGCAAACCTCAGAAGAATGTTGAAGCCGTTGAGTCTCTA